>MVQL01000164.1 GCA_002067205.1 Pelotomaculum sp. PtaB.Bin104
CATATCTTATTCATTACCGTCAGTACCTGAAATATAATAAATGACCAGTTCCAGATCCTCATTAAAATTTAACCTTAAATGACCCGAGCATTATTATAATAGAATTACCCTGGCAATTCAATGTAATAAATGCCAATTAATTAAAAACCGACCGAACAATTAGTATTGAGGCAAATAATGTTGTTAAATCAGCCAACAAACCAAGAATTACTGAATAGCGGTACTTTTTCACTCCCACCGACCCAAAATAAAGGGTAAGCACATAAAAAGTCGTGTCACAACTTCCCTGCATTGTCGACACCAGCCTTCCCAGAAAGCTGTCCGGACCGTGGGTTTTGATTATATCTGAGGCAATGCCCAGGGCCGCACCACCTGAAAGAGGACGCATAATGGCGTGTGGCAACACCTCAGTTGGCAGCCCGATTATATTCAGTATAGGGGACAGTGTTTTTACCAGCACCTCCATAGCGCCCGAGGCTCGGAAAATGCCTATTGCCACCAGCATCGCCACCAGGAAGGGAATTGTCTTGATAGCTGTGGCAAAGCCAGCCTCAGCTCCGTCCACGAAGGCTTCATAAACCTTAACCTTGCGCAGGGCGGCAACTACCGGCACCATCAGAAGAACTACAGGTATGGCCCACCGGGACAATTCGGCAATGATTTCAAACATAGCTTATATCCCTCTACGCCCATAGAAAAACCGCAGCAGCCGGTCAAAAACGACTGCCGCGACCATGCTAATAGCGGTGGCCATGATGGTTGGCCCCACGATTTCTGTAGGGTCGGCCGAGCCGTACAAAAGGCGAATACCGATGATTGTGGTCGGAATCAGAGTGACGCAGGAAGTATTCAGGGCCAGAAAAGTACACATGGCGTCTGAAGCGGTATCCGCACTCCCCCGGTTCAGCTTTTGCAGTTCCCGCATGGCGATCAGGCCCATCGGAGTGGCCGCGTTGCCCAAGCCCAGGATATTGGCGCTAAGATTCATCATAATGGCTCCCATCGCCGGGTGATCCTTCGGCACACTGGGGAAAAGAAACCGCATCACCGGCCGGACCAGCCAGGCCAGGGCCCGAATCAGCCCCGCCTCTTCGGCTAATTTCATGATCCCGAGCCAAAAAGTCATGACTGCTATTAAGCTGATAGAAATTTTAACCGCGTCATTGGCGCTGTCCAGCGCCGCCCTGGTGATCACTTCTATATTGCCGTTGGCGCCGGCTACGATAATGCCAAAAACGATCATGCCTAGCCAAACCAGATTTACCATACCGCCACCTCCACTAAAGAAAGGTATTATACTGTTAATCTATGATCCTAGGTGGACAAATAGTACAAATAATGGAAACAGGCTATTCCAGCTCGGTAACACCGGAACCAGCTATAACCGGTGGCGGTGGGATTTCCGCTCCGCCGAGAGCAGATATTAATGAATTGTACACTGTTAAAAAAAGAAAAAGACACTCTCCCATACAGAGGTGTCTTGAATAACTTCTTTTTATAAAAATTTTTTGCAGTTCTTTTCACCGTCATATGAAAAAATTATACGTTTATTGTCTAATATTGTTTCAAGATGGATCGGGCGTCTCCAGAGCGTATACAAGTGGGGGATCGTTTTTTCCACATAATAAACATCCAGTTCTATTCCTTCAAAACTATGTTTCAAATAAAGGTCACCGCGCTTGTTATAGTCTGCATTCTGTACAGTGATATAAGGAAAGCCGCAGTTCGTTAAGCTGGTTACAATTCCGTCACGGACTGTTTCCCATTCCTGCTCAACTATTTTCCACTCGTTGCCGATTTTTTTATAAAGATATAAATCTAATTGTTCAACTAATTCTTTAGTCAGATAGTTGCGTAAAAAGGATACGTCATTTTCACCGGCACGGACCTCGAATATCTTTTCTTTTCCCTGTCCACCGGGCCGCCCGTACTTTTCTTTTTCTTCCGGGGTCGGGTTATCCCAGCGTTTTTCAATATTTTCGAAGATCTTCAGGCCTACGGTATAGGGATTAATTCTGGTCCGGGAGGTCTGAATAATCCCCGAGTGCATTTTGGCAAATTCAATGGTTTCCGACTCATCCAGATCCAGTTCGCGCATAATCCGGAGGTGCCAGTAGGAGGCCCAGCCTTCATTCATGATTTTTGTTTCCATCTGGGGCCAGAAAAAAAGCATTTCCTGCCTGAGCACTGAAATAATATCACGCTGCCAGTAATCCAGATCCTTGCTGTTTTGTTCAATAAACAACATCAAGTCTTTTTCCGGTTCAGGAGGAAATATTTTTTCCTTATCGCTACAATCCTTCTGGCATTGCTGATCTTTTTCAAGGCTCCATAAATCATCATAAGGGCTTGGGGCCACATCCCTGTGACAGCCCTCCTTTTTACCCTGCAGCGGGCCTGCTTTGGCTTTTTTCCTGATCAGCACTCTTGGCTCAATATGCTCCTGGATAGCAATTGCGGCATCAATAAAGGACTCGACCTTTTCCCGGCCGTATTTAAACTCGTATTCACGAATCCGCTCAGCTGCGGCGGCCATTGATTCCACCATTTTGCGTGAGGTGGTTTTAAAATAGGCGTTGTTCTTGAAAAAGTCACAGTGGCCTAAAACATGGGCCATCACCAGTTTGTTCTGGATGATACTGTTTCCTTCGAGCAAGAAGGCGTAGCAAGGGTCGGAGTTGATCACCATTTCATAAATGCGGCTAAGATTGTAGTCGTATTGTGTCTTCATCTTATGGTAGGCCTTGCCGAAGCTCCAATGGGAAAACCGGGTCGGCATCCCGTAGGCTCCAAAGGTATATAAGATATCAGCAGGGCAAATTTCAAAGAACATATCGTAAAAATCCAACCCGAATTCCTTGGCCTTTGCTGTGATCGCTGCCAGTGAGTCTTCTAATACCTTTATCTCCTCTTTTGGATCCATATACCCACCTCCAATACAAAGCGTGGAGTCACTATCTTCTCGCCTGGTCCGGCGTCTGACTGAAAAATTTTTTTAAGGCGGGATAAACACCGCTTTTGTCTTTAATGGCAATACTGGTAAAATTAGGATTATTAATGCGCTTGAAGGTCGTTTTCAAGGTGCTGGTGTAGTAATACGATCCTTCAATTTCACCGTAGCCAACCAAATTACAGACATTAAGCAGCTCATTAATCAGCCTGATACAGTTGTCATTATCGGAAACCAGGTTATCACCGTCGGAAAAGTGGAACGCGTAAATATTAAAATCCTGCGGGCTATACCGTTTATCGATTATCTCCAGGGCTAATTTATATACCGACGAGCAGCGGGTGCCACCGCTGGTTCCTTTGGTAAAGAATTCTTCTTCGGTTGTTTCCCTAGCTTCAGTATGATGGGCCAGGAATACGATTTGGACATTATTGTATTTCGTGCGCAAAAAACGCACCATCCAGAAGAAAAAGCTGCGGGCAATGTATTTTTCAAAAGGCCCCATTGACCCGGAAGTATCCATCATGGCCAGCACCACCGCACTGGACTCATACTTGAACGTCAAGTCCCAGGTTTTATAGCGCAGGTCTTCCGGGGTAATTCCGTGCAACCCAGGCTCACCGTTTAAAGCATTGCGTTTAATCACTTCCATGATGGTGCGCTTGCGGTCAATGTTGCTGGCGATGCCTTTTTTTCGCACGTCATTATACTCTACCGACTCTGAGGATATCTCCGGTTTCTTTTTAGGGTCAAGATTAGGCAGGCCGAGGTCTTCAAAGATCATGGCCGCCAGCTCATCAATGGTCACTTCAGCCTCGTAATAATCCACACCGGGCTCTTCACCGGCGCCTTTGCCCTTGCCTGCGCCCTGCTGTGGATCGGCATGCACAACATCACCCTTTTTACTGGTGCCGTCACCCTGCCCGGCATGTTTTTGCTTACCATAGTCAAAACGGAAGTGAAATTCATCCAAAGAACGGATCGGCACTTTAATTATTTTACGGCCGTCATGCATGATAATGCTTTCTTCACTGACAATATCAGCCAGATTCTTTTTAATTGCTTCCCGAACTTTCTCCCGGTGCCGCTCCCGGTCGATCTCCCCTTTGCGGTGAAGCGACCAGTCTTCCCGGGAGATGATAAAGTTTCCTCCGGACACGGCAACTTCCTCCTCCTAGTTTATTTAGCAGCTGTAGCCGTTAAGAATTTTAAATGTTGCACAGGCAACTTGTATAAAATTTAAAGCCGAAAGGTGTATGACTCCCGGCTTTAAACAGATCTTTTCCAGGCCTGCAGCTGACTTCGCCTGTTTTGGCGAAACCGGCATGATCAACCGGTTAGAATAATAATTATAAATTCTGAAATTTAACCTAGCGGTTAAGCAGGCTGCCCACATATTTCAACAGTTCATTGGCACAGGTCGGGCAGTAGCCGTGCTCTTTAATCAGCCTGGCGCTAACCTCGTTAACCCGTTTCAATTGTTCGGCATCAGGTGTTTTGGTGGACGTGGTAATTTTGACCACATCTTTAAGATCGGCAAAAAGCTTTTTCTCTATGGCCTCACGCAGTCGCTCGTGATAATTGTAATCAAACTGCTTGTTTCTGCGGGCAAAGCTGGACAGTCTTATCAAAATCTCTTCCCGGAAAGCTTTTTTAGCGCTTTCAGCAACGCCAATTTGCTCTTCGATGGAACGCATCAATTTCTCGTCCGGCTCTAGTTCCTCATCGGTAATCGGGTCTTTAAGCTTGACACCGTTGCAATAGGCTTCCACGTTGTCCAGGTAGTTGTTGAACAAAACTTTGGCTGACTCTTCATAAGAGTAAACAAATGCTTTCTGTACCTCTTTTTTAGCCATTTCATCATACTCTTTGCGAGCTATCGAGATAAAATTAAGCAGCCGGTCCCGCTCCTCTTTGGTGATGGAGGCATGTTGGTCCAGACCTTCCTTTAAAGCGCGCAAGACATCAAGGGGATTGATGCACTGGGTTGAAGTTCGGATCAGCGCTGAAGAAAGCCGGTTAATCACATAGCGGGGGTCAACGCCACTCATTCCTTCATCAATCGCCTCGTTGTGTAGTTCGGTCAGGTCCTTTTGCTTAAAGCCCTCCACATCCTCACCATCATAGAGCTTCATTTTTTTCAACAGGTCCATGCCCTGCTTTTTGGATTCTTTAAGCCGGGACAACACTGAGAAGATACTGGCTACCCGCAATGAATGGGGTGCAATATGAATATTGCGCAGGTCGCTTTGCCCAATCAACTTCTCGTAAATTTTGACCTCGTCGCTTACCTTCAGGTTGTAAGGAACTTTCATCACAATAATTCGCGACTGCAGGGCCTCATTTTTCTTATTGCTGATGAAAGCCTTATATTCATTTTCATTGGTATGGGCGACAATCATCTCATCGGCATAAATCAGGGCAAACCGGCCGGCCTTAAAGTTTCCTTCCTGTGAAAGGCTTAAGAGGTTCCATAAGAACTTCTCATCACATTTCAGCATCTCCTGAAACTCCATCATCCCTCTGTTGGCAATATTCAGCTCACCATCAAAGCGGTAGGCGCGCGGGTCAGATTCCGAGCCATATTCGGCTATTGTGGAAAAATCCAGGCTTCCGGTCAGATCAGCTATATCCTGGGACTTGGGATCGGAGGGCGTAAAAGTTCCAATGCCCACCCGGTTATCTTCGGATAGGAACACTCGCTCAACCAAAACTTCTTCAATATTGCCGCCATATTCTTGGTCAACCATCATCCGGCAAGAAGGACATAGTTCTCCCTCAATATAAACATTGTACTCTTTTTGAAAGTCTTCCCTTAATTCTTTAGGAATCAAATGCAGGGGTTCCTCATGCATCGGGCACCCCTTGATCCCAAAGACAGCCCCCTCTTCAGTGCGGGAAAACCTTTCCAGCCCTCTTTTGAGCATAGCCACAAGAGTTGATTTACCACCGCTTACCGGCCCCATCAGCAGCAAAATGCGCTTGCGCACGTCGAGGCGGCGGGCCGCCGGGTGAAAATACTCTTCCACCAGCTTTTCCAGTGTCCGGTCAAGACCAAATATTTCACTAGAAAAAAAGTTGTAATGTTTAATTCCATCTTTTTCCTCCACCCCGGCAAAATCGATCATATTGTAGATTCTGGAGTGGGCAAGCTGGGAGACACAGGGCCTTTCTTTAAGTTTCTCCAGGTATTTATGAAATGTCCCTTCCCAGGCAAGTTGTTTCTCTAAGGAACGATACTCTTCCAAGCGCTTCATAAAATCCATAAATAATTACTCCTTCCCTTTAGAATCTAGAATCTGTACTTCATTAACTTTCCAGGTCAGGTGCAGTTGGAACGAATATTACATTATATGCTATGCTGACAAAAAGAAGAATGGAATCAGTCAAGATGAAAATATGAAGGGCAAATAAAATCCACTTAATACCATTACAGGTTATTAAGTGACAATAAAAAAAGCCACAAGAAATTTGTGGCTTTTTAATCAGGCAGCACTTATTATTTTACTAATCTTACCAGGAAACAGGTATAACAACCTTGTCCAGTTCCGTACCATCTTTGGGGCTACCCCAGAACACTTCCACTTTACCGCTGCCGGGTGATGCGGCTCGAAAATTTAGCGGAAGAGTGAAATCTCCCCGCCCCGGGGCGCCTTCAGAGGCCATCCCAAACCCTTTGGCTATTTCTTTGCCCTGGTCATCTACGAGCCTGGCTGAAACCGCCGCCTCAAAAACTCTGGCAGTGCCCCGGATTTCCAATGGCGAAGTTATTTTCTGACCGGCCTTGGGTGAAGTAACCCAAATCACCGGCTCATAAACTTTGGAAATATCCCGGGCAAAGGGCTGGTCGAATAACCCTACATGCCCCCACCAGTTTTTGGCCTGCTCGTCCACCTTGCCTTCTACCATAAAGGATACTTTCTTAATCTCCGGGTATTCGGTCATGGTATTTACAATGCTCTGGATGCCTAGCGCTTCTCCTGACGCTCCCACATTTGCCTTAAGCACTTCCCGGGAAAAATCCACGGTTGCCAGACCGTCCCGGATGGAAATGCCCCTGATTTTAGTTGCCGGCGGCAGCACGCGTGATGCTCCAGGGGTAGCTGGATCGGTATTGATCAATTCCTCCAGCGCTGCTTTGACCACTTCCTTGGTGTAAGGCACCTGGTGTACCTCCCTGACCAGGTAGGCATCATCACTGGTCATTTTAAAATAATATACCGCCACACTGATATCCTGGCTGGGCGGCGCTGTTTCCCCACTCTGGTTTTGTTCCGGCGATGGAGCGGGCTGATTCTCAGCAGGAGTTTGCTCATTACTAAATCGGGTGCAGGCGCTAGCAAGTAGCAACAATAAAGAAAGCGCCAGAACAAGTAAGGCTATCTTAGATCTCCCATTTGAAACAAACTTCATTTTCATCTCTCCTCTCTCCGTGGTTTTATTTATACTATACATTTATACGCACCAGTGGTTTAATTAAAGGGTGATCTACTGTATACCTAATTTGTCAAGAACCGCTGCACAGGCCTGCTCTTCGATGTCATAATCCAGCGGTGGCAATGGTTCCTTATTTCCTGATCTCTTCATCGCCAGGCTGATGAGATGGTCGGTAAGCCGGGCGTTCTTAGGCAGCAGAGGACCATGCAGATAAGAGCAATAAACATTCTTATAGCTGGCTCCCTCCAGGCCATCCCTGCCGTTATTGCCGTTTCCGGAAAGAACGCGGCCCAGTGGCTGACAATTACCCAGGTAGGTATAGCCGGAGTGGTTTTCAAACCCGGCCAGTTTCACCGGCGCCCCGTCAATGTTCATCTCTATGGCCACATTACCGACTAGTCGCCTGCTCCCCGCCCTGGTATAGAAATCCATAAGGCCCAAACCGGGTATTTTTTCACCGTCCCTGGCCAGGTAATACTGGCCGAGCAACTGGTAACCGCCACAGATTGCAAGAACTACCAGCCCATCTTCTATTGCTTCCGACAACTCCTTTTTCCTTTGCATTAAGTCAGCCGCAATGAGATTTTGCTCACGGTCAGAACCACCCCCGAGAAAAAGGAAGTCCTGCTCTCTAAAATTAATTTGATCCTTCAGGCTAATTTCCTGAACGGATACTGGCAGGCCCCGCCACTGACAGCGTCTCTTAAAAGCAATAATATTGCCGCGGTCACCGTACAGGTTGAGCAGGTCAGGATACATGTGACAGACACGGATCACTGAGTATCCCCCTTTGCAGTCAATTGCTTGAGAATTTTATCAACCGGCCACAGGGCAGTGTAAGTGGAAAAAAGGTAAGCGCTGTCGGCACCCCCAGCCAGCACATTTTTAATAGCGGACCTGATATCCCGGTTGACTGCGAGCTTTTCAACAGGAATACCGGCGTACTTTAAGCGAAGAGCCATCTCCTCACCCCTCTGTCCGGAGCAAATAAAACGTTCATATGCGCAGTGATCCTCACCAAGCATTTCAAAATCAACATCCCACAGCCAGGAAATGTCACGGCCGTCAGCATCATTATCATTAATGGCAATAAAAACGTCTTTGCTCCCATCAGCGTCACACAAGGTCGCAATTCCCTGATTAAACCCGGTCGGATTTTTTACCAAGCATAAATAAACCGGCTTCCCTTGGTGGGAAAACAACTCCATACGCCCGGTGACCGACTGGTGCCGGCTAAGACTGAACAGGATACTTTTGGTGTTTATACCTATATGCAGACCGGCTGATAAAGCCGCCAGGGCATTGTAAACATTGTACAGTCCCTGGGTCGGGATGGTTAGTTCCACCGATTGCTGACCGATCCTAATCCGGCAATTGGTTCCGCCAGGTACAGCCAACAGCTCCAACGCCTCCACCTGAGGAGCGGGCCTTAAAAAATTGCAACTGGGGCAGCGATAATCTCCCAGCTGTCCGTAATGGAAATAATCATAATGAAGCGGTGTCCCGCAAACCGGGCAAAATTTGGACTCCCTGGTTTGCGTGCTGGAACTGTTAGAGTTCTTCTGCCGCTCCAGCCCGTAAAATAACGATCTTAGCCCCGTTAGTGCAGCAAACTGAGCTACCAAAGGATCATCTGCATTTAAGATCAGGGTGGTATCTTTAAAATTTTTTATCGAGTCGCGCATGACTCCAATAATTTTATCCAATTCCCAATAGCGGTCCAGCTGGTCACGGAAAAAGTTGGTCAGGACAATTACGCACGGGGTAACTTCAGTCAGCACCAGGGGCGTCGATGCTTCATCCACCTCAAGGACGGCGTAGTCACAATCTATGGTTCCACCCAAGGCTGCACTCATGAGAAAGCTGGTGGTGACACCGGCAATCATGTTGGCTCCTTCCCTGTTAGCCACAACACTATACCCGGCATCCAAAAGTACTTCTGTGATCATATTGCTGGTAGTAGTCTTGCCGTTAGTGCCGCTGATGACGATTATTCCTTTGCGCACCTGTTTTGCCAGGTCGTGCAAGGTACCGGAATAGAGCTTAAGGGCAGTTTTACCTGGTAAGGAGGAACCTTGATAGCCACGAACCCGGCTCAACCAGTAAGCCATTTTTCCGGCTGCAATGGCAGTGGATAGCTTTAACTTCAATACAAGAACTCCTTTGACAGAACGCTGTGGCAGACTTAATTAAATGATGTTATGAACAAGTGGCTTCTGGTATAAAGCTATTCCGCCAGCTTCTGTTTTGGATAATTCACCACCGGCAACAAGGTAATCTACGTGCGCGAAAACTTCAGAAAGGCCTAGATAGATTTGAAACCCGCTGATATGCGGGTACAGGACGCGCATCAGCTGATAAACATTCAGACATTCGCCTTCAAGCAGGGAGGCGATTAGCTCCAGCCTCTCCAGGTGGTGTTTTTTTGCTCTAAACACCGCAGACTGGCTATCATCGATATTTTCCCCGTGGCCGGGCAGGATTAGACATGCGCCAATCTCATCCATGGTGTCCAACCCGTCCAGGTACTGGCTTAGCACGGGCAGCCTCTTCTTGAAATCACAGGGATCCGGCTCCATGTTGGGATTTGGGGTAATATGTTCTAGCATAAAATCGCCCGCTAGAAATGCACGGCCAAGCTGGTCATACAGACAGATATGACCGTCTGAATGACCAGGCCGGTGAAGCACCAGCAGCGACCCACCGTCAAATCCTAAAATCTCACCGCCCTGCAGCAGTGTGATACCGCCGGACGGCAATACCGGCTGTTTGACGGTGTCCACGTCCTCCAAAATTTCCCTTAATACCACGGTAGGCAGACCAGACTCCTGCAGGAAAGACAGCCGCTCTTGATAAAAATCATAGTTAGAGGTGAGTTTACGCAGTTCATACCGGTGCAAATAGATCCGGGCTCCCGCAACTTCACTCAGCCAACTGGCCAGACCGCTGTGATCAGAATGATAGTGGGTTAGCACAACCCTGGAAATATCCTTTAAGGCAACACCTTGTACCTCTAGCCCACTCACCAGCGAACTCCTGGCCTCCCCTGTATCTGGTCCTGGATCAACCAGGGTATAGGGTCTGTTTTTAATCAGATAGCAGTTGACCGGTCCCACCGGGTAAGGTGTGGGAACCGGTATTTTATAAATATTCAGCATCATTACTCCTGATGTAATCCGTAAACACATGCTTTAGGCATTGTTCATAAACTTCTTTCAATGGATTCATATTTCTATTATAACAAAAAAGACTACTAAAAGTTTTACCAAAAAAATCTTTAACAATAGTAATGCAACTCATAAAAGGGCCTGGCTATCACGTGATGAAGGCCAGGCGGGAAAAAATTATTTTTATTTTTTATTATGAATACACTCTGAAGCCGGCTATTACTCACCCGGATCAATGTTATCATTAGGAGCGCTCTCATCATCAACCCCGCTAAAGTTTTTGTAAAACACCCCATCTGCCCCAACTTGATAGGGAATATTATCGACATCTTCCTCCGCATCCCGGTCTTGATCGGGATTAGTTATGGCGTATCCGTAATAAGACCCCCCTCGGGACCACTCATCCGTGGTTTCACTGTAGTGGGCTACTTCCCGCCAGGCGTCTTCACCATCGTACCCAACCGCATCAGGATCGTCTGTAAAAGTTCTGGCGAAGGGCTTGCCTAGCACTTCCTCTTCAACAGGGCGCACATTTTGGTCGGGAATCTCCTCCTCTCTCGATTTACAGTCCAGACACAAGGTGGTGTAGGGAATCGCTTCCAGCCTGCCCCGGTCGATCTTCTTGCCGCAAAGGTCACAGGTACCGTAAGTGCCGGCATCGATCTTGGCCAGGGCTTCATCAACCGCCACCAGGGTTATGCCCGCTCCTTCTCGTAAAGCAAAGTCCTTACTCCGTTCAAAAACCTCGGAGCCAATATCGGCCGGGTGATTATCATAAGTCGACAGTTCACTGATCGAATCTCCCAGTGACTCCACAAGTTCCTGCTCGTCAATAAAATCAATCCGCTCATGGAGCTGTTTTTTTATAGCCAGCAACTTATTTTTAAACTCTGGATAATTATTTTCCTGCACTCCACTACCTCCTGCCTATTATGTTCCCACTTTCAACTGCACCATTCTGACTATTTCAGCAATAAAATCTCCGATCAAGGGTAAATTAAGCATAACCAGAATCCGCAAAAAATATATAACCAGTGCTCCCAGAATAGTGAAACCGACTGCGATGCCAACCCCCCTGGCCACTCCGGCAATAAAATTTATGTACATTAGGCGCCAAGGGTGGTCCAACAACTTAACATACTCGGCCAGTTTCATTTTTTCGATGCTCACAGACAGCTGAGCTATTTTTTTTTGCAGATTGCTTAGCGTTTGATTATTTATGTTCTCCACAGGTTGCCCTCCTCTTGCATCATGCATTTCTAATACTAAATTATTGTTCCCAACCCTACTTAAAATATAGAAAAGAGGCGGCCTTTGCTCTGCCGCCCCTGTGCTCTTCGCTTTTTAGGTTGCAAGTTCCCGGACACCTATGCAAATTTCCCCGCTTTGTTTAATAACTATTAAAGCAAATTACTTTTTTAACGGACGTTTACCCAAAAAGGCTCTAAAGGACTTTGCTCAGAAATGTTCAAGCACCCTCATGTTCTTCCAACAATAAACTCTTTGTTTCAACAGGACTCAATATGATTATTTTCTTCAAGCACCCCTCCTTTTTTGTCATCTAGTTCATATGTATGTTCATTAAGCGAAAACTTACCTGGCAATATCAGGAATGCAAATAGCCTCCCGGAACCAGCAGGGAGGCTATTTGTGCAAGTTGTTTTACGAAGTTATTTTACACTGGCAAGCACTTCTGCCAGGACTTTATCAATATCCTGATCCCCATTGATATTTTTCAGAATGCCCTGCTTGGCATAGTAATCAATTAAGGGCTGGGTCTGAGCTTCATATATATCAAGCCGGTTGCCGACTGCAACTTCATTATCGTCACTGCGCTGATACAGCTCGCCGCCGCAATTGCATTTGCCCTCTTCCGCGGGTTTGTTAAATATAACGTGGTAGCTAGCACCACAGTTGCGGCAAATGCGGCGTCCGGTCAGGCGGGCCATTAATCTTTCCCGGGGAACTGCAATATTGATCACTGCATCCGCATTAATGCCCAATTCCTTGAACGTTTCATCCAGCGCCTCGGCCTGGGCAACAGTGCGGGGAAAACCGTCCAGTAGAAAACCCTTCGCGCAATCAGGCTGAGAAATGCGGTCCTTCACCATCCCCACAACTACAGAGTCCGGTACTAACTCGCCCCGGTCCATATATTCCTTTGCCTTTAACCCCATCTCTGTACCAGCTTTAATCGCGGCACGGAACATATCACCGGTGGAGACATGAGTAATTTGCAATTCTTTGACCAGTCCTTCCGCTTGAGTTCCTTTGCCGGCCCCTGGAGGCCCCATAATTAATAGATTCACAACTAGCCCTCCCCAATTTTTTTCTTTAATTGTCTAGCCTGTCCTAACATGCATATTATACCATGCTGCGCGTTGGTGTGAAAACTATTGCTGAATTAAATATGACTTGGATTAACCCTGATTGAGCTAAAACTATAACCCCCGGGTGGGATTATGTCACCATATATGAATGGGATTTAAACATCATTGAGCCAAAGAGTACTAAATCAGGCCCAAGCGCTCAGCCTCTGCAATGGCGGTATCAACCATCGATTTGTCGTCCTGCAGCTTTCTCTTAATTTCTTCCGGATCCAATTCCTGAGGTTGCATCTGGCGCTGGACAATTTCAAGTTCTGAATACATTTCCTGCCGTGAAAAATACATCTTAAAAAACATGGCCAGAGCGGTTTCGACAACCTCATCATTGCTAACATTATTTTTTTCTGCTACAAGCTCGATTAGTTTCAAGTATTCATCCCTAATCTGAAATTGGGGCACTTTGCCCTCCCCCTTTCGTCTGAGAATAATAATTAAACGCCTCCGGTTCCGTTGAGCAACGGAGCTTCTTGATAGCAACCCAGGAACTTAAAAACAACTGCTTCTTTTTTTGCCCTCTCCAAAGTGTCGATCACTTTTTGATCACGTATTGAACCCTGGAAGTCAAGGAGAAATGCATATTTGCCGGGATCGTTCCGGATCGGCCTAGATTCGATCCTGGTCAGGTTGAGACCGGCATCGGAAAATAATTTCAATACGGCAAATAGCGATCCGGCTTTATGCTCAGTGGAAAAAACAATTGAACATTTATTGCCGGGTTCTTTACTTTCTTCCCTGGATAATAGCAGGAATCTGGTACTATTGGTTTGATTATCTTCGATGTTCTCAAACAAAACCTGCAAGTTATAAAGCTCTGCACAAAGCTTGCTGGCTATTGCGACAGCTGTCCGTTGCCTCTCGTTGGACAGCATCATAGCCGCCCCGGCGGTGTCGTAATAGGGCCGCGGCTCCAAATGCCGGCCGTGTAGAAACTTGCGGCACTGGGCCAGGGCCTGGGGGTGCGAGTAAGCTACTTTTATTTCACTTTCGTTCGCATCCGGCAGGGCAAGTAAGCAGTGGTGAATGGGTACCCTTATTTCCCCCACTATTTTAATTTTATCCACATCCGCTTGAACCAGCAGGTCATTGACCTGGGTTACCGCGCCCTCAAGGGAATTTTCCACCGGGACAATGCCCATGTCCAGCTGCCCGTTGGTCACTTCATCAAAGACATCAACAAACTCCGGGCAGGGGATTGGCACCAGATCAGGATCCAAGCTTTTTACGGCAACTTCTCCGTACGCGCCATGCTCACCTTGAAAACCGACCAGCTTTAAATTTTGCTCCTGTAGCCGTTTACTTTCGCTAATAATTTCCTTGTATAACCTGGTGGAAAACTCCGGCTTAATTAAACCTCGTGAAAGGAGGCGGATTGCATTCATGATTTCCTGCTCTCTACCCTGGTCCAAAATGCTTGGTTTGAGCCTTCTTGTGCGCAGGGTATGCTCCATCCTATGGTTGATCAGTTTTATAATTTCAAAATCAATTAGATCTATCTTCTTACGTAACTTAATGAGCAGTTCATTTGTTTCCATGTTTATCACCTTTGTCCATCATAATGGTGGTTTAATTCGTGCTGGTATACAGCTAAACACCTGATAGTATAATAATACTATTTATTCTGCTTTTAGCAATAGGGACAATATTTTTTTACTGGATGTGCAAAATAATTGTTTATATAGCAAAGAATATGCTAGACTACTAATAATATTAAATTGAGGCAGTCCAGAGGTGTTTTTAGCTATGGCCAACAACAAAACAAAACAGGCAAAAGAAATCTTACTAACTCTGCTGCAGGGGAGTGAGCCGCTGCCTCTGGAAGTTGTATATTTCCGGTGCAACTGCGATTATGAGGCACTGACAGGGGCGCTGCGCTCGCTGATTGAAAAAGAAGAAGTCCGGATTGGGCGTTTAAAGACAAGCCCAGGGTGGCTAATCGGCAATAAAAGTGTGAATATGGCAGCAGGAGGGGCAACCTGGCACACTGTGCGCGGACAAATGCGCAACAGCCTGCCCAAACTCCTCAGGGAGATGAAAAAATATGTTACGTTGCCCGAGACATATTTCGAAGACGGACTGGAGGAAAAGCAATATTTAACAATTTCAGAATTGTTGTCTGACGGCAAGCCGCGCAACCAACTTCAAATCACAGCGGCAACCGGCCTCGAAGATGTACCGCAACTTGTCTGGCGCCGCTTTGCCCGTTTGCCGGACGGCAGCTATACTTTGCCCGACAGCAGTGGGGCCAGGGAATTTTTCTTTGAGTACGTCCAGACAAAGCCCCGGCGCCTGCCGGACCTGCTCCGCTTGTTTCGCAAACATAAAAGCATTATCGCTATGATTACCTCTGAAAATCACGGTCACGGTTTAATAAGGCTACCCCGGGGCCTTATTACCACCATTGATTCCCCCGAGGGTAAAAGAGAAGCGGAGCGCAAGCGGCAGCTTAAATTTTTCCAGGACATTATCAACGCGCTGCCGCACCCCTTCTTTATTCCCGAGGAATTGGGTTTAAACCAAAAAGAATTCAACGCTATGGCAGACCAATATACGGTAATGGTGAACTTCAGCGGTAAGGAATACCGGTGCTTACGCCGGGAATTCCCTGGTGAAGCGCTGGTGAGCCAACTCGCAGAGCTGACCGGCCGGTATTTCCCACCCCCGGATCAGGCAGAAGCACCGGCATTTATCAAAAAAAATTCAGTAGGTGAAAAAGAGGCGGCGAGCCTTCTAGGCGTAAACGAGGGAGTAATAGATCATCTCAGCAATACAAAGGCTATCCCTGCCTTTACTGTTGATGATAAAAAGCGATTCTGGCGCTCTGATGTTGAAGCTTTACGCAAAGACAGCGCCCGGCTGCGCAATTTAGCCCTGGAAAATGAACAACTTAGTATTCCAGAGGCAGCGGCGATACTCGGTATTACCATTGCCCAGCTCAGGAGCCTGGTTGATGAAGGCAAGCTTCACCCCGAAGGCGCCAGGCCAAGCCCGGGCTCGCTCTACCGGCTCAAACATAGCGAGTTGATCGAACTGCAAAAAAGCCTGCCAGCACTGCAAAAGGACCGGGAGACAGGCTTTAAAATCCAAGGCAGGCCGGAGGGCATGGTGAAAAACCGGTTCCGGGCTAAAAAGAAACCGAGGCGCCGCGCGGATCTACCTCAGACAGAGCCAGTTCAGGTAGCCTTGGACCACTTTCAGTCCGAAGCGGTGGCAGCGCTAGATGACGGTCTTTCAGTCCTGGTATCCGCCCCTACCGGCAACGGCAAGACTTTGGTCGCCGAAATGCTGGCAAATAATCTAATGGAGTTGGGCCGCGGGATTGTCTACACCTCACCCCTAAAAGCTCTTTCCAACCAGAAATACCGGGATTTTAAAGATTTATTCGGCACAGAAAAAGTCGGCCTGGTAACCGGGGACATCAGCATCAATCCGGACGCGCCTTTGTTAATTATGACTACTGAAATCTTTAGAAACTGGTGTCTCGGGGAACCAGATCAATTATTAAAAACCGCATATGTTGTTTTTGACGAAATCCATTATCTCGATGACGCCGAGCGGGGCACTACCTGGGAGGAAAGCATCCTGTTCGCTCCCACTCATATTAAAATATTAGGCCTGTCCGCAACGGTACCTAATATCAATGAAATCGCCGACTGGATTAGCTCGGTACGGGGCGAAAAAGTGGTTGTAATTGAAGAAAGAAAGCGGCATGTTCCGCTGGAAATACACTGGATCATGCCTGACGGACGGATTCTTGAGGAAAATGAAGCACGGCAGGAAGTTGAGGAACTGTCCGAATACTTGAAAGCTCTGCGCAACAAAAAGAGATGGCTCAAGGAGTGACGTTTTAATGGAACTTCAGGAAGTATCGAGCAGTGAAATCATAGAAATGATTCAGGACAAGCTGCCAGCCCTGTTTTTCGTTTTTAGCCGGGGCCGCACCGAAATTTTGGCACAGGAGCTCGGGCAGGAATGGGATTTCCTTAACCTGGAGGAAAAAAGAGAGGTTGAAAAACAGATCCTGGCGGCTGAAGCTGAATACCCTGGTACCTTTGGCAGTCCAAGCTGGCGCAAATTGCGCCGTCTGCTATCCCAGGGCATCGCTTACCACCATGCCGGACTGTTGCCACCCGTGAAGTATCTGGTAGAAAGCCTGTACTCCCACCGGCTGATCTGGGTCGTATTCTGCACGGAAACTTTTGCGGCCGGTGTCAATTTTCCGGCTGCCAGCGCTGTTTTCGACTCCACCCGGAAATGGGACGGGCATGATTTCCGGATCTTGCAGAACAGGGAGTTTTTCCAGATGGCCGGCCGGGCGGGCCGGCGCGGCTTTGATCAGATCGGCCACTCCTTTATCCGCATCGATAGCCGTTTTCCAGAGCAAACCGGTTTTTTTGACGATAAAAACGTAGAACCTGTAACCGGCAGGCTGGTGATCTCGCCAAATACTGTCTTGAGCTTGCTCAGATACAAAACCGACGCAGAAATTGAGCGGTTTTTGAGCGGGAACTTTAGAACTTACCAAACAGTGAAAAGACAAAGAGAGTCTGCCGAAAAGATTGAACATTACAGCAAGCTTGTTTCAGCAATAACCTCCTCCCTATGCCGTGAACAGCAGACTTTAAGATGTCCGGTTGAGCGGGCCAAAGCGCGCCGTCAGTTAAAACGCAGCCACTGGCGGGGGAAAAATAAAAAGAAAGAAGCACTGCAAAAACAACTGGCCTCTTTAAGTCCAAAAAAATGCCGTGACATTCACAAATGCGGTAAAACAATTGAGCAATTGCGCAGCGCGCGCGAGCACCTGAACTTTTTTAAAGAAGCTTACCAGAAAGCGTCAGCACGGGTGGGCTCGACCTTTGTTGAGTACGAAGAGGTCCGGGACCTGCTGGAAAAGCTGGGCTACGTGAACGGCCGGGAGTTCTTGCCACGCGGCTTATTCGCGCTAGAACTGCACGTGCAGGAAATATTGGTTACCGAACTGGTATTTTCCGGGATCCTTGAAGAGGCCGACCCTGCCGAAGCAGCGGCGGTGCTTGCGGGCGTGGAATTCATTCCCGGCAAGAATGCCCAGGGAGCCTGGCTGGACCTGCCTGGTCTGCGTGAGGCGTCTCAAATTAGGTGGGAGCTGCTTAAGATGGGTGTACCAGAGCGGCTTTGCATTTGGTCTGATTTGCCGGCCAGCCTGGCCTATGCCTGGTATAACGGCGCCAGTTTTAATGAGCTCTTGGAGCTATCTCCAATGCAGCCGGGAGATCTATTTTCGATTTTCAGGAGGGAAATCGACCTCCTCCGCCAGATTGAACGGGCGGCAGGCGATAATACCAATCTAACCGAAAGGATCAGGGCGATCCGGGGACGACTAGACCGGGAAGAGGTCGCTCTCTGTTTTTAGGCATGCAGAACTCCATCTGGATTTACCGACTGTACGACGTAGCAGAGGAAATAAAACTCGACCGTGTGGAAGAAATTCTCTGCCATCAACACCAGACGTCCAGGCTACGCCTGTCGCGTACCGGGCCTAAGTCGATCCAGATCGAAAACCCACCTGTTGCGGTTGATCTTGGGGAAAGCCCGGTGATTATTGACGAACAGGCTTTTAGCGCACAGTTCACAGGTAAAATTTACGATCTAGGGGTGATTGTCATCACCATGCGGCTAGCCCTACCGCAAGAACTGCAGTTTGATCAGCTCACCGGTCTTTCCATAGCCGTTTATAATTCAGAACTAATAGAGCAGGTATTAAACAGGCAGTTGGATTACACCCGGAAAATTCTCGCACCAGCCCTGGTTAAAGAGGAACTCAGTGGCTTCGTGGAAGACTTCACTATCTTTTATTTCCGGGACTGGCAGGATACCTGGGATCCTGTTCCGCTGCTCCTGGCTGAGACGGAGCCGGTCAGTCAGGCAGTACGTCAGGAAACCCTGCGCAACTCATTCTCTTACGGGTTGGATGATCTGGCCATTATTACCTGGGATTCTGCCCTGGTCCACGACCCTTCCGGCAGCGCCGACATACCAGATCTGCTGGAATTTGCCAACGCCCAACTTTTGGAATTAAGGTATTACGACAACCTGCTAACAGGTGAAATGAAAAAAATGTACGGTGCCATCGAAGAAGCAGAAAAATTAGGCAGCTTCAGACGTTTAAACCACTACAGGCGCATCATGGGCAGGCTCATGGAGCTGATTGTCGATGTTACTGAAATCACGGAACGTATTGACAACTCCCTGAAAGTAACCGAAGACGTCTTTTACGCCCGCGTCTACAGCACCACCCTCTCCATTTTTCGCACCAAAACCTGGGAAGAAAGCATCAACAGAAAAATCAACATAATTAATCAGAGCTATTCTATGCTGAGCAATAGGAATGTAAACCAACGGTCCGAGCTTCTTGAACTCACCATCGTGCTTCTGATCCTAATTGAAGTGTTTCTAGGGGTATTCGGATTCCTGAGCTGATTACTCGCCATGCTGCTCACGGTTAAATCTCTGCTTCCTACTACCCCTGTACTTAAGGCGTTTAATGACAGGCCTGCGCAGGTACGGGCTGCCCCAGAGGAGCGGGGATAAAAATTCCGGGAAGTCTCAATAAAGCGACGGACATGGAAGCAAAAGTCATAACTCTGCCAGACAGTTTCACTCCGGAACTTCTTAACATAGACTTTAACTCGCTCCAAAGATAAAGGTTAACTAAAATATAATACAGCCACTCTTTTATCGTCTACCATTTGAGTATTTACTAGTTGACATTAGCTGCGGCTGGATTGCATAAACCACACAAGCTGAGCTTTTTGACACGATTATAAGTAAAAGGACAGAGGTTCAGAAGTACAAGTTAAGTTATCATATTGATTATATTCATTGCTAAAGGATAAACAATACAGCATTAGGCTAAACTGAAAGCAATAGGGGCGCCGGGTACGGAATTTTGAAAGGATAAGCCTGATAGAGAATGGAGGAAACCAAGATGGCTGGTATTTCTTTACCGGGGACCACCCTTCTTATTCTATGCGGCACAGCGGGTTGCGGCAAGTCCACTTTTGCCTGCCGCTATTTTAATGAAGCGATGGTGGTATCCTCGGACCGGTGCCGCCTGCTCGTCGGTGACTCTGAAACCAATATGGCGGCCTCCAGGGAGGCGTTCCAACTTTTCCGCTTCACCATAGAGCGACGCCTTTCCCTCGGCCGCTTTACGGTGGCCGACTCCACCGCCCTCACCTCACAAGCCCGCCGCGAGCTTTTGCGCATCGGCCGGAAATACGGCTTTCATGTCACCCTGCTGATTTTCAATATCCCCGCGGAGGTCTGCCTGGCCCGCAATGCGGGACGGGAGCGCCGCGTGATCTGCACGGAAATGGCCAGGATGCAAAAAAAGCTCCAGCATACCTTGCAAGTCGCCGGCAGCGAGGGCTTTGACCAGGTTCACGTCCTATCTGAAGAAGCTCTGGATAATTCCGCATTTAAAATAGAAATCCGCAGCCACGAGGTTACCCTGCCCGGGCCCTTCGACATTATCGGAGATATCCACGGCTGTTACGAAGAACTGACCATGCTCCTGGATAAACTGGGCTATAACAAACGGTCCGGTCACTATACTAACCCGGCAGGCAGAAAAGCCGTCTTCTCCGGGGATCTTACCGACCGGGGACCGCGCAGTCTGGACAGCTTTTGGTTAGTCAAGGCAATGGTGGACTCGGGGAATGCCCTTTACATTCCGGGCAACCATTGCCGAAAGCTGTCCCGTTACCTGGAGGGGAGAAATGTCAAGCTCGCCAACGGCCTAGAGAAGACCGTAGCTGAGATCGAAGCGCTGCCGCCAGACGAGCGGGATTACTTCAAAGAAGAATTTCTCAGATTTTATCACGAGGCTCCGCCCTACTTGATCCTTGACCGGGGAAAACTGGTGGTTTCTCATGGCGGGATTAAAGAAGATATGATTGGAAAAGTTTCGGAGCGGGTAAGAAACTTCTGCTTTTTCGGGGATACCACCGGAGAAACAACTGCAGAGGGTCTTCCGGTGCGGCGTGATTGGGCCCAGTCGTATCAGGGGGATGCCCTCATTGTCTACGGCCACACCCCCGTTCCTGAAGCAGTATTTGTCAACAACACCATCGACATCGACCAGGGCTGCGCCTTGGGAGGCAAACTTACTGCGTTGCGTTATCCTGAGTTGACGTTAACGCAGGTTCCAGCCCTGGCCGCCTACTACAAGCGGGCTGGATTCAGAAATGATTACTCTGAGCCCAGAAATAATGTGTCTACCACAATTATTGATTCCACGTACTGCTAAAGTAATCAGGGCTGCTCCACTGCCAGCCGGCTTCTTTCGGCTGCAATGGCGGACGAAACAGCTTCCGGCGCCGGGCCGCCGGTCACTTTCCTGGCCTCAATACAGCGTTTGATATCAATGGCCTCATATACATCTTCTGCTACCAGTGGTGAAAACTTTTTAAAATCATCAAGGCTGAGCTGGTCCAAGGTCCGGTTCTGCTCCAGGCAGTGGGCAACAAGTTTTCCCGACACCTCGTGGGCCACACGGAAAGGGGCGCCCCGGCGTACCAGGTAGTCGGCCAGGTCGGTGGCGTTGGTAAAGCCACCCCGGGCCGCGGCCGCCATATTTTCTTTATTGACCCGCATGGTTTCCAGCATCGGGCGAAAGACAATCAGACATTTCTTTACGGT
Organism: Pelotomaculum sp. PtaB.Bin104; assembly: GCA_002067205.1. Classification (GTDB taxonomy): domain Bacteria; phylum Bacillota; class Desulfotomaculia; order Desulfotomaculales; family Pelotomaculaceae; genus MVQL01. Next base: position 21,621 of record MVQL01000164.1, read on the forward strand.
ATCCACCGTGTCAAATAGCGCCTCCTTGTCTTCCTGCAAGTCTTTGTTGTAGGCCAGGGGCAGCCCTTTGAGCATGGTCAGCAGGGCCTGCAGGTTTCCGAAAACCCGGCCGGATTTGCCCCGGACTAGTTCGGCCACGTCGGGGTTCTTTTTCTGGGGCATCATGCTGCTGCCGGTGCTGTAGGCGTCGTCCAGTTCGATAAAGGCAAACTCGGCCGAAGACCAGAGAATAATTTCCTCACAAAACCGGCTTAAGTGCACCATGATTAAAGAGGCCGCCGCCGCGAACTCCACGGCAAAATCGCGGTCGCTCACCGCGTCCAGGCTGTTTTGGGTGATGGCGGCAAAGCCAAGCTGCTCCGCCACATATTCCCGGTCGAGGGGAAAAGTCGTCCCCGCTAAGGCGCCCGCCCCCAGCGGCAGCACATCGGCCCGCCGGCGGCAACCGGCCAGCCTATCCCGGTCCCGGCCAAACATCTGGCAGTAAGCCAGCAGGTGGTGGGCCAGGGTTACCGGCTGGGCGCGCTGGAGGTGGGTATAGCCAGGCATTACGGTGGTAATATGCTGCTCCGCCAGATCCAGCAGACTATTCTGCAGCCCGCCGAGCAAGGCGGTGACCTGGTCAATCTCGTCCTTTAGATACATCCGAATATCGAGGGCCACCTGGTCGTTTCTGCTGCGCGCCGTATGCAGCTTTTTGCCTGCTTCCCCCACCTTAGTGGTAAGCAGCTGCTCCACGTTCATATGAATGTCCTCTGCACCAACCGAAAATTCTACACGCCCCGCCTCGATATCAGCTAATACCTCTTCCAGCCCGCGCACAATCTCCCGTGCCTCTTCCGGCGCAATAATACCGGTTTCACCCAGCATCCGGGCATGAGCAATACTCCCCATGATATCGTATTTATACAAACGCCTGTCAAAAGAAATGGAGGAGTGGAAGTCTTCCACCAGCCGGTCAGTTTCTCTTTGAAAGCGGCCTCCCCACAATTTACTCATTAGGATTACACCCCTTTAGCCTTACCCTGGCGAATGATCTGCTTTATTTTAACACGTCTGATTTTTGCTGCCAAACTTTATGTAAAAAATAAGAGGAAGGCAGATAATATTATGCTCCTGCCTCCCTCTTTCTCGCTTCCGGATATATTATTATATCCACAGCCCTTAATCCTCCTTCCTGCTTTCATCGGCACAGATCTGCTCTAACCCAATTTCACAAAGGATTTCATCAATAAGTTCCTTGGTCATGATATCTTCTCCCCCTTTCTCGAAAAAGAATACCATGATTATATAAGCTAAATATTGGTAAGTCAACAAAAATTAACTGACTAATTATTCCTTATACCTGGTCCTGTAAACAAATTTTACACTACCACACTTCGCGCAACGGCTTCCCCTGGTCATCAAACGCCAAATATCCTCTCTGGAAACCTCTCCTTTGCGGGCCAGGTCGATGGTAACAGATTCTACATCATGGCGGTTCTCGCAGATAAATGTTATAACCAGCTTACTCAACCTTAAATTACCTCTCATGTTAATAAACTTAATGATAAACCAAAACCGTCTATATGAAAAGTTAAAAGTTATAGCAAAATATTCTGTAACTAGAAGAAACGTAACAAATCACTTACCGCTCACTGGTTAGCCCTTGTAAACAAACGACCACCAACAAGGCCATTAAGACCCCGGTGGTGGTCAATAAAGTCTGCGAAGAAATTAATAATCACAAAAGCTATTCGAGCCCAGCATTCTTTTTCATTAGCGCCCGCACCTTAAGAGGCAGACCAAAAAGGTTGATAAACCCTTCGGCGTCGCGTTGGTTGTAAATCTCGTCGCGGCTGAAGGTGGAAAGCTCCTCGCTGTATAGAGAGTACGGGGACTTCGCGCCGGCCGGGGTGCAGCTGCCTTTATAAAGCTTCATTCTGACTGTGCCGGTAACCGTCCGCTGGGTGCTGTCTACAAAGGCATCCAGGGCCTCCCGGATCGGGGCAAACCAGACCCCGTCATAGACCAGCTCAGCATAACGGCCGGCCACGATTTCCTTAAAGTGCATAGTAGCCCGGTCCAGTGTCAATAGTTCCAGCTCCCGGTGGGCATTAAAAAGAACTGTGCCGGCCGGGGTCTCATAAACACCGCGGGACTTCATACCCACCAGGCGGTTTTCGACCATGTCGGCAATCCCCACGCCGTTTGCCCCGGCGATCTCGTTCAACTTTTCAATCATCGCTACCGGGTCCAGAGAGGTACCGTCCAATTTTACCGGTATGCCTTGCTCAAATTCAATTTCGACATAGGCTGGCTGATCGGGAGCCTGCTCAGGCGGGGTAATCATCAGCAAGATATCATCTTTCGGCTCATTCCAGGGGTCTTCCAAGTCAACACCCTCATGGCTCATGTGCCAGAGGTTGCGGTCTGTGCTATACGGACGGTCTTTGGCCACCGGCACTTCTATGCCCCTGGCAATGGCGTACTCAATTGCCTCTTCCCTGGAGCGAATACTCCATTCCCGCCAGGGGGCGATGATTTTTAGCTCTGGGGCTAGCGCCTTGATGCCTAGCTCAAACCGGATCTGATCGTTGCCCTTGCCGGTGGCGCCATGGCATATCGCCTCCGCTCCCTCTTGTTTGGCAATTTCAACCAGTCTCTTGGCAATCAACGGGCGGGCCATAGAAGTGCCAAGCAAGTACTTGCCTTCGTAAATGGCACCGGCCTTTAAGGTGGGGTAGATATATTCCTCAACAAATTCACGCCTTAAGTCTTCGATGTAAATTTTGCTGGCCCCGGACTTAATTGCTTTTTCGTTAAGGTTGTCCAACTCTTTGCCCTGGCCGACATCGGCCGCCATACAAATAACCTCATAGCCGTAGTTCTCAATGAGCCAGGAAATAATAATGGAAGTATCCAGTCCACCCGAGTAAGCAAGAATAACTTTGGCCATAAAATTAACAGCTCCTTTACATTTTTTGAACAGGTAACAACCTTCGGCCGATTCTCAGTGCCCGTACTCATATCCCATAACACACCTAATATACCGGGCTTTTCCTAGTTTGATGCACATACTGATAAGCAGAGCGGACTGAGATTCTGGCTGAATCATTAATTTTATATTAGCGCATTTATTCTGTACCTTACATCTTCAGATTAAACTTTATTATTTGTGCAAAGTTAAAGTAACATCGCCAGCACTGCTTTTTGGGCATGCAGACGGTTTTCCGCCTCATCCCAGACCGCTGTGTGCGGCCCTTCCATTATTTCATCTGTCACCTCTTCACCCCGGTGTGCCGGGAGACAGTGGAGGAAAATAAAGTCCGGCTTAGCTAAAGCAGCCAGCCTTTCATTGACTTGATAAGGGGGGAATACCTTAAGCCGATCCGCGCGCTCGGCCTCCTGTCCCATGCTGGCCCACACGTCGGTAACCAGCACATCGGCCTCAGTCACCGCTTCTGACGGGTCGGTCAGTATTTCTACCGTGCAGCCCGTGATCAAAGCATCTTCTCCGGCCAGCCGGGCGATGTCAGCGTTGGGCTGGTACCCCTCCGGGGAGGCCACGCTGATATTCATGCCCACTTTGGCGCAGCCATACAACAGGGAGTGGCAGATGTTATTGTTGCCGTCCCCGACGTAGGCCAGCCTGAGGCCGGCTAGGGTCCCTCTACGCTCCTTTATGGTCAAAAGGTCAGCTAGAATCTGGCAGGGGTGCAGCAAGTCGGTGAGGCCGTTGATTATCGGTATAGAAGCATACCTGGCCAGTTCTTCCACATCAGCCTGGGCATAGGTGCGAATCATAATTCCGTCCAGATAGCGGGAAAGCACCCTAGCTGTGTCGGCGATGCTTTCGCCGCGCCCTAGTTGCAAATCATTTGCACTAAGAAACATCGGGTAGCCGCCGAGCTGGTACATGCCCACCTCGAAGGAAACCCTGGTCCGGGTGGATGATTTTTGAAAAATCATCCCAAGTGTTTTGCCCTGCAGGTAGTGATGGGGTTCTCCCCTCTGCTGCTTTTCTTTTAGTCGCCCGGCCAGATTAATAATAGCCTCAACTTCTTCCGGCGTATAATCATGCAGGCTTAGAAGGTCACGCCCCTTTAGTTGGATACCAATATTCTCCAATCATATACCTCTTTTCTCGCTCTGCTTAGATCATCCATGGTACTGAGTTGACAGGATGTTTTGCCCGTGCACACCGTCATTGATTGAATAGATTTCATAGATAGTATTAAAAGTAACAGTTCAAATAATTAACAAATTTTAACAGAGGCTCAGGTAGTATGAAATGAAACATTCAAACACTCGCTACCGCTTTTAGCTTGTTTCACCATGGCATGGTCTACTTCCCGGCCACTTAGTTCGCCTGAAAACCATCCATAACCGTTTCCAGAATCTCCAGTGCCAGGTCGACATCCTGCCGGTTTATCGTCAGCGGGGGGATGAAGCGCAAAACATTGCCGTTGACACAGTTAATCAACAGGCCCTTTTCCTGACACCCCTCTACAATACCCTTGCCTTCGATAATGAGTTCCACTCCCAGCAAGAGGCCTAATCCCCGCACCTCGGTCACGTAGTTATATTTTTTCACCAGATCCTTCAGCTTGTCCTGCATATAAGCGCCTACTGCTGCGGCATTTTTAATCACACCACCCAACAGCAGCTCCTCCATGGCAGCCAGCGCGGCTGCACAGGCCAGCGGGTTGCCGCCGAAAGTGGAGGCATGATCGCCCGGCTGAAAAGTCCCGGCAACATCACCTGTGGCCAGCATGGCGCCGATAGGGAAGCCGCCGCCCAGCGCTTTGGCTAGGGTGAGAATGTCCGGCTCCACCCCGTAGTGCTGTAAGGCCAAGAATTGGCCGGTGCGCCCGAGGCCGGTTTGCACCTCATCAAAGATGAGCAGGGCTCCGTTCTCCCGGCAGAGCATCTTGACCCCTTCCAGGTAAGCACGGGTTGCCACATTGACCCCGCCCTCGCCTTGGACCGGCTCCAGCAGTACCGCGCAGGTAGCCGGGCCGATCGACTGCTCCATCGCGTCCAGGTCATTAAAGGGCACGTATTTGAACCCCTCCGGCAGGGGCTCAAACCCCTTCTGGTACTTGGTTTGGCCGGTGGCGGTGATTGTCGCTAGGGTCCGGCCGTGAAAAGACTGCCAGGCCGTGATAATCTCAACCTTGTCCGGGCTGAACTTGAGCTTGGCGTGTTTGCGCGCCAGTTTGATTGCCGCTTCGTTTGCCTCAGCCCCGCTGTTGCAAAAAAATGCTTTACTCAGGCCGGACTGTTCCACCAAAAACTTGGCCAGGAGCGCCTGAGGTTCAATGTAGTATAGGTTGGAACAATGAATTAACTTTTTAGCCTGCCTGGTGATGGCATCAACCACTGCCGGGTGGCAGTGGCCCAGGGAGTTAACGGCAATGCCACTAACGAAGTCCAGGTATTCCTTTCCGTCCGCATCCCAGAGCAACGCACCCTCGCCTCTGACCGGGGCCAGCGGGATCCGCCCCACATTCCGCATCAGGTATTGATCGCTCATATCCAGAATTTCTTTTGTATTCATGATCAGGTCACTCCATGTATAATGTACTAATACTCAACCATCGTTCCGATACCCTTGTCTGTAAATACTTCCAGCAGGATCGAGTGGGGTACCCGGCCGTCTAAAATATGGGTTGTCTTAACCCCGCCGGCTAGGGCATCCAGGCAGCACTGCACCTTTGGGATCATGCCTCCGTCAATTTTACCCTGCTCGACCAGAGCGGGATATTCATTCACCCGCAGTACGGAAATGAGGGAGTCCGGGTCGCTGCGGTCGGCCATAACGCCTTCAACATCAGTCAGAATAATCAGCTTGTCCGCATCCAATGCGGCCGCCAGGCTGCCTGCAGCAGAGTCGGCGTTGACGTTATAGCTCTCACCCTGTTCTCCCACCGCCACTGGAGCTACGACCGGAATGTAGCCCTCATTAATTACTGTATGGATGACACCGGGATTGACCTGGGTGATATCTCCCACGAAGCCGATATCGACCATTTCTTCTTTGCCCTCCGGAGTGATTAACCGGTGCAGCTTTTTTTTCGCCTGAAACAGGACGGCGTCTTTGCCCGACAAGCCTACCGCCCGTCCTCCGATCTGATTGATCTGAGCCACAATTTCCTTATTAATTTTGCCTGCCAGGACCATTTCCACAATTTCCATAGTCTCTGCGTCAGTTACCCGAAGACCGCTCACAAAGTTCGACACTATTCCCACCCGTTTTAGCATTCCAGTTATTTCCGGGCCACCGCCATGCACGATCACAGGGTGCATACCGACAAATTTCATCAGCACCACGTCGGTCAGCACAGCCTCTTTCAAGGCGCTGTTAATCATAGCATGGCCGCCATATTTAATCACCACGGTTTTGCCGTAGAATTTTTTTATATACGGCAAAGCCTCCACCAGTATTGCCGCTTTTTCTAAAGGTGTAGACATATAAAAACACCTCCTAGGTCCGATAATCTCCATTTATTCTAACATAATCGTATGTCAAATCGCATCCCCAGGCTACGGCGCCGGCCTCTCCCGACTTAAGGTCAAGGGTAATCGAGACAGAGTCGCCGTTTAAAAACTCCAGCGCCCGCTCCTCACTGAATTCAAGAGAGCAGCCGTTTTTGGTAACCTGCTCATCGCCCAGGAAAATATCCACGAGCCCGGGGTCGAAATTGGCCCCAGAATACCCGGCGGCGCAAATGATCCGCCCCCAGTTAGCGTCACGGCCAAAAATGGCCGCCTTGACCAGGTTGGAACCGGCCACTGCACGCGCGGCCAGGCGAGCGTCTGCAATCGTCGGCGCATGGCGCACCTCCACCTGGATTAACCTGGTTGCGCCTTCACCGTCCCTGGCTATAGCCACGGCCAGGCTTGTGCAGACCCCGGTTAAAGCTTCCTGGAAAGTAATAAAGGCTGGTTCTTCGCTGGTAATCTCCGTATTGCCGGCCAGGCCGTTGGCCAGCACCACCACCATGTCGTTGGTGCTGGTATCCCTGTCTATAGTAATCATATTGAAGCTTTGATCAGCTGCATGTCTGAGCGCCTTATCCAGATCAGCGGCAGCGATAGCCGCGTCAGTTGTAATAAAGCACAGCATGGTGGCCATATTGGGGTGGATCATCCCAGCGCCTTTTGCCATCCCGCCAATAGTCACCACTTTGCCGTTTACCTCAATCTGACGGGCGGCCTCCTTGGTAAAGGTGTCCGTGGTCATGATCGCCTCCGCGGCCTGCGCTCCACCCACAGGGCTGATCCTGCCAGCTGCCTTGAGAATACCCGCCAGCACCCTGTCCATCGGCATTTTCTGCCCGATAACGCCGGTCGAGGCTACCAGGACTAGCTCTTCAGGAACTTCTAAAGCGGCCGCAGCGGCCGCAGCCATCGTAACAGCATCCTGAACCCCCTCGTCACCATTGCAGGCATTGGCGTTGCCGCTATTAACTACAATGGCCTGAGCCCTGCCCCCGGCAACCCTGGGCATGGTGACCAGCAACGGCGCAGCCTTGACCCTATTCGTAGTAAAGACCCCGGCGGCTGCTGCCGGGACAGTAGAATAAATTAGAGCGATATCTTTTTTCAGCTTATATTTGATCTCTGCCTCGGCCGCACCCGCCTGAAAACCGGTGGCGGCGGTTACCCCGCCGGGATGGTTGCCTGTGCTGTCCACTTGTAAAGTGCCCCCTAATATCAATGTTTGTGCCTGCTCATTGTTATTCTGCCCCATGAGCAGGCCACCGTTTAAGACAAATATAGGCTGAGCCCGTAAAACCCTAAATATAATTATTAATTTGTTTTTCCCAAGTTGTTAATTCGACTACTATCAAGGAAACAACCCTGGTCCGATCAATGCGGTGTCCTCGGGCAGGCCGCAGATTATATTCATATTCTGCACCGCCTGGCCGGACGCTCCTTTTACCACGTTATCAATAGCTGCTATCACGATTACCCGCCCGGTGCGGGGATCCACAACAATACCTAGATCACAGTGGTTGGTGCCGGCTGTCCACTTCGTCCGGGGTAAGAGCCCTGTGGGCAGCACCCGGACAAACCTTTCCGCCTGGTAATACTCCTGATAGTATTCCTGAACTTCATTCTGACATAGAGAAGTATTAAGCTTGGCGTAAACGGTGCTGAGAATACCCCTGGTAATCGGCAACAAATGGGGCGTAAAGGATATGGTCACCGTCTCCCCGGCCAGCTTGCCGAGCTCTTGCTCGATTTCAGGAGTATGCCGGTGCACCCCCACGCCATAGGCTTTAAAATTCTCATTCACCTCACAAAAGTGAACGTCCAGGGACAATCCCCGACCTGCACCTGAAACCCCGGACTTTGAGTCGATGATGATGCTGCCCGGGTCTATTAGTTTTTTACTTAATAAGGGCGCCAGGGCCAGCAGGGCGCTGGTCGGGTAGCACCCGGGATTGGCCACCAGCCGGGCCCTCCTGATCTGCTCCCGGTTTAGCTCAGGCAAGCCATAGACGGCTTCACCAAGCAAATCCCTGGCCGTGTGCTCAACCTTATACCACTCTTCATAGACACTATAGTCATTAAGGCGGAAATCCGCCCCCAAATCAATCAGCTTTTTCCCTCGGTTCGCCGCTTCCAGAGCTATCGGCATAGCATGCCCATGCGGCAGGGCAACAAAAATAACATCTGCAACATCCAGCAAAGCAGGCAGGTCCAGCTTTTCACAAATCATGTCATTATATTGATAAAGGTGCGGGTAAACCTCACTGAAGGGTATACCGTCATAATTTTGGGTAATCAGCGACACCAGCTCAACCTCCGGGTGCCGATACAAAATCCTGACTAATTCTGCGCCGGTATAACCCGTAGCCCCAACAATCCCGACCTTAATAGACATACGTTCACCTCCACAATGAACTATTACATATTTAACGGCAGCATATTAATAATTATACAAACGTATGCATAAAAATACAACAACTAACCGGCAAAAAGATAAACTATTTATTTAGGATGGGAATAAGCTAAAGGACTACGCAAAAAAATTTAACTGCTCAGGTCAGGGTGTCTCAAAACGAAGATAAAGCAAGATAACAAAAGGGTTGAGCAAAACACTCAACCCTTAACTGTTCTGTCAGTCGACCTTGTTCTCAGTTCCTTCAATTTCACGCCTGCCCACGGTGCCCCTTTAAACATTAAACCGATGAATATAACATTGAATAATTCAAGAATTTTTCATCCGTTCAGCCGGCCTTTCTGTTCTCAGCCTTTACCGGCAGGTAAAGGTTTTGCAGGTTTTCATGCTTGATATCACGGATGTGCAAGGTATGGTTCCATTCTTTATTCTTCCGCATAGCAAAACCAACATAAGCTACTGGAATCCAGGTCAGGGCAAAGATCGGATAGAAAATCAGCCACCAGTAAATTTGCGGCTTTACCCTTTCCATTGCCAGGCCTAGACCGAAATAAAAGAACTGAATAAAGAAACCTGCTACTGCCCATTGGGGCTTATCCAAGATCTGCTCAGGTCTAGTCACCAGATTACTAATCACACCCACCCCGGTAAATAACCAGATAAACGGTTGCAGCAAATACAGGGCACCGTCAAGCATAACAAAGTTTTTGGTGGCGATCCCTTCCCGCGTTAGCTTGCCGATATAACGGCCGGCTACATTGAAGTGACCCTGCATCCACCGCTTGCGCTGGACGCAAGACTGCATCAGAGAAAGCGGTTTTTCATCATAGACCTTGGCGTCGTGAGCCCAGGATACCTTCAGGTTATTCAGCAACGCCTTGGTCTGAAATTCCAAATCCTCGGTCAGAGAGGTCATGCCCCATCCGTATCTCTTGAGCACATCTACCGACAGGCACATGCCTGTGCCTCCCAGGGCGCACGTTAAGCCTAGATTATACTTGGCCAACTGCCAGAAGCGGTTGGTGATGATATAGCATATATAGATAGATTTGGTGATCCAGGTATCATTGGCATTTTTGGTGTCCAGATAACCCTGGATAATTTTTTCACCCTTTAATAGCCGTGCGTTCATAATCAGCAGGAAGTCCGGTGTAACCAGGTTGTCCGCATCAAATACAACGACTGCGTCATATTCTACTCCGGAGTTGAAAATCTTATCAAAGGCGTACTCAAGCGCGTACCCCTTGCCCTTGTCCACATTGTTGAACCGCTCGATCACCTGGGCGCCATTATCTCTGGCGATAGTAGCCGTACTGTCAACGCAGTTATCAGCCACAACAAAAATATCATAAAGCTCCTTGGGGTAGTTTAGCTCATGCAGGTTTTTGACTAATTCACCAATTACCCTCTCCTCATTGTGGGCCGCCACTACGATCGCAAATCTAGAACTTGGCGGCAGACGATAGTTTTCTTCACGCCGGTAAAAACCAAAAAGGGAAATTATAAAAAAGTAAAAGGTAACACCTGTGAGAACTATCTGGACCGCATAATTAATTGCCTCCATTGACATCCCCTTTACATGGCACATTATTAATGCTGCTATAAAAGTACATCATATGTAAGTTCTGCTAATAAAGCAAAAATCCTTCTTTTATTATAACTATCTGCATAAACACATAATAGTAAGACTATTCAAGCATTTCTTTAATCTCATTAGGGGCAAATTAGAAAACTCCCCCTGCTGTCATAGACTATCCAGCATTTGCCGCCCTTATACTTTCTTCAACCGCAGCATTTAAACCTTATCCCATACGGTATACTTTTATGTGGCAAGCTGTATTATTGTTATGCTACCGGCAATAAGTTTAGTCCAATTTAATAAAATTTAAACCGCTTAACCGGTGTCTCCACCCGCTTGGTATTTACTGGTTTATTTCAACAACATCGCGATCAGCCAAAACATAGTCGCGGTTTACCGATTGGCCATCATAGCGGGCTGAGCCCCAGATCCTGACGTTTTTCATTAACTGCGGCAGATCACGGTGAATCGCTGTTGCCAAGTCCAAGACAGTGCTACCCTGCTTTAAAATAAAGGGCGCCTTCATATCCGGCGCTTTACCGGGCACCTTGGTATAGATCCGGATGACCTTGAGTATCTCATAAATCTTCTCGCGCATTAGCTCCAAACCAAGACCAGTTTCAGCCGATACCGGAATAATTTGCAGTTCCGGTGGACCCAGTTCCTTCAGGATTTGAATGTTTTCGCTGCTGTCAACAGCATCCGCTTTGGCGGCCAGCACAAGGCACTTGTTGCTTGGTATCCCGCGCGTGCCGGGTGTCACCTCCTCGCGAATGATTTTTTTCTCCATTAAATAGTTATAACTGCCTTGCAACTGCTCCAGGCAGCTGTCTGAGCCCGCATCCACCACAATTAAGAGGGCATTGGCATTGCGCACTGTGCCGGTTAGCCCCTCCGGGACCATATCCTCCGTAATTGGCGGCGTGTCCACCAGCTGGATTAGGATGTCCTGAAAGCTCATCATCCCCGCAAGAGGCAGGGTGGTTGTAAAAGGGTATTCCGCTATTTTGGGCCTGGCCCTGGTCATGGCAGAAATTAAGGTTGACTTGCCGGTATTGGGAAAGCCCAGCAACACCACCTGACCGGCACCTTGCTTTTCTACCAGGAAGGGGTCTATACGGCCGGCTTTCGCTTTCTTTAGACTGTCTTCCCTCAGTCTGGAAAGGCGCTTTTTCAGATCAGCCTGCATCTTTTCCGTACCCTTGTGTTTGGGGATTACTGCCAGCATCTCTTCCAGAGCGGCAATTTTTTCCGCAGTGCTCTCAGCTTTTTTAAAATTTTCTTCAGCTTGATAGTATTGAGGGGTAAGATTAGCCGGCAAAATTTTCAACCTGCCTTTCTTCTGATCAATTATTGAGCCTTAAAGTTGATCAAACAGCAAGCCGCTGCCTGCGACTTGGCAAACTAATTATATTTTATATTTTTTAAATATTTCAAGCATGATTTCAAATTGATAGATTAGGAAATAATCCTGGTTCGCGGTATGATAAGTATTATAACTAAGGATGGTGCCCAGTGAAAATTATTATTGACGCCGATGCGGCACCGAGAAGCGTACTGGAAATATGCCGGGAATTGTCCCGGCAATTCAAGGTGCCTGTGATTACGGTGGCCAGCTTCAACCACCGCATCGAATCGGACGACCATGTGGTGGTGGGAGACAGTGCACAGGAAACGGATATCCAGGTGGCGAACCTGACCCGAAAGGGGGATATCGCAGTTACCCAGGACTGGGGCCTGGCAGCTGTGGTCCTAGGCAAGGGCGCCGCGGCATTGTCCCCGTCCGGTCGCATCTTCAATCCAGCTACTATTCACTTTTTGCTGGAGGAAAGAGAACTGAAGGCTAAGCACCGGAGAGGCGGGGGCAGAACTAAAGGGCCGGCCAAAAGGACTGCCGAGGATGACCTTAACTTTAAGAGAAGCCTGCACAAGCTTTTGGGATACGCCGCTACTTGTCAAAGCAGCAACAACACTTAACAGCAGGTGTTTGTGGGTACTATTAAGCGCAATTAAAAGCTGCCGGCTGACTTTACCAAAATCAAAGCCAGACCAGCAGCTATGTTCTATCCAGTTGTGCCTAAGCTTTTCCAACAATCCTGACCGCCCTGCCACAGGCGCTGCACTTGCCGCCGTCCAGCCCGGTCACCCGGGTATTGTAGCCGGTCCTGCTGATCAGCTTTTCCCCGCACTGGGGGCAATGAGTGTCCTGTCCATCCAGTTCCGGCGCATTGCCGACATAAACGTAGTCAAGTTTTTTCCGGGCGATTGTCTCTGCCTGCCGCAGGGTCTGGAGCGGAGTGGGTGGCCGGTCCACTTCGAAATTCGGGAAATACCGGGAAAAATGCAGCGGTATAGCCGGGTCCAAAGAGGCGACCCAACTGACCAACTGCCCGATCTCCTCTGGTGAGTCGTTAAGGCCGGTCACAAGGAGGTTGGTCAACTCAACGTGACACTGCCTACAGGCAATTTCCACAGTCCGCACCACCGGCTCCAGACGCCCTTTGCAGCTCTCTCGGTAGTATTCATCGGTAAAGCCCTTGACATCAATATTCATGGCGTCAATATGGGGCAGCAACTCGCGCAGCGGGGTTTCATTGATATAGCCGTTGGTGACCAGGACGTTCTTAAGCCCTGCGGCTTGGGCCAGGCGAGCTGTGTCCAGCACAAACTCATACCAGATTAAAGGCTCCGAGTACGTGTAGGCCAGGCCGATATTGTCGTAGCCGCGCTCAATTTGCTGCTGCGCCAGATCCACCAACTGCGCCGGGGTAAGCTCAGTAGTCCTGGGATCGCCGTGGGCAATGCTCCAGTTTTGGCAAAAGCCGCAGCGTAAATTGCAGCCTACCGTGCCGGCGGAAAGTATATACGAGCCTGGATAGAAATGATACAGCGGCTTTTTCTCGATCGGATCCAGGCCAAAGGAGGTCACCTGGCCATAATTTGTTGCATATAGGGTGCCTTCCCGGTTTTGCCTTACCCGGCAGAAGCCGGCCTTACCCGCCCGGATTGTGCATAGCTTCGGGCACAAGCGGCAGGCAGTAAGGTTTTGTTCTTTTGTTTCATAATATAAGGCCTCGTGCATATCTAACGCCCCTTAATCATTTATAACGGACCACCTTAAAGCGCTCCAACTGCACATGCTCACCCGGGCCGATTCCCGCTTTTTGCCGGGCTATGGCCACCTGTTCCGCCACGGTGTCAACCTCCTCCAGGTTGGGCAGCAACAGCCCGCTCCGATGGCCGAACCGGACGATTACCCCGTATTCTTTGGGATCCAGCTCGTCCATACTGCTCACCGGCTCCGGCGGCTGGAGCACATCCACGGAGTACTCCAGTTCGGCCAGCTCATCGGCGCGGACCGGATGAAAGCGCGGGTCATGGGCACCGGCGCTGACGGCATTGGCGACCACCTCTTCCACAATGTTAGGCCTAACCGGAGCAATAGTGCCGATACACCCTCGTAGATCCCCGTGTTTTTTGATCGATACAAAAACGCCTGCCCGCTTCTGGAACTCCTCTGGGATGGTGGAAACAATCGGCCGGGGCTCTCCGTGTACATGCTTTTCCAGAGTTTCCCGGGCTAACTTGACAAGAAAGCTTTCCTCCGCCCGCCTCCGGGAAATTTTTTCTTGAGCCGCAGCTTGGATTCCGCTTAGCAGGGAGCGCTCCCTGTTTTCTCTGCCGGGCTCCAGTGAAGCCACCAAGTAGCCTACACCGAAAGGACCCTCATAAGACAAAATTTCCGCCTTCACCTCATACCCGTCGAGCGCCCCCAGCATCATCACAATCGAACGGTAGCCGCACTCGCCGGCTTGCTGCACCAACTCCTGATCCATATTCAGCACCCCGGCGATATCCGGGACGGACAGCAGATTGACAATAGCATCGTCAAACTCCTTGCCGCGGGGCCGGTAGCCGCTGGGGGCACTCCTGATCAGCCCGTGGGAAAGGTCACCGCTGGCAAAAAGGGCCACCTTGCGCTGTAGCGATTCCGCCGCCCCGCGGACAGCCAAGCCAAAGAGGTACAGCTTCTCCGGCGGCGCTAGGGACATAGAGACGTGCACCAGGGGCAGTTTTACCCCTGTCTTTTGAAAAAAATACAGCGGCACTGTAACCCCGTGATCCAGACGCAGGTCGATGTCATACTGCCGCTCCATCGCCTCATCCAGCTGAACCACGTCCAGGCCTAAAATTCGGGCCTGCCGCTGAATTTCCTTGACCAATGGCCGGTCATTATTCAGCTCAAAGGCAACTTGCCTGGCCCGGAAACTGCCCAGGTCACCTTTTAGTACAGGCCTCCCGTTTATGCCGACCACATCCCGAAAAATTGGGGCGTGTGGTGAAATAATCACCATTGTTTCGGCTCCACTCTCTTTTACCCGCCGGCCCATTTCCAGATAGGCCTTTTGGGTGTCAATAACTTTATCTGCCTCATCCCGGCCCACTTCCGGCACCGCAATCGGTGGGTGCGGGCAAACACCACAGTATTTCACGGACATTATTACCTATCCCCCTTATTTAAGCATAAGCAGTTTTGTTAACTCAACAAACCATCCGCCGCAACTGGTGGGTTTAAGGTCGTTGTCTTGAAATTTTTTGGGCTGATTGTTAGTTTTATGCATATTTCACGTGTCACTAATAATTATTCATAATAATTATCTGTTTTAGTCTTACCTGAGTTAATTCAAATCATGTAAAAATGCCAAAATGAAGGAAATAACCCCCCAGGCCGATCAAGAAGACGCCACAACCGGTAAGAATGCCCTTGTACAGACCTTCAGTAAGAAATTTTCTGCCGCCGGCCACTGCAGCGGACACTAAGCTGTACCATAGCAAGTCGGCTAAAATATGCCCCGCAAAAAAAAGGGAAAGTCCGACCAAACCACTGCTCATGGACAGGGTTATATAACCCAGCCCCACCGTGGCCCACCACAGCGACCAGTACGGGTTGGAAAGGCTGACCAAAATTCCTGATGCAACCGGATGCTCCCACCACCTGCTCTGCTGGTCAGGCTTTATTCCCTCCGGCACGATGTCCTTTGCTGGATCAAGTTCAATATTTAAAGAAATTTTCCCTCTGCGGGCGTCTCTAGCCATTGTATAGCCCATGTAAGTAAGAAATATCCCGCCCACAACAGCGATGGCTGTCGATACCTCCACCCTGGCCAAAAAGCTGGAAAACCCGAAGGCAAGAGGCAAAATCAGCACTATTTCCAGCAGCCCGTGGCCCAGGATTAACAGCGGCCCGGCCACAAAGCCCCGACGGGTACTTTCTCCGATGGCTACTGTAAGCAGCGGTCCCGGCATCATCGCCCCGGAAAAAGCAACGATAAAAGCGGTTGAAAAAATACCAAGTAACTCCAAACTTGTACATCCATTCTTCTATTTTAATATGATTTTATTAATAAATGGAAATTCTAAAATAGCAAATCACATTAACTAAAGCAACAAGTTAACCATCACAAGTTATCCAAATAGCTGTTATTGTATGATATAATTTATCGGGGATTTAAATAATTATCCATACTGAAACAGATAAAAAGCAGAAATAAAATAGTTAATCAACCCGCAAATAAGGGAGGTTGTAATATTGATTGGCGTGGACCTGGCGAAAAAGCTGGCAAAACATTTGACCTGGGAACCTCAAGTCGGGGACCTGACCATTGTCTTTGGTGAGGCTGGAGAAGAGATCGTTGAACCGATTATCCCCCGCCATGAAAAGGAAAGAAAAATTGTCCTGTCCTTGAGAGAGATGGGCGATCTGGTCTGGCTGCCCCGCCTGGGCAGGCTGTTGTATGAACTAAAAACCAAAGTTAAAAGGGACTTCGTATTGAACTATCATAAAGATACAGATAAATGGTGCTACCAGGATGAAGCACATGAAATATGCTCAGATACCCCTGAGGATGCTTGCGGCGAGGCATTGCTCATGTTTTATGAAAAGCAGTAATAATTCAAGCGAACTGCCTCTGCCGCACTCGTCATGACCCACAAGTGCTATCACTATCAACAACAAATAATAGTTTCCATTTACTACTTACTACCCGCTAAAAGCGGGTTTTTTATATGCTTAACTATCGCTTAAATCAGGTTTTTTTTCCTCTCCCGTGTTCGTTATGCCAGCGTTTAGATCTTTACTATATTCATTTAACTTCTTATCCACCAGGCTCATGACGCTTCCCTCGGGGTAAGTTCCGTCAGCCCCGGTCGTTCCAGCAATATTTCCGCTTAAGATTTCGATGCCCTCTTCGATATTTTTCACCGCATAGACATGGAATTTCCCTGAATGAACGGCTTCAAGGACCTCTTCTTTCAGCATCAGGTCGTCAATGTTCTGGATTGGGATGATCACGCCCTGTTCCCCGGTCAAGCCCCGGGCCTGGCAAATATCAAAAAAGCCCTCGATTTTTTCAGTTGCCCCTCCGATCGGCTGAATATCACCGAACTGATTGACTGAACCGGTTACAGCTATGCTCTGGGTCAGGGGCAGGCCGGAGAGGCTGGAAAGAATCGCGTACAGTTCGGCGCTGGACGCGCTGTCTCCCTCAATCCCGTCATAGAGCTGCTCAAAAGTAATCTGCGCAGTCAGGCCCAGCGGTTTTTTCTGGGCAAACTTTCCGCCCAGGTAGCCGGCCAGGATGAGCACGCCCTTGGAGTGTATACTGCCGCTCATTTGCGCTTCCCGTTCGATATTAATTATTCCGCCTCTGCCCATGTACGTCCTGGCTGTAATCCGTACCGGCCGGCCGAAAGCAAAGCCTCCCAGTTCATTTATCGCCAAGCCGTTGACCTGACCAATGACACTGCCACCGGTATCAATCATGATCTTGCCGTTGATGATAAACTCCTGGATTTTTTCCTCAATTCTGTTGGAGCGGTACCGGCGCTCTTTAATTGCCTTATCCACATGCTTTGCTTGAACCAGCTCAGTATCGTCAGTCTGGGCCAGTGCTGCCGCTTCGTAAAGTATTTCGATGATCTCGTTGAAGCGGGCGGTGAGCTTGTTCTGGCTGCCGGCCAGGTACGACCCATATTCAGTCAGCTTGGCCACGCCGGTCCAGTCGAAGTGTTTTAAGTGATGCTCCCGGCACACCGCACTGACCAAAGACGTATATTTGCACATGTTATCCAAACTCCGGGGCATTTCCGTATCAAAGTCTACTTTGACTTTAAAAAGTTTCCTGAAATCTTCATCAAAGGAGTAAAGGATCTGGTAAAGCTGCGGGGAGCCGATCAGGATGACTTTAGCGTTAAACGGAACGGGCTCCGGCCGCAAAGTGACCGTAGGCACCAGCCGGTATTGCTCGCCAATATTCTCCACACCCGCCTGGCGGTACTTAATAGCTTTTTTTAAAGTATCCCATACTAAAGGGTCACTTAACACATCTTTAGCCTGCAAAATCAAATAACCGCCGTTGGCCCGGTGAATGGCGCCGGCCTTGACCATAGTAAAATCAGTGCGCATGGAAAAAACCTGACTGCGATATTCAATTTTCCCGAATAGATTATAGTAATTCGTGCTCGGTTCCAGAATCACCGGCGCGCCGCCATTTTGCTTATTGCTGACAAAAAGGTTTACCTTATAACGGGTGAAAAAATCAGCCTCATCCTGCTGAAACTGGGGAGGAATCGGCATTACCGGAGAGGCCTGTTCCGCCGTCTGGCCCCGGTAAGCGTCACTATTTTTTGAAATATCTTTCAAACAATCTTTTAAGTAGCTGACAATTGCGGGAAATATGCTGTATTTCTCAACCAGCTTTTCGATCAGGGGGCCGGCTGCGGAAAGGGTAATTTGTTTCTCCAAATCTTTGATTTTTTCATTGGCCTGTTTTTCCAGCGTTTGCCCGGTTCGAAAAGATTCATCCATCTTCTTCTGCAGGCCGCGCCCCTTCTCCTCAATTTCCTGGCGCACCTGCTCAGGCAGTTCCCCAAATTCCTCAGGGGAAAGCGGTTTGCCCTCTTTCAGAGGAATAAAGCCAAACCCTCTGGGTGTGCGTTTCATAGTCAAAGCCCGCTTCTGTAGCCTCCCGGTCAAGCGCACGAAAGCGTCCTTCCATTTCCTGCTGCACGGTCTGTATAATGGCGCTCTTCTGCTGTTCAAATTCACCGCTCTCGTAGGCCTTGGGGATAGCGAGGCGCAGGTCTTCCAGCAGTTCTTCCATATCTATTTGGAAGCCACGGCCCTCCCCTGCCGGCAGGGAAACTGCTACCGGCCGGTCCTGGTCGGTAAAATTGTTGATATAACACCAATCCTCAGGTACGTCCCCCCCTGCGGCGGCCTGTTCGACAACAGCCTGGGTATAAGTGCTTTTACCGGTGCCCGGAGGTCCAACGACAAATATATTATAGCCCGGAGCGCTCATGGACAGACCAAATTGCAACGATCGCGCCGTGCGATCCTGGACAATGAAGCCATCTAAAGGTGAGACGTCCAATGTTGATTTACAAAAGTCCAGCTCCTCCTGGGTGCAAACCCGGCGCAACTCTTCCACAGGAACCTTGAATCTATCATCAATATTCATGATCTCGCTCATCTCCTTACCTTTTTCCTTGAGGTGATGATGATTTGTTAGTAATATTTCTGCACCCATGTGATAACTCCTTCTTAAATACCTATATTTGGCGGGAAATATAGTATTATTTCTAATATTGTAAATCCATCGTTACTATTTTCTCTTTAAGCTTCTCATGTCAATACTATTTGAAACTGTCACCTAGAAAGGGTTAAAAATAGAGTATATTATCGAGTTAAAAATGTCATCTTGGAATCGGCACTGAAAACAACTGACGCTTCCATAGGGCCCTTTGTATTAACTGGGCGGAATATTTTCCCTCACATGACAGGCACGTTGCGTAAAAATAAAAATTCCGAGGTCACTTTTGGTGAAAACCTCGGAACCCTAGCTATTAAAGGTTGGTGCCCGAGACCGGAATCGAACCGGTACGAGCCGCGAAGCTCGCAGGATTTTAAGTCCTGTGCGTCTGCCAGTTCCGCCACTCGGGCATTTATAATTTTAAGCAAAGTAATTTTAGCACTAACACATTACATTGTCAATGAGAAGCTTAAAGAGGTTGTGTTTGTTCTGTGATAATGTCACCCTGAAATATTTCCGAGAAAATGTCACCCCCCCTGTCAAAATGGGAGGATGATGTTATCAATGACACAGGATGAACGAAACAAGCTTTATGTTGCCCGGTGCTTGCTTTTTTTCTTATCAGGAAAAAGTTGCTTATTTAGACCAAAAGATTTACCGCATTTATGTTATTCGCAAAGCTTTAAATAAAATTACAAATAGAGGCAATGATATAGGAAGCACCTTTAAAAATAAAGCCAATAAGTAAATTTATATATAACACTAATATTGATATATTAAGTATCCTCGCGAGTATTTTAAAACCATTTGTAAAAACTAATATATAACAATAAGTTTATAGTTAATCATTTTATTTATAATTAATTGAAGTGGATGCAAAGAGCTACACTGTCTTAACCGCTTTATTTTCCTGAATTGAAATAAAAACTCCAAGTTTTTACCAAAGTGACCCTCGGAATTTTATTTTTACACTTTGCGCTGGATTACAGGTGCGTGAGGCCTCTTACTGTGGCTATCTCAAGAACCCCAACAAAATTCAGGCGAGAACCTTTAGGAAGGCTAGGAAAATCATTTTTTACCCTTCCATTAACGTTGTATTCCGTATGTTGTAGATAGACCTATGGCCGGCTAAGGAGATATTCAAAGGAAAGAACTTTTTGGAACACAGATGAAATTCTTTGCTTAAAGGCATATAATAAATTGGTCAAGCAATGCTAATTCAGATTTTTAATGAAAGAGGTAGCATATTGGATAATTACACCAAAAAGAGACTATTGGACTATGTTTTTTTTATCCTGCAGTTAATTACAATTATTTTATTAATAAAGGCCGGGAAGTCTGATAATGTAAAAGAAGTGATCTTCGTCATTGCACTTTTCGTAATTTATATTTTCGTCGAAGCTAAATATAACTTGCATATGAGTAACTATATTAGGGGCTGCATGATGGCTTTGGCGTTACTGCATACTTATCCAGGAAAATACTTGGATTTATACTTAACATCAACAATATTTGACAAGGCACTACATGTGTTTGGAACTTATGCTATTGCCCTTTTTGCTTACTCGCTCATGGATCAGGTAATGGGAGTCACCTTCACCCACAGGAGGAATAAATTCGTTTTTATTGCTATATTGGGCATTAGTCTGGGAGCAATTTTTGAGATTATTGAATTTGTTGCGGATAATACCCTTAACCCAATGATTCATAACCAGCCAAACCTGACTGATACAAACTTAGATATGGTTGCCGATGTTTTTGGTGCTTTAATTGCAGCGCTTCATTCTGCTTTTGGAGGTATACCATTACATTCATCAAGAGGCAAATCATAAATCAATCCATGCCCATTGCTCTACTCAAAGTAAGTTAATCAGGCCCAAAATAAATGCCTCCCCTATCTATAATTGCCGCAAGAGGAGGCATCAATTATCGGCGCGTCATAATTAGGACTGTGCCCGCTAAAGGCTATAGCAATTCCTGACACTTGGGATTACCTTTTGCTACATTTCAGTTCTCCAAAGGTAAATCTGCGTTAAGGTAAAAACAAACATGGACCACAGGATTACTCCGTAAAGAGACTCGTTTTTTTGGTAGTGTCTAAGCAAAAAATGTTTTAGTTTTTGAAGATCTCGGGCAACAAAAGTGGAGTCCTCAATTGCTGTTTTAAAAGCCGGTTGGGATTGGGTATAGGCCAAGATCTCCTCAGTTTGTTGGCGCTCAACTTCCATCGACAGTGCAACACGGGACATAATGTCACCCCCTAATGAATTTATGTTTAAGAAATTATTTTTTTGACACTATCTAACTGAATAGTTAGAAAAATCATATGCTTACGCAAAAAAACTAAAAACTAATTTGTTATGACACAATTTTAATCATTATTCTGAATATTGTCAATAAGTTATTTGTAGTTTCTACCTAAAAAAACTTGCACCAGAGCTTTTTTGCACCAGCTCTGCTACGCACTAAGCTTCAATTTATTGATTTTCCTTGTTGAGAATTTTTGGCACCCGAGGCGCTCTGAGCCTGTGCGTTGACCGCATGCCAGATCCGAGCAGCGGTATCACATAGTATTTAAAGGTATCTGTCACGTTGTTGCCTGCCTTGTTAATGAATTCATCCGGCATGTGTCTGGTTTTGTTGGCCACATCCTCCAGCGGGGTCAGTTTATAGTCAACTGAATAGTAGCCTGTTCGATGAATAGTAATCGAGCCATCCATATTATACCATATAGCGTAATGCGCTGCTTTTTCGCCGACTTCCCTTGCTTCCCGTTGGTCCACATCGGATACGCAGCCAAAGAAGGACCTCTGCAGATAACCAAAAGTATCCGCGCGCACCCGCTTAACATTTAGCTTTGTGCTCACTTCCTTGGCCAGCAAATCGCCTAATGTCCCGGTGCCGGAAAGCAGGATGTTGCCGTGCGCGTCCTTTTCCACATCTTTGATCAGCTTTGTTATCACCGGCTGGCCGTATTTATCCTGAATCCCCTCAGAAACAGCGATGACGCAGCGGCCATGCTTCTCATATACTTCTTTCACATCCTTTAAATATTTATCAACACTAAAAGCTCTCTCCGGCAAGTAAATTAGATGCGGTCCGTCATCACAGTACTTCTGCGCAACGGATGAGGCGGCTGTCAAGAACCCCGCATGCCTGCCCATGAGCACTCCGATATGCACACCCGCCAGCGCCCTGTTGTCAAGGTTAATACCCATAAAGGTCTGTGCCACAAACCTTGCCGCGGAGCCATAGCCCGGTGTATGGTCATTGTACATTAAGTCATTATCAATGGTTTTGGGTATATGAATCGCTCGAAATTCATAATTTGATTGCTTAGCATATTTATTAACGATCCTTAAGGTTTCAGATGAATCGTTGCCGCCGATATAAAAGAAATAACGGACACCATGCGCCTCTAAAACCTTGAAAATTTCCTTGCAGTATTGCTCGTCCGGCTTTACCCTTGTCGATAAAAGAGCTGACGATGGCGTTTTGGCTACCTGCTCCAGGTTATTGGTTGTTTCCTGTGTTAAATCAATAAAATTTTCATTAACAATACCTTCCACACCATTAATTGCCCCATAAACCCTTGATACCTGAGGAAATTTTCTTGACTCAAGCACCACACCAACTAAGGACTGGTTAATTACCGCTGTCGGGCCACCACCCTGCGCTACCACAACTTTTCCTTCTAATTCCATCCAGCTCCTCCTCTTTCGTTGTAAAATGCAGGATCTAGCTCCAAAAATGATTAGCAATTTAATAACAAACTTCTGCTGATATTTGCCAACATACAATAATTTTCCTCCCCTAAACATCACCAGCCATTACAAATACTACAAAAAATTGCCACAATAATAGCTATTTTTATCATAGTCGACAAATCCCCTGGCACGACCGGCGCAAGTATCATACCGACGGTGAATTTTTGTATATAAGTATATTGACAGGAGTTGGGAGTTATCTGCATTATAATCAGATGGTGTAAATGGGGTATTTTTGAAGGGCAACAAAAATTATTAATCACTGTCGGAAGCAAAGGGGTTTAACTTGTGGCTTTCAATTTAGGGAACATTGCTTAAAGAAATTGCGAGAGCTGTTTAAGACATGCATTCCATCTTTAGGCTGTAAGGATTCTCCCAGTGTTCTTGTTTCAGTATATATCGATATTTAGAAAATGGAACTGTCTCATATAAATTATTTACCGAAAATAAACTTTAACGGCAACTGAAAGGGAGATTTATCATGGCTAAACAGAACGGCGGACGGTGCTTTTACTGCTGTATCGCGGTCGTAGCGGCCGCGGCAATACAATGCAATAATTTGCTCTTACAGTTGGTTTGAAGTGGTTTCCCTGCAAATGCTGCTCGCATAGTAACTGCCTCATACGGCCAGCACTATGAACAGACTCGCCTTCCAGCAAAAAAAGCCCCACTCCGTGAGAGCAGGGTTGGGGTTACTTTTATTAAAGATTTTTGTTCTACCATTACTCGTTATTTCTTTGATTTTCCCGCCAAATAATAGTCTGGAGCAAGCGTTTGCGATCCTTTGTGGCCTTTACCCCTGGTGAGAATTCCCCTGGCTGACCGTATTTGGCATATATTTCATTAAGTTGTCCAGGTGAAAGCTGGTATACATTTGTTTGGTTATTAATTATATTGTTTTCATTTTTCATAGACTTAACCTCCATATTAATATAATTATTTATATGACACACTTTTCTGATTTATGCGACTAATACATGGCATGGGAAGAAAAATAATAAATCCGTGTAAAGTAGAAAGAATAATTTAATCGTAGTAAAACTGAATTAAATATTGTTTATATAAACGCTGAAAAATTAATAGACAGATAATATCAGGATGAAGGTGTAAACAGTATTGCAACAATCTCACAGTCTAATAGTTCGCCGGCCCAAATCCGCAATATCAGTATACTCAATCAATGCCTTTCATTTAAGGAACCCTCTGGTGGTGGCCTGGTGGTCTTTGGTTTATCCTGGATTCGGGCATTTCAGATTGGTGGCAACGTTAAAGGGAGCGTTTTTATTTATCGGGGAATTACTGATAAATACGTATTGCCATTTAAATTTGGCTATTATCTACACCTTTACTGGAAATTTTGCCATGGCCAAACAAGTCCTGAATATTCATCTGCTGCTACTTTATTGCGGAATACTGGTCTTTGCGATATGGGACAGCTACCGGATCACCTTGGAAATAAACAAAGTTTCAGTCCTGGCCGACCACGCTGATGCTCCAATCACACCAACTGCCTTAGGTCCCGCGGCACTGAACGCCCTGGACAAACGCAATCCCTGGGTAGCCGTGGCCTGGTCTGCATTGGGACCGGGATTAGGCCATATTTACTGTGCTTCGTTTGTACATGCCTTTTTTTTAATGGTTACAGGTGTAATAATAATTTTTTTTTTCACAGCTCTGCCCGGCCATTTATTATACCTTCACCGGTCAATTTATCCAGGCCAAAGCAGTTCTAGACTGGCAGTGGCTGCTCAACCTGCCTTCCTTCTACTGCTTCAGTATCTATGATTCCTATGTAAAAACTGTGGAGCTCAATAAGCTCTTTGAGCAGGAACAGGCCCAGTTCCTGAGAAACAATTACCAGCAACCCAGGTTTAAAATGCCGTTATAATCAGCGGGAGGTAAGCCGATGTACCTGGTAGCGTCTTTTCACTATTGCCTGCATACCGAAATGGCGATCGCCAAAGTGGAACAATTGGGTATTAAGAAAAAGCATATACTTGCCGTGCCCTTAGAAAAAAGGGGTGAAACCCGCAATATTTTCGATACCATCCACCACGCTGACGGGATCAGCATGTTCGACGGCGGGGCCATCCTCGGCAGTGTTGGCATGGTGTTAGGGGTCATTTATGGATTCGTTCTGACTTGGGGCCCGGTAGTATGGGGCCTGATCGGGTTAGCCTGTGGCTTTTTGGCTGGTTTCCTGCTTGATCATTACTTCAGAAAGCTGAGTCATTCAAAAGAAAGGCGATATGACTCGGATGCGGAGCTGTTTCTCATTGTCCACTGCGATGAAAATAAAGCAGAGGAAGTAAAGAAAGCCCTCTGGGACCACCTTGCCCTGGGGGTTGCTGTTTTACCAGACTATAATTAAAGTGAACGAGCTGCATTAGTTAGAAGGATTAGAACTTGTAACCATCGAGAAAGACACCCGCTGTTAGGCGAGTGCCTTTAGTTGGTTAGTTGTTATTTTCAGTTTCCTTAACGTTTTGATTCGGCGATAGTGCTTCGGTTTGCCCTGTTGCTCTACCGGCGTCAATGAGTCCTACCCCCTGCACATCTGGCTCAAGGTTTTCCAGTGCTGTCGCGGTTTCTTTCAGCCGTTTTTTTACCTGGTCCGGTGTCAAGGAATTGTCAACCTGCAGCATCTGGGCCACCACACCAGAACATACAGGCGTGGCCATTGATGTGCCGGATAATGAAAAATACCAGCTACCAACCCGTGCATTTTTATTCTGCTTATCCAGTGTTGAGCCGGGCGAGCGCAGTGAGATAATATTAACACCCGGCGCCAGTATATCAGGTTTGGCCAGGCCGTCAATGGTTGGGCCCCTGCTGGAGAATTCGGCCACCAGGTCATCACCCGGGGCAGCAGTATTCCTGTCATCAAGGGCGCCCACGGTAATCACCAGCGGGTCAATGCCAGGAGAGCTGATGGTTTTTGCCCGCGGTCCCTCATTGCCCGCCGCTACACACACGACAATCCCGCTGGACCAGGCTTTTTCCACCGCCTGACAGGCCGGGTCATTTTTGTAAGTCTCTGTGGCCGTACTGCCCAGGGACATGTTCAGCACCCTGATCCCCAGGGCATCTTTGTTGCCGATACACCACTGGATGCCTTCAATAACCGTTGACAGCCGACCCGAGCCCATTTTATCGAGCACCTTTACCCCAACCAAACCTGCTTCGTAGGCGGGACCAAGGTAACTGAAGCCGGATTGACTGCCGTTGGAGCCCACGTCTCCGGCCACGTGGGTACCGTGGCCGTTATCGTCGTAGGGAATGGTTTTTTGCTTAACAAAATCTTTGAACCCCACTATCCGCCCGGCCAGATCAGCGTGGTCATAAATCCCTGTGTCCAGAACTGCCACTACAACCCCTTTCCCGGTGACACCCAGGTCCCATAGCGGTGTGGACTTAACCACGGGGGCAGCAACGTCAAGCACTGCCTTAACCTCACGGTCATACCAAATTTTTTTGATTAACTTGTGCTGGGCCAGCAATTCCAGCTGCCTGGCGCTCACCTTTGTAGCAAATGAGTTAATTATCGGCAACTCCCTTTGCACAGGGCATTTAGCGTAATCTGCCAACTCTTTGAAAGGGCAATCACCTGCCCGGGTTTCCGCCGCCTGAACAATAACTGGTATTTTGCGCCAGCGCTGGATTAGGGATTTGAATGGCTTTTGCAAAAAGCAAGGCACATATTTCAGCGGCCGATACCACTTCAGGGCCGCCGTTTTTACCTGCGGGCAGAACTTGCCCACATTGGAGCGAATCCAGCTTACCTCATGGTATATCATAAAATTTCCCTCCAGTTCAAGGTGATCCACGCAATAAAAGGTCTGATATACCATGATATTAATTTGGCTTAAAATGGTTCTTCTGGTTAAAACAAAAAAACTTGGAAGGACATCAGCAGAAAGACAGCCGTATAGCCTAAAACTTATTATTTACTTAAAAGGGTTTACATTAATGATTTAACCAATATAATTAATAGTAAAAAATATTCAGTTAATCAGTTTCTAATTTTAAACGATCATTAGGTTGATTCAAGTCAGGAATTAAGATAATGTACATATATCCAAAAATTTTTCAGGAGGAGCAATATGATCAGTGAAGACAGCAAACCCGTGGGGTTAAAAATAATCGACAGCATAGCAATTATAACTATTGATAATCCACCGGTAAACGCCCTCAGCCTGGAAACACTGAATGGTATAGACCAGGCGCTGGACCAGGTCAGAGCGGAAACTGAGTTCAGGTCCCTGATCATTACCGGGGCCGGTGAAACCTTTGTAGCCGGATTGGACATCAAAATACTTATTGACCTGGATGAAGTAACCGGGCAAAATTTTTCGCGGCACGGTCAGGAGATCATGCAAAAAATCGCCGATCTGCCTTTTCCAACTATCGCTGCCATTAACGGCACGGCGCTTGGCGGGGGCAGCGAGCTGGCCTTAGCCTGCAACATGCGGCTGGCCGATATTAATGCCCGCCTGGGATTTCCGGAAATTAACCTCGGAGTATTGCCTGGCTTTGGGGGTACACAGCGGTTTTCCCGCATGGTTCCTCTGGGTATTGTCTACGAAATGATCTATACCGGGAAAATCATTACTGCTGAGGAAGCCTACCGGATCGGGATGGTCAACCGGGTAGTGCCGAGCGAACAAGTTTTAGAGGAAGCAATGAAGCTGGCAGAGCTAATCGTCTCCAAAAGGCACGTTGGCATCAGGGCGATTAAACAGGCGATTAACCGCGGCCTGCAGCTCTCCGTTCGTGACGGCATGGTTGTTGAAGCGGAGTTGCTCGGCAAACTATGTGAAGGCAACGAGGTTAAAGAAGGTGTGAAAGCTTTTTTTGAAAAGCGCCCGCCTGTTTTCAATGATTAAGCTCCAGCCAACAATTATCTATGGCACAGCCTGCAATTGTGCTGCCTGGATTGGCACTGCCCTTTCCCTGGTGCTATTTTTTAAACCAACCATAAGGCTGTTGATTTAGTAATTATGAAAAATTAAAGGCCTGGCAATAATTAACCCGGCCAGCTGAGAATTCTTTTACCGGTGGTAGTATAATTATGAAATTTATCTGCCCGTTAATTGTTGTCAAGGACGTAGAGCAATCCAAGAATTTTTACGAAAATGTTCTCAAACAAAAGGTCAAGTTTGATTTTGGCGAGAATGTCCTCTTTGAAGGTGACTTTGCCATTCATTTGGCCAGTCATTATCAAAAACTTTTGGGCTGCGACAGCAAGCAAATTCTTAATAAATCCAATAACTTTGAATTATATTTTGAAGCAGACAATTTGGAAGAAATTTATACAAAGCTAAAAGGTGAGCACGTTGAATTCATCCATAAGGTCTTAGAGCAACCCTGGGGACAAAAGGTAATTCGTTTCTATGATTTGGACGCACATATAATTGAAATTGGCGAACCGATGCAAACTGTAGTACTCCGTCTTGCAAATACAGGGCTTTGTGTTAATGAAATATGTACAAAGACCTCAATGCCGGCACACTTTGTAGAAAGCATATTAAACGCCGCTAAGCAAACGTAAATGATACTAATTCTTGACAAATACCAGTCCATACTGGCCTTGCCCGAAATCTATGCTATAGAACTCCTCCATGCCCCGCTTGAGCGCCAGATCCCTGACCTCCTCCGGTGAAAGCCTGTGCTCAATGGGCGGTCCTGGCGATCCGGCGATTTTCCGCCACTCGATAACGGCCATTCTGCCGCCGGCCCTCAAGATCCGGAGCGCCTCCGAAAAAAACAAATCGTGGTCATCTGTTTCATGCAAGACATTGCTCATAATAATGAAGTCAACTGCCCGGTCAGCCAGCTTAAAGTCGTACTCGCCCACCTGAATTGTCCGGATATTGGTCAAGCCGGTTTCGGCCGCCCTGCCGGCGACTTCTGCCAGCATCTCCGGTAAAATGTCCAGAGCGTATACAATTGCGCTGCTACCCACTATTTTTCCGGCCGGGATTGTAAAATACCCGATCCCGCAGCCGATATCGGCAACGTCGGCCCCACTGGCCAGACCGAATTTTTGTAGGGTTTCGTAAGGAGGCATCAGTGACCTTCTCTGCTCATTATCCAGCTTATGCTTGCTTTTTGCAGTAAATTTATGCGCCATTTTATCCACCCTCCCAAAAGCTCAACAGAGACCTCAGGCTAAGCGTTTCCGGAATATAAACAAGCCGTCCAGTTGAATGGGCGGCTTATAGAAAATAACAAGATATTAACAATAATTAATTCCCGCATTGCCGTTTTGCTTATCGTTTTTTAAAACCAATTCTCAAAAATCGGCACCCGGCTAATCACATCTGCCTTCCTTTTAATTGAAAAGGCCTGGCATTTGGCAACTAGACCAAGGTTCCCTTGTCATAATTATAGGTTTAAAAACTAACAAGGTATACTAACAAAGCAGGAATCTTTATTTCTGAAGCTTTATTGTATTATAGCACCCGGCTTAAGCTTATGCAAGTATCACCCTGCCCACAGTGTGTGTTGATCACAAGGTACTTTAGCTCATGTCACAAGAACAAATACAGAGATACACAATCATTGTGGAATCTCAGCCTTGCTAGTAGCCGGCGCATGAATTCTTATGGTATTTATGTAAAATCTATTCACGTTTCCTGTCAGGCAAATGGATTTGAAAAATTGATTTTTGAATCCTCCGCATCTTTTTTTCTTATCTTCCAGTAAATTGCCCCGGCTAAAACCAGGGGGGCCAGCGTAGTGTAGAACATCAGCTGATAGCCGGCCGCCTCCGCCACATAGCCCCAGAGAATGGTACCCAAACCGAGTCCCAAATCAAAGGCGATATAGTAAGTGCCTGTGGCCGCGCCGCGTCTTTCGGCGGGGGCATGGCGCAGGGACAAGGCCTGCAAGGTGGGCACACAAAAGCCAAAGCCAAAGCCGATGATCGCGCCGGCCAGGACAAATCCCAAGA
Organism: Pelotomaculum sp. PtaB.Bin104; assembly: GCA_002067205.1. Taxonomy (GTDB): domain Bacteria; phylum Bacillota; class Desulfotomaculia; order Desulfotomaculales; family Pelotomaculaceae; genus MVQL01. Next base: position 51,412 of record MVQL01000164.1, read on the forward strand.
TGTTATGGGACAGGCCAACGGATGCCATCCCGATCATCATGGTCAGGTGGCCGACAAGCAAAACAGTCCCGGCGCCGCCCCGGTCGGCCCAGCGGCCGGCGAGCGGGCGGAAAATTAACATGGTCACGGAGTTTGCCGCAAAAAACAAGCCCGTATTGCCGATACCCAATTCAACTCCATATAAGGGTATAAAAGAAAGCACCGCACTATAGGCTGTGGTCAGGAAAAACGTCACCACCGATGCGGGCAGGGCGGTTTTCTCCAGCAGGCTGGCACACACTCCTCTAACAGTCCGGACCGGGTCACTGCTGTAAGCGCCGGCGCCCCGAATGGGCAGACTAAAGGATAAAGCCAGCACGGTCACCAGAGTCACGGCTACAAATAAAGTTTGGTAGCCCGAGATGCCAACTAACCAAAAACCAACCATCGGTGCAAAAGCCAGCGAAATAGTTGAGGTCAGGCCGAAATAACCCATCCCCTCACCCAGCCGGTCTTTAGGTACGCTGTCCGCGACGATGGTAACCATGGCTGTGCCGGCCATGGCTGCGGCCAGTCCGTGCAAGGCGCGGACAATCATCATTATCACAACACCGGAGGCCAGCTTGTAGAGTAAAGTGACGGCCAGCACCGCGACCAGGCTCAAGAACAGGATCTTTTTCCGGCCATAGTCATCCAGCAAGCAACCGGCGACGGGGCGCATGAGCATAGCGCTGATCGTATAGACACCCATCATATAGCCCACGTCCCTTTGTCCGCCTCCGATAGCCAAAAGATATACCGGCAAGGTCGGGATAAGCATCTGCAAGCTAATTAACAAAGCAAAGCTGGAAAAACACAGCAGGATGAAATTTCCGGTCCAAATAGCGCCCGGCTCCCCTATCGCCCTGTCTTCAGCGGGCCGGCTGTTGATGAAGTCTTCTGGCACTAATCAAATCTCCCATACATATACTATTCGTCGGGACAGCTGGTTCTTGAAATGGCTATCCTTTTGATAAATAAAGCGTTATCATCAGCTGGCACCGGAACAAGTGAATAACGGTCTAATTAAATATATTTTTAGAAATTTTGGTGCTGCTTAGGGCATATGTATCTGGCCATCAGCAGGTCAAAAAAATTTTACAGTAAAAGATACAATCCAGGAAGTACCTTTATTTCACTTCGCTCAGGTGGGACAAACACCTGGTGGCATTTATCGCGTATTATAATATTATCTGCGGCTTTGACACCGAGTAAATGAAAAATAGCTGGATCTAAAAAAAGGAAATACGCAGGAGTATGTTGAAATATTCTTATTATTCAATGTCAGATGAACACGAGGTGCCGCCGTGAATGAGTTCCTGCACTTATTAGCTGGTATATTAAACAATATTCACGACTTGATTATCCGAGTTGCTAAAATCATGGGGTTTCGCCCAACCGACGAGCAACTGCATTTTTGGGTTATTGGGTGCATCGGCATAGTTATTTTTATTATTGTAGATACCAGCTTTCGGTTTTTGGCCAGGTGGTCTGTATCGGTCATTTCATTTATCACTACCTTTATTGCTATGGTGGTTTTTGTGTTTGGCATTGAAATCGAGCAGAAAATAACCGGCAGGGGCAACTTGGAGTTCACTGATATTACCTCCGGCCTCTGGGGCTTTTTAGCCTTTTTCAGCGTTTATTTTATATTTAGACTAGCAATTTTCCTGATTAAGAAGCTATGGGTAAGCTTAAAAGTCTACCAATGGAAAAAAATCTAAGACCGGCACCACACATAAAAAAATTAAACCCGTCATTGCGACGGGTTTTTGATACCTGTTGAAATTATTCATCTAACTAAATGCCGGACCGGCTGCCTTCGTTGTTATCCGGGGTCAATAAATTAATACTGGGCCAGGCTTACAGGCTGTCCCCAAAGTCCTCTCTGAACTTGGCCACCAGTTTGTCCTGCCAATCTGATACAGGGCTCAATATGCCAAAGAAGAAGCGTAAAATCTTTGGCTCGTCCACAAAAGACAGCCCGCCGATCAGGGAGCGGTTCTCGTACAGCCAGCCGATGCGGTCAACGGCGTATTTTACCTGGGAAAGAGTGAAGACCCGTCGCGGCAGGGCCAGACGCAAAAGTTCCATATTGGCATAATGTTCATTGCCGTTTTCGTCTCTTTGTTCAGATAGCGTCCCCCTTTCCATACCCCGGACGCCACTGGCAATATAGAGAGCGGCGCCTAGCGCTCCGGCGGGATACAGAGACTGGGGAATATGACCGACGAATTCCATGGCGTTGAGGTGACAGCCCAGGCCGCCAGGCGGCGTCACCACCGGAACACCTTTCTTCTTGAGCTCCTCAACCATAGAGGCGATGAATTGCGGGCCCTGGTTGATCATGTCTTCGTCCATAGTCTCTTCCAGGCCAACGGTTAGCGCTTCAATTTCACGCACGGACATCCCGCCGTAGGTGAGGAAGCCTTCATAAAGGGGAACCAGCTCACGCATTTTCAGATACAATTCTTTGCTGTTCAGACACATGCCGCCACCGCGAACACAGCCGAGTTTCCGGGCGGAAAAATAAACAATATCCGAAAGGTCCGACATGGCCCGGGTGATCTCCCTGACGCTCATATTTTTACACTTTTCTTCCCGCTCTATAATAAAGTGCAGGTTATCGGCCAAGAGGCTGGCATCCAAAACAATCAAAACCCCGAACTCGTCGCACACTTTGCGGACCTCAGCCATATTTTCCAGCGAGAACGGCTGCCCGCCAATCAGGTTGGTGCCGGCCTCCAAGCGGACAAAGGCAATTTTATCAGAGCCCTGCTCCTGGAGAAATGCTCTCAGCTTGTCAATATCGATGTTGCCTTTAAAGGGGCAGTCGCTGGTCACATTCAAGCCTTCGTCAATAACCAGTTCCTCCACACTGCCGCCGCATGCCACAATATGGGCCTTAGTAGTGGTAAAGTGGTAATTCATGGGAACGACTTTTCCTGGTTCAACAAAAACCTGGGCAAGAATATGCTCACAGGCTCTGCCCTGGTGGGCCGGCAGGAAAAACTCCTTGCCGAAAATCTCCCTAATTTTACTTTCCAACTTAAAAAAGCTTTCTGACCCGGCATAGCTGTCGTCCGCCTGCATCATTGCCGCTATCTGGTTATCGCTCATGGCGTTAACCCCGCTATCAGTAAGCATGTCCAGATAGACATCGCGGTTTTTCAGCAAAAACGTATTGTTGCCGGCTCCTGTCATCGCTTCCAGGCGCTGCTCAATAGGCAGAATATTCAACTTTTGTACAACCCTGACCTTGTGCATCTCCAGCGGTACATTTTCCCCAAAATAAAATTTCACATTTGCCATCAACTGGTCACTCCTATTGGTTATTTTTAATTTTAATTAATTAATAATTAACTATATTAAAGCATCCACTACCTTGAAAAATAAAAAAGCGCTCCTACGGAGCGCAGCATAAACAAAGGCCGGTTGCCTTATTCCTACCACTCTACCGTCAGTCCATTTTTCTTAAAGATGCTAAATATGCCTTACCATGCTACATAACTACATGAGCATTATATAACGGGATTTTATTTTGTGTAAAGAAAAAAATAATGTAATATTATTGAAAAAGCTTTATTAAACTTCATAAATAAACAACCGGAGGCGGGCAAGCCCGCTTCCGGTTGTTTGCCTTTTCCTTCAGGCTTAAGTTAGGCTGACTAACCACAACTTTTTATCTAAACCATACATGTGTAAGCCATCTGCTTGTAGAAAGTATATCGCTTCAAGATGGGGAGAAAAGGTCATTATTTTCTTCGTAATTTTTACTAAAACCTTTTTTGTATTACGTGTAGACTATTTCTTTCTCTTCTTAATAAATAATTCTACCCCAATCCAGCCCACAATCAGTATTCCGGCAATAATAGTCAAATAATTAGTCCAGAAAAAACCGCTTTGCGGACTAGCAGAGGCCGCGGATTCTTCTTTTTTTTCTGCAGAAGCAGCTGCCTGGTCAGTATCGGAGCTGCCAACCGCCTGCTGCCCGGCAGCATCGGTGGACTGCTGCTCTTCTGTATTCCCCGCAGATTCGGTACTGCCGCCTATACTTCCAGCACTGTCACTGGCGCCTGGTTGTACAGTTGCGACGACCGAAGCCTGATCAGCGTTGCCACCCTCACGGGATGAATCTGCCGGAGCCTGGCTTTCATCATGTGTCACCGGCGCAGGATCCTGCCCGGTAGCTTGCGCGGCTCCCTCGGTTTTAAAAGTTATGGTGATCTCTTGCCCTGCACTGGTGCCGCCAAGGGTAGATACCCCATTCTTAGCTTTCAGATCTGGAGAAATCTTTAAAGTATAAGACGTCCCCGGCTTGAGCGGAGCAGCAGGCTGAACAAATATGTGGTGACGGTTACTGAAATCGATGGTATCATCGATCTTGGTTACGGTTAAAGGTACACTCTCATTCCCCTGATCGAACAGGCTAAAACACTTGCGGTTAATTCCCCAAATCGTACTGTTGACCACGTTTTTATCGAATATCAGCTTAAATTTCGGCTCACCTGCTGGAATGTTAACTGCATTCGACACATTCTTCCCGCTGTCCATTAAGCTTATGGATACAAAACTGAGGGGTTTCTGTCCGGGTATGCCTGAAGAGTCCGCATTTTCCCCACCCTGGGCTAAAGCAACCGGGGTAACCAGCAACATAGACAGGATTACAACGCACCAAAATAAAATGAACTTTAATTTACTGGAAAACGACAAGTACCCACACCCTTTCCACTCTTACTAAAACGATAAAATGCAAAGGAATTCCTGCATACCGGTTCATTCGAAAATTATTTATGTTAGTTGTGGGTCATATTTTAATCAGTCAGTAATAATAGGAATTGATCAGCACATCTCAGCTAGATCAGGATAAACGACAGAGTAAAGGCAGACAGTATGAACGCTATCGACAGCCTATCTGCCAGCCTGTACTGAAGTCTGCTTAGTCTGGTCCTGTTCATACCCCCCGTATAGCATCTACTTTCCATAGCTATGGCAAGGTCGTTGGCCCGCTGCAGCGAAGCCGCCAATAACGGGATCAAAACCGCAGTAAAGCTTCGTAACCGGGTAATCACCTTGGGTGAGTTAAACTGGGCGCCGCGTGATCGCTGAGCCCTGGTCAGGGTTTCCGCCTCTTCAATGATAGTCGGGATAAAGCGCAGCGAGGTGCTAATCAGCATGGAAAGCTGGTGCACCGGAATCCTGGCATAGCGCAAGGGCGAAAGCAAAGACTCGATCCCTGAGGCCAGTCTCAGCGGAGAAGTAGTGGTGGTCAGTAAAATCGAGCTCATATACAGGATCATCAGGCGAAAGACAGTAGAAAGCCCCAAATTGACCCCTTCTCTGGTTATCTTAAAAACCCCTAGTTGAAATAACAGCTCACCCGTAGTTAGGGTAGCCTGAAAAATAAAGGACAGCAGTAAAATATACCTGAGCTTGCGCAGGCCGCGCAATATCTTTGCCGCTTTCACTCCTGAGAAATAGAAAGCGGCGGAGAGAATAGTTACATTTAAACAGATCACATACCACTGGAAATTAATTAAGACGGAAAAAATAATTAATAGACAGCCGATGATTTTGGTCCTGGGATCGAGCCGGTGAATAATCGAGTTACCGAGGACAAATTGTCCCATTTTCAAGCCCTGATCCTGATTTTTTCTCATTTTTCTTCTCATTCCAGCAGCCTCCTGATCTCCCGTTCAGCTTCAGCCAAAGTAACAACTCCAGTGTTGACTTTTTGCCCTCGCGCTGCTAGATCATACATCAGTTGCAGGTAGTCGGGCAGCAGAATGTCGGGCAGTTCCCGAAAATCTTTGCGGGACAAAATTTCTTTCGGGGTCCCGGCAGCCACCAGAGACCCTCCGTCCAAGACCGCCATCCGCCCGGTTAGGTTGATAATATCCCTGATACTATGTGAGATCATGATCACCGTTACACCATATTCCTGCTGCAACCTTTGGAGCAACTGCAAAATCATGTCCCGCCCCGCGGGATCGAGTCCGGCTGCCGGTTCGTCCAGTACCAGGATTTCCGGTCGGATTGCCAGAACCCCGGCGATGGCGACACGCCGGCGCAGTCCACCGCTCAGGCAAATTGGCGGCTGCGCCGCTACTTCGTCAGGCTCAAGACCGACAAGCCGCAAGGCCTCAATTACCCGCTTTTCGATTTCCTGTTTATCCAAGCCGAGATTTCTGGGGCCATAGGAGACATCTTCAAAGACGGTGCTTTCAAAAAGCTGCTGCTCCGGATACTGAAAGACCATGCCCACTTTCTTCCAAAGGGTGCGGGCATATTGCTCGTCCATAGTATCTTTACCGCCGACCAACACCTGTCCTTCCCCTGGCGTGAGAAGGCCGTTAAATTGCTGCACCAGGGTCGTCTTGCCGGAGCCGTTCGCCCCCACGATGCCAAAAAAATCACCTTTCTGTACGGAAAGGTTGATGCCGTTTAGGGCCTTTTTCTCATAGGGGGTACCCGGGTTGTAAGTATAGCTTAGATTTTTCACTTCTATGATTGACATAAGTATTCCACCATTTTTGGCACAGTGATGATATTTCGGTCAATCTGGAAGCCGCTTCTTCTTAAATTTTCCGCAAGTTGCACGATTTCGGGAGGCCTTAAGCCGGCTGCGGCCAATTGTTCCGATGCTGTAAAAACCTCCGCGGGCGTACCGGTCATGTAAATACCCCCCTGGTGCAGCACTACTATTCGGTCAGCTCCGACAACATCCTCCATATTATGAGAAATTAATATCACAGTAATGTTGTACTCTTGATTGAGAGCAGTCAAAATTTCACCCAACTCACGCCTGCCCCTAGGGTCAAGCATGGAGGTCGGCTCATCCAGAACCAGGTGAGACGGGCGCATGGCTAGTGCGCAGGCAATGGCCACTTTTTGTTTCTGGCCGCCGGAAAGCATATGTGGCGCGTGCTGGCGCAGTTCCGTCAGCCCGACCGCCTGCAGGGACCATTCGACACGCTCGCTGATTTCCGCGCGGGAAAGCCCCAGGTTCTCAGGCCCAAAAGCGATATCCTCCTCCACTATGGAGCTGATAATCTGATTGTCGGGATTTTGAAACACCATCCCCACCTGGCGTCTGATCTCGATTAGAGACCTGCTAGCGGCAGTGTCAAGGCCGTTAACATAGACCTTGCCCGCCGTCGGCTTAATTAGGCCGTTGACCAGCCTGGCCAGGGTTGATTTTCCCGAACCGTTCATTCCTAAAAGGCCGACAAATTCCCCCTGTCTGACCGTCAAGCTGACGTCGTTGAGGGCAATTTTACTTAAAGGTTGTCCCACATTAAATTCCTTGGTAACATTGACCAGCTCAATGCTGCCTTCAAACATAAGGGTTGTGTCCACTCCCTGCTTGCTGCAAATAATGTTTAGTATTTGGTGGCCAAACTTCAGCTATAAATCATTTTCACTCCCAATTGGTCAGCCTTGGCTTGAGCCGCTTAATCAAAATAGCGGCGATAATCCCCCCGGCAGCGCCGAACACAGTATGGGTCAGTGAGGAAAAACCCAGGCCCAGCGCGATAAACCCCGTCGGGAGCTTAAGCAGTACTGCCAGGGCGAGGTTAACCACCAGCTTGGCCAAACTGGTCAGGGTACCGCAGATAGCTCCAACAAACGGGTTCTCGAGACGGTAGTTGAAAAATGGTGCGATCAGGTCAAGCAGCAGACCCGGTATAAAGTACTTAAAAAAAACAAAAACGCCTTCTTTGCCCAGGCCCAGCAGTACAGCCAGCGCTCCCGATATAATACCCATGATCATGCCGGCCCCAAACTTGGGAATCAGACCTTTGCCCAGGACCAGGATGCCCATCCAGTAAATGCTCGAATGGCCGGGCACGTGCAAGGGCAACCGGGTTATATCCTTGGTGATGGCTATCAGTGTGCCAAACATGGTCAACCTGAGGACATCGGCCAGGCCTAGCTTAAAGATGAACCGTTCGGATACCGGTATATGATCATTTTCCCGCTTACCTTTGGTTCCGATTAACTCTTCCTGCACCTCATCCACTCCAGTTATGACTTCAATTGTTATAATGTATTGACTTCACTAAGATCATTCACCGGGGAACGCTGCTATTTTCTTTGAATCAAGTGACTGTTAACATGTTTACTGTGCATATCATCAGTCGATTATGTTGATTTCACTGACATCCTCCACCAGAAAATGCCGGTAGTCCCTTTTTGTACAGAGGCCAACGGTACCGCGATCAGTAAGGCACAGAATATAGTCCTCATTGATTTCATCTCTGTGGGCCTGGAAAGACGATCCGCCGTTTAGACCGATGACTTTCGCATTTTTAAATTCACCTATCCCCGCTGCGCCCATCACATACAGGAGGCTAGGTCCCCTAGCCTCCTCGTCGTTAGGGAATTCTTGTTCCATTAAAGCTTTCATCACATCGGTACCCATAAGGGCAACCAAGTTGTTGTTGTCCAGCATCCGGATTACTGTGCCTGAATGCAAGCTCCGCTCCTTTGATATGTTCTCGAATATAAAAGAACCTGCTACCAGCAATAAGATGATCATACCGCTCAATATGATTTTTTTATTCAAAGACATCGCTTTAATCACCCGATATTTATGAACTATTACTCATAATTTAATGCCACATAACTCCAGCCAAAATTAATATCCCTTCAACTGTTGCTTGGTGAGTGTCTGCCAGGTTGCACCGCAAGCGTCCCCGGCCACAATTGGAGCTACCAGCAAAACATACTTACCGTCCATCATAACCGGCTTTACCATATCCCCAAGACGCACAAGTTCATCATCCGCCAGCAAGGCCCCATCCGGGCTCTTAACCATGGCAATATTGGTCTGAGACCGAATGCTTCCAACATCGGCTACACCATTTGCGCTTTTTAATTTAAGCTTACCCCTCAAGCGGCCGTCATTACCGCTTAAACGCAAACCCACCCCGGCCAGTGCACCGATAATCCCCTGACCGGTGCCGCCATGTTCGGAAAGGTGCACACCCAGCTGCTGCGCCAGGCTATACGCCTCCTGCTTGGTGATCACAACCTCCTTGGCTTTACGGCCAAAAGCAATAAGCAGATCAGGCTGGCTAAGCCGGTCCGGAACCGCGATACACAGGCCTGGATCAGACCCAGACGCACTTTCTTTAATTATATACTCGGTAGCATAACTTGTTAAAGAATCTAGGTCAGTATCATTTACTTCTGCGACAAAACACATCGAGCTGTTATGCGAGGTGTACGGGACATCCGGATGTATCAACAACTGGTGCCGGGTCACACCGTAACTCTTGCCCCAGCCTTGCTCTTCCATAGTCTCTGATATTGAGTAAACCAGTTCACCGGTACCCCACGCACTATCAATTCTGTCAGTATCATCAGCACATAATAAAACCCGTATCAATTCTTTTAACCTCCCTAGGTCATTTTTATTCTGCATAATACAATTTTTGTTGGCTCTTTTTTACCTATTAACTGACTGGAAAACCTTTATAACAACTGAATCCAGAGCGTGCCCACCGCCTGAATCGACAGTTGTAACAGGTCAACGCATCTTCAAGGAAAGACTCCTCCTCTACATCATCTTGATAAACCGGACAGGCTTTGGCAAGAATCTCAGCGGCACTGAGGTCATCCCTAACATTGCTGTCCCCGGTAAAATATTTAGTACCATCCTTTTCCCTAATATATTTTGATAAAACATCTCTGACGGAATTGTCCATAGGCTATTCTCCCCCGCAATAATAACTTATTTTTTAAAAGAAATTAATTTCACTTTTATACCCTCCTGCGCTCCTGACATCCATAGGCGGAGCATTCAGGTCAAGATAACCACCTTCAGGAAGACATAAATATTTATCCGTGTTACGGCCTAGCTTTAACCTAATACAGTTATATGCTTGTGCTAATTTCCAATATCTCTGAGATATCCATTACTTTTATGTTTTTTTCATGTGCATCTACCGGTGTGTCTTTAGCGAAGGCCGTCAGACAATACGGGCAAGCCGTACAGACCACCTCCGCTCCACTTGCGGCGGCTTCAACAATACGGTTATTAGTGATTTGGTTGTTTGTTTTAACCTTGGTCCAAGCCCGGCCCCCCCCGGCGCCGCAACAAAAAGAACTGTTTCTGGAGCGGGCCATTTCGATCAGCCGGACGCTGGGAATGGCCGTTAAAACTTCCCTGGGCTCGTTAAAGGTTTCATTGTAGCGGCCAAGATAACAGGGATCATGGTAGGTGATGGTTTTATCAAGGTTTTTAACAGGCCTTAGTCTCCCCTTTTTCAATAGTTCGGCCAGAAAGACAGAGTGGTGATTGACATTGTATGCTGCGCCAAACTGGGGATACTCATTATTCAAGGTATTGAAACAATGCGGACAGGCAGTTATGATTTTTTTGACCCCCTTATTGTTCCAGGCAGATATGTTATTCTGAACAATTTTTTGGTAAAGTCGTTCATCCCCCATTCGGCGTGCTGCTTCCCCACAACACCACTGGTCATTTCCCAAAACAGCAAAATCAACTCCGGCCCTCTTAAGAACCTCGATCATGGCTTTGGTGGTTTTCCTGGCCTGCTCGTCAAATAAACCGGCACAGCCAACAAAATAAAAATATTCTGCGCTTGGGTGATTATCCAGGGTCGGCACCTCTAATTTCCTGATCCAATCATAAGCGGCATCAGGGTCTAAACCCCAGGGGTTGCCTTGATGTTCTATACCGGTACACACCTTCCTCACTTCTTCTGGAACGTTCTGCTGTGCAGATATAATGTAACGGCGCATTTCGAATAGTCTGGCTGTGTGCTCGATAGAAATCGGGCAGATTTCCACGCATGCCCCGCAGGTGGTACAGTTCCAGATAAACTCGTCTTCAAAAACATCTCCAGTGATGTTTTTCTTTAGTACTTTCCGCTCTGTTTCAGTAGCTTTTTTGTATCGCGAAGCTTGCGGTAACGCACTGTACTTCATTAGAACAGGCGCCTTTTGGTCTATATGCTTGCGCAGGCGCCCGTTGAACCGCTTTGGTTTATGCTGTTCACCGCTCTGGTGAGAGGGACAATGTTCATCACAGCGGCCGCATTTGACACAGGCATAGGCGTCAAACAATTGCTTCCAGGTAAAGTCCTCCAAATTATTGGCTCCAATAGAAACCTCTTCCCCATCCAATTCAATCTTCCTGATCGCTCCTTTTGGCTCGAGCTTATGCCAGTAGGTATTAAAGGGAGCAAAAACCAGGTGCAGGTGCTTGGAGCGCGGTATGATAAAGAATAAAGCAAACACAGCCAAAAAGTGCGACCAAAAGAAAATGGTGCCCACTCTTTCCATGCTGTTTCTATCCATGTTACCTAACCAGCCGGCAATAGCGGCCGCTAAAGGGGCAAACCCGGCCGGGACGTCGTTTTCGCCCAGGGCGATTTGGACCCCGTGAAACGAAGCCTCAGAAATGATAATGATTAGGATTAACAAAATAATTACGAATGCGATCGGAGTGTTTTTAAGCCACTGTGGCTTAAAAATTGTTCTGCGCAGAAGTAAACCAACACACGCAACTATGATAAAAATAGCAAATACATCTTTTATCAACAGGTAAACCAGATTATCGCCAATATAGGGAATTCTGGTAGAAAACAGGCCTTCCGCAACCATGTTCACCATGCCTGCCAGCAGAAACAAAAACCCCCATAGGATAAACCAGTGTAAAACCCCAAAGAGAGGCTTTTGCATTATTCTCTTATGGCACAACAACTGGGAGAAAAAATAAATTAGCCGCCTGCCGGGATGGTCTGAACGATCTTCCGGCCTGCCCAGCTTGGTGTAAAGGTAGCGCCTGTAAACCTCGTAGAAGAAAAACCCTCCGGAAATAATTAATAGGGCAAAAAAAATAATTGCTTCCATATTGCCTGCCTCCTGCATATCCAACGAAAACACCTGGGGAATATATCCGTTGTTCATCCGGTCACATCAACTCTATCTGAGATCTAGCGTTATTTTCGTAAAAACAAGTCTTAAAATATAATTGCCGGGCCATCTTTGCGAAAAACAAAGCTGGCCCGGCATAGCCTTCAAGCCCAGCTCTCCTTTTCGTAATGGAAGGCACACTTGTTTCCCGGTGTACCCTGTCGTCCAACAACCATAGCGATATGCTTTAGGTAAGTTTGGATCGGAGAGATAATTTGTATCTTATTCGTATTTTTTTCGACTATCATAGAGCAAATTCCTGCAATAAAATCTTGGAAACTTAAAAATATTACTTTTGTGTAAACTGCATGCCGAAATGTTTGATAATTAAAAACACTATTAACAACTAAAATAACCATTATTTACTTAGAGGTGATATCCAACATTAGTAGAACCATTTTTAGCAACAAAGGAGGTGTATTGGAAGCCGGTGATGCGGCCGGTAACTGGAGCACCAACGGTCCATGTAAAACCGTGATCACACCGTTTAAAAAATCATACATGCAATTTTATCAATTCAAATACTGGGAAAGACCCTTGCGTTTTATTGACATTTTGTTCAAATAGAAAAGCTGAATTACATCTTTGTGCGATCACCTAAATTGATCTAACAGATCGCGATGAATTAGATAGACTTATGCATAATAAGCTCACATTTATATATATATGCTCCCATTAAGGTAGACAGTTAATATAAAAAACTGTGTGCCGAAAGGGGAGCATTTTCTATGCCACAAAAGAGTAAAGTACTATTCATAAAAATATATAAAACCTATTCATAATTGTTTTTTAATTTATCAACTGCTCTTTTTAACTTATGATGAAATTACGGTTAAGGATAGTTACACTGAATTGGGATATGCCAAAATCGAGTTATTGCTCAAAAAGCTCGAAGGTGGAAGGTTGGAAAATAAGGTTGGGCTACTCAGTGAGTTCCTCCATTTCAGAATAATGCGATATTCCTGAGGTTTGAAACGAATCGTGTCATTCATATGGACTGGTAAAATTCGCAAAAGATTACTTGTAACATAGGTAAACTAGTAAGAAAATCAGACCTCAAAACCTGTCACCTTTTCGGTGGTTTTTTTTGTCTATTTTGTAACATTTTATGGAATACGAACATAATGTACTTGTGAATTGCTTCTAAATCTTTAAGGAGGATGTCGTTTGTGAAAGAGAAATTTTGTATTGACATTTTAAAATGCATTAAATCTGGAGTAGAGGATATTGAAGCCAAACTGGATGACCCGAAAACCGGGTTGGCAGAAATCAAGCAGGAGATCAAGGATATCGAAAAAAGACTGGATAAGATGGACGACAAGAAAGACGATAAAAAGGACGAAAATATCATGTGGGTGCTTAAAGGTAAGAAAAAGAGATTCACTGTCCCCTGTGTTGGTAACGTAACGATAATTACGGAATTTCAATATGTATTTGTAGGACGGCTTGTACCAGATAAAGACGACTGCTGTGACCACGACGGGCGTAAGGAATTAGATGATTTCATCACCCTAACACTAACAGCTCCCCTTTTAGCTGTATCAGGAAACGGCGAAGCTATATTAGAACAACCATATTATGTGGAAGGCGACACAGTGCTCATTAATATCGATCAAATTAATACTATCGGCCCCGCAAATCCTCCTTTCACGGCAATGTCATTAACTATAAGCTAGATAAGCAATGATGTAGCAGTTATTGACGCCAAAGAGGCAAACCGAACACCGTGTTTACAGAAATCAAGAGACCGTCAGTCATTTGGATAAGGAAGATCATCGGGAGATATATCATAATTAGACTAAATAATATATGTGAAGGAGTTAATAAGTTATGTTTGATTTTAATGAAATCTGTGTTGGAAACGTAACGGTGCTCATGGCAAATCAGCTAGTATTAACTGGACGTATTTCGAGGCATCCTGTGAAAGTTGATGATGAGGACTTTTTCGTCCTAACACTAACTGCACCCCTCTTAATAGAACCAGGTAATAAGGGTCCTGCACCAGAACTGCCATTTTATGTAGTAGGGGACACAGTTAAAATTAATGAAGATAATGTTATTAGTATCGGCCCCGCGAACATAACTAACGGCGGCGTCTAAAACTAGTATATTATTTAACAAATAACGAGGCTTAAACAAGCCTCGTTATTGTTGGCTCTGAAAGAGGTAAACGAGTAATTAATTTAGGAACTTATTAGAAGAAGCATTTACTTAATATGAGCGGAGTCCCCCAAACCAAAGCACCGTGTAAATTATTATTTTCCATGATAAAAAGGAAGGTTCAACAAAGCTTGCCCGGCTGAACCTTCCTTTTGTTGATTCTTTTATTGTGCGACCATTCTATCAGTAATAATTTATTTCAACGCGTTAACAATTATTGTGTCATCAACATTCTCAAATTTTCCGGCACATCAGATTATTTTTACTTCAACGCATTAACAATGACAGTGACTGCCTCCGCCCTGGTGGCACTGCCCCGGGGCAGGAACGTGTTGTCAGGATACCCCTTCATTAACCCGTTCTTGACCGCAGTGGATATGAACTCTTCGGCCCAATCAGAGATACTGCCGTTATCCGCAAAATGGGCTTCTCCCGCAGACGGCGAGAGCTTGGCAGCCCTGACGATCATTACCGCCATTTGCTCGCGGGTGATCAAGTAATCCGGCCCAAAGGTATCGGCATCATAGCCGTTAACGATACCAGAAGCCGCTGCTTTGGCAATATAGTCTTTAGCCCAGTGTCGGACAGTGTCAGCAAAAATTTTACCGTTACTATCTGTTAGCTTGAATGCCTTAACCAGAATCGTAGCAAACTCGGCCCTGGTGATGGGGTTGCCGGGCTTAAAGCTACCGTCAGGATAGCCGCTGACAGCACCTGTAGCCACCAATTCTTCGATGTTGCTTTGTGCCCAGTGGCCGGATATATCATTTAAAGATATAAGTGGTTTCTTGACAGCAAACACCGTATACTTGGTAAAGTGGTCCACCCGGGCAGTTATTGTTGAGCCCGAAACTATACCCCCCATACTGATCCATTTATTCTGGGAATCGCAGTAGAAAATAGAAGGAACCTCATCAGTTCCGACTGCGGAGGTATCGAACTTAAGCCTGAGTTCAACGTTCTTTGCAAAGCTGTAGGTGGTCTTGCCACCAACTGTAAACTCGTACACATCACTGACAGAATGTGCATTTGCGGGCGCTTCCGGTGGGGATATTACTTTCTCCACTTTTACCTCGACATCAGAATTTCCTTGCAGGGCATCAGCTGAAATTACCACCACGGCATCGCTGCCCAGGCCTACTATAGCCCCGACCGCCGGGTCTACATCTGCGGACCCGCTTGTTATGGTGGGTCCCTCAGTCAAAATATCCTCATCGTCGGTGCTAACAGAGCCGCCTTTGGCAGTAGTAAAAGTAACTTCCTGCCGGACACCTGCGCTCATACCATTGTTGCTAGTCAAGTTTGGTCCAATAGTGATTTTATACTGACTCCCTGACTGTAAGGTTTCCTGAGGTATCACAAAAAGGTAGTTTCTATTTATATCCGTATTAGTGCCGTCGCCAGCCCTGTCGATAAGAATATCTACACTGTTATTTGAAGTATCCAGCATTTTGAATTCATCTTGATTATCGCTGAAGTGAGTATCGACTGCGACGTTTGTGGCAAATTTAATGCCAATCGCGATATTGTCTTCAAAGACACACGGCACGTTGGTTAATGTCCAGGGGGAAGCTGTTTTGACTGAACCTATACTGCTCGGCAAAGTTGTATTGCTGTCAGGATCATAGTTATACAGTCCGTACTCGTTTATAAGCGGCAGGTTTTTCCCACCAAGTGTTGTTGTTGGACCATCTGTGCTCCAGTTGCCGGCTTCATCTCCTGCCTGGACACTATAGGTTTGCTGACCGGTTCCCGTTGGTGCGTTGTAAGTAAAAGTGGTGATACCCCCGTCTACTTCCTCAATAAGTTCACTGCCCCGGTAAATCCTGTAGCCGGTGACATCTACGTTATCCTGGGCACCATCCCAGGTAAGGGTTACCTCTTCCCCATTTTTAGTACCTGTCAAATTGCCATTTTCCCAGGTGGGTGACTCTGTATCTTCATCGCTGCCACTGCCACCGGAAGATGATTTTGTACTGACATTTGCCTCTGGTCCGTCCGTGCTCCAGTTACCCTGCGCATCACCCGCCTCAACCTTGAAGCTATAAGATGTGTCCGGGGTCAGGCCGATAATATGCTTGGAGTATGTTGCACCGCTGACAGTATCCAGCAAGCTCTCATCCTGGAAAATTCTATAATTTGTCACCAGCACACTATCGGTTGCCGGTGTCCAGGTCAATGTAAGGCTAGTAGACTTGATCCCTGTAGCGCTGAGAGTTGCGTCAGTCCAAACTGGAGCTTGTGAATCAGCTGTAACCGCCGGAGTAACGGCCTGGACGAAATCGGAAAAACCACCTTCAGCGCTGCCGTTTACCCCCGATACCCGGAAGTTGTAAGTTTTACCAGGAGCAAGACCGGAGGTAACATAAGAAGTGGATGTTGCGGGAACAGGCGAAGAGCTAAGCCTGGTAAAATCCCAGTAGGGGTTTTCACTGGCCCACACATTGTATCCTGAAGCAGCGGGAGAAACATCTGCGATCTCAGTTGACGCCGGCCAGGTAATCGTTAAATTGTTACCGGTTGGTACAGCTGTTAGAACACCCGATATTAAGGTTGGAACAACATCCGTGGCGGTTTGGAAAGTCAGGGTCTGAGCGGGTATGGTTTTACCATTAATTGTTTCAATGGCCGGTATGTCTAAAGTGTAGGTCTGGTTGTAATCCAAGTTATACGAATAGGCTGCTCCCCCACCGGTCATTGGGAAATAGAAAAAGGTCAAGTCGTCGGAGAATATTGGCGAGTATATTTCCGCGTTTTCTTTTGGTTCAGCGTCTATTGTGTCGTCAGTTATAACCGGCATTCCGTTCTTCTTCAAAACCAGGTTATTTTTCGCCAAGTTGGCGGTTTCGACATCCTTAACCGGAACATTAAGCGCTAACCAAATCGTGCCTTCGTGCACTACGTTAACGGCATTCATTGCCGGCTTATAACTAATTATCGGAACAATAGAAGCAGCATACTCCCCGCTGGCATTGTTGGGACTCCCGGCCACATCAGGAGCAGAGAAGGTGAAGACCACATCCTGGTGAGCGCTGTTTTGCCCCAGGGACATGCCGTTATTGGCTTTCACTGTGCTGTTTATTACAACTGTATAAGTATTCCCGGGCTCAAAAGACTCATAGCTTTGGAGAATAACGCTTCCTCCGTTGCTTAGCCCCGGATAGCTGCAGCTGTTTCCATTGCCTTGGGTAATTCCGGCAAGCGGAAGCTCTCGTCCCGTAGCAATGTCAGTTCCCTCGAATATCTTAAACTGATTTAGTACAGGGATAGCGTCAGGCATGCTTTTGTCAATCCATACCTGAATGCTATTATCGTCCAGGTACCTGTACCCTTGAAAATTACATGATTTGCTGCCGGAGCCTGCATTTAAGGCTAGGGCACTTTGAGCCATGAAGAAACTCAACAAAAAGATTACAAGCCCCAAAAAGCTAACAGAGCATCTCCAGCGGGTTCCCTTTTTAAAGTCTGACATAAAAACCTCCAGTTAAAATTAAGATCTGAGGCACGCGTGTCTTTAATTATCGGCATCTAAAAACTACTATCCGCTACTAATGCCGTATAAATTAATTGCTGTGTTAAGATTGCGGACAATAAAGCGACCTGAATTTTGTTCATAGCAGTCGTCAGGTCGCTTTATTGTACTTGTTAATATTGTTGCTGTCAGCTATCTCCTACCTAAGTCAAGTGTCTATTGCTCCAAATAAACTACTTCGTGAGGTAACCTATGTGCGCCTCCGCCACTCTTTGGAAGGCGCACAATGATCGAGGTTACTGATCCGACACTTCTGTGATTGTAAAGGACGCGTCGCTGGAATCCGTATAGCTGCTGTTGCTCCTGCTGGTTACCCGGACGCTGTAATCGTCGCCGCTGGCCAGCGTACTGGGTATTGTCCATTGGTACTTGCCACTGGTGATTGGCCTGCTGGAGCTGATTAACCGGTTGAAAACGCCGCCCTTTAAAAGCTCGATTTTAACGTATGACCCCGGGCTGCCGTTGTAGTTCCAGCTGATGGTTTGCTTTGTCCCGGCTGCCCAAGTTTCGCTTCCGTTGGGCGCGGCCACGGTGATGCTTGGCGCCGGCGGTCCGACTATCGTAAATGTGGCGTCACTTGTGTCTGTATAGCTGCTGTTGCTCCTGCTGGTCACCCGGACGCTGTAGTCGTCGCCGCTGGCCAGCGTGCTGGGTATTGTCCATTGGTACTTGCCACTGGTGATTGGCCTGCTGGAGCTGATCACCCGGTCGACGACACCGCCTTTTAACAGCTCGATTTTAACGTATGATCCCGGACTGCCGGTGTAGTTCCAGCTGATGGTTTGCTTTTTCCCGGCTTCCCAGGTTTCGCTTCCGTTGGGCGCGGCCACGGTGATGCTTGGCGCCGGCGGTCCGACTATCGTAAATGTGGCGTCACTT
>MVQL01000165.1 GCA_002067205.1 Pelotomaculum sp. PtaB.Bin104
AAACACCCCCAAGACAAAAACCACAACAGAAACGTTAGGGGTCGGTACCCGCATAGAAAGGCCGTTAAGCTTGCCTTTCAATTCGGGTATGACCAGCGCTACTGCCTTGGCTGCGCCGGTGGTGGTGGGAATAATGGACATGGCAGCAGCCCGGGCCCGGCGCAAGTCCTTATGCGGCAGGTCCAAAATTTGCTGGTCATTAGTATAAGAGTGAACAGTTGTCATTTGGCCGTGCATGATACTAAAACTCTCATGAATTATTTTAACAACAGGCGCCAGGCAGTTTGTGGTACAGGAGGCGTTGGAAATTATCTGGTGCCTGGCCGGGTTATATTGATCCTGATTGACACCCATCACAATAGTAATATCTTCATTTTTAGCGGGTGCGCTGATAATTACTTTTTTGGCTCCGCCAATTAAATGCTTGGAGGCGCTGTCACGGTCGGTGAACCGGCCGCTGGACTCAATGACAACATCTACACCATGGTTGCCCCAGGGAATAGACCCCGGTTCAGATATTGCGAAGGCTTTTATATCTTTGCCGTTAACCCTGAATTCTCGCTCCTCATTGGCATATATATCCGCATCAAAAAAACCATGCACCGAATCGTATTGCAGCAGATGAGCCATGGTACAGGCGTTAGTCAGGTCGTTTACGGCCACTATTTCAAGGTCCGGGTTATTCATCGCCGCGCGAAATACCGTTCTGCCGATACGGCCAAAGCCGTTAATGCCTACTCTTATAGCCAAGTACGCTCCTCCTTCATTAAATATTTTCCTATTAAACTTGAAAAGACAATGTTATTAGTTCCCTGTGGAGTACAAATCTAAACAATAACACAAAAGCAATCATGGTTTTAATTAAGTAAAAGTAATATTTAACATAGTGAGTTCCTACTTGGTCTAATGATCCAAGAAAAAAATTATTTATCCTGGTTGTCATTCAAGGGGAGGAGGGTGGACAAAAAAACAGCCTTACCATAAAATAAAACAAGGACAACCAGAGGAGGTTTTTTATTATGACCGGTCAGCGTAAAGATAAAATCATTAAATGTGATCAGAAGGTCAATATTACAGCCACCTTTGGGTCGGACTTGGTGCTGGAGGGCTCAACGTCCATACCGAATATCCTTTTGAAAGTTTATAAGAAAATAGGTATATCTGACTTTCAAATGCTGTTGCTGATTCATCTGATCAGGCTCAATGTGGAGGAAAATGAGTATTATCCAGATCCGGAAGTGTTGGCTGAATACATGGAAGCCGGGAGTGCCAAAATTAAAGATGAATTGGCTGATTTACTGGAGAAAGACATTATTGCTGTCAGTGATTATTTTGATAGTGGACGCAAGGTGTTATTTAAGGGATATGACTTCGAGCTTTTATTTTTAAAAGTCTCGGATATTTGGGCAGGAATCAGGGCTAAGGAAATTGAAGAGTCGGAAAAATTGTTAAGGATTATGGTCGACAGCAATGACTTCGCTAATAAAATATTTCAGAGTCAAGCAAGCGATTTAATCTCTATATTTGAAAATGAGTTTGCCCGGGCGTTATCACCATTAGAAATTGGGCAAATTGAGCAATGGGCGGAGGAAATTGAGCCCCTGCTGGTTGTTGAAGCTTTGAAACAGGCGGTTTTAAGAGGAAAGCATAACTTTAAGTATATTAACAGCATCCTGGTGGAGTGGCAGAAAAACAATCTTCAAACACTGGAGGCAATTGCGGAGTATGACCGGGAGTTTCAGAAACGCCGTTCTGTCCATGTTTCCCGTAGTGGCAATAATAACAATACGGGTACCTCGCTTCCTGGGACTGCAGCAGCTGGTAATAAAAACAATTCCCGTAAGAAAGCATTTATCAAAACACTTTATCTATAGAGCAATTAACTAACCAGGAGGGGGGAAGTAATTGAATCCAGTCTGTAAACTCTGCGGGGATCGCGGCATCATTCTAACGGGAGAAGTGGCGGTGCCATGCGTTTGTGTCAGGCAAAAAGCAGTGACCAGGTTGTTTAAAGCTTCCCGCTTACCAAAAAAATTGCTCAATTGTACGCTCGCTAATTTCAATTTTAAATATTACGCTCGTGATTGTTTGGATGTTGAAAAAGGAGTATCTTATTATGGGATTGCCAAACTGGCCTATCAAGCAGCCGGGAACTTTGTTGCAAAATTCATGCAGGACCCCAACACGGACGGTCTCTTGTTTTCTGGTCAGGTAGGAAGTGGCAAAACCTTTTTGGCCTGTAGTATTGCTAACGCTTTGTTAAAAAAGGGGAAAGTGGTGCTTTTTGTTGTTGTTCCTGACCTTTTGGACCAGATCCGCTCAACGTACAATAGTGTGCATTATAATGGCGAATATACTGAGTACGACCTTGTGGATACCGCCCGCCAGGTACCCTTACTGATCCTGGATGACCTTGGCGCGCATAATTACACGGAGTGGTCACGGAATAAAATTTATTCAATCATTAACTACCGGCTGAACCACCGCCTGCCTATCATCGTAACCACTAACATTACCCCCGAAGACCTCGATGAATATCTGGGGGAAAGAACTACTTCTCGTCTCCTGGAAATGTGCCGGCCATATCGTCTGCTTGTTGATATGGATATCCGGGCACTGCAACGCAAGGAAAAAGATTATTAAGGCTACGGGCTTAATCCATTTTAAATATTAACAACAAAATATGGCGAAGACAAAATGTTACTGATTATTAATACCCTTGTTGATTCAGGGTATTAAATTTTTTTTAATTGGCAATAATTTATCATGGCATTAATTAAGCGAATAGATAGGTATAAAAAAGCTTAAAAATGCACAAAATATTTTTTGGACTCGGGAAAGGAGGAGAAAATGAGTAAATTTGTTCCAAAACTTGCCGTTAAGCTTGTTATATTAATGCTTATGATCAACATGATTTTGGGTGTTAATATATCTGGTGGCGAGTGTGACGAGGACTTAGATGCTCAATTTGCATACCAGTCCGATTCCAAAATGGTCAGCTGTACTGTTCAAAAAGGTGATACCCTCTATGACATTGCCATGGAATATCAGGTACCGTTACGTGAATTAATGTTATCTAACAACCTGACCGGAAGCCTGATTTTACCCGGACAGGTATTAATTTTACCTGAGGCGTCTACGGGAGAAAAAGCTTTATCCCGGGGGGGTATTTCGAGGGAAGAGCTGATGATTTTGGCTAGGCTGATTCACGCGGAGGCGAGGGGAGAAAGCTTTGAGGGTCAGGTTGCCGTTGGTGCTGTGATTTTAAACAGACTGGAAAACCCGCATTTT
This sequence comes from Pelotomaculum sp. PtaB.Bin104, assembly GCA_002067205.1. Lineage (GTDB taxonomy): Bacteria > Bacillota > Desulfotomaculia > Desulfotomaculales > Pelotomaculaceae > MVQL01. The sequence continues at coordinate 3,292 of MVQL01000165.1, forward strand.
CCCAAGACAATTCGGGAGGTAATTTACCAAAAAAACAGCCGGGTATACCAGTTTTCTCCTGTGGGTGACGGTTCTATAGAACTTGAGCCTAACGAAAAGGCGGTGCAGGCGGCTGTACAAGCGCTGCAGGGTGAAGACCCGACCGGCGGGGCATTATTCTTTTACAACCCGGATATTAGCAGGGACAAATGGATCCGCACTCTGCCGGTGATGACCAGAATTGGTAACCATGTGTTTGCAACAAGCTCAATCTAAAAAATAAAAAATTAAGGAGGCAACCATTAATTGGTTGCCTCTGTTGCTTTTGGAAAGCTTATGCTCTTTACCAGTACATTTACTTTTCTTACCTGAAGCCCGGTTGTTTTTTCAACGGTCAGCTCAATTTGACGCTGCAGTTCGCTGGCAACCTGATGTACGGGAAGGCCGTAGGCAATCGTGGGTGAGATATCAATTGAAATAATCCCTTCTTGCTCTACATTGATGATGATCCTCCCGGTGCTGGTAACACCTTCGACGGACCGGGCGGCGTGACCGGCAAGGGCGCTGATCGCACTGTCCGCAATGGTTAACTTGCCGTTGAATGTAAAGGTCGGGCGAATAACGGACTGCTCCAGCCAATCTTTTTTCCCCGGAGATTCTTTTTTCTTTAGAAATATGTGCAGAGGATCGACCAGTATCCCCGGGAGACTTTTTTTAACTTCCAGGGTTGGGGCGGGAATCACGTGCTTGCTGAAGTGCGTGCGGTGAAACTTGGCCTTTCTAATCTCTTTTTCGCTGGCAAACTCTTCAATATTCATTATTTTTTGTGGGAACGGCAATCCCAGACGATTGGCTATGCGTTTTACCATGCCGGCGGAGGTGCCTAGTATTAGTATTTTATTTGGGGCCAATTGAGTAAGAGCATCGATTATCTCCTGCGCCTGGTTTTCTTCCATAAAAAGGGCTGCTTTGATGGCACCGATTCTGGTTGGCTGGCGCTTGGCTGAAGAGCCGGCAATGATCCGGTTGCCCTGTATTAGCAGGCCGTCATCAATAATCGCTTGTGCCTCAAGCTGGTTTGCCACAACTGCAGCCCGGTGGCTTTTTCCAGTTCCGCTGGGACCAACCAGGGCGTAAATTTCCAAATAAAACACCTACTTTAATTAATCTAATTGTCTTATAGCATATGCGCATGGGATATAGAAGTCAAGAAAAAATTGTAATATTATGGATGCATTAACGTAAATATAATTTTAATCCTCTGGTGCCGCTTTGGCTGTTGACAAATATTGTATTATAGATTAAGAAGGATTAAGATATCCTAATCTGCACAATTCTATCACCGGGTGCATGCGGTTATTCTCTTTGCTTCATTCTCGCTTTAATCTCTAACTCGCGGCCGTTATCTGATGGCGCATAAAATATTTTTCCATCAATATTATCTGGCAAGTAACTTTGTTTAATATAATGCCCCGGGTAATTATGCGGGTACAGGTAGCCCTGGCCGTGTCCCAGGGCTTTCGCACCTGGATAGCCGGTGCCCCTTAAATGTGGCGGTACTGGCTCTCCCCTATTGTTTTCTACTTCAGATAGGGCAGCGCCAATACCTGCCACCACGGAATTGCTTTTCGGGGCAGTCGCGATATAAAGGGCGGCTTCGGCCAGCACTATTTTAGCCTCGGGCATGCCAATACGCTCAACAGCAAGGGCTGACGAAGTTGCCAGGATTAGAGCCTGGGGGTCAGCCAGACCAACGTCCTCGGCAGCGTGGATCATGATCCGGCGGCAGATAAATTCAGGGTCCTCACCGGCGTAAAGCATCCGGGCCAGCCAGTAGAGAGTAGCCTGCGGGTCGGAGCCCCGCATACTTTTAATAAAGGCTGAGGTAACGTCATAGTGCTCATCGGTCCGGTTGTATCTGAGCACCCGTTGCTGGATCGCTTCTTCGGCCACGGCAAGGCTAATCCGCCTTACACCGGCAAAGTCTGGTGGGGTGGTTAGAACAGCCAGTTCCAGGGCGTTTAGGCCGGACCGGGCATCGCCGTTGGCTGTATCTGCCAGATGGTCCAGTGCCTCCGGCTCAATGATCGCCCGGTAAGCACCCAGCCCTCTTTCTTCATCCTGCAAGGCCCGGGTCAAAAGACCGCGCAGTGAATCCCTGGAAAGGAGTTCAAAGCGATAGAGCTGGGAGCGGGAAAGGAGGGGCCGGTTAACAGCAAACATGGGGTTTTCCGTCGTTGACCCGATTAAAGTGATCAGACCACTTTCCACAAACGGCAGCAGCGCGTCTTGCTGGGCTTTGTTAAAGCGGTGAATCTCATCCACGAACACTATGGTTTTTTTATTATACAGCGAACGTCTCTCTTTTGCTCCGTCAACTACGCGCCTGATATCGGCAACTCCGGCCATTACTGCGTTAATCGTCTCAAAATGTGCTTTAGTAATACCGGCAATAATCATGGCCAGGCTGGTTTTGCCTGTGCCTGGCGGGCCAAAAAATATTGCCGACATTAATCTGTCGGATTCAATCAATCGACGCAAAAGGGTCCCGGCACCTACAATAGAAGTCTGCTCCTCAAATTCATCCAGTGTTCTGGGCCTCATCCGCAAAGCCAGGGGCGCAGTCTGAATAATATTTTTGTCCAACGTTTGTTCAAAGAGATTCATCTGGCAGCCTCCTCAAAGACAAAGGCGGGCCTGCTTGAAAGATATTTAATTTCAAGCGGGTCCGCCTAACAAAATTTAAGCTTAAATTAACTTTCATGGGTCTGCTCTTTTGCTGCTATATAAATTTATTTAACCAGTTGCGGAGCTCATCCTTAGTTTTATACCCGACGGACCGCTCGACTTCCGTGCCGTCCTTAAAGACAACGAGGGTTGGTATACTGCTTACTCTATATTTGTCAGGGACATTCCGATTATCGTCAACATTCAGCTTGCCTGTCTTAATTTTGCCGTCAAATTCCGTTGCGAGTTCTTCCACTACGGGCCCGATCATTTTACAGGGGCCGCACCATGAAGCCCAGAAATCTACCAGTACCGGGATAGAAGATTCACTTATCACTTGATTAAAATCTGCATCTCCTAAAACGAGGATTTTTTCGTTGGCCACAAATCTCTCCCCTTTCATTTTGTTTAATCTACTAATTAGATGAACACAAATAAAATATACAAAATTGAAACTCTTATCGTATATTTAAGAAATTATAAATGCTAATAAAAGCCTTTGTCAATTGCTAGCATTTTTTGTTCATTTAAAGCTTGAAAAAGAGCAATTCCGGGAAAGACTAGCAATCAAAACACCCAATAATTCTTCAAAACATATAAAATACCATGTCTTGAAACGACTCTCAATAATGATTCTTTAAATCAAAAAAGTTTCCAGCTATAGCTACGTAAACAGCCTTACTGAAAACCGCTAGAGTAAAAACCCCACTTATGCCGTGAACTCCCCAAAGTTCGAACCTGTTCTCACAGGTGGGTGCCCTCCTGAATGATTTTTGTTTCCTCAGCTGGGAGGCATGCAAGCCACATCCAGAGCCCGGACTCCCATTATTATGGTGTTGGCTCAAAACTTCAAGGTTGGTCACGCACACAGCAGGGTATTTTTATTTCACATTTATGTTAGCATATTAATTATTCGTTTACAAGGGGCAGCTGCAAGCCGGTTATTACTAAATCATACCATCTTAAACAGGTAATTGCCCAAGGCTGGCACTGCCGGCCGGGGTGAAAATCTGTCCATTACCCGGGGGTAGCAAAACTAGTTAGACTGCCATGGTTTATCTTCGGCCAGCCTGGCATTACATTGTCAAGGTTACCTGCACATTAACCGGAGCAATTATGATTCCAGCTTGCAACCTGGCTGAAGTAACGGCGTTATCTACTAACGTGCCGGCTTAGGCGACGCTTTTCCTGCTTTGTCACTAAGTTTTAAGTCCAACTTGATATTTAACTCTTTTAGCTGGCCAGGTGCTACGGTACCTGGTGCCTGTGTCATCATGTCCATGGCGCTCTGTGTCTTAGGAAAAGCAATAACATCCCTGATTGTTTTCTTCTTGGCCAGGAGCATAATCAGACGGTCGAACCCGAAGGCAATGCCCCCGTGCGGCGGGGTGCCGAACTCAAAAGCTTCCAACATAAAGCCGAACTTTTCTGTTGCCTCGCTTGGGTTAATGCCGATAGCAGTAAACATTTTCTCCTGAACGTCCCGGCGGTGGATCCGGATACTGCCACCGCCCACCTCAACACCGTTTAAAACAATGTCGTAGGCCCTGGCCAGTGCTTTGCCGGGGTCTGTTTCCAAAAGCGCAATATCTTCTTCCCGCGGTGAGGTAAAGGGGTGGTGCATAGCTACATAGCGGCCTTCCTGCTGATCGTAGTCCAGCAGCGGGAAGTCCACTACCCATAAAAAGTTAAACTGGTCGGCCGGGATCAGGCCCAACCGCTCGCCGAGCAATAACCGCAGTGCCCCCAGAGCGTCGGCCACAACCTGCGGCTTGTCTGCTACAAAAAGCAAAAGGTCCCCGGGCTTTGCCTCCAGCCTCTCAAAGATGGCGCCAAGCTCCTGGTCATTAAAGAACTTGGCGATTGCTGATTTAACCCCCTCTTCGGTAACGACAAAGTAGGCCAACCCCTTCGCCTTATAAATGGCGGCGTAAGCGGTCAGATCGTCAATTTCTTTACGGCTGAAGGAGCCGCATCCAGTGGCGTTAATCCCCTTGACCTGCCCGCCTGAGGCTACTACTGAAGAGAAAACTTTGAAGCCGCAGCTGGCGGCAATGTCGGATATATCTTTTAGCTCCAGGCCAAAGCGGGTGTCGGGCTTGTCTGAGCCGAAGCGGTTTATGGCCTCGCTGTAAGGAAGCCTGGGGAAAGGGCGGTCTACCTCCAGGCCAATGGTTTCCCGGCACAGCCGTGCCACCAATTCCTCCATTAAGCTCAGGATGTCGTCTACATCAATAAATGACATCTCAATATCAATTTGAGTAAATTCCGGCTGGCGGTCGGCCCGGAGGTCCTCGTCCCGGAAACAGCGGACAATTTGAAAATATCTATCCAGCCCGGATACCATCAGGATCTGCTTGTAAAGCTGCGGTGACTGGGGCAGGGCATAAAACTTGCCCGGGTTGACCCGGCTGGGTACGAGGTAGTCCCTGGCCCCTTCCGGTGTGCTTTTCTGCAGCATCGGCGTTTCTATCTCCAGAAAGCCTTGCTCGTCAAGAAAGTCACGGGCTGACTTGGCGGCCCGGTGGCGCAAGATCATCGCCTCCTGCATCTCCGGCCGGCGCAGGTCGAGGTAACGGTAGCGCAGCCGCACATTTTCGTCCACGTCTATGCCGTCTTCAATGTAAAACGGCGGTGTTTTAGCCCGGTTTAAAATGCGCAGTTCCTGGGCCAGCACTTCTACCTCCCCAGTGGCCAGGTTCGGGTTGGCCGTGCCCTCAGGGCGTTCACGTACTGTTCCAATTACGGCCAAAACGTATTCGTTGCGCACTGCCTCTGCTTGGTGAAAGGCAGCCTCGTGCAATTCAGGGCTGAAAACCACCTGAACCAGACCTGACCGGTCCCTGAGGTCGACGAAAATCAGGCCTCCGTGGTCGCGCCTGCGCTGGGCCCAGCCCATTAAAACCACCTGCTGCCCGGCATGCTCTGATCGCAAAGACCCGCAATAGTGGCTTCGTTTTAATTCACCCATAAAGTCTATCATACCGATGATCCTCCTTGATAATTCGATTAATGACATAAATCCTCTGACGCGGCGCAAGCACATGTAAATAAATTTCCGCATCCAAAGCTACGGTGCAGCAAAAAGTAGGTAATTGAAATGAATTATAAAATATGATACTCATGTTCAAGTGAAATAAAAAATATTTTCTTGAGCTTATAGGCTACCATTATCCAACATGTAACAATATTCATTCATCCAACAGTTGGTCGAGTGAACTGGTTGTACTTTATTGACACCTATTTTTTTCATCTGTTAAACCATTGAGCAAATAATCCACAACTTCCCCCAAGCCGATGCTGATCTGCTCTTTGGCGCCCATATCCCGGATCAGGGCGGTGCCTTTGGCTAGCTCTTCTTCCCCGATAATCACGACAAATTTTACCCCAATCTTTCCCGCGTATTTCATTTGCGCCTTTAAGCTGCGGTCCTGGTAGTCCTTATCTGAGGCAATACCGGCTCCCCGGATTTTGAAGAGCAGGCGAAAAGCCTCGTTTTCAGCTGCCTTGCCTGCAGTAACGACAAAAACATCCGGGCCGGAGGTGCCGGGGACCGCGCAATTTTGGTTCTTCATGGCCAGAAGGATTCGTTCCATCCCGAGAGCGTAGCCGATGCCTGGAGTAGGCGGCCCGCCGCAGGTTTCCACCAGCTTATTGTAGCGGCCCCCCCCACCAATGGAACTCTGGGCGCCAATATCCTTGGCCATGATCTCAAAGGCAGTATGGGTATAGTAATCCAGGCCGCGCACCAGGCGGTAATCGACTAGGTAGGGCAGGGCTAGTAAATCCAGGTGCTTTTTAACCGCTTCGAAATGGCAGCTGCAGTCCTCACAAAGGCAGTCGATAGTGGTTGGTGCATCGGCGCCGGCCTCATGGCAGCGGCCTTCCTTGCAGTCGATGATCCGGAGTGGGTTTTTTTCAAATCTTTCCTGGCAATTCGGGCATAAGTCTCCAAGGCGCGGGCGGAAGAATTCCTGCAGCTTATGGCGCAGGGTGGGTCGGCAGGATGGACAGCCGACGCTGTTAATGTGCAGCTCCAAGTCCTTTAGGCCCAGCCGGCCATAAAAATCCATGGCCATGGCCATTACTTCGGCGTCAATCGCCGCGTCGTGAGATCCGAACACCTCGACTCCGAACTGGTGAAACTGGCGGAACCGGCCTGCCTGAGGGCGATCATAGCGGAACATAGGGCCGATATAATATAATTTTACCGGCTGAGGACCTGCGTAAAGCTTATCTTCCAGGTAGGCCCGCACAGCTGAGGCGGTGCCTTCCGGCCTGAGGGTAATACTGCGTTCCCCCCGGTCAATAAAAGTATACATTTCTTTTTCAACAATGTCGGTGGTATCGCCTACCCCCCGTAAAAACAACTCCGTGTGTTCAAAAATTGGCGTCCTGATTTCACTGTAGCCATACTCAGCACAAACGCGTCGAATTTCTTCTTCCAGGTACTGCCATGCTTCCACTTCGCCCGGGATAATATCACTTGTGCCGCGTGGCCGTGTTGTCAGCATAAAAACCCCTCCTTTTAAAACAAAAACCGCCCCCGGCTATGCGTCAGCACTGCCAGGGACGGGTTTAAACCGTGGTGCCACCCTGATTGGATAATTCCGATCTTTATCCCTCTAGGCCTGTAACGGAGCCTCCGGGCCGGCCTACTGGTGCTTTGCGCACTTTCGGCGGCCGCTCCCGGGGGTTTTTCAATACCTGTTTCTGAGGAAGGCTTTCAGTCGGCGGCCTCCCCTCCCTGCCAAAAACACAAATATTTACTCGGCCCGGTCATCGCTTTAATTTCCTGAGCAACATTTTATGCAAAAATGAACTTTTTGTCAATTCTCTCCGCACCATTTATACTTCGCCTACGATCCTACCGCTTTTAGTAAGGTCATAGCTTCATCGTTAATGTTTCTCTAAGTCCTAAATTTATTCACAGGTGCCTTTTTGACGGAGGCCTACCTCTGGCAAAAGTTAAAGCAGATTTAAAACAAGTTGAAATTAACTTAATAGCAGTGTTTGAAAAACCCCTTAAATAGAGAAATTTACAAAATATATTAGATAGATCAATTCAAAAATGCTTGCCGATGAACCCGTACTTGATCAAAACACTCACCAAGCAGGTTAGGCTCCTCCCGCCGCCATCTATAATATAAACGTTTTCCCGCCTTAAACAGAAAAATCTGTTTCGCAATCGTTAACACGAAAATCTTTTGCTATGCATTTTAGGCGTTGTTTGGCCTAAGAAGAAGTAAATAAACTAATTATTCATATAAAGATTTTACATGTGGTATAATTCATCTACAGATATGTTATCCGCTAAGGTGAATTGGATATATTTCGGCAATGATGTGCGGAAAATCTTCTTTTTATGACCTTGAAAACAAATTGCCAGTTAAAATAGATAAAATAGATTCAAATAGCTCGTATTGTAAATCCCGTTAACTTGCATAAGAGTTTTACAATGCAAAATGTGATATGGTTTATTTGAGCCTTCTTTATTTTGAATGTGTCCAGTTTTCTAAGAGAGTCAGACTGACGGAATATCCTTTAGGACGGTTAAAATATAGAAAAAGTAAGTGGACAGAAGGAGACAAAATGAAATCACTGGTATTGGCAGAAAAGCCCAGTGTTGCTAAAGAAATTGCCAGGGTCCTAAAATGCACAAATAAGAGTAAGGGATTTATCGAAGGCCCGCTATATGTGGTGACCTGGGCACTGGGTCATTTGGTTACACTTGCCGAGCCGGAAGATTATGATCAAAAATATAAGCAGTGGAACCTGGAAGACCTGCCGATGCTGCCGTCAGGCATGAAATTAAAGGTAATCAGGCAAACCGCGCACCAGTTTCAAGTAATCAGGAACCTGATGAAGCGGGCTGATATTCGCGATCTGGTTATCGCTACCGACGCCGGACGGGAAGGGGAGTTGGTAGCCCGGTGGATTATGACCCAGGCCAACTGGAAAAAGCCCTTTAAGCGCTTATGGATTTCCTCTCAGACAGACGAGGCCATTCGTGAGGGCTTTGCCAACTTAAAGGCCGGGACTGCATATAACAACTTATACGACGCGGCTGTATGCCGGGCCGAAGCAGACTGGCTGATTGGATTAAATGTGACCAGGGCTTTAACCTGCAAGTTTAACGCTCAGCTTACTGCCGGCCGGGTTCAAACTCCTACACTGGCCATGATTGTAAACCGTGAGGTGGAAATCAAGCAATTCGTCCCGGTGGACTTTTGGACCATAAGGGCGGATTTTGGAGACTACTTTGGGGACTGGCGAGACCGGAGCGGGAAAAGCAGGATGTTTAACCTGACGCAGGCTGAGGAAATTGCAGCTAAAATCCAAGGATATCCGGGTGTGATTAAAGACATTCATACGGAAGGCAAAAGCGAACCCGCCCCCCTGGCCTACGATTTGACGGAGTTACAGCGGGATGCTAATAAGCGGTATGGTTTTTCTGCGCAAAAAACCCTGTCTGTTTTACAAGATCTATATGAGCGGCATAAGCTGGCAACCTACCCTCGCACTGATTCCCGCTATATTACTAGGGATATGGTGCCCACCCTCCCGGCGCGCCTGAAAAGTATTTCCGTCGGGTCTTACGCCGGGCTGGTGAAGCCTCTGCTGCAAAAAACTCTGACTACGACAAAACGGTTTGTGGACGATAGCAAAGTGACCGACCACCATGCCATTATCCCCACCGGGCAGCCCCTGCAGCCGGCAACCCTGTCCACAGATGAAAAAAATCTCTTCGACCTGATCGTCAGACGTTTTATTGCTGTTTTATACCCTTCTTACCGCTATGACCAGACGACGCTGATTACTGTGATAAACGGCGAGCATTTCTACTCCCGCGGCAGGGTTGTCAAAGATTTGGGCTGGCGGGCTATCACAGCTCGGGCATCTGTTGAAAATGGTGATTCAGTTGACGATGCTCTGCCCGACCAGACGCTTACTATGCAAAAAAAAGGTAATCAAAAAAAGGTTAAGATCATTAAAATTAATAAGTCAAAAACTAAACCGCCGGCCCGCTATACGGAGGCCACCCTGCTTACAGCCATGGAAAGCCCCGGCAAATTTCTTGAAGATGAGGAATTGCGAGAGTCAATGAAAGGAAGCGGTTTGGGCACTCCAGCGACCCGTGCTGATATCATAGAAAAATTGCTTTACAATAATTATATTGAGCGGCAGGGAAAAGAGCTTGTGCCCACTTCCAAAGGGGCACAATTAGTCAATCTGGTTGCCCCCGCCTTAAAGACACCTGAACTAACAGCCCAGTGGGAACAAAGACTGACTAATATTGCGAGGGGCAAGGACAGCAAGGCTGACTTCATCGCCGGCATCCGGCAAAATACCCTGAAGTTAGTGAAAAGTGTTATCGCTGATAATGCTGTTTATAAAGCCGATAATGTCACTAGGACCAAATGTCCTCTCTGTGGCAAGCTTATGTTGCTGGTCAAGGGCAAAAGGGGGAGAATGCTGGTCTGTCAGGACCGTAGCTGTGGTCACCGGCAACCGGAAAGACAAGATGAATTCGGATCCTTTAAAAGTTCGAAAAACGCCAGTAGGGTAAATCAGAAATTGATTGCCCAGTACAGCGATCAGGGTTCAATCGGACAGAATGTGGGAGAATTGTTGAAAGCGGCATTGGCTCGGAAAGGTAATTTAAATCAAGAGGAAAAATAAAGACCTATACCTATGCTGAAGCTGCAAAACGAGTAAAAATGATAATTATTTATTATATTAAAAATAAAATTTGAGGATATACTAGTATGCTTGAGCTTTCTAGCCATGTTTTGGATATTATGGAAAATTCGCTGGCTGCCGGTGCAGCGACGATTAAAGTGACAGTGCTTGAAAACACTGGAGCAGATATTTTGAGTCTTGAAGTAAGCGATGATGGCCAGGGCTTGAGTGAGGAAGAGATTAAATAAATTTGCGATCCCTTTATGACTAGCCGGCGATTAAGAAAAGTTGGTCTTGGCATCCCCCTGCTTCAGCAGGCGTTTCAAAGTTGTATGGGTGATCTGGAGATTCAATCCAAGAAAGGAATCGGAACAAAGGTCAAGGCTACATTCCAACATTCTCATATTGACCGGATGCCAATCGGGGATATGGCTGCCACTTTAACTGCAGCTATAGCTGCCAAACCGGACTTAAACCTATCGTACAGGCATCTGATGGATGACCGGGTTTTTACTTTTGATGCGAAGGTGTTAAAAAATGAGTTTAAAGATATTCCTTTTAATGATGCCAGGGTTTTGAGCTGGATTAAAAAATATTGCAGCGCGGGCATTAAGAAATTATACCGTGACGATTGACGATTTCAATCTATTGGCAATAGCGAGGTTAACTGCCAGTCCATGCCCCAAGCCAAACAAGCCAACTATTTTACCATGCGGTGTGTTTATTAGGAAGTTATTAGATATCCATTTGCTGCCATTGAATATATTTATCCATTCAAATGCAAATTGCGTATATAATGGGTTAACCGAAAAGTGTATTGAATATTATAGTCTAACTATAAGCATATTAATCGAGTTAACCTAAAAGTGTTGCGAATAATTAAATTTATCAGCCTTGACAAGTGCTTGTGAATTTGTTAACTTTACCATAGTTGGTGATGATGAAACATTTTTGCTGGTTGTCTTTTCACTGCTAAGTTCCGAAAACCGAGTTAACTGGATAATTGAGATTTTTCTGAAATCTGGGGCAGTTTTTATTTGCAGTTGTGAATCAGGTTTATGTTGTCGAAAAAAGTGAAAAAAAGAACTAGTAAAGGTAAAGGCTGGTAAGTCATCTTTTTCTCTATGCAGTAGGCAGGTTGAGTTTATGTCTAATTAAAAATGAGGAGGCGAACCAAAGGTGAGACAATTTGCCAGGAGTATTGCAAGCCGGGCAAATTGCTGGGGGAGAAGGTGATCATAAAGCCATTAGAGAATCGAGGTTAGGTTAACTAGCCCGAGATAGTGAAAAAGTGTACAATCTGTATTGATCCATTCAAGAAAGGGAGGTACGGGGTAGTGAGTGCATGTTCATGTGGTAGCAGCGATGATGAACTAACTAAACAACTGGAATTAATCATTGATGAGTACAGAGGTGAGCCTAGCGGACTTATTCAAGTATTAACCAAGGCGCAAAACCTGATCGGGTATTTGCCGGCATGGGTCCAGACAAGGGTTGCCAAAGGGTTGGGTGTTTCACTGCAGGAAGTGTATGGAGTGGTTACTTTTTATGCTTTCTTCTCTCTGATTCCCCGGGGACGGCACAAAATTGCTGTTTGTGCGGGAACAGCCTGCTATGTTAAGGGCTCCAAGATGGTTCAAAAAACACTTAGGGAGGTGCTCGGGATTAAAGCCGGGCAAACCACTCCTGACAGTCGGTTCAACCTTGAAGTTGTGCGTTGCATCGGTGCGTGTGGCCTGGCGCCGGCGATGATCATCGACGGCAAAGATGTACACGGGCGCCTGGAGCCTGAACAAATCCCCGGAATACTGGAGCAGTACGCCTAAGGACAATTAAATAACCCATATAAATTAGTGCCATAAAACCGGGCTTTAAATATACTGATTTTTCACCAGGCCTGAAGGGTTAAGTGAAAGAATGGCTGGAGGATTTTAACGGAGGTGTGATTAAGTGAAGTCTTTGGAAGAACTAGCCCAGATAAAAGCAAAGAGGCGTGAAGCCCTGAAAATACGTGATGGAATACCGTCGGAGACTGAAAAGGCGCACATTATGATGTGCGGCGGAGCAGGCTGTATTTCTTCAAAATGTACCGATGTTGTGGATGCCATGAAGGCCGCGCTGGCAAAAAACGGGATTGCGGACCAGGTCCAGATTATCCTGACCGGCTGCATGGGCCCATGCGATATGGGTCCTGTTGCCATTGTCTATCCTGACGGCACTTTTTACAGCAATCTGAAGCCCAAAAATGCTGACGCCATCGTTGAAGAGCATATCATGAAGGGGAACGTTGTCCAGCGCCTGCTGTACAGGGCGCCGGGCGCAAAAGAGCCAACCCCGAACGTTAAAGATATCGACTTATTTGCCAAGCAGAAGAAAATAGTTCTGCGTAACAACTTTTATATAGATCCGACATCCATTGAAGATTATATTGCCAATGACGGCTATGCGGCTCTGGGCAAAGCGCTTACCCAGATGACTCCTGAGGGAATTATCGAAGAGGTGAAAAAAGCCGGGATCCGCGGTCGTGGCGGCGCCGGGTTTCCTAGCGGCATGAAGTGGAGCTTTACCGCTGCTGCTACAGGTTCCCCCAAATATGTAGTGTGTAACGGTGACGAGGGGGACCCGGGCGCATTTATGGACAGGTCCGTTCTGGAAGGCGACCCCCACAGCGTCATTGAGGGGATGGCTATCTGCGGACGAGCCATTGGTGCGGAGCAGGGCTATGTCTACGTGCGGGCAGAATACCCGCTGGCCATTGAAAGATTGGAAATGGCCATTGCCAAGGCCCGTGAAAACGGCCTGCTGGGCAAGGATATCCTTGGTTCAGGGTTTAATTTTGATATCGAAATCCGCATCGGCGCCGGCGCCTTTGTATGTGGTGAGGAAACTGCTCTATTGACCTCCATTGAAGGCAAGCGTGGCGAGCCCAGACCCAGGCCGCCCTTCCCGGCCAATGCCGGTGTTTGGGGCAAGCCAACCGTTTTGAATAACGTTGAGACCTGGGCTAATATTCCGGAAATCATCCTCAAGGGCGCTGACTGGTATGCCAGCATCGGTACCGAAAAGAGCAAAGGGACCAAAGTATTTGCCCTGGCCGGCAGGATTAATAATACAGGTATCGTAGAAGTGCCGATGGGCACCACTTTAAGGGAAATTGTTTTTGATATCGGCGGTGGCATTCCCCGCAAGAAGGAATTCAAGGCCGTCCAAACCGGTGGACCGTCCGGTGGCTGTATTCCGGCTGCTTACTTGGACACCCCGGTTGATTATGACTCACTTGGAGCACTGGGCGCCATTATGGGTTCAGGCGGGATGATTGTCATGGATCAAGACACCTGTATGGTAGATATCGCCAAATTCTTTATTGACTTCATCGTAGATGAGTCTTGCGGCAAATGTTCCCCATGCCGGCTTGGCACCAAGCGGATGTATGAAATCTTGGAGCGCATTACCACCGGAAAAGGCAGGGAAGGCGACATTGAGCTCCTTGAGGAACTGGGTGCCGTCATTAAGTCAACCGCGCTCTGCGGCCTCGGCCAAACCGCACCCAACCCTATTTTGAGCACTATTAGGTATTTCCGGGACGAGTATGAAGCACATATTAAGGAGCATAAGTGCGCTGCCAATGTCTGCGAGTTTGAGGAATAAAAGCCGCTCCCGCAGCTTTTCATATATGAAATTAGTAAAATACGGGAGTTTGGAGGGGAAAATGAGAAAATGATAAATTTAACAATTGATAACAAGAATGTAGCGATAGAAGAGGGAGCGACAATCCTTGAGGCCGCTAAAAAAATGAATATCCATATCCCGACCCTTTGTTACCTTAAAGAGATTAATGTCATTGGCGCCTGCCGGATCTGCATGGTAGAGGTAGTGGGTGCAAAAACCCTTATCCCAGCCTGTGTGGCCCCTGTCAGCGAAGGGATGGTTGTTAATACTCACACCCCGGCGGTAATCCAGGCCCGGAAACTGGTACTGGAGCTGATCCTTTCCGACCATCCTATGGAGTGCCTTACCTGCATCCGCAATCAAAACTGCGAATTGCAAGACCTGGCTGAGGAATTTGGGATCAGGGAAGTCCGTTTTGAGGGTGCCAGAACCACTTACCCAATCGACGATTCCAGTCCGGCAATTGTCAGAGACCCGCGTAAGTGTGTACTCTGCCGCCGTTGTATTTCGGTCTGCACCAACACGCAAACCGTGCAGGCTCTAACTGCCGAAAACAGGGGCTTTGACAGCCTGGTCGCCCCGGCCTTTAACCAGAAACTAGTCAATATGGAGTGCGTCCAGTGCGGCCAGTGCTCCCTGGTCTGCCCCACCGGGGCTATTGTTGAGCATGATGATACCAATAAGGTCTGGGCAGCTCTTGCTGATCCCACCAAGCACGTGGTGGTCCAAACTGCTCCGGCCACCCGGGTACAGATTGGCGAAACCATCGGCGCCGGACCGGGGACCATTGCCACCGGGCAAATGGTGGCCGGGCTGCGCAGCCTGGGCTTTGACAAAGTCTTTGATACAGACTTTACCGCCGACCTGACTATTATTGAGGAGGGCAACGAGCTCCTGTCCAGGTTGAACAATGGCGGTGTCCTGCCGATGATTACCTCCTGCAGCCCCGGCTGGATCAAGTTTATTGAGCACTTCTATCCGGACCTGCTGCCGCACCTCTCCACCTGTAAGTCGCCGCAACAGATGTTCGGCGCCCTGGTCAAGACTTACTATGCCCAGAAAGAGGGCATTGACCCGAAGGACATCTTCTCCGTTTCAATCATGCCTTGTACAGCCAAGAAGTACGAGTGTCAGCGGCCGGAAATGTTCAGCAGCGGCTACCAGGATGTTGATGTAGTGCTTACAACCCGTGAACTGGGCCGCATGTTTAAGCAGGCTGGTCTGGATATGGTCAACCTGCCGGAAGAAGAATACGACGCCCCGCTGGGCATTTCCACCGGCGCGGGTGAAATCTTTGGCGCCTCAGGCGGTGTCATGGAAGCCGCCCTGCGCACTGTTTATGAGGTAGTCACGGGCAAGGAGTTGGAGGACATCAATTTTACAGCTTGCCGCGGTCTCACAGGGTCTAAGGAAGCTACCGTCAATGTCGGAGATCTGCCTGTTAGTGTAGCGATCGCCAACGGTCTTGGTAACGCGCGCGAACTGTTGGAAAAAGTCCGCGCCGGTGAAGCGGGATACCATTTCATTGAAATTATGACATGTCCAGGCGGCTGTATCGGTGGCGGAGGGTCTCCAATACCGACCAACACGGAAATTCGCTTGAAGCGGATTGAAGCGGTCTACACGGTGGACGAGCGCATGGCCTTGCGCAAGTCCCATGAAAATCCTGCGGTTAAGGAGCTTTATGCTGAGTTCCTGGAAAAACCGCTGGGTCACAAGTCGCACGAGCTGTTGCATACTCATTACACTAAGCGGAGCAATTATCCGGAAGAAATATGTTAAAATAATTTGATAAAAGGAATCCCCACCGGGCGTTAACCAGGTGAGGATTCCCCAATTCCACCCGGGTACAGATATCTATCTGAAGTGGTCCAGGAATTTATATTCATGTTTTAGTTCCTAAATTTGTTCAAGATAATATTTTAGACTGTGTTTTTTCTTCATCATCATTCAAGAAATTAATTCGAATTTCTAGCAATTAATTTAATAGGTATTTAAGTTGAATTACCATTTATAGTCTCATAGTGAATGTATGAAGAGGGTAACCTTATGTTGTTATGGATAAATAATTATTAACAACCTTGACAAGTCATTGTGAATTTGTTATTTTTATCGTTGAGCAAATAAACTTTTGCTTGTCAATTCGCTCACAGTTATCGAAACTAACATACAGTTTAATCAAATTTCCTAGATTTTTGAGTGGGCAGTTTTCAGCGGGTGATCAGGGTAATGGCCGTCGGAGAAAGTGAAAAATAGAACTTATGAAGGTAAAGACATTAAGTTTATTTTCTTTATATATATGGGGGAAGTTTAGTTGATGTCTAATTAGAAATGAGGAAGAGTTACCAAATGTAAAAAATTCGATTTGCTAAGGATGGTAGCACAAGCCTGGCAAGTTGTTGAAAGACAAAGGTGACTATAAAGTCATTACAATTAATTTGGGTGGGGTTAAGTAGCTCTAATAAGTGAAAAAATACACAAACTTTATTAATCAAGAAAGGGAGGTACGGGGTAGTGAGTGCATGTTCATGTGGTTGCAGCGATGACGAACTAACTAAACAACTGGAATTAATTATTGATGAGTACAGAGGTGAACCTAGCGGACTTATTCAAGTATTAACCAAGGCGCAAAACCTGATCGGGTATTTGCCGGCATGGGTCCAGACAAGGGTTGCCAAAGGTTTGGGTGTTTCACTGCAGGAAGTGTATGGAGTGGTTACTTTTTATGCTTTCTTCTCTCTGATTCCCCGGGGCCGGCACAAAATTGCTGTTTGTGCGGGAACAGCCTGCTATGTCAAAGGCTCCAAGACGGTTCAAAAAACACTTAGGGAGGTGCTGGGGATTAAAGCCGGGCAAACCACACCTGACAGCCGGTTCAACCTTGAAGTTGTGCGTTGCATCGGTGCGTGTGGCCTGGCTCCGGCGATGATCATCGACGGCAAAGATGTACACGGGCGCCTGGAGCCTGAACAAATCCCCGGAATACTGGAGCAGTACGCCTAAGGACAATTAAATAACCCATATAAATTAGTGCCATAAAACCGGGCTTTAAATATACTGATTTTTCACCAGGCCTGAAGGGTTAAGTGAAAGAATGGCTGGAGGATTTTAACGGAGGTGTGATTAAGTGAAGTCTTTGGAAGAACTAGCCCAGATAAAAGCAAAGAGGCGTGAAGCCCTGAAAATACGTGATGGAATACCGTCGGAGACTGAAAAGGCGCACATTATGATGTGCGGCGGAGCAGGCTGTATTTCTTCAAAATGTACCGATGTTGTGGATGCCATGAAGGCCGCGCTGGCAAAAAACGGGATTGCGGACCAGGTCCAGATTATCCTGACCGGCTGCATGGGCCCATGCGATATGGGTCCTGTTGCCATTGTCTATCCTGACGGCACTTTTTACAGCAATCTGAAGCCCAAAAATGCTGACGCCATCGTTGAAGAGCATATCATGAAGGGGAACGTTGTCCAGCGCCTGCTGTACAGGGCGCCGGGCGCAAAAGAGCCAACCCCGAACGTTAAAGATATCGACTTATTTGCCAAGCAGAAGAAAATAGTTCTGCGTAACAACTTTTATATAGATCCGACATCCATTGAAGATTATATTGCCAATGACGGCTATGCGGCTCTGGGCAAAGCGCTTACCCAGATGACTCCTGAGGGAATTATCGAAGAGGTGAAAAAAGCCGGGATCCGCGGTCGTGGCGGCGCCGGGTTTCCTAGCGGCATGAAGTGGAGCTTTACCGCTGCTGCTACAGGTTCCCCCAAATATGTAGTGTGTAACGGTGACGAGGGGGACCCGGGCGCATTTATGGACAGGTCCGTTCTGGAAGGCGACCCCCACAGCGTCATTGAGGGGATGGCTATCTGCGGACGAGCCATTGGTGCGGAGCAGGGCTATGTCTACGTGCGGGCAGAATACCCGCTGGCCATTGAAAGATTGGAAATGGCCATTGCCAAGGCCCGTGAAAACGGCCTGCTGGGCAAGGATATCCTTGGTTCAGGGTTTAATTTTGATATCGAAATCCGCATCGGCGCCGGCGCCTTTGTATGTGGTGAGGAAACTGCTCTATTGACCTCCATTGAAGGCAAGCGTGGCGAGCCCAGACCCAGGCCGCCCTTCCCGGCCAATGCCGGTGTTTGGGGCAAGCCAACCGTTTTGAATAACGTTGAGACCTGGGCTAATATTCCGGAAATCATCCTCAAGGGCGCTGACTGGTATGCCAGCATCGGTACCGAAAAGAGCAAAGGGACCAAAGTATTTGCCCTGGCCGGCAGGATTAATAATACAGGTATCGTAGAAGTGCCGATGGGCACCACTTTAAGGGAAATTGTTTTTGATATCGGCGGTGGCATTCCCCGCAAGAAGGAATTCAAGGCCGTCCAAACCGGTGGACCGTCCGGTGGCTGTATTCCGGCTG
This sequence comes from Pelotomaculum sp. PtaB.Bin104, assembly GCA_002067205.1. Taxonomy (GTDB): domain Bacteria; phylum Bacillota; class Desulfotomaculia; order Desulfotomaculales; family Pelotomaculaceae; genus MVQL01. The sequence continues at coordinate 21,771 of MVQL01000165.1, forward strand.
CTTACTTGGACACCCCGGTTGATTATGACTCACTTGGAGCACTGGGCGCCATTATGGGTTCAGGCGGGATGATTGTCATGGATCAAGACACCTGTATGGTAGATATCGCCAAATTCTTTATTGACTTCATCGTAGATGAGTCTTGCGGCAAATGTTCCCCATGCCGGCTTGGCACCAAGCGGATGTATGAAATCTTGGAGCGCATTACCACCGGAAAAGGCAGGGAAGGCGACATTGAGCTCCTTGAGGAACTGGGTGCCGTTATTAAGTCAACCGCGCTCTGCGGCCTCGGCCAAACCGCACCCAACCCTATTTTGAGCACTATTAGGTATTTCCGGGACGAGTATGAAGCACATATTAAGGAGCATAAGTGCGCTGCCAATGTCTGCGAGTTTGAGGAATAAAAGCCGCTCCCGCAGCTTTTCATATATGAAATTAGTAAAATACGAGAGTTTGGAGGAGGGTTAATTTATGGCAAATCCACCAGCAGTTACAGTATGTCTGGCAGGGAATGCAGGTAGATATAAGTCTAACTTATCAATTAGTCAGCTCTTATTGCGTGGTTTTATGGCGGGGGCTTATATCGCGGCCGGGGCTGCACTGGCAACGGTTTGCAGTACAGCGGCAGCAACTTATCTCGGGTCAGGTATCGGCAAGCTCATTTCCGGCGCGGTCTTCCCGATCGGCCTTATTGCCATTGTGCTTACCGGTATGGAACTCTTTACCGGTGATGCTATGCTGGGACCTCTGGCTGTGTTACAGGGTAAAGTAGGCTGGGGTAAAGTACTGAACAACTGGCTTTGGGTTTATATCGGCAACTTAGTAGGCTCACTGGCCTATGCCTATATGATGGTCTGGGGACCCTTGACCCAGGGCAATCTTACGGGTGCAGAGCCAAATGCTTTCGGCTTGAATGCAGTGGCTATTGCGGCAGGCAAGGTGCTTACGTATAAGGCAGCAGGCAATATGGGCCTGTGGTCGGTTTTCCTCGCTGGTATTGGCTGTAACTTCCTGGTTAATGTTGCCGTCATGCTAGGCATTACCGCCAAAGATTTCATTGGCAAGTTCTTTGGTATCTGGTTTCCAATCATGGCCTTCGTGGCTACAGGCTTCGAGCACTGTGTGGCCAATATGTATTTTCTGCCGGCCGGCCTCTGGATCTCTCAGCTTTTCCCCAGCCTGGCGGATAAAACGGTTAAAGCCGCTGATGGTGCGACCAGTTTCTGGAACCCACTGCTTCATGCCAATGGAGGGCTGACCTGGGGTGACGTGTGGGTGTGGAACCTGATCCCGGTCACCCTGGGTAATATTGTTGGCGGGATGATCTTTGTTGGTTTTGTATATTATTTCTGTTTCCGCAGCGAGTTTCCGGAAGAGCTAATGAAATAAGCATCCTCATTAAGACGCATTCAATTGTGGTTGCTCAAAAGGAGGTATTCCTTTATGCGAATGTCCGTACCTGCTTACCTGAGTCTGGGGATAGCCACAATCCTGGTCCTGATTACGTATGCTGTGCACCCTGATTCAGGATTTCTAATAACTGTGCTGCCGATGCTTTTGGTTTTAGCAGTTATACCTCTGCTGCTGAATGAAATGAACAGAAGGCAGGCTGCCAGTGTTCATATGAGAGAATTTAAATTTTATCAGATCAAGGATTTACCAGAACTTAACACAGGAGCTCCGGTTCGCTTGTGTGGCATCGTAGAGTCAGCGTCATTTAAGTGGCTTAACCGGCCGCATTTCAAGATTAATGATGGAAGTGGCATGGTTGGAGTGTTCATGTTTGCGGCCCCGCGTGAGAATATTATGCCGGGGGACTGTGTAGAAACAGCAGGCTCTTTGCGGGCATTCGGGCTTTCAAAGGAAAGAAAGCTCTGTGGCGTTAGGATGGATAAAATTGATAAGGAGAGATTGAACTACCCCGCCATCGGTTCTACCGTGATTGTCCCAAGGGATAACCCAAAGGTCAATTAATTTTATAAAAATAAATATGACCAACTGGAAATGATACCGATGGTCATATCATACAAGGAGAGATAGGAATGGATTTCGTGCGATTAACCATTAACGGAAAGGAGGTTGAAGTTCAAGAAGGGACTTCGATTCTCAAGGCCGCCGAACAAGCGGAGATCAACATCCCCCGGCTGTGCTACGATGATAGCCTGGAACCTGTTGGTGCCTGCCGGTTGTGTGTTGTAGAAGTCAAAGGGGCACGCACCCTAATACCCTCATGTGTAGCGGCCGTAACTCCTGGCATGGTAGTGGAAACCGAGTCGCCTACAGTAATCAAAGCAAGACGGATGCTCCTGGATTTATTGCTTTCCAATCACCCGCTGGACTGCCTCACCTGCGATAAAAACGGTGACTGCCGTTTGCAGGAATACGCCTATCGCTATGATGTAAAGCATTCGAGCTTCGAGGGGGAAAAGCATAATTATTTGATAGACGACTCCAACCCATATATTAGACGTGACATGAATAAGTGCATCCTTTGCGGAAAATGTGTCCGGACCTGCGCCCAGGTTAAGGACCGGAAGGTAATTGGCTTTGCCAACCGTGGCTTTAACACAAAAATAACTCCAGCTATGTATACTGAGCTAGCTGAGTCTGACTGCGTTTCGTGTGCCCGCTGCCTGGTGGTTTGTCCGGTAGGAGCGTTGACTTATAATAATCTGGCTGGCAAAGGCAGGACCTATGAAATCAGAAAAGAAAGGGTTACCTGTTCCTTTTGTGATGCCGGTTGTCAGTTTGACCTGAATTATAAAGGAGAGCAAGTTATCGGCGTGACCGCCGGCGCCCCCGGCGAGGGTCGTCCCCTGTGCCTGAAGGGAAGACTGGGCATGGAGCTATTGTACAATGATAACCCGCCGACACCGATGCTTAAAAAAGATGATCAGTTTGTTGAAGTTTCCTGGGTAGAGGCGCTGGGTATGGAGGGTTTACTAAAAAAATTAATGGAACAGGATTAATAAGATAACTTGGTAATTTGAGACAAGGCAAATACTCCGAGCCCAGCTGCCTAAACCTTTAGGAATGGTAGCCGGCTGTCAGGGTGCAGTGGGAAACGACTGCGCCTCCCGTATTTGGAAAGGAGTACGATTAAGGGAGGTTATTTCTGATGGCGGAAGTTACTCTTACCATCGACGGCATCCAGGTCACTGTGCCCAAAGACACTACGGTACTTGATGCAGCCGAAAAGGTGGGGATTTCGATTCCCACTTTATGCTACGATCCTGAGCTAAGTAAACCAGGCGCCTGCCGCATTTGTGTGGTGGAGATCCCGGGCATGCGCAACCTGCCGGCTTCCTGTGTTACCGAGGCCACCGAGGGCATGGTTGTCCATACTGCCTCTCCGGCAGTGATCAAGGCCCGGAAAACTAATCTGGAGCTCTTATTATCCAACCATCCGGATGACTGTCTGACCTGCCATAAAAATGGCGAGTGCCGCCTGCAGCAATATGCTTATGATTACGACTTAAGATTCGGCGCCTTTGCAGGTGAAAGGCACCAGTATCCAATTGAAGACGACAACCCCTTCATTGTCAGGGATCTGAATAAATGCATCATGTGCGGCAAGTGTGTCCGGATGTGTGACGAAATCCAGGGCAACAACGCGATTAGTGTTGCATATAGGGGCTTTGAGGCTAAGGTAACCCCGGCTATGGAAAAGCCTCTAAGCGAAACTGAAACCTCCAACTGCGTCTTTTGCGGCAACTGCGTTGCGGTATGTCCGACCGGGGCCCTGACCGAAAAACAAATGTTGGGCAAGGGCCGCCGCTGGGAAGTGAAAAAGGTGCGGACTACCTGTCCCTATTGCGGTGTCGGATGCACCTTAGACTTAAACGTGATAAACGGCAGAGTAATCGGGGCCACCTCTACCGACGGCGAAGTGAACGGCCGGGCCCTGTGCGTGAAGGGGCGCTTCGGCACCGGCTTCATCCACCACCCGGACCGTCTGAAAACACCGCTGATTAAAAAGAACGGTGAGTTTGTGGAGGCCACCTGGGAGGAGGCCATTAGTCTGGTCGCTGATAAATTGGGGGGCTTGAAAGAGAGATATGGCCCGGACGCCATCGGCGTTCTTTCCTCAGCCCGCTGCACCAATGAAGAAAACTATTTAATGAGCAAGCTGAGCCGGGCGGTGATCGGTACCAATAATATCGACCACTGCGCCCGCCTCTGACACGCTCCCACTGTCTCCAGTCTGGGGGCGGCATTTGGCAGCGGCGCGATGACCAACAGCATTCAAGAGATTGCTGATGCAGACTTTATTCTTGCCATCGGCACCAACACCTTCGATGCCCACCCAATTGTGGGGATCCAGGTAAAAAAAGCGGTCCGCAAGGGGGCCACCCTGGTTGTGGTCGACCCGCGGCAGACAGACGTGGCTAAATTAGCAAGATATCACCTGCAAATCCAGTCAGGTACCGATATTGCGCTTTTTAACGGTATCGCTCACGTGATCATCGCAGAAGGGCTGATGAACCAAGAGTTCATCGAGGAGCGCACCGAGGATTTCGCAACATTAAAAGAAACAGTAGCCGGCTACACCCCTGAAGCTGTTGCCGCAATTACCGGTGTGCCCGCCGAGGCTATCCGGGAAGTGGCCAGGGGCTACGCGCTGGCCAAAAATGCGACCATCCTTTATACCATGGGGCTGACTCAGCACATCTGCGGCGCCCACAATGTCCTGGCTATTGCCAACCTGACCTTGCTTACCGGTCAGATCGGCAAGCTGTCCAGCGGGGTCAATCCCCTGCGGGGGCAGAACAACGTCCAGGGTGCCTGCGATATGGGTGCGCTGCCCAATGTTTTTTCCGGCTACCAGCCGGTCAATGTTGAAGCCAACCGGGCTAAATTTAGCGCAGCCTGGCAGGTGGGAGAACTGCCGGACAAACCCGGCCTGACCGTTGGGGAAATAATCGATGAGGCGGGCAGGGGGATTAAGGGCATCTACATCATGGGTGAAAATCCGGTTTTGTCTGACCCGGACGCAAACCACGTGGTTCACGCCCTGGAAGAGCTGGAATTCCTGGTGGTGCAGGACATTTTCCTGACTGAGACAGCGCAACTTGCTGATGTGGTACTGCCCGGGGCCAGCTTTGCGGAAAAAGACGGCACCTTCAGCAACACCGAGCGCAGGGTCCAGCGGGTGCGCAAAGCGATAGAACCAATCGGTAATAGCAAGGCTGACTGGGAAATTATCTGCCTGGTGGCGAAAGCCATGGGCTACCCGATGAGCTACGGCTCGCCCGGGGAGATTATGGGTGAGATTGCCGGGGTTACTCCTTCTTATGGCGGAATCTCCTATGCCCGCCTGGAGGAAAGCGGCCTGCAGTGGCCGTGTCCAACGCCCGGGCACCCGGGCACAAAGTTTCTGCACTCCGGCAAATTTTCGCGCGGTCTGGGCAAGTTCCATGCTGTGGAGCACATCCCGCCCAATGAGCTGCCGGATCAGGAGTACCCGTTTATACTTAGCACCGGCCGCAGAAGATACCACTATCACACCGGCACGATGACCCAGCGCACTGGCACCATGGAGGTGTTTTACCCGGCAGAATACCTGGAAATCAATGGGTCCGATGCGGAAAAGCTGGGCATCGCTGACGGGGACAGGGTAAGAGTAGCGTCCCGCCGCGGCCAGGTAGAGGTTGAAGCCAGGGTTACCAGTACAATAACACCGGGTATGGTGTTTACCTCCTTCCAGTACCCGGATGTCCCGATCAACAAGTTAACCAATCCGGCCAGGGACCCGGTTTCCAAGATCCCGGAATATAAAGTTTGCGCGGTTAAGTTGGAGAAGGCAGGTTAAATGATTAAGAACTTTCGTTAATCGAACTGAAACGAGTTCAGGTAACTAAATTATATGGGTAGAGGCTTTCATAAAGACATCTTATCGTCTTGTTGAAATGGTTTTTCTTTAACGGCTATTTTAACAAGACGAGGGTGTCTTTTTCTATGAGTGCCAAGGAATAGAGCCAGTTATCTATTTAGCCCCCTAAAATAATTTGAGTCTTATCCCCGGATAATATAAGCTTAACTAGGGGGAGGGAATAGCCATAAAAGGTAAAAGATATCCAAAAGAATTTAAAGATCAACTAATTCAAGAAGCAATAGAAACCGGAGATGTTGGACAAGTAGCCAAACGCCACGAAATTACTACGAAAAGCTTGTATCGCTGGATTAGGGAATCAAAACATAAAGCATGGCAGAACACAAGCAATGGAGCAAAAAAAACGGCTGTCTACGTACCATCACATCAAGAACTTAAGCAGATAGAAAAGGAAAACGAGCACCTTAAAAAAATC
>MVQL01000166.1 GCA_002067205.1 Pelotomaculum sp. PtaB.Bin104
GAAGGAATGGCTACCCTGGATGGAGGAGCCAAGCAGACCCTGCACTATACCGATATCACACCTCCGGTGGTAATTTTTGCAGTGACACGGGGTGGTAATCATGTTTTTGGCTATGTGATGGGGGCAAATAAACGAGGCCTTCCGGAACTGAAAATCGAAGCTTTGGAAGAGGTTTTGACCATCTACAAGGATGAAATTCTTTCTAATGTTTATGTCGGGTGGGTACGGGGTTACCTGGATGAAGAACGGGAAAAGTTGGAAAGTTTTATTAAAACGCCAACAGGGGGCAGGATATTGCTTTGCCACCCAAGAAAGGCTTTTGCAGCATTAATTAACGCGTTAAAGGCACCTGACAACGCAGTCTGGTTAGAATAGGAGGAGGAAGATGGAGGTACTTAAAATAGTGGCGGAGGGGTTAACCACTTCCTTCCGGTACCCTCACTTTATGCAGGGTGTTCACCCAACTTTTGAAATGCCCCCCCCTGCTACTATTTACGGACATATATGCAGTGCCCTAGGTGAATGGGTGCCGCCTGAAGGGATAGAATTCGCCTATCACTTTACCTGCCAGGCGAAATTTGATGATGTGGAACATATTCATGTCCTGACTCCTTCCAGTGGTAAGCTACCGGGTACAAAATTTCCCAAGGTAACTGAAGGGTCGATTAATCCTTTTAAACGAACCATCTTGTTTAGGCCAAAATTAACGTTATATATCAATAGGCCGGAATGGAAAAGCGCTTTTCTATCGCCCAGTTATTCTGTTATCTTGGGTAGATCTCAAGACCTGTTTACCTATACAAGTGTCAGTATTGTAAAGCTAGTTTCTTCTGCAGAAGCTTATTTTGAGCATACCCTGGCACCGTACCGGATGGCGTTACAGACTGGGCGAGGTTATGTGGTATTGATGCCGCGTTTTTTGGATTATGCTAATGAGCGTATTCCTTTCTTTGCACGTTACGTAGTATTACATCGCCGGGTGTATACGGAAGAATTAATAAAGTATCAGGAGCAAATGGGGGAGAAATATTGGGTTGATCCGGAGTCGCCGGAAGAGAAAGGCGCGCGGCTCGGATTGTTATTTCATACATTTGTGGGGGATTACGATGATCAGCCTGTTATGGCCGGACTGGTTGGATGATATATGGGCAAAAAGCCCGGAAAAGGACGGGGAAGATGGGGAGAGTTTAGCCCGGCACACCTGGTTGGTATTACAAAAGTTATCTGAGATGATTGAGCTTCGCCCTTACCTTCCGGAAATTGTGGGTTTCCCTGGTTTGTGGCAAACCCTATTCTGGTCTTGTTTGCTTCATGATTTCGGAAAAGCGGCAAAAGGATTTCAAGATGGGTTGCGTGAGGGGCCGCGATGGCCGCACCGGCACGAAGTCCTTTCATTAGCCTTCCTAGATTGGATTAATAAAGGTTTTAGTAAGGATGAAAATCTTTGGATGGCGGCAGCGATTGTTTATCACCATAAGGACCCTGACGAAATTTCCCTTCTTTACATGGGGAGCGAAGATTGTTCTGAAAATGTGGTGGGAGATTTAATAGCCGGGATTGAAGAGAGTGTTCTAAAAGGGCTTTGGCAGTGGCTGGCTGAATGCATCCCGACATGGATTGAAGAGTTAGACCTTACCTCCTCCGGAATAAAGATGGCGGATTTGGTTTCCCTAGACAATGCCTTGAATCTATTTATAAGTAAGGGTTCAATGAACATCCGCGAGCTTTTAATAAATCTCCGGCGCTGGTTACGGGAAACAAAACGTTTAAAAAAGGATGTTCTGACTGTCGGTACACTAACGTTGCGCGGTCATATCATTTCCTGCGATCACACTGCTTCAGCCCATGTTGGCTCTTTATCACAATGTTTGTTGTATAACACCGACGAGTTGTTGAATCGATGGGGACTATTAAAAGAAGCATTATATTCTCATCAAACTGCTTGTCTAAATACGAGAGAATCTGCGATATTGATTGCGCCAACCGGGAGTGGAAAAACCGAGGCGGCCCTTTTATGGGCGCGTTGTCAGGAGGACAGTGAAAAACCTATTTCCCGGTTACTCTACACTTTGCCCTATCAAGCAAGTATGAACGCAATGTACGGCCGGCTAATTCAAAAGGGCTTTCCCGGCCGGGTAGGGTTGGAACATAGCCGCAGCGTGTTAGCGCTGTACAGACGTTATTTGGAAGAAGATTACGGTCGGAAGCAGGCAATGAAGCTAGCGCGGTGGGCTAGGCAATTAGCTCGCTTACATTACTATCCCGTGAGGGTATTAAGTCCATATCAAATGCTCAAAGGGCTTTACCGGCTTAAAGGGTATGAGTGCCTTCTAACTGATTTCCTTGGTGGAGTTTTTATTTTTGATGAAATCCACGCTTACGATGTTAAACGCCTGGCAGCAATTTTAGCAACAATTAAATATTTAAGAAAAAACTTTGGAGCACGCTTTTTGGTTATGTCGGCGACATTACCTGGTTTATTGCAATCCAAGCTCGCTGATGCCTTGGGAACGAACATAATTATTCAGGCTACTCCAGAGGTGTTTAGAAAGTTTAAACGGCACCGCTTGCTGGTTCGGGAAGGAGATTTGCTGGAGGAAAGCTGGCTTAAGCGAATCGCTAATGAGGCCAAGAACGACCTGAGTGTTTTGGTTTGCTGCAATACTATAATGAGAGCGCAGCAGGCCTATTATGAATTGTCCAAAGAATTGGCCAACCGTGTTGAGGTGTTGTTGATTCACGGGCGTTTTAATGGCCGGGACCGTTTAAGCAAAGAAATAATCATACAGGATACAAGTGGTTCACAATCCAAAGCCCGTAGACCAATCATGTTGGTGTCCACCCAGGTTGTGGAAGTAAGCCTTGATATTGATTTAGATATAATTTATTCAGACCCTGCCCCATTAGAGGCATTGATTCAACGTTTTGGACGTATCAACCGGCGCCGTTTGAAAGATTGGTCGCCAGTTAATGTTTTCACCGAACCAAGTGATGGCCAGCACGTTTACCAAGAAGAGTTGGTACTAAGATCTTTGGAAGTTCTCAAGAGAAATGACGGAAATTTAATTAATGAAGAGGAAATTTCATGTTGGTTAGATGAAGTCTATCATGGCAAGGTCGCGGAAAGCTGGAATAACGAATTTCAAGAATCATATACCGAATTCGAAGCCAGTTGTTTGAGAACCCTGCGCGCCTTCGATGCAGATGAAAGCCTGGAAGAATTATTTTACCGTGCTTTTGACGGTATGGAAGTTTTACCTGCTTGCCTTGAAGGCGAGTACCAGACTTTAATGTTAGCAAATGAACCGCTTGAAGCCGGCCAATTGCTAGTACCATTATCATGGCGACATTACAACATGCTCAGAAACAAGGGGTTTGCCTGGAATAATGGGCATGGCCGACCTAATATTGTTGATGTGCCATATAATAGTGAGGTTGGATTAATGAATGTAACTTAGTTCAAATGACAGTTAGAATATCCAAAAATTTATTTACATTTGCAGTTGTTTCTCAATCTTTTGAAAGTTAACCATTTTGCATTTTTACCTCTCGGAGTCTTTTTAAAAACTCCTCACGATATTCACGGTAAATGGGCAGACAGTCGATATAATATTTTCTCACATACTCATCGAAATCTGTTCTTTTTTCGTGGTTGTTGGAGAACAGCAGTATTCCGCTTGTGGCGCTATACTGTATGGGGAGAGGGGCTTTATTTAAGACCACTAAGTCGATGTTGTCAGTATTAAAAATTTTTTGTAGTTCTCCCAGTAGGCTCATTTCAATCCGGAACGATTCTATGTCCGGTAAATCTTCATTTAATAACACGCCAACATCGATATCACTTATGGGGGTTGGTCATCCGTAAACATGGGAACCAAAAAGGTAGGCGGCGATAACCTGTGGAAAACAATTAGAAATCACATTAAATCGTGGTAATAACTTCTCAATTTCAATGTTGGAGGACATTTTAAATATCAACGGATTCACCGCTTGGCATGTTGATAAAGGATCATGCGAATTAATTATAGCACAAAAACAGTATGTCCGTCGTACCGCTATTTTTGATGAAATTAGAATTTGAATAATTATTTACTTTGAGAAATCTTAATACAATCGGGATGTGATTACTTTGAAAGGAATAGATGATTACATAAAAGATCTTGCCCGTCCGGATGTGTGGGTGAGAAGACATGCGGCTTTTCAACTCCGATATTTCGGCCCAGAGGCAGCAGCGCCTTTGCGGTTGATCATCCGTGAAGATACTGATCCTTTGGTGCGGGCCGGTGCTGTAAGTTCTCTGGGCTGGCTTGGTGATGATGAATGTGTTGGCGACTTGCTGATGATTTTGCTTGAAGGGGATGAATTTACTGCTCAAGAGGCCGCTACGGTTCTGGGAGAACTAGGATCTGAATCTGCCCGCG
>MVQL01000167.1 GCA_002067205.1 Pelotomaculum sp. PtaB.Bin104
ATTTCCAGTAAAATATGTGGCCAAGTGCTGCATTTTAAATGGCCGAAAATGCTGTATTTTTATTGACCGTTCACATCACTCTATATGTTGTTTATTACTCACCTTTCGCACATAGATAAAACTTTAAAATATACAATATATGTTATTGATAATAACCTGTAACCTATGCTATGCTAAAAAAAAACAAATGAAAGGAGTCTCAAAAGTGAGAGTAAGAAACAAAGAAGAACTAGTAAGAATGAGCTTTGAGGATGCTTATCATGCCGCCTTTATCGAGGCAAATAATGATGAACCAGACAACATAAAATATGTTGTTGACCTTCGCAACGGGGAATACACAATGGCACCTAATGGAGCAGAGCTTGCGGCAATTTTAGACTTATCACTAAATTACAGAATTTGTAAAAGAGTTAACCGTTATGGGGATTTACCGCAGAATTAGTAAAAGGGTTACTTGTTATGGGGGAATAATAGGTGTTAACCCAAGCCAATTGTTTCTCTCAGGACATATGATAAGGGCATGTTAAAGGCCAGCTCAGACTTGCCGAGAGTCAGAGTCTGGCCTGATTCATTTTCCTTAAATCGGTCAGCTGAAAGTTCATCATTATATATGGAATAATCAATAAAAGGAAAAATCACCCATCTTCGTTCCATTCAATATTCCATGATTGACATAAAAAATATTATCAAAAGGAGTGTTTAATATTTCGCATATTTTCCCCGCCTCTTTAGGACTAGGGCTTATTTTTCCATTTTCTATCTTGGCAGCATATGATTCAGGTAAACCAGCTGCCCTTATAATGCTACTCGGTGTAAACCCTTTACTTGAAAGAAGCTCCTGGAAATACTTTGGATCGACTAGCATGATTCTCACTTTCAACACCACCATTACTGTAATACTCTTGGCTTTTAAATTCATATTAGCATACCTTGTTAGCACATACAAGCACTTTTCATTAGATAGTTCATGCAGTTTCAGGTAAAAACACCTTCTCCCATCCTTCGGGCCTTCTTTCTGCATTCCCATCTTGAGTAGCATAACAGGGTTCTGCCGTTTAACATTACACAAGTTCGTCTAATTTAATGACTTCAATCCCGCCGTCCAGCTGAAACCATAATAAGGATAACTGGTTGACATGTCTAGAACAGGTCTTCCTCGGCCGACATCTCAGGAAGGCTTCTACCCGGATCCGGAACGGGCCGACCGGCACTGTCGCATCCAACTCCAGGAACAGGGTCTTGAGACCATTTTTTCTCAAGTATTTGGTTATGGCTACGATGTCTGCTTCATGCGGGTCACAGAATTTCTGTACATAACAATGACTCCCTGCGCATTCCACTCTCTTGCCAGTGACAGAATGTGCGGCAGCCTGTCGCGATTGGGCCAGTCTTTGGTCGGGCAGCGGGGGCGGTCAACATATCTGGCGGCGATGGCAGCCAGTCTGTCCTCACCGGGCACAACACTGTTCCAGAAGTAACGGCTGCCGGTGCAATGATCCTCAATGACAAAGGTTGCGCCAACAGATTCGCACATTTCCATAAATATACGGTCGTCATTCTCACTGCCGACGATCATCAGCCTTGTACCGCACTCAAGTTCAGGCACTGTGTTTTTCAGGCGTTCAAGCAAGCCGGTGTCATTAATCTTCTTACCTACCCATTTTCCCACAGCTTCTTTAAACTTTTTCAACTCAGCAGCCAGATAACCCATTCATGAATTTTTTCCATCCTTAAATCCCCCCTGAATTGTTTGGACTTGCCTTCCTAAGTCAGTTTGCACTGCCGCAGATCTATTACCAGCTTTCAGAAACCCATACCTCCTTTCCAGATAGCCGCAACAATTCTATAACTCAACCACAACCTGCTGAAGCAGGTTGGTTGGTAATAGCCGCTAAAGCGGCTTAAAAATCTCCCCGCGTAAAATTATCTGCCTTCTGAGATATATATCGCTCATTGCATTAAAAGGGTGTCTCTTAACCATAAAAAGACTTCCATAAAATGGAAGAAGAGCCTGTTTGCCGTGAGATATATCCTTTAGGCAAAAAGGCTCGGAGAAATTTTCAATTTTAATTTTATAACACGCAATTCTTATGCCCAATCAATCTCCGATTTTACATATCAAGAAAGATCACCTTAGGGCAACACATTGCCAATCCGACCTGCCAGGCAACACCTTTCCACATTTCAGGAAAACAGATATCCGTCCAATGATCTTGCGCAAGGTATGGACACATGTGCGTTTAAGAAACTACTTTTCTAAAAAATCTGTCAGAAACATGTATGACAATCACACAATGTATGATAAAAAGTATTTTACTGTGAGGTTCGAGGCCTACTAGTGGTAGGCACCATACCATAATATCTTTTACCAGCATGTAGCTACCACCTCTCGCTTCAGATTATATGATGTGTCCTTTAAACAAACATTGTATGTTTCCGGGACATAAAAAGGCGTGAAGATAAACACTTTATTCAGCCATTAGAATGTAATTCAGTAAATAAAAGTCATTCCTGGCAACTATATTTTGTCATTAGACAGCAGCTTGTCTATATAAAGTATCTTCTACGCAGTGCAAGAGATTCCTTCCTAAATAGTAAATTTTTGTCCGGTAATCATACACCGTGTCCTCCGTGGACAAAAAATTAATTGTTAATCCGAAAGAACTTCATTATAAGCGGAACTATCTGCCGGTAATTTCCAGCCGGAAATTGTCTTTCAGCTTTTTTCGACGGCGCTTTTGCAGCACTGATCTTTTAACAGAGCGTCTTTCGGAATGCAGGGAGCAAGGTTTAATGGCATAAAAATTGCAGCAATTATTGCAATAATTAGTAAAATAAATAAAATTAATTATTTTATATGAGGGTGATATGCGATATATCCCCTTTATTAAAAAAAAGGAGGAAATAGGATGCTTCGTTTACCGGTAGTCCCCGCTGAGTTTAACGTCACCACTTATCTAATGGACAGGCACTTAAAAGAGGGTCGTGGAAACAATGTGTGCATTTACTATGAAGACGAAAAGATCACCTACGCCGAAGTTGCGGAAAGAGTTAACCGCCTTGGCAACGCCCTGCTTAATTTAGGTATTGAGAGGGAAAACCGTGTTTTGCTCTGTATGCCGGATATGCCGGAATTTTTCTATAGTTTTCTGGGCGCAATGAGGACGGGAATAGTGCCGGTGCTCCTTAGCACCATGGCTATAGCAAAAGATTATCTTTACTTCGTAAACGACAGCCGCGCCAAAGCAGCGATCGTCCACGAGAGTGTGTTGCCATTATTTATGGAAGTAAAGGATCAATTCAAGTATTTGAAGCACATGATCGTAATCGGTAATGCGGGCCCCGGACTATTAAGCTTCAGTGAGATTTGTAAAGAAGCATCCCCTGACCTGGAAGCTGCCGACACCAATAAGGACGATCCGGCTTTTTGGCTTTACAGCTCCGGCACCACCGGCCAGCCAAAGGGTATAGTACACCTGCAGCACGACCTCATGTATCTGAACGGGCACTGTGATGATGCAGTACAAGCGACTCCGGAGGATATTTCATTCTCGATTTCCAAGATGTATTTCTCTTATGGCCGCAACAACTCGTTTGACACTGTATTGTTGAGCGGCGGGGCGGTGGTCCTGTTCCCGGGCATGCCGAAACCGGAAGCAGTGGTCGAAGTGGTCAGAAAGTACCGGCCCACCCTCTATTACGGTGTGCCGAGTTCCTATATGGCCTTGCTGGCCCTTATGGATAAAGGTGTAAAAGGTGTTGACTATGACTTTTCTTCGGTGAGGGCATGTGTTTCGGCAGGGGAAGCTCTGCCCAGGGTTATATTTGATCGCTGGAAAGAATTGTTTGGCATCGAAATCTTAGATGGCCTCGGCTCGAGTGACGTAGGCGCGATTTATCTTTCTGCCGTGCCCGGGGCGGTAAAGCCTGGTAGTCTGGGCAAACTTCTTTCCAATTATGAAGGTAAGTTATGCGATGAGGAAGGGAACGAAGTGCCCAGGGGAGAAACCGGCAACCTGTGGATTAAAGCTGAAGGCACGGCGCAATGCTACTGGAACAAGCACCAAAAGAACAAAGAATGTTTCATTGGTGAGTGGTTTATTACCGGTGACAAGTTCTATCAAGATGAAGACGGCTACTATTATGGTGTCGGCCGCGCTGATGATATGCTGAAGGCTGGCGGCATCTGGGTGTCACCCATTGAAGTCGAAGATGCAATTCTGCACCACCCGGCGGTGGCAGAGTGTGGTGTTGTTCCGGCAGCCGATACGGATGAGTTGGTTAAACCAATGGCTTATGTGGTCCTTAAAGAAGGTTATGAGGAATCTCCCGGGCTTGTTAAAGACATTCAGGATTTTGTGCGTAAAAATATCGCCCACTACAAGTACCCGCGCTGGATCAAATTTGTTACGGAACTGCCGCGTACAGCAACCGGTAAAATCCAGCGCTATAAACTGCGCGAGAGAGTGAAGATCGAGGGCGTTAATTAATATACCGCAAAAGTAATTTAAGCAAAACCAGGTAAAAACAAAAAGTTATCATTGGCTGTAAATTAGTGGCGCTGGTTAGCACTTGAAAAAGCCGAAGATGCGATATTGAGAGCGCGGGCATAATTGCCCGCGCCATCCTTCACTTAAGGGCATGGTTATTTAAAGGAAGCCTGAATAATTGTATCTATGCGGTTTCACTGGTTATATGACGCTATTTAAAAAAGAATTAATCTAATAAAATGATTTTTATATGACGTGTTAAATTAGTGGACTCAAGTGGTCTTTAAATTAACACATTACATATGTTTAAATTAGGAGGTTTTATAAGTTGTCCGTTACGAAAGAAACTAATATAGAGAATAATGAATATATATTGCAACTTATTTGTAATTTCGCCCCAATGATCCAGGATATGGTTCCCCTGGACTGCACTATTGGTGTGGCGAATAAGGAGAAACATATTCTTTACCTTCCTGGAAAGGATCTTAATTTACATGCCGACGAAAAACCGGTTGTGCCGGGAAGTGGTCTGCATAAAGCCATTACTACAGGTAAGGTGATAGACACTGTTGTGCCAAAGGATGTTTACGGTGTTTCTTTTAAGTCAAGAGGTATGCCTTTAAGGGATAATAATGGCAATATAGTAGGAGCGATAGCTTTTGGCATCAGCCTGAAAAATCAGGAAGAGTTGATGGACGTGGCACAGTTGGTTGCGTCTTCAACGCAACAGACTTCAGCTACTATTGAGGAACTTGCCTCGTCTGCTCAACAACTGGCAAGCAATCAAGAAATCCTGCAGACTCTGGGCAAGGACGTGTTGGAACAAGTGAAGAAGACCGATTTGATCCTGGGTTTTATCCATGAAGTGGCGGATACCTCGAACCTTTTAGGCCTAAACGCTGCAATAGAAGCAGCCAGGGCCGGAGAACATGGCCGGGGTTTTTCGGTAGTAGCCGAGGAGATTCGGAAACTGTCTGTAAAAAGTGCCCAGGCTGTCAAGGAAATTAGGGATATCCTTGCCAACATAAATAAGAACGTATCAATAATGGCTGAAAAAGTTGTTGATGCTGCGGCGTTGAGCGAGGAACAGTCAGCGGCTACCGAAGAAATCTCCGCCAGCATGCAGGAACTGGCTGTATCGGCAGGAAAGCTTGAAAAAATTGCTGTAATTATTTGATTATGATAGCCCTGGCTATCATATTTTGCGCCGGTCATAGCGAATTTACCATGTCCCAGCGTTTTCCGTAAATCCGAATAATTTCTTCATCGGTCAGTTCTAAATCAGTTGAGAGTAATGCTAACCATTTTTTCGACTTGTTCTTGAGTGATGAATAAGAAAAGGCGTGTGGTTTTTCCATACGCCTTTCGCTTTATTGGGATATCGCTAGGATAATCTTGTTAATTTAAAGCAACTTCAACTTTTCATATAAAGCTGACCGGCTTATACCCAATATTTTTGCTGTTTTGGATTTATTTCCGTTTGTGGCTTGCAACGCTTTAAGAATAGTATCTTTTTCAATATCCGATAGTGAAAAACCATCTGCCCCACTTTCAGCAATGCCATTGTTATTAGTAACACCCAAATCTTCCAGACGAATAGTTTTGTCTTTACAGAACAATATGGCCCTCTCTATCACATTTCCTAATTCTCTGATGTTGCCGGGCCAATCATAACTTAGTAAATAGTGCATGGCATCTTTGGAAATTCCCTTGATATGTTTATTATTTGCTTTGCTGTGTATCTCAATAAAATAATCGACTAAATTTGGGATATCTTCAGAATGAGCACTCAATGGCGGAATATTCAACGATATAACTTTTAATCTATAATATAAATCTTGCCGGAATTTACCTTCGTGATAGAGCTTTTGAAGATCTTGATTCGTCGCGGCAATGATTCGAATATCAATTTTTTTAGGATGCAGCCCTCCTACCCGCATAACTTCTTTTTCTTGAATAATGCGCAGCAGCTTGCTTTGAAGCGGCAGGGGCATATCGCCGATTTCATCTAAAAAAATAGTGCTTTTATCCGCTAATTCAAACTTGCCCGGCTTGCCGTGCTTGCTTGCGCCGGTAAAAGCTCCGCCTTCATAGCCGAATAGCTCTGATTCGGCTAGTTCAGTTGGTATAGCCGCGCAGTTTATGTTAATAAACGGCTGATACCACCGGCTACTGGCATTGTGAATAGCCTGCGCAAACAATTCTTTCCCCGTCCCGCAGCCTCCTGTAATAAGAATGGTGGAAGCGGTTTGTGCCGCCATTAAGGCCAGTCTTTTAAGTTTTTCCATTTCGCTGCTTTCGCCGATTATTGAATCTATGTCATATTTAGTGCCGTTTATTTTGTAAAGCTTTTCATGGCTGTCTTTGTTTGCATATTTCATTTTTGGGGGATCCTCTTTGAGCTTGTCACGGTAATATTTTTCGATGTGGTCAAGCAAGTAACAGACGATAATATCGTCCGTAAAGAAACCTATGGGGCTTCCCTGAAGATCAACGACAGGTGTCTGACTGATATGTATTTTACGCAACCATTGATTAAGTTCGGAAAAATTATTAAATCGCTTATCTTCTCTAAAATAAATAATATCCGTTATGAAATGTCCTGATAATTCAGTATCAATATTTATTCCATTTAATAAGCAATCAAATAAGTTTGAACGTGTGAACATCCCGATGAGCCTGTTATTTGAATCAACTATGGGGATTGCGCTATGCCTTGTGTCCCGGAAAATGCTAATAGCCTCGCGTATTTTACTGTGAGGTTCGAGGCTTACAGTGGTAGGCACCATAACATCTTTTACCAGCATGTAGTTACCACCTCTCGCTTCAGATTATATGATGTGTCCTTTAAACAAACACTGTATGTTTCCGGGACATAAAAAGGCGTGAAGATAAACATTTTATTCAGCTATTAGAATGTAATTCAGTAAATAAAAGTCATTCCTGGCAACTATATTTTGTCATTAGACAGCAGCTTGTCTATTAAAGTATCTTCTACGCAGTGTAAGAGATTCCTGCCTAAATAGTAAATTTTTGTCCGGTAATCATACACCGTGTCCTCCGTGGACAAAATCTTAAAAAAAAAATTACTCGTAGGACGCGAGAGGAACAAGATTTGCAGTGCCTATTAGTAATGCCTATTATATAGCGGTTTAATACACAGACTTTTCTGACATACATGATTTTTCTTAACAATTTGGAATTTGGAAAATTGATTTGTTAAAGGAGGTGAGATTATGGCATAATTATTTACCATCTATTGCTATAATATCAATTGCATTGTAAGGGCGCAAAGACAAAGAACCGTTAGCGAAAGGATGTTGAGTGGGATTTATATTAAAGTAATTGCATAACATAACGGCTGTATTTCTGCTTTTAAGTTTGAGACAACTTATGAATGAAAATCTATACTTTTAATAATAAGGGGGATATTATATGTCAGGTCCAGCGATGGGGGCAATGTTTGTTATTTTGCTCTATTTAGCCCTTACCCTTAGTATAGGGATATATTCGGGCAGGCAATCCGCGAAGTCATCTGAAGGCTATTTTTTAGCTTCAAGAGAACTCGGTCCTTATGTAATGTTTTTTACGCTGTTTGCAACCAATATCAGCGCCTTTGCCTACATGGGCGCCCCCGGCGGGGCTTATCACCTGGGAGTAGGCTTCTTCGGGTATCTGGCGACTACTACAAGCCTGGCAGCCGTGTTTTTCTACGTAATTGGCTATCGTACCTGGCTGCTTGGCAGCAAGTATGGATATATGACGGCACCTCAACTTATAGGGAAGATATACAACAGTAAGGGTGTAACCATGGTTATGTTACTGGCGCTGTCGGTCTTTACCATAGCGTACATGCTGTGTCAGCCCATCGGGGCCGGTTACGTGATCAACGCAGTAACCGGAGGCGCCGTGCCCGCCTATGTCGGCGTGTTAATGGTTTTGGTATTTATTACAATTTATGTTTTTTGGGGTGGGTTAAAGGCCACTGCCTACGCGGATTTATTACAAGGGTCCATAATGATGATTTGTGTTATGCTGGCGCTTATTTTAGTTACTTTAAAGCTCGGCGGCCCTTCAGCAGCAGCTCAGAGTTTGATGACTGCCAATCCGGAGCTTTTTGCGAGAGGGAACTTTTCAATTGAGCAATGGATCAGCTTCGGTCTGGTTATCGGCCTGGGCGTGCCTGTTTTCCCGCAGCTTTTTACCAAGTACCTGGCGGCCAAAAGCTCGGATTCTTTAAAGACAA
>MVQL01000168.1 GCA_002067205.1 Pelotomaculum sp. PtaB.Bin104
GATCGATGAGTTTATTTCCTGTCTACCGGCATTTTTAAAGGGAAGACTTCATCTTGCGTCCTGAGAAAGTTGAGTTAATTAACTAACTAAACATCTTTTTCCTATGTTCCGGCTTTTGAAACACCTCCCCTAAGAGTGTTTAAAGAATTAACCATGTTTTCCCAATTTGTCAGGAAAAACAAAACCTAATAATTTGCCAGGTATTCCTCTAACTCCCACTGGTGGACTTCCGATTGAAAGCGTTCCCATTCTTCTTCCTTTGCCTCTAGATAACGCTCGGAAATAAGTTCACCCAGCGCTTGCCGGATGATCTCATCATCAGCCAGGGTGCGCAAAGCCTCATCAAGGTTGCGCGGTAACCCATTTTTTTTAACCATTTCCCTCAATCCACCCCAGCATTGCTCAATTTCCAACGGCTGGTGCAAAGGCTTAATCTTTTCGTCCTGGCCATGCAAACCGGCCTCGATGACAGCCGCCAGGACTAAATAGGGATTACATGCCGGATCTGGACTACGCAGGATTACCCTGATGTTATTCCCCTGCCCGGCCGGAACCCGGATCATTGTGCTGCGGCTCTGCTCAGACCAGGCTGTCAGTACTGGAGATATTTCATTGGGCAACAGGCGCTTGTATGAATTAACCAATGGATTTGCAAGAGCGGTAATTGCCCCGGCATGACACAATATCCCCCCAATAAAATGATAGGCCGCTGCACTTAGACCCAAAGGGTCTTTTCGGTCGGCAAACAAGTTGTGGTCCTCGTTCCAAAGAGAAAAATACAGGCTCATCCCGGAGCCGTTCTGTCCTCTCAGCGGTTTAGGCATAAAGGAAGCATGAAGACCATGCCGCTGGGCGATGGTCCGCACCACAAATTTAAAAGTCGCAATTTTGTCGGCAATATTTAAAGCGCTGTCCGCTTTGATGAATATCCCATGCTGACCCGGAGCTATCTCATGGTGGGAGGAGGAAATCTCAAAACCCATCTCCTCCAGGGTCAGAACCATATCCCGCCGCGCATTTTCTCCCAGGTCCACCGGGGATAAATCACAGTAGCCCGCCTGATCATGGGTTGTTATTGTAGGTTTTCCATGTTCGTCGGTATGGAACAGGAAAAATTCTACCTCAGCCCCGGCACGCAATTGTTGCCCCAAACCACCAGCTTTATCCAGCACTCTTTTTAGAGCAGAACGGGGACATCCGGGGAAAGGAGTCCCTGCAGCAGAATAAATATCGCAAATCAGCCTGGCAACCGAGCCATCCCTGGGACGCCACGGAAATATCTCAAAGGTGGCCGGATCAGGGTGCAGGTATATATCACATTGCTTATTGCGAACGAAACCTTCAATAACGGCGCTGTCAAACATAACCCGCCCATCCAGCGCTCTTTCCAGCTCTTCCACTGTAATGGCAATGTTCTTAAAAGAACCGGATATATCGGTAAACTGCAGGCGAATAAACTTAACATTATATTCCCTGGCCTTTTCCAAAACTTCTTCTCTAGTATAAGCTTTCAATAGCAAACCTCCCGGCCTAATACTGTAGAAAAAATATGCTTAATAAAGTAAAAACCAATGACAAAATGAATATTTAAGCCTATAAAAACAAAAAATGACACCCCTTGAATGACCTTGTTATTAAACAGGTCTTTCGAAGGACGCCATTGCCCTTAAAAGTATTCAACTTATACTAATAATTATATGTATCAAATCTAAAAAATCAATTAACAAATGCTAAAAATATTGTATACATTTTTATTTTACTGTAATTTTTTGCTAAAATGATTGATTATTTGCCTGGCCACTCTAAAAATCGGCACACAATTGTCCATGCTCAGTTTTTGCAAGTGCTTGTAAGCCTCCTGCTCACTTAAGCCCTTGGCTTCCATTAATAAACCTTTAGCTTTTTCAACAAGCTTTCTCACTTCCAACGCTTGTTTTAGCTTTTTATTCTCTTCCTCCAATTTAATAATTTTTCTAAAATTAGCGATGGCAATTTCTATTGCAGGTAACAGGTGGGCCTCACTAAGCGGCTTCACCAGGTAAGCAAAAATCCAGGAGGTTCTTACTTCATCTAAAAATTGCAGGTCTTGTGACGCGGTTAACAGGATCACCGGGGCAACCCGGTGATCTTCAATAATCCCGACGATATCCAGCCCTTCTGCACCAGGCAGCATGGCATCCATGATGATTAAATCCGGCTCAGTCTGATAAACCGCCTTAAGGGCACCCCTTCCGTCTTCCGCCTCACCCACTACAAGGTATCCGGCATGGATCAGGATATCTTTTAACTTTTTTCGAAAGCCATGATCACTGTCAGCAATCACGATCCGGGCCCCAAACATGGGACACACCTCAATGTGACAATAGAATTGGCTTTATTTTATCACGCTTAATATTAGAAAGATAGATTTTGAAAACAACCATGAATAATGACAACCTTTCTCAATATTTTCCCATTGTAAAAATATCATATTCCTGACATTAAGTAATAAGATATATAATGTAATGGAGATCGAACCAAAGTGTTACTCCCGGCAACGGGGCCGACTGATCCATCTGCTCCCCGTACGGCGGGGATTTTCCAGATAGATGGAATAAACAAGGAGGTTTGGACCATGCCTAAAGGAAAGCTGACCAAATTGTTTCCGGGTGGTAATACATCAAGGGGCTTCTTTTCCTTTTACGATCAAATAATCGGCCCTAATGCCACGCGCATCTTTATTCTCAAAGGCGGGCCGGGTGTCGGGAAATCAACCATTATGCGCAAAATCGGTGAGACGGTGCTCGAGTTAGGCTATGATGTGGAATTTCTCTGCTGCTCGTCAGACAATGATTCTCTGGACGGCATTTGCATTCCTGCTCCCGGGGTGGCAATGATTGACGGTACCGCACCCCATATAGTGGATCCAAAAAATCCCGGCGCAGTAGACGAGATCATAAACCTTGGTGAATTTTGGGACGAGGACAAAATGGTAGCTATAAAACAAACTGTGCTGCAATCTAATACCCGTGTCGGCCGCCTTTTTAAAATAGCCTACCACCAACTGGCCGAGGCTAAGGTGATCAAAGATGAGTTGGACAGCTATCTGGAGGAGGCCGCCAATCACGCCCGGGTAAACGAAACTGCCGGAAAAATCATCAAGAAAGTTCTGGATGACGCGCCGGTGCAGTATGAAAAAGAGCCGAAATCCAGGCGCCTCTTTGCTACCGCCTTTACCCCGCAGGGACAGTGGCATCACTTGGACACAATTCTCCAGGATGTCAAAAAACTCTACCTGGTCACCGGTGAGGCCACCGGGCTCACCTCCCGCATCGTCGGCGCCGCCGCCAGGGCAGCCTACGAGTGCGGGCTGGATACTCGCGTTTTCCACTGCCCACTGGAGCCTGGAAACGTAGACCTTGTCGTAATTCCACAGCAGGGCTGCGCGGTCATGAAGGATATTCCAGGGATCGAATTCAAACCTCAGGAGGTCAATTCCATAAAAAAGGTTAAAATATATAACATAAACCAATACCTGGACGAAAAAGTACTGGCTATCTACGAGGGCGAGATAAACAGCGCCAGAAATCGCCTTGCAGATGCCATCAATAGAGCAATTAGCTACATCAGTCAGGCCAAGGCAGAGCATGACCTGTTGGAATCTTATTATATTCCCGCTATGAATTTTGAGGCCATTAATGCCAAGCGGGATGAAATCCTGACCCGGGTGATGAAATACGTTAAAGCACGGCCCCTTTCAAGTCCTGGGGGATAGTTCCGATGGCCATGACCATGCCTGAGAAGGCAAATCTGGCCCTGAGCATAAACACAACAACCTGCCCGCCTGAGTTAAGCATACAAAAGCGCCCGGCATTAAACTGCCAGGCGCTTTACATTGCGCTTTGTAAAACATTTAACAAACACCGTAATAATCAGGTGTTTGGTTAACAGTAGCGTGGACTAAGGAGTTTATTTCACTGAGATTATTTTCTCCCCGGCAACAATTTGGTCCACAACCTCCATTCCACTTAGCACTTTTCCGAACACAGCGTATTTGCCGTCCAACCAGGCAGCATCTTGCTTAAGAATATAAAACTGTGAACCCGCTGAATTGGGGTCGCTAGAGCGGGCCATTGCCACCGCTCCACGCAAATTTTTCAAACCGGCTTTGACCTCCAGTGGGATATGCCAGCCAGGCCCGCCAGTGCCGTTCCCATTCGGGCATCCTCCCTGGATCACCCAGTCTTCCACCCGGTGAAAAGTAAGGCCATTGTAGAAACCTGCATTGACCAGCTTTTCGAAATTTGCAACGGTAACGGGCATCAATTCCGGGTAAAGCTCGAGCACGATAGATCCTCGGCTTGTTTCAATTGTGACCTTTGACATATCCGGCAATTGCACCTCTCCGGACAGATCGATTAACACCTTTTGGGTCAGCTCGTCCCAGCTGACCTTTCCGCCCAAGGCTTCTGCCACGTACCTGGCCGGCAGATATGTCCTGTCTTTGCTCAAAACCGGGGCTACGTCCATATATAATAGCCTGTCGTTGATCAAAAAGGCTTTAACTCCGATGACTAGAGATATTTTAAGGTCGCCCCTGCTAAGAGAAACCATCTTCTTGTCCTCGTCCCAGTTAATACCGCTTTCCGGCACGCCTAGGGCACTGGCCAGGTAACGAACCGGCACAAATGTCCGGCCGCTGTCAATAAAAGGAACGGCGTCCATCTGCAGTGTCTGTCCGTCTACCAGGTAAGTGCTCTCTCCCAATGTAAATTCGACCTGGTTAGCTGCCGCAACAGATAGAGCAGGATTTACAAAAAACATGACGGCTAGAATGGAGATGAATAATATATATCTTTGCTTCAAAAATATTCCTCCCTAAAAAATAATCCCTAAAAATATAATTTATACAAAAACATTTATTTTCCTCCCGAAAAAGACAAATGGGGGCCACGCCCCCAATTAACATTTTCTTCAACCGCTTTGAGTTTTAATCCCTAGCTTTCTCATTACTAAGGTGATCTGATTAGGTGAAATTAATGAGGCATCAAAGATAACACTAAGCCGGTTTATTCCGATTTGTACTTCCTTTACTCCGGTTAATTTGAGCAAATCATTTTTAAGTAATTCTACTATACATGAGTTATGCAAGCCTTTCACGGTAAAATTCATTTGATAGTCCATTTGACCTCTCCTTAAAATATTTATCTTACAACAAATTATTTAAATAACTATAAAGTGTGCAGCTACTGCTGAAAAAGTTAAACGTATTTCGTTTCATTTTTAAGGTAGAGGCATGACTTTAGATATGGTTATGGTTAATAGCAGTGAAAACCAGGCGGGGGGATTTCTTAGGGCCACTAATTAAAGAATTCATTTTCGCCCCTTAAAGGCCGGACATCCTCCAATACTTCATATAAATCGGCGGCCGCCTTAGCCGGAACATTTTCTTGTATCGATATGATTTTTATCTTTAAGGTTCTATTTCCAAAACTTATGACCAGGATATCCTCTGGTTTTATCTCAGTACCAGCTTTAGCCGCTCGGCCATTTACCGTTACCTGCCCCCGGTCACATACTTCTTTTGCCAGGGTACGCCGTTTAATTACCCTGGATACTTTAAGAAATTTATCAAGACGCAACAACACCACCACCCTGTTTGGCAATTCTAATTATATTCTTTGGATTTTAGTCTTCCAGAAAAAAAATCAGACTTTTTAAGTCCGATTAATCATTTGCTCATTTTATTTATCTACAGAGTCGCGAAGCGCTTTGCCTGCTTTGAACACTGGCACCCGGGCTGCATCAATATTAATTTCTTCGCCGGTCTGTGGGTTTCTTCCCTTGCGTGCGGCCCTTTCTCTAATTTCAAACGTCCCGAACCCAACCAACTGCACTTTGTCACCTTTGGCCAGTGCCTCACCAATTGTATCAAGAATTGCCACTACCGCTTTCTCTGAATCTTTTTTGGTTAATTCCGTTTTCTCAGCCACATTTGAAATCAACTCAGCCTTATTCATATAACCCCTCCTAGTGGATGATTTAGATAATTTATTTGTTATTCGATAAAATTCTTATAGTTCCTGCTCAGATGAAAATGTTTCCTTTGTTTTTTCCGTATTTTCTTGCTTTTTAGCCTCCTCCCACCAAGTATCCAATTCCGCAAGGGAACATTGTGAAAGTTCCTTTCTACTTTGCAAGGCCATTCTTTCAACATGGCCAAATCTTTTGATAAACTTTTCAGAGGTTCCCGCCAGGGTTACCTCAGGATCAACACCCAGCAGCCTGGCCAAATTGACCACGGAAAACAGCAGATCACCCAGCTCACTTTCAATTTGCGCCTGCTCCCCGTCTAAAACAGCTGCTTTTAGCTCACCAAGTTCCTCATTAACCTTTTCCATCGCCCCCCGGTAATCAGGCCAGTCAAATCCAACAGCTGCCGCCTTCTCTTGCAGCTTCATCGCGCGCATTAACGCCGTGAGAGACATTGGCACACCGTCCAGCAGCCCTGCCGTAACCTGTCCTTGCCTTTCCAGCTCCTTAATCCTTTTCCAATTAATAGTTACTTCCTGGCTGTCCCTAACTGTAGTGGAACCAAAGACATGGGGGTGACGACGGATCATTTTTTCATTGATCACTCGTACAACATCATTCATGTCAAAATCCCTGTTTTCAGCTGCTATTTGGGCGTGAAATGCTATTTGTAATAATAAGTCTCCCAGTTCTTCACATAATTTATACATATTTTCTTTATTCAGGGCTTCCAGAACCTCGTAAGTCTCCTCGAGAAGATAAGGCCTGAGAGTCAGGTGATCCTGCTCCCGGTCCCAGGGGCAGCCCCCTTCACCACGCAGCCTGGCCAACAAGTCAACCAGTGGATCCAAGGGAAACCGGCAACGCTCCCCGGGCTGAAGCCCAGGAATTGTTCTCTCCCGGCGCCCTGCCGGTTTTTTTCTATATCCCGGATCAGGATTTATACCGCTCTTGGGCAGTTGAAAGACCTTCAGTGCCCGGCGGCCAGCTTTGGCGAACGGAACGGGGTGCTCGTATACCTGTATCACTTCCACTGCTTCACCGCCATTGAATGTTTTAGTCTTCTCCTCTTCATGACACCTGCGCCGGTTTATAGTAAACCTGTGCGGCAATCGTTTGCCAACTTGTTCATCATCACAGCGCAAACCATCCTGATCATTATTTTCACTATATTCGGCATCCAGTTCCCGGCATCCAACTTCCGGTAAATATAGGCTGGTTAAGTGGTCGATCCATTCCAGCCGGTCTATTTCAGACAGGGGGAGCACTGCAATCCTTTCTTCACCTGGCAACCCGGCAGCCCGGATCACCGTCACCCGGTGATCCGGCGGATAGAGTTCGAGCAATGACACTTTGACATCCGCCGCCACCAGCCGGCTATAGACCTGGGCAATCAAAGCCGGTCTGTCTTGAAGCGGCAGATGATGCTCAAGCCGCAGCCCGTCAACAATCTGCAGTCCCAAGCCCGGGTCCAGCCGTAGCGCTGAGCAGACAACATCTACAAAGCTTACTGATGGAAGCAAGTCAAAACTAAAGCCTCTCTGTTCCGCTGCCTTAATGATTAGGGACACTGATTCCTCTGCCACCAGCGGGTGTCCGGGGACGGCATACAATACCGGCCCCCGCTGTGCCGCCGTAATCACCGCCTCTGCAATCTGCAGATAGACTGCTTCAAAACTGGCGGATGTTTCGTAGAGGTAGTCAAAAGTAGAAAAAGTAATGTCTTCTCTAATCAGCCAGTCTACCACAGGGTGCTTTCCCGTCCGCAGGTACGTGCAGGTCGAGGACCGCAAGGCTTCCCATACGCTCAAGGTGATATCGCCAGGGGCGCCGGGACCCAGCCCGGCAATAGTAATCGTGCGCTGGTCAGACATATTAATCAGAATCTCCCTTCACTAATCCATAAAATATCATGCCTTAAAAAAAGGAAGTGGCCCCTTAAGAGGCCACCGTTATTACTGCTCCATTTGTTTAGCCAGGAAACCGGCAGCAGTCTCAGCCAGCTTTAGCTCCATATCCCCCATTTTCAGATCAGGCTCTCTTGTGGCCAAAATTACTGCTCCAATCGGATCTCCCTCGGCAATAATCGGGGCGATTACTTCAGAAGAATACCCGCAATCACCATCCTCGGCGGTCAGGCACTCCTTACAGAAGGGATCCTCGCCCGGCTTATTTATGATTACCGCCTTGCGTTCCTCGATTACCCTTTCAACAGCATTGCCTATTGGTTTATTTAAAAATTGTTTTTTGGGTGCGCCTGAAACGGCAATAATTTTGTCCCGGTCGGCAATACAGGCAATATGCCCAAGGGCTTCGTACAAAGAATCAGCGTATTCTTTAGCAAAATCCCCTAGCTCACCGATCGGTGAATATTTTTTGAGAATTACCTCTCCTTCCCTGTCAACAAAAATTTCCAAAGGATCACCTTCACGGATTCTAAGCGTTCTCCTAATTTCTTTTGGAATGACCACTCTACCCAAATCATCAATACGGCGAACTATGCCCGTAGCTTTCATTAATTTTTCCCTCCCATGTCGGCAAAATAATCCCGAAATAACTTTCTTTGATAGTATATATCGGAGGAAAATCATTTATTCATTTTTTTCCAATCGCTAATGGCCGATTTTCAACTTTTGTTCCGGTTTCTATTCCTTTGACTCATTCGGCGGGCTACCTTCCAGCTCAGCAAGCTTGTTCACAATCGTAGCCTTGTTCCTGACTTCCTGCATATACTCACTAAACTTAGTTTCTTTTGCCTTTTCGCTTAACTGGTAGGTCAACTGTTGTTTTACCTCATCAAAAGAATACTTCCCGGCAGGTATTTTCTTTTCCATTTTAATCACATGGTAGCCGTATTCAGTCTTAACCGGAGTCTGGGTGTACGCACCGGGACTGAGTGCATTTGCCGCATCAGCAAATTCCTTCACCGCCTCACCTTCGCTGAAGGTGAACAGGCCACCGTCATTCTTTGTGACGCTGTCTTCAGATTTCTCCCTGGCCAGCTCCGCAAAGTCCTTGCCTTGCTTAAGCTGAGCGATTGCCTCTTCCGCCATTTCCCTAGCTTCAGCTTCCGTGTGTTTGACCGGGGTGTCTTGATCACCTTCACCAACTAAGAATAAAATATGGCGCACCTGTACTTGCTCCGGCTGTTCAAACTGTTCGATATTTTCTTCGTAATAATTTTTTACCTCGGCTTCAGGGACAACAGGCACATCTTTAGTCACCTGTTCCTGCAAGTTTAATATATATGCCACTTCTTCTTCGCTCAACATTAATTGAGCCAGAAAGTCATCATATTCCTCTTCAGAAGGGAATTGCTCTTTAAGAGGCATTATTTTCTCCTGTACTTGCTCATTAGTCAATTGACCAAGTTGCCTGGCCTCCTGAAGGAGCAATTTATAGTTAATCATCTCCTCCAATACACTTTTTTGCAGGGAATCCAATAACTCCTGGCTGTTCTCACCGCTAAAATCAATACCCTGCTGTTCCATGCTGGACTTGGTTAAATCAACCCGCTGAGATAGCTCTGCACTGGTTATTTTCTCGCCGTTTACTGTCGCCACCACACTCCCGCCGCAACCGGTAACCATGAGTATAGCCAACGTTGCCACTGTAAGAAACAACATATTAAACATTTTATACAATACCATCTCCCCTTTCAAAAGCATTATACATTAACAGGCGTGTCTATTACAAGCTGCGGAGCTTTTTTGGCCATGTCCACCGACTGATCCCGATGAGAGCCGACTAAAACTCCAAGTAGCCCGGTCAACTCTTCCAGCAAAATGCGTCCGTTGTTAAGGCTAACCCCGGACAGCTTCAGTTTTACTTCGAATTCTTCCCCGGTATTGCTGAATTTGATCCGATCTTGATAGCGCCGGCCGGCCTCCACTAAAGCCTCTCCAGTCAAGGTGTGCTCCAGACCAAACAGCAGGCGGAATTGGCCGGATGACAGGCTGATTTTTTTTGCTTTCAAACGTCCGGCCATCAGCCTGACTTTTGCCACCGCCAGGAGATTCAAAACATTTTCTGGAAGGTCCCCGAAACGTTCCACCAGTTCTTCCTCCAGGTCAGTCAAGGCGGCGGGTGTTGCCAGCCCGGTGAGACGTTTATAAATTTCGACTTTCTGGTTGGTGTCGGGTATAAAGGCAACGGGAATATAGGCTTCTACCGGTAGTTCAATAGTGGTATCAGTCGGTTGTGCCACTACCTCACCCTTAGCCTCGCGGACTGCCTCTTCCAGCAGGCGGCAGTACAGGTCAAACCCAACAGCAGCAATATGCCCGTGCTGCTCCGCCCCTAAAATGTTGCCAGCGCCCCTTATTTCCAGATCACGCATCGCTATTTTAAAGCCGGAACCCAATTCAGTAAACTCCCTGATGGCTGCTAACCGCTTCTCAGCGGCTTCACCTAAAACCCTGTCCTTGCGGAAGGTAAAGTAGGCATAGGCCAGCCGGTTGGAGCGGCCGACCCGACCTTTGAGCTGATAGAGTTGGGACAGTCCCATCATATTGGCTTCCTTCACTAGCAGGGTATTGACGTTAGATATGTCCAGTCCATTTTCAATAATTGTTGTACAGACCAATACATCGTATTTGCCATCCAAAAAGTCCAGCATTACTTGTTCCAGGTCGTCTTCTTTCATCTGCCCGTGGGCCATCGCAATGCTCGCCTCGGGCACCTGCTCCTGCAGCCATATAGCAGTGCGCTCCAAGTCCATTACCCGGTTATAAACAAAAAACACCTGACCGTCCCGGCTCAACTCCCGTCGAATCGCCTCCCTGAACAAAACCGGGTCTTCATCCAGCACATAAGTCTGTATCGGATAACGATCTTTGGGGGGTGTTTCCAGAATACTGGTATCCCTTAACCCAACCAGGGACATATGCAGGGTACGCGGGATTGGTGTGGCCGACAGAGTCAGCACATCTACATTCTTGCGTAAAAATTTCAGCCGTTCCTTATGCGCCACCCCGAAACGCTGCTCCTCATCAATCACCAAAAGGCCCAGGTCTTTAAAACGCACATCTTCCTGAACCATCCGGTGGGTGCCTATTACAATATCGATACTGCCTTGCTCTAATCCCTGCAACAGCCGGCGCTGTTCCCGGGCAGTCCGGAAGCGGCTCAGAACATCAACATTTACCGGAAAGCGGGCAAACCTTTCCCGAAATGTATTATAGTGTTGCTGGGCCAGGATGGTGGTAGGTACCAATACGGCTACCTGCTTGCCCTCCATTACGGCCTTAAAGGCCGCCCGCAATGCTACCTCTGTTTTACCATAGCCCACATCACCGCAAAGCAGCCGGTCCATCGGCCGGTTGCGCTCCATATCAGCCTTAACCTCATCTACAGCGCGCTTTTGGTCGGGAGTTTCCTCATAGGGGAAAGCTTCTTCGAATTCTTTTTGCCATACAGTATCCGGTCCGAAAGCATAGCCCTGCACGGTTTCCCTGGCTGCGTAAAGGCCCAAAAGCTCCTGGGCCATCTCTCTGACCGCTTCCTTGACCCTACTTTTAATCCGGGCCCATTCATTGCCGCCTAAACGGGACAGACGCGGCGCCTCACCCTCGCTGCCAAGGTACTTCTGGATTAGCCCAACTTGATCCACCGGTACATAAAGCTTATCCTCTCCGGCATATTTTACCAGCAGGTACTCTTTCTGAATGCCCCCGATAGTCAGGGGCACCACGCCAAGATAGCGGCCAATCCCATGATTAACATGGACAACATGGTCACCCACTTTCATATCCACAAATGGAGTTAGCCGTTCAAACTGCTTTCGCTCACGGCGCAATTTCTTACGCTGGCCGTAAATATCAGACTCCGTGATCACTACCAGTTGGCAGAAAGGAAGCTCAAAGCCCTCTGCCAGGTTACCTGCAGCAACGACCACATTGCCGGCCCGCACATGGCCTTCCAGTGAACCTGCTAAAAATGCGTCGATATTGTACTGCTTTAATTCGGAAAGTAGTTGCTGAGCCCGATGGTGACTTGACATAAGCACCACTACGGCATAATCCGTGTTACGCCACTGCTTGATTTCAGTTGACAGCATTTCCAGGTTGCCTAAAAAACTGGGCAGAGCCTTGCCCGAAAAATTAATTTTATTCTGGGTTTTAATTAATTTAAACTGCCGCGGCAACAGGGAGCTATAAACTACCTGACGTCCCGCAAGGTCATTTTGCAAGTGGTCCCAATCAGCATAGTTAGAAAACTGTAAAGGGAGCACGCGGCCTCTTGCCAGTAGCTCGTTATTGGTTTCAGATCGCTCGCGCTGAATAGAGTGCACCACATCTTCAACCCTTGGCAACTCGTCAACAAAAATCAGGGCTCCATCCGGAAGGTAATCTAATAGCGTGATTGTCTCACGATAAAAATATGGCAGGTAATATTCAATACCGTTAAAGTAACTGCCCATGCCTGCCAGGGCTTCCCCGGCCTGCCTGTCAAGCTGGTTAACGGCCACGGCGTCGCCGGAGCGGCTCAGTTTTTGTTTCTGGACACTATATTCACGCTCCAGCGCCTGACGGCCACCACGCCAGATTACCTCGCTTTGGATCACCAATTCCCTGGCCGGGTAGATCACCACTTCATCCACCTTTTCTTCGGAGCGCTGATTCATCGCGTTGAAGCGGCGGATAATGTCCACTTCATTATCAAAAAATTCTATCCGGTATGGCCGGTGAGCGTTCATGGGGTAAATATCCAGGATGCCGCCGCGCAGGGCAAAATGGCCCCGTTCCTCTACCAGCTCAGTTCGCTCATACCCTAACACCATCAGACCGGCTAACAGCTGCTCCAGATCCGCCCTTTCCCCAGTAAACAGTCTTTGAACAGGCGCCAGGAACTCTCCGGACGGGGTCAGGCGCCTTAGTAAGGCTTCCACCGGAGCAATGACCAGCATCTGCTCGCCACTTGCTAAGCCCGCCAGCACTTGCAAGCGCTGGGATACTATTTCTTTACTCTGGGCAATTACCTGATGTGGCAGCAGTTGCCACACAGGAAACTGCCTGACGCTTAATCCTGGTAGGAACCCGGCCATCTCATCGGCAAGGAGACTGGCCTCGTGCTCCCCGGGCGTGATTACCAGTAAAGGGTAAGGAGCAACCTCACCAGCCAGGCCGGCCAGCAGGTAACTGCGTTGTGAACCGGAAAGCCCAAAAATCATTTGCTGCCTGAGCTTATTCTTATTCCCCTGGACTAGGCTCTTAAATTGAGCAGACTGTTTTAAGGGTTTCAAAATACCGCGCATAAAAATCCTCCCAAAATCCCATCACAAAAAGAGCTTTAGCAGACCACAACTAAAGCTCTAAACCAATAGATCCTTAGATATAACATATCTTTCATAAATTTACAAAAACAACTACGCCTATATCAATTATGTCTGCCCTAGTTTTCACCATCATTCAGCAATGCATGGTTATTATATCCTGCCAGCATAATTACCGTCAAGTTAGGCTTCTTTCTCAACTTTTTCTTTAATGGCCGGCTAGAATCCTGACCATGTAATTCCAGGATAAATGTACCAGGTATCCGGCAAGGATAGCGGGAAGCACGGCATCAACAAGTGTATAGGTCAAAGCAGCGATAGATCCAAAGGTTGAATGGCTGGCCAATGCCGCCAATCCGGCGTATAAGCCATTGCGGCGATGGGATAATATTTCCCAAAGCCCTTCTGCAGCACCAAAAAACATGTGGGTAAAGAATATGGCCGCTCCCATATATATGGCTGGGATAGTCTTGACTGCCTCCTCCTGGAGCGGAGCTAGAATAAACAGGAACCTTTCAGGCAAATATTCCAGTAAACGGTTTAACTGCCAGGCCATAACCGCCGCAAACAGGGCGGCGACCATGGACAACATGATAAGTTTAGGATCTCCATTGTAATCTATCGATGCGCTCACCTTCTATTGTAGAGGTTCATTGCCCGCTCAATCCCCTGACGCACCAAACAAAGGATGATTTCCGGCGCCAGGTCTAGAACCTCCTCAAAAGCTTGCGCCTCTTCATCCCTAAAATGTCCAAGCACGTAACCAGCTGTTTCAAATCCCGGCTCCGGCGGCCGGCCAATCCCGATCCTTAGGCGGGGAAAGCTCTCAGTACCTAGCATCTGAATAATTGATTGCATTCCTTTATGCCCACCCGATCCGCCGCCGGACCTAATTCTCATTTTCCCGGCCGGCAAGTCCAGATCATCATAAATAACCAGCAGGTCTGAGACATTTAACTTAAACCAGTTTAGCAGCGCACTAACCGCCTCGCCACTTAAATTCATATAAGTCTGAGGCTTGACCAGGACAACCTTCTCCCCATCAATCTGCCCCTGGCCAATCAGAGCCTTGAACATTTTTTTATCAACACTAACCTTAAACTTTAAAGCCAGGCGATCAATGACCATAAAGCCGATGTTATGCCTGGTTTGGGCATATTCTCTGCCTGGATTACCCAGTCCAACGATTAATTTCACCTCAACACCCCCAGCGTCCAATCTCCACCTATTGTACCCCGGCAGTTTATCGGAAGAAAGGGTTTTTAGATCTTAGTGTTACTATTCCATTATTCCCTGTATCTGTCATAATCATTCTATTTGAAGAATACAATTTTAATAAGATAATTCTGGGGGGAAATGAGGTGGGTTAAAAATGAAGAAGAGCAAGCAGCTCCTCTCCTTAGCGGTAATCAGCCTTGAGGAAGGTCAGCAAATCGGCAATGTAAAAGGATTAGTTATTGATCCCGCCGGTAAAAAATTAGCTGCTTTAATCATTGAGCAAAAAGGCTGGTTCAAGGAGCAACGCTTTATTCCTTATCATAAAGTTCATAGCATCGGCAGCGACGCGGTCACCATTGAAAAAAGTTCCTGTGTTGAAAAAGGAGGTGCTTTATCGGAAATAGTCAAGCTGTTAAAAGATAGGGTGAGCATCTCCGGTTCCAAGCTCGTAGCTGAAAACGGAACAGTATTGGGTTATGTGGACGAGTACTATATTGACCTGACCACAGGTGCCATTACCGGTCTGGAATTTTCCGGCAACCTGATCGATAGTGTAATTAAAGGACGGGCTTTCCTCGATGCTGCATATGTGCGTACCCTCGGAAAGGAAGTAGCCATCGTTACGAATGAAGGCATTGAGAATATTTTTAGACTGGATGGCGGACTGCAGGAAACAGTGAAAAATATTAAAGAGTCTACCGGACAGATCTGGGAAAATACCTTTAAGAAAACAAAAGAACTGAGTACAAGTATTAATAAAAAGGTGAAGCGAGAGAAAAGTATTATTGCAGGCTCCGATTCAGCGCTCATAGACAAACCTGCTTCACCGCCGGCAACCTCGGATATAAACGATGTTGATCAAATAAGCCGCCCAGAAGACCGTTCCGAGAAATAGCCGAATGCCGGAAACTGCCCACGAGAAGAGGAGTCAGTAGAAAATATTGTCGAATTCCCCACCGGGACCGACGGTACAAAGCGTTACGACCTTCCATACTCTCCAGAAGATAAATAGACCATCACTCGATTATGTCAACAATTAATAGTATCTTTTTTTAAAAAGAAGCATGTCTTTGCCCACAAGGCAAGGTCGTGCTTCTATCTATAAAGGATTGACGCTGATTACTTTCTCCATATACTTGTAAACAATTGCCCGCTATTGTAAACTGGATCATTGAAAGAGGTGAAACACTTGATCCTGTTGCAGGCAGCACATATATCAAAATCGTTTGGCGCCCGCCAGGTATTAAACTCTGTTAATTTCTCCTTGCAGGAAGGGGAGCGGGCTGGTATTGTTGGCGTAAATGGAGCAGGTAAATCAACCTTAATCAAGATAATCACCGGAGCCCTGGCGCCTGATGAGGGGGAAATAGTCAAGGCCAAGGATTTATCCCTTGCCTATCTAGCCCAGGACGGCGGACTGGAGTCTGAACAGACAATTTGGCAGGAGATGCTATCGGTATTTTCCAACTTAATTGATTTGGAAAAACAGCTAAGGCAGATGGAAAAGCAAATGGGCAAGCTATCTCCATCGGCTGGTGATGTCTACCAGCAGGTGCTAGCAGACTATGACAGCCTTTCTACCATGTTTGCTACTCACGGTGGCTTTGAATACGAAGGCAACATCCGTGGGGTGCTGCACGGGCTCAACTTTAAAAACGCAGATTACAATACACCTGTTAACACTCTGAGCGGCGGGCAAAAAACCAAGCTAGCCCTGGCCCGCTGCCTGCTCGGTACCCCTGATTTACTAGTTCTTGACGAGCCTACCAATTACCTGGACATGGACAACCTGACCTGGCTGGAACAATACCTTCAAGCCTACCGCGGCGCTGTACTGATCGTCTCCCACGACCGCTACTTTCTGGATGCCCTGGTTAGGGTAATTTACGAGCTTAACGGCGCCGGTTTAACCCGCTTCACCGGAAATTACACCAGCTATGTCCGCCAGAAAAGTGAACTAGCCGAGCAACAGCAAAAGGCCTATAAAAAGCAGCAGGAATATATCACCCGAACGGAGGAATTTGTGCGGCGAAACATTGCCGCCAAAGATACAACCAAGCGCGCCCAGAGCCGTTTGAAGGCGCTAGAGAAAGTAGATCGGCTAAACAAGCCGGTCAAAGAGCGTCGCTTCAGCGTTTTTTTTGATGTCTCACGCTCCAGCGGCCAGGAGGTGTGTCAGGCCAGCCGCCTGGCGATAGGCTATCCTGGTCTGATTTTGGCCCGGGATATGGACTTTAAGATCCACAGGGGTGAGCGGGTGGTATTAATTGGGCCGAACGGCATTGGCAAATCTACCCTATTAAAAACCATCGCAGGACTGCTCCCCCCTGTGGAAGGATATGTGCATACCGGCAACCTCGTGCAAGTTGGTTATTACGAACAGGAGCAGCAAGGGTTAAGCCGTATTAAAAGCGTGCTGCAAGAACTGTGGGACCGTTACCCCCTAATCAATGAATTGGACATTCGTAAAACCCTGGGGCGTTTTTTATTTAGCGGTGAGGACGTTAATAAAAGCGTTGCTGATTTGAGCGGCGGCGAAAAATCCCGTCTAGCCCTAGCAGCTTTGATGCTGCAAAAGGCAAACTTCTTACTTTTGGATGAGCCTACTAACCATCTGGACCTGCCTGGCAAAGAAGCGTTGGAAGATGCTATGGCTGGCTATCCCGGCACCATCCTTTTCGTGTCCCATGACCGTTACTTTATTAATAAAATGGCGAACAGGGTGCTGGAGTTATCCCCAACCGGCATCACCTCTTACCAGGGTAACTATGATTATTATCTAAATAAGAAAAATCAGCAGCAAGAATTAGGGAAATCCACATTAAAGGCAGAAAAGACCGAGGACAGCCCTGAAAAAAAACAATACCTGCAAAAAAAAGAGGAGGAGCGTCAAAAGCGCAAGTATCTGCGCCAGGCAGCTGAACTGGAACAGGCAATTGCCAACCTGGAAGAAACAGTATCGCGATTGGAAAGTGAAATTTACCAGCCGGAAGTATATCAGGATTACCAGGCTAGCCGGGAACATCAGGTTAAACTGGAGCAAGCCCGGCTTACCCTGCAGGACTATATGGAAAAATGGTTGGCGCTAGTGGAAGGATAATAAGACCTGATCACCCTAAGTCATAACGGTTACTTTTTTTATTAGGGTCGATATTTTTATCTGCAAGTCTGCAGGGCCTTGTTTAAATTATAAAGCCCCCTCCCTCGCCGTTTTATTTTCAGTCGAGGGAAAAGGCTGTATATTTATTAACACTTATGCTTTTTTTACAATGATCTGATTATCAGAGCCTATATCCAGTATTACAAGGTCGCCCCGCTGGAAGGTTCCTCTGAGTATTTCTTCTGATAGCCGGTCTTCCACCAGGCGAAGGATAGCCCGGCGCAGGGGCCTTGCGCCAAAGTCCTCATCAAAACCCTCCTTGGCCAGCAGGTCCTTGACCGGCTCGGTCACTTCGATTTCAACCTCATTTTCTTTCATCCTGCCTGCCACTTCTTTGATCATCAGGTCGACAATTTGTCTGATGTGCCCGGCATCTAAGGTATGGAAAACGATAATTTCATCAATCCGGTTGAGAAACTCGGGGCGGAATGTGCGCCTCAAGTCTTCGGTGACCTTGCTCTTCATATTCTCGTAATTGGCCTCCCGCCGGTCACCAGTACGGAAACCAAGCACCGACTCGCGCTTGATCATCTGCACCCCGACGTTTGAGGTCATGATAATCACTGTGTTGCGGAAATCCACTGTCCGCCCCTTTGAGTCAGTCAAACGGCCATCCTCTAAAACTTGCAGCAGGATATTAAAAACATCCGGGTGCGCTTTTTCAATCTCGTCCAGGAGAACTACAGAATAGGGCCGGCGCCGCACTGCTTCAGTCAGCTGGCCGCCTTCATCGTAGCCCACATAGCCGGGAGGGGCCCCTACCAGACGGGAAACGGCAAACTTTTCCATGTACTCGGACATATCGATACGCACCGTGGCATCTTCGTCACCGAAAAGGGCCTCTGCTAACGCCCTAGCCAGCTCAGTTTTACCCACTCCGGTAGGACCAAGGAAGATAAAGGAGCCTATCGGGCGCTTCGGGTCTTTCAAACCGGCACGGGCGCGGCGCACCGCCCGGGCAACAGCCTGGATAGCCTCTTCCTGGCCAATTACCCGCTGATGCAATATTTCTTCCATTTTCAAAAGTTTTTCCGATTCCTCTTCAGCAATCTTTTTAACTGGAATACCGGTCCAGCTCGCTGCAATTTGAGCAATGGCTTCTTCGTCCACCACCAGTTCCGGCCCGCCCTTGCGCTGCTTCCAGGACTCCCTGAGATTATCCAGCTCTGCCCGCAGTTTCTTTTCCTGATCTCTCAGTTCCGCGGCTTTTTCGAACTCCTGCCCATTTACTGCCGCTTCTTTTTCTTTCTGTAGCACATCCAATTTCTTTTCCAGCTCTTTTAAATCCGGTGGAGCCGTTAAAGCCTGCAGCCTAACCCGTGAGCCGGCCTCATCCACCAAGTCAATAGCCTTATCGGGTAAAAACCGGTCGGTAATATACCGGCTGGAGAGCCTGGCAGCAGCCTCTAATGCGGCATCGGTAATTCTGACGCGGTGGTGCGCCTCGTACTTATCCCTGAGCCCGCGCAAAATTTGAATAGTTTCATCTACCGTGGGCTCCGGCACCGTAATCGGTTGGAAGCGCCGCTCCAGGGCAGCATCTTTTTCAATATATTTCCGGTATTCATCCAATGTGGTGGCGCCGATACACTGCAACTCGCCCCGGGCCAGCGCCGGCTTAAGAATATTAGCCGCATCTACTGCCCCTTCAGCCGCTCCTGCGCCGACCATCGTATGCAGTTCATCGATAAACAGGATAATATTGCCGGCTGCGCGAATTTCCTCGATAATATTATTTAAGCGCTCCTCAAATTCGCCGCGGTACTTGGTTCCAGCAACCAGAGAACCCATATCAAGGGTCACCACCCGCTTTTGATCCAGGACCTCCGGGACATTGCCGGCGGTAATCCGTTGGGCCAGTCCTTCGGCCACAGCAGTTTTCCCCACACCCGGCTCGCCGATTAAAACTGGATTATTTTTTGTCCGCCGGCTCAAGATCTGAATAACTCTCTCAATCTCCTTTTCCCGGCCAACCACCGGATCAAGTTTATTCTCCACGGCCATGACGGTCAAGTCACGCCCGTACTTATCCAGGGTTTGGGTCTTGCTGCCACCGCCTTTAACCTGTCCGGCAGCTTGTCCGTCAGTGCCGGCTTGACCGCCAAGCAGTTCGGCCACCATTGTGCGCACTTTTTGATTGTCAGCGCCATAAGCCCTAAGAATATGGGCCGCCACACCTTCACCTTCCCGCACCAGGGCCAAGAGCAGGTGTTCTGTCCCAATATAATTATGTCCCATCAGCCTGGCCTCGTCGATCGATATTTCCAATACCCGCTTTGTACGCGGGGTCAGAGACGGCTCATCTTTTCCCGGACGGCTACTGGCCTCCACAATTTGCGCCACTGCCTGCCGCACTTTTTCAAGATCCAAGCCGATAGCTGACAGCACCCGGGCTGCCACGCCCTGGCCTTCCCGCATAAGACCCAAAAGCAAGTGCTCCGTTCCCACATATGGATAGCCGGTACTTTTTGCTTCTTCTTGGGCATAATATAATGCTTTTTGTGCTCGTTCAGTGAATTTGCCAAACATAACTACTACACCTCCAATATCAATGAAGGAAAAATCTTAACAAATAATTACAATTGTTCAAATTCTTTTCGAATTAGTCCTGCCCTGAAAATGTCACGCTGGTGGGCTGACATTTCATTGCCAGCCAGTTTGATTAAAAACGCAGGGCGGATCTTTACCGTTAATTCGTTCAGTAGTCTTGCATGTATACCGGTTATGAGTCCCATTTCGATGCCCAGCCTTAGTTCGGAAAATAAACGCATGGACTCTTCATAAGAAAGAATATGTGCATATTTGAGAGTACCATAGGCACGGCAGACCAAATCCTCAACAAATTCCCGCCGGTCCTTATATAAGGTGTTGCGTGCGGCCTGCTCCTGGGTAATAATTTGGCTGACTACTGCAACAATATTGTTAATAATCTCCTCCTCGGATTGTCCCAGGGTAATTTGATTGGATATTTGAAAGAAATCACCAAGCGCTTCCGTACCCTCACCAAAAAGACCCCGTACGGTAAGACCCACCTTGCTGATCGCGTTTAGCACCCCACCCAGTTGCTTAATCAATTTCAGGGCAGGCAAATGCAACATAACCGAAGCGCGCATACCTGTGCCTACGTTTGTGGGGCAGGCCGTAAGATAGCCTAATTTCTCGGAGAAGGCAAAGTCAAGAGTTCGCTCTAGGGCGTCATCAACCTGGTTAACCAAATCCCATGCTTCTTGAAGCTGCAGACCGGGCATCAGGCACTGGATGCGCAGGTGATCCTCCTCATTAATCATGATGCTGATCACCTCGTCATCCCTTAAAACAACCGCTTTTCGCTCAAAATTATTCAACAAGTCAGGGCTGATTAGATGCTTATCCACCAGGATCTGCCTTTCCACTGGTGACAATTCGCTCAAGAGGCTTAGCTCAAGACTCCCAACCCTGCTAAACGCTTCTTTATCCTCCACTGCAATTCTAACCGCATGAATAACTTCCTCCGCCTTCGTTTGATCCAAAAGATGAGGGAAGGGAACGCCTGCAAGGTTTCTGGCCACACGAATCCGGCTGCTGATCGCGATATCCGCCACCGGTCCGTCCGCGTCCATCCAGCGGCTATGGGAGTTGTTAACTGTTTCCCTGAGAGGCATTGAGTTCACCCCCATCTTCAATGCTTTTCTCCATTTGACGAATTTGGTCGCGCAGTAGGGCCGCCTGTTCAAAATCTTCTCGGCTAACTGCTTCTTTAAGTATGCTCTTTAAATTATTAACCTCCTTGATTAAGCGGGCACGCGCCCCGGTACGTTCAGGCACCTTCCCAGTGTGCCGGGTCCTGCCATGAAGCCGACGCAGAAGAGGCAACAAACGATCCCCAAAAGAAGGGTAGCAATCGCCGCAGCCCAATAAACCCTGTTTTACAATTTGCCCTTCGAAAACCCCGCATTTTTCACACCTTTTACCGGTTAACTCGTTATGGTCCTGTTTATCTCCACCTAATTCGTGATTTAACAGGCCCGCTAGAAAACTATGCAGGTGCAATTGTGGGGCAAAGGTAAAGCCCTGTGCCTGGATCTCCCTGGCGCATACATCACATAGATGAGTTTCGGTCTTGTTACCATTGCTTATCTCTGTCATATGCATTGTCGCTGGGCGCTGGCCGCATCGCTTACACATCATAATTATACTTCCCCCTTAAATAAGCCACTCACTACCCCAAGCACCGCATTTTATTCTTGTAAGAGTGCTATCACCATAGCTTTCAGGATTATCGCCCTCAGCTGATTGCGCTCAGCCAGATCCACTTCCAGCATCCTGCTGTCTATCGCGGAATACATCAGACGCGCCTCCCGCTGGGTGATAATTTCTTCTTCCAGCAGGCGGTTGATCAAGGCCATCGCATCATTGCGTGATATTGAATCACCAATTAAGTTACTTATACCAAGCACCAAATTTACCCGGTGGTCCAGTGGCAGTTTGACGATTCTGATAAATCCGCCCCCGCCCCTCCTGCTCTCCACTATATAGCCATGCCCAACAGTAAAACGGGTGGTCAAGACATAATTAATTTGTGAGGGAACACAATTAAATCGGCTGGCCAGTTTACTGCGCTGAATTTCAATATAGTCCTCGACACTGTTTTCCATAAGTTTTTTGAGATATTGCTCAATCAAGTCTGAAATATTGGTCATGAATGTCACCGTCCCCTGCGGCCGCTACCATTTGACTTTGATTGACTTTAACTTATTATAATCCATACGATTATTTATTTCAATACTTCTTTTACTATTTTGGCCTGTTCTGGTACGGATAAAACATAGTTTTTACAGAGGAAATATCTTTTGAATACTCTTGTGTTTAAAAGTTTTTTCCCTGTTGGCATATTCAGCGACAATATGCCCACTGCCAATTAATTTATACTTATATATAACCAGTCCATCCAAGCCGACCGGGCCCCTGGCATGAATTTTACTGGTGCTGATGCCGACCTCAGCGCCAAAACCGTAGCGAAAGCCGTCGCTAAAGCGGGTAGAGCAATTCCAGAAAACATTACCCGAGTCGACTAGGTCCATAAACCGGGCTGCCCTGACGCTGCTGC
Source organism: Pelotomaculum sp. PtaB.Bin104 (assembly GCA_002067205.1). Taxonomy (GTDB): domain Bacteria; phylum Bacillota; class Desulfotomaculia; order Desulfotomaculales; family Pelotomaculaceae; genus MVQL01. The sequence goes on from MVQL01000168.1 coordinate 22,750, forward strand.
CGCTAATGATCGTGTCAGTATGGCCGGAGCCATATTTATTAATGTGGTTAATCGCATCATCAAGGTGATCAACAATTTTCACTGAAAGCTTGTAATCCAGGTATTCTGTCTTCCAGTCTTCTTCGGTGGCCGGGGCTACCGGGATGATTTTCTGAGTTCTAATACAACCAACGATATCCACTTGTTTTTGATCAAGGGCTTCTTTTAATTTAGGCAATAATTCTGCTGCAATATTTTCATGCACCAGCAAGGTTTCTGTTGCATTGCATACAGCCACATACTGGGCTTTAGCATCCACGACAATTCTTATCGCCATTTGCAGGTCGGCTTCTTTGTCTACATAACAGTGACATATACCGTCCGCATGTCCCATCACCGGAATTCTGGAATTATCCATGATATATCTGACGAAGTCGTTGGAGCCGCGGGGTATGATCAGGTCAATATAATTATCCATCTTCAGCATCGAACCGACTTCCGATCTGGTCTCTAGAAGCTTGATCCAGTTCGCAGGGATCCCGGACTCTGCTGTAGCCTTCATAATTATATCTACCAGGATCCGGTTGGTTTCTTTTGCCTCCGAGCCGCCCTTCAGTAGAACTCCGTTGCCACTTTTCAAACAAAGGGTAGATATCTGGACCAGGGCATCAGGCCTGGATTCAAAAATGACTCCAATTGCCCCAATCGGACAGGTTGTCTTGTATAATTCCAAACCCTGGTCCAATTCGGTCGCCAGCAAAGTTCTGCCCACAGGATCTTCCAGGTTAATCAGGCTGTTAATTCCATCAACTACGTCCGCTATCTTGGCTTCATCAAACTTTAGCCTTTTCAAAAGAGGTTCAGACAGGTTTTCCTTTTCACTTCTAATTAGGTCAGCCTGGTTTGCTTCAAGGATTTCGTTCTGCCGATCAAATAATGACTTAGCAATCTGTGCCAGTGCGCTGTTTTTTACGTCTGTTCTGGCTGCAGCCAACTGGATTGAGGCTTCCTTAACCTGGCGAGCAATTTCGTTCATTTCCATGCTGACATCTCCTTTAAATTAATAAACCTAGTTTTTTTATTATTTTAATCTTTCAGGGCACTTAGCCTTATTATACATTGATCATCCGGATGGCGCTGAGTGTCTTTGCACAAAAAATAAAAAAACCTGTCTTCGCGGATAAAGACAGGTTTATATGCGTTCGAACCGCTTGCCTAAGTTTTTAATCGGAAACTTTAATCTTCAGTATAAACCTTTGCAACCGCCACTACAGAATCACCTTGATTCATGCGCATCAGGGTCACTCCCTGGGTAGAGCGGCCGATCGTTGAGATATCCCCAGCCCTGAGACGGATGATAATCCCTTCAGCGCTGATTATCATAATTTCTTCCTCATCCCTCACCCCAAGTACTGCAACAACCGGTCCGTTTCTTTCGGTTGTCTTTATGTTAATAATCCCTTTGCCGCCGCGGGCTTGCAGGCGGTATTCGGAAATTGGTGTGCGCTTGCCATAGCCGTTGGCTGTTACGGATAGTAAAAGCGCATCAGGATGAACAGCTTCCATCCCAATTACCCGATCATCTTTCATTAAGGAAATCCCTTTCACCCCGCGGGTAACCCGGCCGGTGTGCCGTACTTCGCTTTCTGAAAAACGGATCGCCAGGCCATTTTGGGTGGCTAAAATGATTTCCTCCTCACCTCCAGTAAGCTTAACATCAATTAACTCATCCTGTACATCCAAATTAAGAGCAATAATACCATCCCGGCGGGAGGTATCGTATTCTTTCAGTGAGGTCTTCTTTACTACACCATGCCTGGTAACAATAAATAAAAACTGATTTGAGTTAAACTCACGGACGGGTATAACCGCTGTAACTTTTTCGTTGTTTTCAACATATAAAAGATTAACCAGTGCAGTGCCCTTCGCCTGTCGGCCAGCCTCCGGTATCTCGTGCACTTTAAGCCGATATACTTTTCCCCGGTTTGTAAAAAATAAGAAATAATGATGCGTCGTTGTTGTAAATAGATGGCGGACGAAGTCTTCAGCCTTGGTGCCCATACCAGTAACACCGCGTCCGCCCCGGCGTTGGCTGTGGTAAGTATCGAGAGGAATCCTTTTAATGTAACCCTGGTTGGTAATAGTGATTACCACTTCTTCTTCCGGGATTAAATCTTCTTCCTCGAAATTTGCTTCTTCATAGGATATTACCGTGCGTCGCGGATCGGCAAACTTTTTGCGGATCACCGCAAGCTCATCTTTAATAATACCCAGCACTTTTCTCTCGTCAGCGAGCACAGAGCGAAGATAGTTTATTTTTTCCATAAGCTCTTTATATTCTTGTTCCAGCTTTTCCCGCTCCAGACCGGTAAGCTGCCTCAGGCGCATTTCCACAATGGCGTCGGATTGCTTTTCGGAAAGACTAAACCTTTCCATTAGAGCTTTTTTGGCCATGTCCGTTGTACGAGAAGAGCGGATGATCTGGATCACTTCATCCAGGTAAGCTAGGGCTATTCGCAATCCTTCCACGATATGCGCCCGTGCCTCTGCTTTGTTCAACTCGAAGCGGGTGCGCCGCACAATAACATCTTTTTGGTGCTCCAGGTAGTAAAACAAAACTTGTTTAAGGTTTAGCACCCGAGGCTGCCCGTCCACCAGCGCCAGCATATTCACTCCGAAACTTTCCTGCATCTGAGTGTGTTTGTACAATTGATTTAAGAGCACCTGCGGGTTAGCGTCACGCCGCAGTTCAATCACAATACGCATGCCGCGGCGATCAGACTCATCACGCAGGTCGCTAATCCCTTCTAGTTTTTTTTCTTTAACCAGCTCAGCAATTTTTTCAATTAAGCGGGCTTTATTAACCTGATAGGGTATTTCATGTACAATAATTTTACTTTTACCATTATTGTTGCTTTCAATGGTGGTTTGCGCACGGGTTTTGATACTGCCCCTGCCGGTGCGGTAGGCGTTCCATATCCCTTCTGTACCCATAATTTTGCCGCCGGTAGGAAAATCAGGTCCTTTGATCACTGTAGCTAATTCTTTGATACTGGCATCGGGGTTATCGATTAGCATGTTCACCCCGTCGATCACTTCGCCAAGGTTATGCGGTGGGATATTGGTCGCCATTCCTACTGCAATACCGGCAGAGCCATTAATCAATAGATTAGGGATTCTTGCCGGCAGTACTGTGGGCTCTTCGGTTTTTTCATCGTAGTTGGGAATAAAGCTTACTGTATCTTTATCAATATCCGTAAGCATTTCTGTGGCTATTTTAGCCAGCCGGGCTTCTGTGTACCGCATGGCGGCAGCTGAATCCCCGTCCACAGATCCAAAGTTGCCATGTCCGTCCACCAGCGGATAACGGGCGGCAAAATCCTGGGCTAACCGCACCAGAGTGTCATATACCGCCACATCCCCATGGGGGTGATACTTCGCCAGCACTTCACCAACGATGTAAGCCGATTTGCGGTGCGGCTTTTCCGGTGAGAGCCCCAAGCTGTGCATGGCGTATAAGATGCGCCGGTGTACCGGTTTCAACCCGTCACGAACATCTGGCAGCGCCCTGCCGACAATTACACTCATTGCGTAATCCAAGTATGAATGCTTCATTTCTTCGTTTATATTAATTGGAACCACTTTACCAGTTAAAGACGGCAAAACCTTTTCACCTCTATAGTTTTTTCACCTGTGCATTATACCATTATAACCTATTTAATGCAATTTTTTGGGCAGATCTCATCAGATCTCCTAAGAATTTAAAAGAGCACCGCCTGATTGCCTGCTCTTAAATGTTAATATAGATTTTCAATTTATTAATATAGCCAAGCTTCTCACGGTAAAACCGCCGGTTTAAAATACTTTCACCCTGTTAAATGAGCCTTTTGCCATAAGATAATTTTATATAAAGCTTATGTAATTCTCAGATTATTACATGCGGTGGAAACATTTTATACAATCATCTGGCATTACCTCAATTCTTTTATTGCACTTATTGCTTAATAGTAAAATAATATCCTATGGACGGGTCTTTTTAACCAGAAGATAGAAATATTGCCAAAGGCTTTGCATTAATTTCAATGGATTCCGCAGCGAAATCAAGATAATTTTTGTTTCTCTCAACTCATTACCCCCTTTAATATATTTTTTTCTTAGGGCCATAATAATGATGACTAAATTATCCCTGTCACGCTTTTGCCGCTTAAATTTAACAGGAGCAGCGGCTGCGGGTGGTCAAACCAAAGGAGCTCGGCTCC
>MVQL01000169.1 GCA_002067205.1 Pelotomaculum sp. PtaB.Bin104
GCTTTGAGCCGGCTTCAGCCGTTTGCGACTTTCAGTCGTTTAAAAACCCTCCGGCTTTAGCCGGTGGTCTGTTTATTCAACTCAGTTTTATTTCAATTATTCAGTTTTTGAAAAAACTACATATGATATACAAGTTTCAAGGTTCCCGAAAAGTCTATTCTACCGGCTCCCATTTACAACGAACCGGAGAAACAATAGCATTTTCTTTCTTCAATTCTTTAAATGCATTATCAATCTCTTTGCGATCTAGACCTGATAACTTCTCTACCTCTCCGGCACTTACCGGTTGACCTGCCGACTTCATTACTTCTAATACTTTTTCTTTTACACTCATAATATCATCTCCTTGTACATGATTTATCTACTTATACCTTATTTTGCCTATATTAATAATATGGTAAATCAAAAGTTATCTGAATCTAAGATAATTCATTCAACTTGTCAAAATTTGTTCATTGGTTCAATTAAGATTTTTTTCTACAGTATTTTAAAAAGTTGGCCAAAAGTCACTCCGGGTTTGATACTTTAACTTTCGCAATGACCTTATATTCCATTTTGCATACTCCTTGTTATTATAGCCACATAATAATCGCCAAATTGTCTATATGTATTATTGCTAATTTATTACACGCATAGGGCTATTACCAGATGTAATCTTATCAAGCGATTGATTCATGCCAATTCAGCTAATTCAGCCATTTGTCCTACCTTCCATCCCTCTTCTTTTATTATTAATTCTGTTTGATTCCCTCTGGCTTTGAATTCGACAACGAATTCTATTTCCTTAGGAAAGTCAGGCAAACCTATCAAAGAGGGATCAATAATGTTTCCGTCTTTGTCTGATATACTATGTGTAAATTCAAGGTGCTCCATAGGAATGATTTTTGTATATGTACCGGTGGAGTATGATTCCTGTCCACCCATCTCTGCAGGTGCACGCATGCAAAACAGATATTTACCGCCTTCACGAAAATCTATTTTACAGCGTGGAGAGGTGAAATTGATAGGCCCCCACCATTCCATTACAAGTTTTGGATCCGTCCAAGCATTCCAAACAAGTTCAACAGGGATGTCGAAAATACGATTGATAATGATAGTTTTCTTTTCTGCATTTTGATTCATATAAAAATCTCTCCTTTTCAATCGGTATTGGTTTTTTCGTTTCGGCTATCAAGGCAGCTTCCATTGCGTCCAATCGCTGATTCCATTTTTGCATCATGCTTTTGATCCATTCATCAAATTTGTTCATTGTGTCAGTGTTAAGTCTATAAATACGTTGTTGAGCCCTTTTTTCAACCTGTACTAAATCCGCCTCACGAAGAATTTTCAGGTGCTGGGAGCCTGCGGGCTGTATTGATACTTTTTGTGTATCTCAGAAGCAGGTATTTCATCAACAACTGTTGGCCGTCACAATGGTACAGATAAAATAAAACACCGGCTGTAATCAGGCGCTACTATGGTCATAAAAGCTAAAATAAATAACATCCCAAGGTATAGGAGAATAATTATCAAGAGGAACCTTGGTGTCGGAGAGGCTACACATATTCTTTGCAACCATACTGAAAATACAGACTACCTGTATTTAAGGCCTATTTAAATAATGTCCGGGAAGATATTGGTAAGAATTGCATATCGAGTAGGATATGGATAATTGGGCAATTGTCATTTCTGCCTTTCTATTTAACCTTTTGTGATCTTTGTTTTATCAGATTAATTTGTTTGTCTTTTAGGAAAAAACCTATTATCAAAAGTACTGGGGTTGACGACCAGGTTCTTGGCCCCATGTTTATTGGTATGCACCCCTACCAGCGTGGTGTCATTGATCTTATTCGTCGCAGCCATGTATTTTGAATAGCAGTCGCAGCATATCGCCAGTGAAGATTGGTCTAAGTTAGTGAGCAAACCAATCTCTTTTAGCTCACGCACCAAGCGCCGCCATTCTTTTTTGGCCTCAGCATCGAGCCATGAAGGACATCGGATTTTATCTGACCGGGCTTGTAAAGCTTGCTCGGCAGCAAGGCGCTTTTCTCTTTCAGCGATGGTAAACCGCTTTTTATTAAATTCAACTGGGATTACTTGCTTGGCCATTTGTTATCACCTCACATACAGAAGAAAAAAGAAGCCTCGCTTACAGCTTCTCTTTCCGAAATATTATTACTATCGGCTATGCTCATTCACTGTCTACCTTTATCCCCGTCTTGTACAGTTTGTTGAAGTGCCTTGTTGCTATAAGCTCTTCCAGCTCTGATGCTGTGTAGATAAGCACCTGGTCGTCATCCTCGCTGGTTGGTGCTAAAACAAAATCTTTTTCCCAGCGCCCAGCTATCTGGTATATCTTTTGCTGTCATTTGAAATTAAAAAATCACCTTTTTGCATTTTTATTACCCTCCTGCTATTTTCGTTAGTACATTAATCGCTCTGCAGGGGCCTAAAGTCCAGTCAATTCTATGCTTCTTACGGTGATTTTTTCGTAATTAATTATCCATCGATTATTTCGCAGGAGTCCTCTCCATAAGCTACTCCGAGACTTGAACCACAATCCCAGGAAATATGGATCGTGCCAACATCGTCAACTCCATCCACCGTTCCAGTATCACCGGGTTTTAGTTTGCCGTATGGATCGTTCATTGCTATCAGCCTGACCCGGACACCCTTTTGGTATATTTCCTTGTATTGTTTGAGCATCTCCGGTGATATTTCCCTCAGCATATTGCTTCCTCCTTTTGCGATTAAACCTGTATTTCTTATTAATACAGTAATCGCTCCAATGCCCTGTAAAGTCAAGTATCATTGAACCTGACCAAAAGGTACCCTTTCACCTGAGCGTAATAAAAAAACACCAGCGTCTGAACCGGTGTTTTCGATGTATCTTTTTACTATCACATCGCAGTATATAGGGTCGAGCTCTGAAGTATAGCAGGTTCTCCCCATCTGTTCGCAGGCAATCAATGTTGAACCGCTGCCTCCAAACGGATCAAGGACAATGTCACCTTCCTTGCTGGAGTTAGCGATAAAATACCCACACAGACCGATCGGTTTCATCGTGGGATGGTCGGCGTTGCGACTAGGTCTATCGAACCGGACCAGTGTTGTTTGCTTGCGATCTCCATACCAGGCATGGCTTGCTCCATCCTTCCAGCCATAGAGGATCGGCTCATGCTGCCATTGGTAATCCTGTCGGCCAAGCACCAAGGAGTTTTTCACCCACACCAGGCACTGGCGCAGGAGATAACCTGCCTGTTTAAAGGCGTTCCTAAAATTGTAGCCCTCGCTATCGGTATGAAATACATAAATGGGAGCACCCTTTTTGGAATGTTTGTTCATAAGTATAAAGGCATCTGTGAGGAACTGAAGGAACTTTTCATCCTGCATCTTGTCATTTTGAATCTTCAGTTTGTCTTTGGTCGCACCTTCGTAATCCACATTATAGGGAGGGTCCGTAAGTACCAGGTCGGCTTGCTGCCCACTCATCAGTTTTTCAAGATCGCTAGCCAAAGTGCTATCCCCGCACATTAATCGGTGCTTGCCAAGTTCCCAGACATCTCTTCTTTGAGTAATTGGGTTGGTTATTTTTGCGACCTCGGCGTCGGCATCAAAATTGTCTTCCCGCACTTCACCTTTTTCGGTGAACTTGTCTAATAGCTCCCCTATCTCTTTGGCATCAAAGCCAGTCAACTCGGTCAGGTCACCAAGTTCTCCAAGCAATTCAACCAGCAAAGCCTCATCCCACTCGCCGCTGATTTTATTGAGTGCGACGTTGAGAGCTTTTTCCCGGTCTTTGGGCAAGTCAACGACAACACAGTCCAGTTCTTTATAGCCAAGGGCTACAAGTACCTTGTAGCGCTGGTGACCGCCAATAATGGTCATGTCTTTGTTGACGATAATTGGGTCAACATAGCCAAACTCTTTGATGGACCGCTCTATCTTTTGATATTCAGGATCATTCGGCTGTAAATCCTTGCGAGGATTATAGGATGCCGGTTTTAATTTACCAGCTGCAATTTTTTGTATAACCATAAATTCTCCTCATGGTTTGATTGGGGACTGCCGGGGTTTTCGAGCCTCCCCCGACCGGTTCCCTGCATTTTACTCATATTTACTACCGGGGGGGTACCTATGTATTAAATTACCAAAAGCGTCAAACATGGTATCAGCACTCGTACTACTCAGTCCATGCTCCTTGTTGTGACAAGCCTGACAGAGCACCTCAAGATTATCCCAGCTCAACGAAACTGAAGGATCGTTTATGTTTCCTGGTGTCAACTTGGTTTTGTGGTGGACAATCACCCCGCCGGCACCGCACCTCTCACACAATCCAAACCTGCTCTTAAAGAATGCATCCCGGCAGTCCTGCCACGCTTTTGATTTATAGAACTTCTTTGCAAATGGTTTCATGACAAAAAGGACTCCAAATTAACCTGAATATACCCTACACTAGAAACTTGCGACATGTACACGAAGCCGTGTTCCCACTCCCGTGACGATTTTTGGTAAGGATTTAATCCCCCTAGTCGCATAGCTATTAGCACCACTAAATCAAATATATATCTAACTGTAGCTAAAATACATTAAAATATACTTGCTTGTTGAGCCGATATATGTTATATTAGTCTTAATAAATAATCGAAAAGGATGATGCTCATGAATCCCCAGTTGCTTTTTCTCAAAAAGCATAACCTATTTAATTCCATGGTAAATCTTGTCCTTGGTAGTATGACTAATAACTGGCAGTCGTCTCACCAGCTGACTATGAAACTTGGCGGAACCCCCGTTTTAAACAGACTTATTGGTTCGTTGGCCGTATATAAAGCTTCCGGCTTTAGAGAACCTGCCTCGTTTGTCGGTTCAGTCAGTTCCCACCTTGGAAAGCAGGGGCGAGTTCAACATTCCGTTAAGATATGTCCTGTAAAAGGAACACCAGATGACGTTTTTAAATTTTAATAGGAGATGATTAGTAATGGCAAAAGCTTGGTTACTTCGTCCCATGCCACACAACATTGATCGAATGAGAGAATTCAGGGATAATAACATTATTGCAATAGGCTGGCCGGAAGTTGACTCCTTAGTTGGCAAAAACAAGCAGACAATTAAGAAATTACTTAACCAGCATCCACTTAGTTACTCTCCAAACGAGTTGGGTATCGCGGCAGCAACCGTAAATACTTTTGTTAACGATATGCGAATTGGAGATGTTATCGTTGTTCCTCATGGAAACAATATCTTCTTTTGCCGAATAACCAGCGATTATTTCTATGAACCAACCAAAGCCTCTCAAGCGGAAGGTTATCCTCATCAACGCAAAGTAGAATGGCTCAAAGGACCGGTTCGGCGTGATGACCTCTTTGATGAGCTACGCCAATCTTTAAGGGCTCCACGAACTTTAGCTGATTTAAGTCGCCACTTAGACAGCATTTTAAAGTTTATTAACGATAATCCATACTCACCAAATGATTCGATTGAACCGAATGATAATTTTGTAGTTTTCGAATATCCTCTCAGGCTTGACGTAGTTGCATCAATTCGTATTCCGAAAAACATTACGCAAGTTGAAGCTGCAAGATTAGGGGACTTCGTGAAAACACTTTTTTTCGAATGATAACCATTATTTCTTTACCGGTACATGCAAATCGTACCGGCTTTGTTTTATCCCCAAACCCAACCTCGCGGGCACCCCGCTGCTCACACAGTCCAAACCTGCTCTTAAAGAAAGCATCCCGGCAGTCCTGCCATGCTTTTGATTTATAGAACCTCTTTGCAAATTGTTTCATGACGACCCCAACCAAAGTACTAGTTTGAATTCTGATCGTTGTCCCATTTCGGTTAATACTTACCATTCCTATTTTCATCAGGAGTCCTTTGAATGGTGATATAATGACAGCGATAGGATTTAAATTAAGAAGGAGGTCAGTGCTATGAAAACATTTACACAGCGGGCATTAAAGGCAACTAGCAAATATTCTGTTATGGACTTTGCTTGTTTAAAAATCACGCTGGTTTTTCTAGGAATCCTCCTTGGTACTTACTTCTCAAATTATTTTTTAAATTATACTGATTTTCTATGGGTGGTTTTCATTGTTTCCTACTTTTGGATCATGTATAGAACTTTTATTAAGCACATGCGGTGAGGATGCCAAAGGCCCCGATAGATTGATTCTATTGGGGCCTTTACCTAATATTCTCTATCTCCGTTTTCTTGCCGGCTCAGCAATAGCTGACCTTTATCTCTATCGAATCCCCCGATTCCTCGAATACAAAAAGCCCCTGAGCGCTGCCGCCGAGGAGCTTTCGTCATTTTACATTTCTCAATGATAACATTCTAGCACTTACTAAACACTCATACAATCACATTTACTATCATCTTTTTAAAAGATCGAAGATTTCTGGTCGTATAAAGAAAGCCCCTAAGGCTTTGCCTTTAAGGGCTATCCACTATGGCACTTACATTTTCTTAAAAGAATAAATACTTAATCAAGGCATATATTCCAATTACTGCTCCCAGCAGAATATACATTAACATTCAGGGTGGGCAAAATTTATACCAGGGCCTTTTTTGCACCATCTTAAATTCCCTCCACGGCGTTACCGCTTCGAGCATCCGTATTTATTTTTCTTCATAATACTATTTTAACTCTGACTGAACTCTTATACAATTGTATATTCCGCTGAGAAAAAACACCTAGACCGCCGAAGTTGAACACTTGGACCGTTTAAATTGAACAGTCTTACCGCATAGACTGTACATTGATAGCCAAAGAACCACATGGTATACTCAAACTGCTTTTACTCATAAGCAGGATAGGGCAACACTGAGGAGTGACCCGAGCGGCTTATGAGTTTTGCGGGGAGAGTGATGCTGGTGGGCATCGCTCTTTTTTATTAAAGGCAACATAACATCACTCTCCTTGGAAAACTAAGCGATA
>MVQL01000170.1 GCA_002067205.1 Pelotomaculum sp. PtaB.Bin104
CCCGGGGTATTTGAGGCAGCACCGCCATCAACTCTGCCGGCGGGAAGATATACAACAGCCCCAGGGCTAAAAAGAGCATAAACAGGAAATTGACTAAATACATCAAAATGGAGGCTCCTGGAGAAATCCGCAGTTGGGGGCTTTCCGGATTGTAACGGCTGTTGTTGATCGAGTAGTAGAGCCCAATGGCGCTGGCCCCCAGGGTCAACAGCACCGCCCCTACGGCCAGGGCTACGGCCAAAGTAAGGGAAGACCCAAGGGCTGCCATGGTACCTACCAGCAATGCCTCCATCAAAAACAAGGTGGGCAGGGCCGCGGCCAGCAATTTTCCCCATACCACCGGCCAACCTGCCAGGGGAACACTGTTTAATAACCAGTCCGCCTCCCCCTCACGGCCAAATGATTGCAGGGCCATATTGCCGCTGAACATCATGCTGTAGATGACCAATACCATTATCGCTGACGACCGGGTGGCTTCCGAAGGCAAAAGCAAGGTCTGGCCCACAAAAAAAACCATGATGATCAGGGGAACCAGGTAGCCGAACCACTCACGGGTGTCACGCCTCACGTAAAGTAAATCTTTTTTGGCTACAGCCCACATGCCCAGCCAGGGTGAGGCTTTCCCAGCCACCCCGCTGGTGACTGTCAAGACCGGAGCGCTCTCCTGCAGTAGGCTCCGGGCAGTTTTTGCACGGGGGCGGCCCTTTTTCCGCCTGCCTCCTACCCCTTGGCTGAGGGATATCCACCCGCGGCGGAAACCCCGTTCCACCAGTAAAAAGGATAACCAGTATAGTGCCGCTCCCATAGCCAGCAGCAGCAGGCTCCAGCCCAGCCCGGCCGGCAGGCTGCCTGATATTCCTTCCACCAGGCTCCGGGAGCCCCACCCCCAGGGAAAAAAGTCCATAATCTTAAGCAACTGTTGTTGCCCGGCAAGCCAATCACCAATATTCATGCTTTGATTATTCATAAGCAAACCCGGCAGCTGAAAAACAACGGCAATTATGATCCCGGCAAGGGCACCGACGAATCCGATTGCCTCCCGGCTGCGATGGGGCGGCACGATTCTCATCACCAGCATATTCAATAATTGTGAGATAGCGGTGCCGGTGATCCAAAGCCCCAGCCCCACCAGGATAACCAGTAGATAAAAAAGCGTACCCGCCTGAAAAAGCAGCCCGTAAAAGATTCCCGGCAACAAGGCGAACAACACCACCGTCAGGAAGTTGCTGCCGGCAACAACCAGGGACTTGACAGCAAACACCGCCCGTACGGAAACCGGGGCGACAAACAGCAATTCCAAGTCCTCCGACATATACAGAGCGGCAAAAGCCGCGGTAATGCCGAAAAATACCTGGCCGGCCAATCCCATCATCAACAGCAGCGACAAAAATCCCCGGGCATTTTGCGGTGGCATGGCCTGCAAGGCGCCATAAGCGGCAAAGCCCAAGTAGACCAAAGCTGCCAGCAGCCCCGCGCCGGCAACAATCATCCCAATCCAAGCGCCTACAGGCCAGTGGCGGATCTTTTTCCAGGTCACATGAACCTGGCTTCTTAACAACAGCTTAAAGTCCTGCCAGGCTGACCGGGCCTCGGGCACCTGGGAAAGAGGGGGCAGCAGCACCATTTTCATTAATTACTCCCCCTCCTCCAGGCCCCGGATTAGCTCGGCACTTTCATGCCCGCCGGTAAGTTCAAGAAAAATGTCTTCCAGGCTTTCCTCCCCATGCCCCACTGCTCGGCGCAGCTCTTCCGGGCTGCCCTGGGCAATAAGCCTGCCATCCTTGAGAATGCCTACCCGGTGGCACATTCTTTCGGCTATTTCCAGGATGTGCGTGGAAACAAGGACTGCCGCCCCCATTTTGGCCATTTCCTGCAGGACATCCTTCAATAAGCGGGCGCTGGCCGGATCAAGGCCAACAGTAGGCTCATCCAGCAGGATCACCCGGGGCTGGTGAATCAGTGCTGAGGCCAGCACCACCTTTTGCCTCATGCCATGTGAATACCCCTCCAACAATTCATCCGCCCGGTCCGCCAGGCCAAACATCTCCAGCAGCTGCTCAGCCCTCTGCCGGGAAACCGCCTTAGGCATCCTGTAGAGGTCGGCCATCAAAAACAAAAACTCCCGGGCCGTCAGCTTGCCATATAGCTTTGGCTGGTCCGGCACGTAAGCCATCAAGGCCTTGGCCTGTGCAGATTGCTTGTTTATATCATAACCGCAGATATAAGCCTCACCCCGGCTGGGATCCAAAAGCCCCGTAAGCATTCTAATGGTGGTGGTTTTCCCGGAGCCATTGGGCCCTAGAAACCCAAATATCTCACCGCTTTTCACCTGTAAATTAAGATGATCAACCACTACCGCCGGACCAAACTGCTTAGTCAGCTGTACAGTCCTTATTAAAACATCTTCCACTGGCACATCTCCTTTCATTGGAAAACGTAATGACCACGCCGGGGCTAACCAAAAAAGCCGGCATTTTTCCGGCAATTAAATTTTATTCTCTGTAATTGCACGTGTCAATTGCTAGTAAATGGTTAAAGCAAAGTGTCAGCCTGCGGCTGTGTAAGTATATACGTAAATGATACTTTGGTGGATTTTCCCGGCCAGGAACCATTTATTGACAGTTCAGCAAGTAGAACATATATACCAATAAGGTTTGTATCTGAAGCAATCGGAGCCAAGGTAACATCGGTAAATGAAGAAAGAAAATCTGTAATATAAGTGTGACTAAAATCCATCTTTTACTACTACAAAAAGAGTGGGACTTTTTACAACCATCATAAAATAAATAAATATAATGTATATTTGTTACGTATATATTCATTTTTTAGATAAATGAATATATACGTTAGATTATGAGTTTTGTACAATGAATTTAAATAAGGTATGATCAGTTTCATAACTGAATAGTGATGCTGCCGAATCCCAGTAAACATAACACCCTGGGAGCGGGGGAACCAGGTATTTGGGGTGAATCCTGATATATTTCAGGTAGGGTATCTTTTACCAAACCCGTCAGCTAACCTCGCAGGCGCCAAAAGAAAGGGGAAATGTTAATGTTAAACGTTTTTTTTCCTTAGCAGGTTCTTCTTTCGCTAGAATAATTATCTTCACAAAAAACAATTTAAGCAAAAGGAGAAACTGCATGATTAAACACAAAAAAATAATTTCGTTGCTCCTGATGTACCTTCATGATTACGGCATCTGTTCTGATGCCGAATGGGTTAAAAGCAGAAGCTGCCACGGGCTTTCACCAAAACTATTACCAATACTTAAACCCCTATGGTACCTCTGCAAACTATAATTCAATATACAATTGGAGATATAACCCTTACCCGGCGACACCAACAATACCGACAACGCCGACTACACCGACTACACCAACAACACCGACAACGCCGGGTACATCCACGACTCCAGCAACTCCTACCTCCGGACTAACTACTGAAGAACAGCAAATGGTTGACCTTGTCAATCAAGAACGGGTAAAGGCAGGCCTACAACCGCTAAATGTTGACCTGCGTCTCGTACAGGCAGCCCGTATGAAATCACAAGACATGATTGATAAGAATTATTTCAGTCACCAGTCGCCAACTTATGGCTCTCCATTTGATATGATGAAGTCTCAGGGCATTACTTACAGATACGCTGGTGAAAACATTGCTGGGAACCGATCCGTTCAGGGGGCCCACACAGCCCTGATGAATTCGTCCGGTCACAGGGCAAATATTCTGAATCCCAATTTCAAAAACGTGGGCATAGGTATTATACACGGCGGGCCTTACGGGATGATGTTTACACAATTATTTACCGGCTGATTAACAGCTATCAATCCTGAGCCTCAAAAGATCGCTAAATTTTAAAGCTAATGTTTGACATTAAACCGCTTCCGGGAAAATTAAACCTGGAAGCGGTTATTCTTTAGAACTGCCATCATTTTGGATTTTTTATTTTTTATTATTATTGATCACATACAGCCGGATGGCTTCGGAAGACCGGCAATTTTACAAGCACCTTTTGACGGACCAGAAGGAAATAATTTATAGATGCGATCTAAACGGCAACAGGTACCCTTACAAAGCGTTGATACCATGGGCGCAACGTTGAAACGTTTATAATAATTACGCAGGTAATAAATTACTTTCCAGTGTTCATCAGTTAGTATTTTGATACCTTCACTTGCACCTATAATCTTAGCTACTTCCTCATTCCAACTGACATGATCTAATAGAAAGCCGTCCTTATCAAATTCAATTTCCTGGCCGGTAAAATTTACCGGTCAAAAGAATCTTTCCTGCTAGTCATCGTCGTCGTCATCATCGTCATCTTCACCGTCAATATCAACTTGGCTGTTATCTTGATTATCGTCTTTGTCTTCTCCAGAATCCTGCCCATAGAACAGGACGTTCCCCGTGCCAGGGTCAACGATAACGTTAATTAGTCCATTATCTGTGGCAACGTCTACGGAATAAATCACCTGGCCGTCTTCCTCTTCCAACTCGGCCTTCACTGCTCTACCTGGAACAGCATCTGCAGCACTTTTAGCGGCTTCGGGCAGGCCAACCTTAACTTGCGACTGCAGTATATTGCTTTCTCCCTGGCTGGACGGTTTGCTTGATTCGCAATCCAATTTTTGGGCACTATCGTCAGGTATGTTATCGTTGACTTTCTCAATAGTAACTTCGCATTTACTGTCTTGCTCAAAAAGATTAACCTGGTTTTCACCGGTTCTGTTACTTTCATCAGCGTAAGCCACCAGCCCCAACGCGAATACCACCATAACCAGTACAACTACTGCACCAGTTACCGTTCTCTTCATTCTTAATACCTTCTCTCTGCACAAAGTCCCAATTTGAACTTCCTATTATCTTATACGATATAAGTAAAGAAAAATAACGGGGGTTGAAAAAGTCAAGAAAAGCGCACACCCAAAACATCGGTACAATGTGGCAAATAGGCTCCGTCGGCGAAACTGCAAGAGACGGAAAGAATGCGGGGGTCAAGGGGCCGCTCCGTACACCCCTCTCTCACCAGAATGCGTCTTCAAAATTAATCATGTACAGGTATGAGCATAACCGCTGCAAGTCCAGCCGTTTATCGAAGCGAAGCGGAGACCCTTGACCTGGAGTGGCAGGCCGTGTTAGCCTGGGCCGGCATAGGGATATGGCCGGCCACAACAAAATTTTTCAACACTTCGCAGGCTTCGCCCAGGACGGTATGCGTGGGAAGATCAATTCCCGCCTGACTGGCTAAAAATCTTGCTCCGACAAATTCCTTTTCGGCAAAGGTTAGTTCACTCGCTACTTCTTGGCGAAATAGCTCAGAGTTAGGAACTTGTTTTGGCTTTTTAAGTACCCTTACCAAATGACATTCCGAACCAGCCATTTTTGCCAGCTTAAGGCCTTCCTTCAGAGCTTTCTTTGCTTCCGGAGAACCGTCATATACCACTAGAAGCTTATTAAACATTCTTGGCCCCCCATGATCCTTTTCACTTAAATAGGAATAAAAATTACAAATTAACTCTAATGCCGGCACACCGCTTTGAGGCAAAAAAAATTGCCCAAATATTTATTTGGGCAATTTACATTAGACACTTATTTGTTGACTTACCTATTAACGCAGGGTTTGGAACATTGAAGCTATTGATTGCAAACCCTGGTTGTCGCAAGTGCTGTTTGGTGAGTAGTTTTGGAACATATTCATTAACTCTGGCAAGTTGCAAGATGATTGTGTCATGCAATTAGCTGTGTTGCAATTTGCTGCTGTGTTAACTGGTGTGTTGCAGTTAGTAGTTGCATAATTAGCAATTTGTGAACAATCAACACCCTGGTAGCATGAATTAACGTTGCTTATACATGGTGTTGCCGCACTTGCACTTCCTATGACACCGAACAGCATCATAAGGCATAAACCAAACATAATAATAGATCTTTTCTTCATTTCTTTCCCCTTTCTTTTTGCCTCCGGGGTTAGTTGACGGGTTCGGTAAAAGTTACCCTACTCTATTGAGATTCACCCCAATTGATTCATCCCCCGTACTCAGTTATCAATTTTTCTGAGATTCGGCATTCTTGTCTTGAAGCCAACGAGTGCAAGTATACTACATTTCAAAACTTAATAGCAAAAGCCCTAAATGACCATAATAGACATTCTCAAAACAATAATAATAAATGATAAGGTAATAATAGATTATGCTAAAAAATAAGGAGGTATGGGTCTATTTCCCCGATTGTTGATGAAAGAGTAACTGCTTTTGCAATTATTTAACTCCTGAAGTATCCAACCGGCTAACCGATCTCAATTTACTGTTATGTCCTTGTAGCTGCAAATATGGTTCATAATTTACCTATTCGAAGCCATTTATTCTTTAATTACCTGGATAATCTCCTCAGGCAACCGTTTTGGTTTCATTCCCGGTCCTACACATGCCAATTTCACTATACCGGTCACGAGCAGTCTTTCATCAGAGATCCGCAGCACCTGATGGGCAAAGGTGAGAGAGGATTTTTTAATTTCCAGCACGGTTGTTTCCACTCGAAGCAAATCGTCGTGTAAAGCCGGGGCGCGGTAATCAATCTCCAGGTGAACAACCGGAAAAACGAAACCCCGGCGAGCCATCTCCCCCACCGAAAAGCCCCGGTCGCGAAGGTATTCGGTCCTTCCCCTTTCGAAATACTTGAGGTAATTGGAGTGATAAACCACCCCGCCAGCATCAGTGTCTTCATAATAAACCCGAATTTCCATGGGAATACCCTCCGTCAAATATAAACCCGCCGGGCATAAATCCGGCAAAAGCGATTTAGACTTAACTAATTTGATTGTACAATGCTGAGAATTTCTTATTACTTCCTGCGACAGCCTAAGGACAAATATGTAAATAAACCTCAGACATTTCGATTACAATATCTTGATTATCAGACCAAAATTGCTGGTTGGTTCTATCTCCGGAATAAAAGAGGTCCTCATATTTTAAACGGTTTTCCTTAGCCGAAATACGATTAACACAAGCAACAGCCAGATCATGAAGATGGCGAGGCGAATTAAGCTCACTGTTCATTAAGATATAGAACAAGGATAGTTTTTCGATAAACTCTAAATCAAAGTTCTTATCTTTTGCCAGTGTATTCACCTGGCTGGCAATTAAAACAATTTTATCCTGCAAATTAGGTGAAGGGATCTCGAACCTGTTGTCTATTGGGATTCTGCTGAGCAGATCCGGGCCTTTATTTCTAGCATTCATATGATCGACCATGCCCTGTTTACTACCGGCTGTACTGCCTATTATTACAAAGACAATTTGATTTTCAGGTTTTAAATTCAAATCAAAGTAAGTAAAAATATCCTCATAAGGCCAGGGCTCGGCGCTTTTCGCATCAATTTCATCAATAACACAGAGCATGGGGGTCCTTATTTCCTCAAGTTCTCCTAATTTTAATTTAATAAATTCACGTGAATGGTTTGCCAGATTGATTTCGAGATAATTGACCGTATCTTTTAAATCTTTAGCAATCTCTTGAACAAAAAAGGACTTGCCGCTACCTGGTGCCGCCCATATAAGAAAATTTTCACGATTGAAGGTCTTTTCTACCAGCGGCTTTTTAATCCTCAGGCTGTAATCTATCAGCCTGTTTCGGATTCGCTCATCAAACCTGCGGTAATTGCCCACTACCGTACATCTTTTTAAAGATATTTCCGTCAGGGAATTTATACAAGTGATAATTGAATTGCGTTCATCCATAGAGTCCTTTGAGTCTTGTAATGATATATCTCCGAGGTTGTCCTTCCAGGGCCTTAAGTCACCAATAATAAACTTCTTACTCAGATTGAAATCTGTGTTTTTATTTTGTACCCATGCCTGTAAGCTAGGGTGAATAAAATAATATTTTGAATCAGGCAAATGTTCAGGGTAAAAAATATTCGCTCCCGGGGATAAAAACTTTTGGCTTAATTCATTTGTAATATTAGATTTAGCAATAACGCCGACCAGCCCCAAATTGTATAAAATACAAAAGGTATGAAAATTGTCCTCGCAGGTATCGCAGGATTTTGTACATCCTCCGTTTTTCTCAATGGCCTTGTGTCTTTTCCTTTTCATCTCAATATTAAATGCCATACAAATATCTAACAAGTCTTCTTTTGAAAAGACATTGGTCTTGATCAGTTTGGCAAATTCATCTTTCATTCCCAAAGACTCAATGAAATTTACGCATTCGGACATGTATTGTTCCGCAATTCCTGCGGCTGCCCTGTTGATTGCCTCTCTCAATGACAATGCGCTTCTTGCCTGCGGGCTTATTTTTCTGATTTCTTTACAGATCACTGCGATATCCCTGGGTCGTTTTAGCGTATGCCTGTATACACAATCGAAGACGTTCTCAACCTCATCTTTTACCTGGAAATGTTCTAACCGGTGCAAGCCAAAGAAAGCCTCCTGAATGACTGTTTCATTCTTTTCGTTTTCATTTAGTTTAAAGCAAAGACGTCGGCTGTCTTCCCTTAACACATACAGGTTAAACATTTGCTTCAAATCATCAACTTTATAATTTATATCTAACATCAGGTCCCTGATTTGGGTTTGCGTCTCACCTAAAAGGTCCATTCTTGTAAGTGCCTGCTTTCTGATAGACGCATATATTTTTATATGCTTATTGGCTTTAGTTAATTCAAATATAGCGTTAGCCAAACCCAACTGAGCATAATACCATAAATCAATATAATTAAAAAGATAGGCTTTAAAAGCCTCGTCAACATTATCTATAAATAATGCAATCGGGTGGTCAATGTTGGCGTATAAAGGAAACATAACAAAAGGGTACATGCTGATTATCTTCTCGAGATCTTTTCTGGATATGCCATAATCCGAACCAACAGATAAGAAGAAGTTTAAATATTGGCAGGGTGTGACCTTTTTAATATTGCTCTTATTTAGTAACTTTTTGTGGAGCTCATTAATAAAATGGAAATCTTCTGCGTGATGATACTCTTGCAAATAATAAAATATAGATAGAACGATAGAAACCTTCCATAAACCCGTCCAATTATGAAACTCATCCAGATATGTAAAACCTTTTGAGCTCAAGCGAACTTCAGTTGGCGAATCGAGCATTATATCTATGGGCAGGCAAGAATAATTTTTTTCCATCAGCTTTCTTTTCTTCTTTAATAATAAGGTTTTCCCCCAACCCTTTGTCGCTGATACTAAATAAGTGTCATCATAATCTAAAAATTCGCTGATACTGTCAGTTTCATAAAATATATAATTGCTGTTTCCCATATCGGTTCTATCTGCATCAATCGGCCAGATTATACCCATCACTCAGTGTACCTCATTTACAAATTTTGCAAAATATAAATCATATTTATAAAGTAAAAGAGAACCACTAAATTCTGATTTTACCCATAGCTTTTTTTTAAGGATGTCAACTATATATTAAATTTAAGTACATAAATTATTATACATGATAAATATCATTATAACTGTCTAAATATGTCGACGGAAATAAAATTATTAGGTGATCTTCACCGCTCCTGCTGCGGGCCAGGTCCCGGCGCTGGTCAGCGGTAAAGTATAACGCCAGTGGGATACCCTCCACGAGTTCCGAAAGCAAATGCGCACTTCCCCAAAAACATGAAAACACTCCGGATAATGTCCGAAGTGTCTGCACGTGTCCATTGATACGCTTGTAGACCTGAACTTCACGTTAATATAAAGGGGTTCTTTGCCGAATTTTAGAAGCTCCGGTATTTGCTCTTTCGAAACCCCGGTCGACCGGGCCTGCCAGTCTCATCATTTATTGCTTTGAATGCGTTCAGCTACTTTACTCCATTCATGCTTATCAAGAAAACTGCCTGGCACATTATCTTCCATCTCTCTAAACATAGCATAGGGCACGCTGAAGGACAGCAGATCGGCATCAACAAAAGGACGCGCCGAAATATCCGTCAATCCGATGACAGCCCGCGGGGATTCCTGGTTTGCCTCATTTACAGGAATCAGGCAAACAGTCTGGCAGCCTGCCGCGAAGGGTGCAACAACATTATCACAGCCAGGGCGGTCATAATTGGCCAAAACAACAAGCGCAGACAGCTGGTCAGGGTTGGCGTAAAACACAACAACCTTTGGTTCGTCTTTGGCCGGATCAATCTCTGTCAGCGGTGCAAATACCACGTATTTTTCAGGAATACTAATCAGCGGAATTGAATCCATATAGGTTTTTGCTAATTCAGGTGTCTTTTTGAAAAACTCCGCCTCGGGCAATCCCTCTTTTCCTGTAGACAGAAAATATTCCAGGCCTTCTGTATACTCATTTACAAAGCCTAATCCGACTTCGGCGCCTTCGCAGCCAAAAGTAGTACGGCTAAAAACGGCGCAACGTCCTTTTGCAGCTGCTGTCAACATGGCTGTAACACATCCCCAGCGTCCTTCAACAAACTCCAGAGCATCTTGAGGCTTCTCGTTTGTAATAATACGGCCACAGGAGAATACTTGAGCTTTAGCCTCTGCGCAATTTCACTCTGCATAATAAATTGCCACCTCGTCTCTCGTTTATTGAATATTCTATATAATGGTATTCTCGATTAATTCCAATTATCCTGGTGGCAATAACTAACTATATCAAATTTCAAAAGTGCCAACTGCCAGCAAATCGCCTCGTGCTCTTCAAGATTGGTCGATGATTCTTGTGTATCCATACGTAGTTATTAATTACCCCCATGATAGTATTCAAATGCTACCATAGGGGGTAAATTAATTCACTGTCCTTTTATCGGTATTCAGTTCAAATTTCTAAAAGAATCATCAGGCCTGCCCCCTGGTTTTAAAGGTGATGGTTACACCCCTTCCACCGGTTGTGGCTCCCAGAGTTTCGCCGGCTTTCGACCTCAGGCGGGGGGATATATTTAGAACATAAGTGGTATTGGGTCTAATAGGGTTAACTGAAGTAACAAAAATATTTACTCTTTGTGAAAAGTCGACTTCTTCCGCGATCCTACTGACATTAATCGGGACATTGACTTTTTGAGCTGTGGACAGGGTGATGCCTCTCCTGGTATTTTCCCAGACATTGTCGCTGATGACGTTCTTATCAAAGCGCAGGGTTATTCTAGGACTCAGGGGAACATTAGTCGCTCCCTGCAGTGCCCTTGTGTTTTCCATAGCCGAAATAAAACGTAGCGGCTTTTCGCCGGATATGCCCGGTTCGTCGGGTACGGCCGGTGGTTTACCGGGAATGCCGGGCACTACTGGCGGTGCCGGAGCCACTGGAATGGTAATGGCCTGTCTCGGATAGAGCAGATTCGGGTTTTTGATTTGGGGATTAGCTGCAATTAAAGCATCCAGACTAACCCCATATCTTTGGGCAATTAAAAATAAGGTGTCCCCACAGCCTGGACAGTATATGTCATTAAGCTCACCTCTCAAACAGGGTCTGATTTTGGATTAATGCATGCATTGTTGTTTAAATAGAAGGTCTCAGACTGTCAAAGAAGGTCATGCTTCAAATGCGAAACATGACTTAAATATATCAGTGGAGAATATTGCTGGGCAAAAACGGACCTTTTTAAGCGACAATCCTAGCATGCCTATCCCCCTGTATCCTTGCAGCCTGGGGAGGATTTGGCCAGGGTCGGCGCAAAATGGCAGGAGTACGGCTTTTAAGCTGCAACCCTTATTTGTTGGTAAAAAAGCTGATATAATTAAGAAAAGGCTTGCAGGACGCAATGGAAGGAGATTATTTTGACCGGAATTGAGGTTTAAGCGCAGGGCTACTATTCTAAGCCGGCAGGGGCATAATTTAGATGTCAATTTCATTGAGAAAAGCCCAAACAACTTCTTGACAAGCTGCGATTACTTGACTATCTTTATGTGGTAGCACTCAGACTAAAGGTGGAGGATCTATCATGAAAGTGATAATCATCGGGGCAGGGAAAGTGGGCTTCAGCATGGCCCAACTGCTTTCCACTGAAGATCACGATGTGACAATAATTGAACTTTCCCCCCAGCGCCAGCAGGTATTGGAAGATAACCTCGACGTACAGGTTATCGGCGGAAGCGGGTCCTCTACATCAGTGCTGGAAGCCGCTGGAGTACACAATGCAGACATGCTGCTGGCGGTTACCCAGTTTGATGAACTTAACATGGTGGCCTGTATGCTTGCTAAAAGATACGGGGCAAAAACCACAGTGGCCAGGGTGCGCAATCCCGAATACCTGGAGATCAAAGAGTTCTCCCTAAACGACCTGATGGAAATTGACCTGTTCATCAATCCTGAACGGGTTACCGCTGAAGAAATAGCCGAGATTGTCAAATATCCGGAAGCTCACAATGTTGACTACTATGCTGACGGCAAAATTCAACTGCTGGAGTTAGAACTGACGGCAGATTCTCCTTTAGTGGGAAAGGAAATTAAGACTCTGGATACTTCAATTCCTTACAATATAGTGTCCATTGTACGTAATCATACTATTTTAGTACCCAGTGGAAATGATGTTTTAAAACTCGGGGATCGTATCCATCTGATGGCCCGGACGGCTGATATGAAGTCTGTGGAGAAACTGCTAAACTATAAATCCCGCAAGATTGAGCAGGTGACCATCCTGGGCGGAGGACGTACAGGTTACTATCTGGCCCAGATGCTAGAACAGAGCCAGCCCTCTCTTAACATTAAAATTATTGAGAAGGATATTGAACGCGCCACGCAATTATCACAGAGGTTGAAACATACCCTGGTGATCCACGGAGATGGCAGTGATTATCAGTTGCTGGAAGAGGAGAACATCGCTGCCTCTGATATTTTTGTGGCCGTAACCAAAGACGATAAGATCAACCTCCTCTGTGCCCTGATTGCCCGAAACCTTGGGGTTAAGAAAACCGTCTGTCAGGTGAAACGCGCCGATGTATTGCCCCTGGCAGAACAAATCGGGCTTGACACTATATTTAGCCCCCAAATAGTTACCGCCGGCGCCCTGTTAAAATATATGCGGGTCGGTGATGTGGTCTCGGTCACCCTGTTTGACGAAGAGAAGGCGGAGATGCTGGAACTAATCGCGCAGCCGGGCGCAATCGCCGTCAATAAGGAACTCAAGCATATTAAATTTCCCCAGGGATCAATGGTCGGCGCGGTGCTTCGTGATCACCAGGCGATCATTCCAGACGGAAATTACAAAATTAAAACAGGAGATCGCCTGATCGTTTTCTCCTTGCTGAAAAGTATCCACAAAATAGAGCGCCTCTTCAGGAACGGGGGCAGGCAAAATTGATTAGGGCCGCAGTAATTCTGGGCAACCTGGGTCGGATTCTCCTGATTGTCGGCATAGCCATGCTCATCTGTCTGGCCTGGTCCTTAGCCTACCATGAGAGCGTAGCTATATCGATCTTACAGGCAGCTGCGCTGACTATACTATGCGGGCTGCTCTTGAGCCGCTTATCTGCCCAAAATGCCCCGATGAACTTTAAAGAAGGCTTTGCCCTGGTTAGCCTGGGCTGGGTCCTGGTCTCGGTTTTCGGTACCCTGCCTTATTTATTATCGGGATACGTGGCATCCTTTGCCGATGCCTTTTTTGAAACTGTGTCCGGCTTCACCACTACGGGCGCCAGCGTAATCAGCGATGTGGAAGGCTTGCCGCGGGGCTTGCTATTCTGGCGCAGCCTGACCCAGTGGCTGGGAGGGATGGGTATCATCGTCCTCCTAGTGGCCATGATCGCCAGGATGGGTGCCCGCGCCAAGCAGTTATTTAAAGCTGAGGTGCCCGGTCCCGTTTCCGAGAACATCAGTCCCAGGATTCATGATAACGCCCGTAAATTATGGATCACTTACCTTGTTGTCAGCGCATTATGTACCATCTCTCTCGTTGCGTGCGGGATGGACTTTTTTGATGCCCTGTGCAATACTTTTACGACCGTGGCCACCGGTGGCTTCTCAACTAAAAACACCGGCATCGGTTTTTATGAAAGCCCGCCGATAGAGTGGGCCCTGACCTTTTTTATGTTTATTTCCGGGGTCAACTTCGCCCTCCACTTTTTTACCTTCAAAAAACGCAGTCTTCTAGTCTATTGGAAAAACGCTGAATTTAAGCTTTACGCAGGCATAGTCACAATAGTCAGCCTTCTGGTTTTCCTGTGTTTATACTCTCCCTCGCAGAGCTCGCATTGGGGAGATAACCTCCGGGCAGCCTTTTTTCAAATCGTATCGATCGTCACCACTACCGGTTTTACTACTGAAGACTATAACTTTTGGCCGCATCTGGGTACCGCGCTGATCTTGCTGATGATGTTTGTAGGTGGCTGTTCCGGTTCGACGGGGGGCGGCATCAAGCCGGGCAGGTATTTGATCATCCTGCTGCGGGCAGTGATCGAGCTCAAGAAGATGATTCACCCTAAAGCTGTTTTGCCTTTGCGGTATGGGGGAAGATTAATCAATGATGACTTGCTCTTTAACGTGTTGCAGTTTTTCTTCCTCTATATTATTTTCATAGCCATAGGAATGCTCTATTTAACTGCGCTGGGTTTAGATATCGTTAGCAGCCTGTCGGCCACCGCGACCTGCCTGGGAAACATCGGGCCTGGCATTGGCCTCGTTGGTCCGATGCAAAACTTCTTTTTCATACCGGACAGCGGGAAGTACGTTTTAAGTATATTGATGCTGGTTGGCAGGTTGGAGATATATCCCCTCCTGGTTTTATTTTTACCGTCTTTCTGGCGGGAGTAATTCCATACCTTCACAACCGGAGTATTCTTTGTTAGTCTTAATGAGACAAGAAACCTTTCGATCTAATTTACCATACACGTTATTTCCCCGCCTCAATTTTTTGCACATCTGCATCATTTGAACCAATCTTTATCTTTGCGAAATCAGCATAGTCAGGCAGCAGCATATTAAAACACTGTGTTTTATCACCCTCCAAACTCAGCTGGTTTGCTGCAACTTCCAGAAGATGCCCTCCCTTAGTCTTATCCTTTGAAAGGAAATGAAAATGCGGGCCAGGAAGATTGGCGCTCTTTGTATATGCCGGACACCATAAACATACAATATCGCCTTCGATATCCTTATATTCAAAAAAGGTCTGCTGAATTTCTACAAGCTTACGGTAGGGCTTAATTTGAGAAGGGACACTCCTGACTCTTACTGATGAAAAATTCCATGTATACGGAAAACATAAAAAAGATTTGGGTTATCAATTTTTTCTTCCACTTTGTTTTTGAGCTCGTCTATACTGGTTATATCTTCTAGATTATCGGAAAAGTCACTTTCAAACTCGGTAACAACAGCGAACGGAGAAGATATCATGTCGTGGGGAGTAATTACTGTTCCATCCGCTCTCAAATTAAGAAGTTGATGAAGCTTATCCTGACGAAGATCTTTTAAAGGAAATCCGACTGTACATGCTCTTGAGACCCCGGGCAAAATTTGTTACTTTTAGCCACTCTAGAGATTTTATTGATGTCAGTGCAGATTTGGGTGGTGGATTTTGTTTCACAACCATAACAACATTTACTCAAAAAGCAATCTTTCTTCTTCGGAAGGAAATATAACTGTGGTTTAATCAAAGATCGGTATAAATGCTTAAAGGTAGAAAGTGGAAATGGTTAGGTAATGAAGATTAGTTAGTTTTCTCTAAGAATTAAAAAAATATTTCTACCTACCCCCAAAAAGATCATCCTCAGCGTAAAAAAATTATAAAAGGGGGAGGTTAATTTATGAAAAAAGCTTTAACTATTTTAATGGCGTTGGTGTTTACCCTGGTAATGGTAACAGGAGCCATAGCCAACCCGGAAAAACAACTTCCGGAACAGGTGAAAAAAGTGTTAGGTAAAGCACAGGCTGTGACTGAAGACAACGTTAATGATGATTTGGTTACTGATGATGTGAATGAAGTGTCGCAAAATAACGACGGTACAAACAACGATAAAGAAGATAATAGTTTCTATCCATATGAGCACAAAGTCAATGTTAACGGTAAAGAAGTAAAATTTGATGTACGGCCAGTGATAAAGGATGGACGCATACTAATTCCAGTAAGAGCCGTCATGAACCAATTTGGGGCATCTATTGCTTGGGATGAAACCGAACGCACAGTGACGGTTGCGGTTTATGACCCAGATAAAGAAGTCATATTTGATTTAGCAGAGGATAAGGTTTATGTAGACGGCACAGAAACAGAGATTGATGTGCCCGCTCAAATCCTTGAAGATCGTACCATAGTTCCTTTACGTTTCTTGGCCGAAACATTTGGTATGAAAGTTAATTATCATGAAGATACCGGGGATGTCGATATCGAAGATGAAGTCGACCAGGATGAGTCTGATTTAGATGAAAATAATACTGACGAAGATGAAGTCGACCAGGACATTGACGTAGATGATCCAGATGAAAATGATACTAACAAAGACAAAGCTGACAAAGACAAAAATAATACTGACAAAAAATGGTTCAGATAAAGATAATAACCCCGATGAGGATTAGAAATATAAGTAGTAATTTAAATGGCCGTTGAAGTTTATACTTTAAAAGAACTTCTGATAAAAAAAATGCAATTAAAGAAAATAACCTGCTAAAATAACAGGTTATTTTCTTTATTAGTCCTGATAAGTGTTTGTCAATTGATATTTAATATTTTGTGATGGTTTAGGGTAATTCATGTCAGCACGGGGATGCACCTGTTCTCAACCATCCTGCAACAGGCATCCTGGTGAGCGGATTAAAAAGGTGTCACGTCAAGTAACTACATATATCAGCGCGAAATGATACACGATGACCAGGAAATAGGCCGCGGCAATAAATAATACGGAACGCCTAATTAGGACAGGTTTAAACCTGGATAAGCACCATAGCAGAAGCAGCAAGGCGGCAATCCATGAAGTACGTATTAGCAGCGAGTAATTTGCGGGCATAGCCATAATCCCGGTCAGAAGTGGATTTGCCTCCGTAGCTATGCCTTGCTCGATTTCCCAGTAGGTTAAAAAATGATCTATGGTTGAAAACAACAGCACAGCAAGGTAAGGAAACATATTGTATCACCAGCAATATTATACCAGTATTTACCATTTAAGACAATACGTTCCTAGCTTGTAATTCCAGCTGTTCTGTCGCTCAACCTATTCAAGTTCAAACACCTTGTCTGAATAATCCTTTACATAATAGCGTTTGCCCTTTTGGATAACCGTATGTCCTTCTATTTCCAGCCTTAGTTTTTGTTCATCGATGCCGCCGGGGTATTTTTCATTCAGTTCCCCTTCTTTTTTAAGAGTCCGCCAGTAAGGTGTTTCATCGGTCCCGCGCTCAACCGAGGCCCTTGCCGCTATATTTATGAACATGCCCGCAGTTAGCTGGCAGGTATAATCAGCATTATGCTTTCTGGCTAGATAATCCCTGATCTGATTTATAGTTATGACTTTGCCAAACGGCACTTTTTTCATAATTTCATCATAGGCCAGAGGAGGAGCGATCAGCATTTTTGAGCCTCCATAACTCATCACTGCCCTTAGATCAGCAACTTCGACGACTTTAGGCATGTCTTTGCTGTCCTGCAACATTTCATTCGCCGATTTCCTGGCCACTCTTTACCCCTCCTTAACCTATCGGCAAATCTGATCAAGGAGACGTCTTTCCCTCCTTGATCAAGTCGCAAATCAAAACACCGGCTTGAGTTCCCCTGGCGCAGCTATTGCCGGTTTTCCATCAATCTCTTTCGTATTTCCTTAACTTTATTTACATAGGGCAGATACTTTGCCGGCTCCTTGTCCGCCAGCCCGCCATAAATTATGATGGCCTCCCGGTAGGTTTTTTTCGCCTCGGCAAACTTGCCGGCATCACAATAAAAGTTGCCCAGGTTAACCCTGGTCCCGGCCAGGACGGGCAGATAGACCTCCGGGTTCGCATCCGCCAGCTTTTCAAAGAGCTGCAGGGCAGTTTGGAAGGACTTTACTGCCTCATTAAATTTGCCGGTTTCACCATATAAAACAGCGAGGTTATTGATGGTCCCGGCCAGGGCGGGCAGGAAGTCGCCCGGGTTCTGCCCCGACAGCTGTTGATAAATCATCAGGGCTTCATAATAGGCCCCTTCCGCTTCTTCCGGATTGCCTGTATCGCGGTAAAAGACGCCCAGGGTGTTATGAGTCCTGGCCAGGGCCGGCAGATAGACCTCCGGGCTTTGCTCAGCCAGTTTTTTATAAATCTGCTGGGTTGCCTGAAAGGTCGTTTCCGCATCCTCCAGCTTGCCTGTGTTGCGGTAAAAAATGCCCAGGTTGTAATGGGTTGTGGCCAGGGCGGGCAGGTAAGTATCCGGGTGCTTGTCCGCCAGTTGAGTGTAAATTTTTCTGGCTTCCAATAAGGCCTGGTCCGCCTGCGCGAAATGCCCCTGGTTTAGATTAATGATGCCCAGGTTGTTTTGCGTCATGGCCACAGCGGGCAGGTAAGCGTCCTCATCCTGCTCCGCCAGGTGGCTATGGATGGCTAGGGCCTCCCGGTAGGACTTGGCCGCGCCCGCAAAGTTGCCTGTGGCCCGATAATAAGCGCCCAGGTTATTATGGGTCATCGCCAGGTTGGGCAGATTGGCTTCCGGATTCTCCTCGGCCAGCCTCTCGTAAATCCTCAAGACCTCCAGAGCAATGTTTTCCAGAATGACGCCTATGTCTTCCGGGCCTTTTATCTCAAAACCTTTAACTGCACCGCTTTCATCGGCTGGGTGCAATTCCTGCTGCAGCTCACCGTTGATAAAAGATAAGGCCGTGCCAGCAACCTGATAGTAATGCTCAAGGTCCTTGTCTGTTAGCCCTGAAAACTGCCTGAGGGCTCGGGACTTAATCGCGTCGATGCCAAGTCCTTCATTTTTCCATTTGTTAATCGCCTCAAGAACACCGTCATTAATCTTCAGGTAAAAGGTAAGGCGCGGTTTTCCCGCTTTGACGGCACTATTCAATTGGCAGTGGATATCAGAGATTAAAGTGTCTGCCGGGCAATCCGCTGTGCTCCCGCCTTTGCTTAAAGAGCCGTAATAGGGAGTGATTAAGAAGATAGCCAAGTCGCTGTCCCTTAAGTTTCTTAATACTTCCTCCCCGGCAGTCTCAGCGTCCGGCATGAAAACATTTTTTTCCTCCACACCTATATCGGTAAGCGACTGTCTGATCAGTCTGAGGATTTTCTCTTTTGTCTCGCTGTGGTCTCCGTGTGGCCAGCTCAGGAATATTTTGATCATAGTGCACCCCTATCTACTTATTTTACTTTTAGTTCATAAGATTTTGTCTTTCATTGGATTTTTATCTTCCCTGATCATATGAATTATTACATATTTTACTCAGTAGTTAATTTAGTACCCCTGTTTTGCGAATTAAGAGTATATCCCACGCTTTAAAAACCCATCCACCCGCCGGTGAAAATCCTCTGTGTCAAGCAGCTCGGCCAGATATTCAAACTCGAGAAACAATCCTCTGTCAAGGGTCATGTTTAATCCAGCATTAATTGCTTGTTTTGCCCGGAGCACCGCAGCCGGCGCTTTCTGGGCGATGGTTTGGGCCAGCTGCCAGGCCTTGTCCAAAACCTGACCCGCCGGGATGACATACTCCACGAGGCCAAGCTGCGATGCTTCTGCCGCGCCTACTCTTCTGGCGGTAAAAATCAATTCCTTGCAGCGGCCGCTGCCAACCAGCCGGGACAGCCGCTGGGTGCAGAATACCAGCCCCAGGTTGGCCCCGGTCATAGCCATTTGCGCACGCTCGTCCATGACCCTAATGTCTGCGCACAGGGCCAATTCCAGTCCCGCCCCAATGGCATAGCCGTTAACGGCAGCGATGACGGGGCAGTTGATATTTTCAACAAGGCTTAACAACCCGTATAGTTCAGCAAAAAATGCCCGGTTTTCTTCTGCGCTATTATCAGCCAGGCCTCTGATGTCGGCCCCCGCGCAAAAACAGCGCTCCCCCTGTCCGGTCAAAATGATGGCCTTGATCGGAGCTTCGGACAAATCTGCAAAATTTTTTCTTAGCTCAGAAACCACCTGACGTGATAAGGCGTTGACCGGTGGAGCGCTGATGGCGACAGTGACTATTCCGTTGTCAATATTTAATTGAACTAGAGGACCATTAATATTCTCTGCCAATTCATTTCCCTCCCCCTAAACCATTTGTAAGCTAGCTCATTATTTGTTGGACTAAACTTTCCGCTCCGGCGAGTGGTCTGTATAAACTTTTAAAGAGGTATCTTCGGCTGAAATGCCGTAGTGATGCCGATTTTCTAAACAATCTAGCTATTCGATGATTAACCGCACCCGGCCAATTAGGCCATTATCCAGGCGAACTTTAATCCCGCGGTGGTGGACCTGGCTTTTGGTCAGGATATCTTTAACCACACCTTCGGTTAACTGGCCGGTGCGCTGGTGCTGTTTTTGTACAATGGCCACCTTTAAGCCGGGCCTGACATTTTTTCGCTCAGTACCGTTCATAGGCATATAACTCCCTTGATACAATTATATATTCAAATACAGATTCAAAACTAATTGTACAACTTCGACTACGACATAAGAATCTACAATCAAACTGCCTCTTGTATGCACAAGTTTAAAACTTTAGATGAAGCAGTTCCGGTTTATATAAAATTATCAGATATAAGGCTATCTGGACAAATATAAGCACTGGAACGCCGATACTAAATAACCGGTGTTTGGTCTTATGGCGGAAAATCTTCATGCCCAGGTAAACCCCGATAGCACCGCCGGCAAGGGCGTTCAGAAAAAGGTTTTTTTCCGGCACGCGACTGGCGCCCGGCTGCCGGGACAGGAATTTATCGTAACCCATTATGACCACACCACACAAATTAATCAGGATCAGGAGAACATGGTAGGTCTCCAAAATATCACTTCCTTATATTAAGCCCGTCTATTTTTGAAGCCTGACGCACACACTTTATCCGTTTACTACAATCGCTCACTTCATACTTCTACTGTTGACAACAATATACCTGCTTAAGCAGTTATTTTCCGACTTTAGTTGACAGATCTATATTATCGTCAGCATCGCTGATATATTCACGCCGCTCCCGGTACTGGAAGGTCTTGCAACCCGGTTCAACCTTGACTGAAAGATCGCCTTTGGGGGTAAATTCCTGCATCGGCGGCGGGTGTTGGCATTGGTCAGGTTTGTCCGGTTCCGCGTGGTAAAGACATTATAATCTTTAAGTTACTATCTTTTGAGAAACCATTGTCTACTTGTGTTTCCATGCTATGATAATTACATCTGAAAGCTGCCTGGAGAGGTGTATAGTTTGGACTTAGAGGAAAAGAAGGTAAAGCGATCCGATCTACTGAAAAATCCTAGAAATAAAGAATGGTGGTATATCGGATGTTTCGATGAAAGCCAGAACCTATATTTCAGCTTTAGCTTGATCAGGTCGCCTTTTATTGATAAGTTTACCTTTACGGTCTTTGATATACGATATCCAAAGCCATTTATCTATGGCAAGAAAATGTATCTTGAATCTGATCAAAAAAAGCAACAGCTGGACTTAAGCAAAAATACCAGAGGACTGCATATCAATTATTTTGGAACCGGAGAAAAGGGCTGGTTTTTTAACTTAAAGGGGAAAGACATCTCTGTTTCGCTAGAGATTACTCCCACCCAGCCATATTTCACAAAGTTTGATAATCAATTTATCAATCAGTATTCCTTGCTTTACTTTATGCAGAATAAAGTGCGCGGAGAAATGACGATACACGGTCATCTCTACAAAATCGACAGTGCCCTGGGCTATTACGATCACTGTTTTGGCAGGGTGCCAAGAAGAACAAGCTGGCACTGGCTGGCCGTTCAGAATAAGGATATCGCTTTCGTTTCTTTGATTAACTATGGACCCTATCCCCAACTATACACCCAGGTCCTGGTGAAAACCGCCCAGGGCAAAAGCGAATGGGTCAGGTTAAGCCAGCAGGTATCTTTTGAATATACTCCTGAAAGCAAGAACACGCGCTGGCTGTTAACCTCCTGTGATGCCGACCTGTCGGTAGACGTTCTGATGATTGCCAAAACCAGAGAAAAAATACCGCCGCTACTTCCTGTTATAATCAATTTGCAGCACGATGAATATTTCGTCAGGGTTAAGGGTCGGGTTAAAGTGGATCATGGCTGGATTAATGTGGGGGTAATGCATGGTGTCTTGGAGGAACATTATGGCAAGTGGTAGCTTTAGATCTCTACTATTCTGTATACTTGGTGTTTTGCTCCTACTACTCCAACCAATTTACTTACCCGGTTCAAGGGCTATCGGTGAGACTCCCGGCAAAGCGATGACGATTCTCTTTACCCATGACCTGCATGATCACTTCCTGCCGGCTAAGCTCGAGCAAGACGGGGTGATAATTAACTACGGCGGTTATGCCCGTCTAAAAAGTGCGATTGACGCGGAGAAAATGAAAAACCCGGCGGCCCTGGTGCTGGATGCCGGAGATTTTTCCATGGGCACTCCCTTTCAGACCCTCTTTCAAAGCGATGCGCCGGAACTGAGAACAATGGGGCAGATGGGGTATGATGTGGTCACGCTGGGCAACCACGAGTATGACTACCGGGCCGCAGGGCTTGCCGGCAGCCTGAACGCGGCCCGCCAAAGCAGGGACCCGCTGCCGCAGATTGTCCAGTCCAATGTCACCTACCCGGCAAACCCGGACGGCAGTCTGCCCCCGTCTCTGGAGGATTTAAAAGAAGCCGCCCGGGATTATGGCATCAAAGAATACATGTTAATTGATCGCGGCGGCTTCAGGATCGGGGTTTTTGGTTTAATGGGCAAAGAAGCGGCCTCCAATGCCCCCATGTCCGGGGTTAAGTTTGTCGATCAGTTGGAAAATGCCGGGCGGATTGTGAAGCTGTTAAAACAGCAGGAAAATGCAGACCTGATTGTTTGTCTCTCTCACTCCGGCACCTGGGCGGAAAGGTCCCAATCAGAAGATGAAAGCCTGGCCCAAAAGGTTCCTGAAATTGACGTAATCATCAGCGGCCATACCCATACCAGTCTAGACCGGCCGGTTATCTCGGGCCGGACGATTATTGCTTCCAGCGGGGACAGCTGCAAGAATTTAGGTGTAATTAATATTTCGCAGGTTTCAGACGGAACATGGCAACTTGAGAGTTATCGCCTTCAGCAAATAGATGACCGCCTACCGGAAGACGGCCATATTTCAGGGATTGTGGACCATTACCGGCAGCAGGTGCAGGCAAAATATTTCGACCGGTTCGACCTGAAATATGATCAGGTGCTGGCTGCGGCGCCCTTTAGTTTTCAGCCCGTTGATCAAATAATTAACCAGCATGCTGAGGCTACCTTGGGCAACCTGATTAGCGACGCGTATATTTATGCGGTCATGCAGGCCGAAGGGGCAAATTACGTTCCAGTAGATGCGTCTATCGTGCCGGTGGGGACGATCAGAGGGTCGTTCTATGCGGGAGCTATTACGGCAGCCGATGCTTTTAGCGCCAGTTCCCTGGGCACCGGTGCTGATCAGATGCCGGGTTATCCCCTGATCACCGTCTATCTCACGGGTAAGGAATTAAAGGCGGCCTGTGAGGTGGACGCGTCGGTTTCGCCTATGATGAGGGATGCCCAGCTATTCATGTCCGGGGTCAACTTTAACTTTAATCCCAACCGCCTGCCTTTTAACCGGGTGGTCCAGACCTCCTTGCAGAGGCCGGACGGGACGGTTGAGGAAATCAACGATGGAAAGCTCTACCGGGTTGCTGCCGGTTTATACTCCGCCCAGATGCTATCCGTTGTCGGGGAAAAATCCCACGGGCTCTTATCCTTAGTGCCCAAAACCAGGGACGGCATCCCCATTACGGATTTCGAAGCTCACATCGTGAACGATACCACCGGTGGAAATAACCGCGAGGTCAAAGAGTGGCTGGCCCTTGCCCGGTACCTGCAGTCCTTTGCGCAAGCCGATGGCGTTGCCCAGGTTCCCCAGTATTACAATGAGACCCACGGGCGCAAAGTGGTGGACAATAGCCGTCATCTCCTTGCGCTAATTAGCAATCCAAACGGCATTGCCCTGACCGCCTATGCTGGAGTTATTGTCCTCGTTACCTTAATGGCAATAATCATCAAGGTCGCTGTTAGGAAAAAAATCTAATATCTCAATAAAACAACCACGGGCGGCAATGTAGCCCAGGGAAAGGCCGCGACACAATCCACCAACTACAACGATGTGACCCTGGCAGATAAAGGAGTGGACGGGCCGGTTTTTTTAGTAAAACTGAGGTAGTTAATAGATTGCAGGTATTCCTTTTTTCCACTCTGTCACCCGATATATATAAGGGCTGGCCCATAGAGGAAAGAATCCCTGTTTTTTGAAAAATTTTCTTAACCTTTCCTGCAACTCTGGAAAATCAATAAATTTAACCTCAGTATCCGTATCGTTTTGCCTGCTCACCTCAAGCGGGCAAAGTTGAATGATAAGTGCACCACTTTTGCTCTCAAGATGTATTTTAAATCACTTGACTGGTCATGGTATTTGTATTATGTTCTGGTTGGTGATATCATGAAAGCCTTCGGTTTATATCTCATACTGTCCCTTTTGACCGGCAATCCCTTTCTTGCCCTGATCCTTTTGCTGCTGATTTTCTTTATAGTTGAGCGGCGTTTTATCGGGATCCTGCCGGACATTTTCAAGCCCTGGCGGCGGAAAAACAGGGCCAGGCTGTTGCAGAAGGAGCTTAAGCTAAATCCGGCCAACGCCGATGTCTGCCTGGAACTAGGAGAAAGCTACTTCCGGCAGGGAAAATACAGCCAGGCCATATCTTATCTGAAGCAGGCCGCCGGCAAGCTGGCCGGGCACCCCCTTTTTCATTTCTACCTGGGCGCGTCATATTACTATCTTGGAAGGAATGGACAGGGTGAAGAAGAGCTTAAAAAAGCAATCTCGGAAAACCCGCGGGTCAGCTTCGGGGAACCTTATTTATATTTGCTGATGATCTACCTGCAAGAAAAGCAACCGGAGGAAAAGGTTACCCCCGTTTTTGATCAGCTTATACGCTACGGCTCACCTAAAACATTTTACCGGGCCGGCAAGCTGTTTTTGAGTAACCAGGATCGGGAGCGGGCGAGACTGCTCTTCAGGGAAACAATTGATAATTATGAAATCTGCCGGGGAGCATTGCGTCGGTATTATAGAAAGTGGGCCATTTTATCAAAATTAGCCCTGCTGTCAAACAAGTAGCAAAATAATTATCCCTTTGACATGTTTTTATAATGTATTTATAATTAGTAATAAAAGTCAGATATTGCTTATTTAACCAGTAAACTTGTTTAATCCTACCTGACCATGAGGAGGCTTGAGTTAATGCAGCGCAGTTTTAAGGTGATCCTTGACTGGAACAGCGATATTGATGTTTATACCGTCACAGTGCCCGCTTTGCCAGGTTGCATTACAGAAGGCGGCAATATTGATGAAGCGCTCGCAAACGCCAGATTAGCAATAAATAGTTATCTCAAGGTATTGGAAAAACTGGGCAGGCCAGTGCCAGCAAGCAACTTGCCGCCAGAAGGAAAGCTGGAATTGGTGATCAATACCAACAAGCAGGCCTTGCCATTAAACAGCTAATTAAACACCTTTATAAATTTTTATACATAGATTAACCGGTTAGTTATAAATAAGATATTTTTTCCTCTCTTCTTTAAACCGGCTCAAAGCGGGGGCATACTTCCCTTCAATCTGTTGCGGGGTCAGGCCTTGCTCTAAATACTGGCCGATTTTTTCCGTACCCATAATCTTATCAAACATAACCACAGTCTGGCCGCTTTTGGGCACAACAAAATTATTCAGCGTGTGTGCGTAGGTCAGGGCGTATATTCCTGTTTTGGCCGGGTTGAATGTCCGGTAGTCTTTGATTTTTAACCGCACTCCGCCTGCTTCCCCCCTGTCTTCCGGAACAAAGGCAACCCCCGGCAGCCCCGCGTTGTTAAGCATATCGGCATACTTTTGGGAGTTGATCCCCTTGCCGCCGATCCACTTGAACTGATCTGCCTGATAAATCCCCGTCCCCTCCCCCAGGCCGGTGGCCATATAACCGAAAACGGCATCCAGGTCCGGAATGTTCGGTGACGTCTGTACCCAGGGCAGGCCGGTGTCCTGGTAAATCATCTTTCTCGTGTAGCCCTCCATTGCAATGACTTCCAGGCGGGCGCCGATCTTACGGTTGTAAAACCGGGCCAGTTCGCCGGCGGTCATCCCGTGCGCCATGGGCAGGTTGTCAACGCCAACGAAAGTTTTAAAGGGGTCTTCTAAAACTGGTCCTTCCACCACATTGCCCCCCAGCGGGTTGGGGCGATCCAGGACGATGACCGGTTTGTTATATTTTTGGGCCGCCACCAGGCAGTAATTCAAAGTGGACATATACGTATAGGTCCTAGCCCCGATGTCCTGGATGTCAAATACCAGCACGTCCACCGGGTGCAGCATCTCTTCCGTGGGTATCCTGGTATTGCCGTAAAGGCTGTAGACAGGGATACCCAGTTCCGGGTGGGTGTAGGATTCAAGATACTCTCCGGCTTTAGCGGTACCGTCAATGCCATGCTCCGGGCCATAAAGCGCCGTCAGGTGGATCGACTGATCTTGAGCCAGCACATCAATCATGCTGGTGCCCTGGCGGGTAACCCCGCTCTGGTTGATAACCAGGCCCACCCGCTTGCCCTCGATCAGATGGTGATATTTGCTCATCAACAATTCATTGCCCAGCTTAAATTGCTGAGGCTCAGTAGATCCATTGTTTTTTCCCGGCGCGGGCGGGTTAACTTTGTCTCCTTCCTCCTGCTGCGGGCCAGGCAAATTATCATTTGTTTCTGCTGGGCCTGGCTGCTCAGTGACTGCCTGGTTATTTTCATTCTGGCTTGCACCATTTTCCCCGCCGCAGCCTGTTAAAACAATCCCGAAAATCAAGACCATGATCAGCAGCATCAGTTTTTTCATAAATTTCCCCCCTTCCGGCAGCGCGTCTATAGCCTGCCATGGCACGTTTTTTAATTAACAGCTACTCATCTATATTTAAACAATGCAGCATTCGGCATGTAGAAGCCAACGAAGTCAATTTGGCTGAGCTATACTCAACACCAAGGAACTAACCCTACAAGTATCCAATCATTATTTTATACATTATTATTACCAAAGTAAGATTATGGTTTTTTCCATAACGCTTGCTGGATCGTCCTGAGCATGATATTATCACTAACTAATAGAGATAGGCTTAAGCCAGTCCTGGTTACATATTGACTCCCGCCGCGCCAGGGCAAACCGGAAACTTAAACCTCCAACAGCTCAAAACCGCTCT
The DNA here is from genome assembly GCA_002067205.1 of Pelotomaculum sp. PtaB.Bin104. Classification (GTDB taxonomy): domain Bacteria; phylum Bacillota; class Desulfotomaculia; order Desulfotomaculales; family Pelotomaculaceae; genus MVQL01. The sequence continues at coordinate 27,294 of MVQL01000170.1, forward strand.
GGGGATTAACACTTCTGTGCGCGGAACAGTTTACAAGCTCTTGGATGACGACCTCACCAATATGCCAGACTGTTACCCCCTGCCTGGTGCAGCCGGTAATTGTATCCCTCTCCCGGCCAAAGGCAGCATGCAGGTGCAGCCGGGGCAGCCCGTCCTGATTGGTAAAGATCGTGCCGAAACCAACTCCTTCACTTATTCCGGTCAGAGTTGTTACCATTGGAACCGGTTTATGATTGGACCCCTCTTCCGGACCAACTACGACATTACTTCCCTCCTCTGCCCCGCCGATGAATAAAACATAGGCTGACCGGATATTTTGCTGTGATGCAAATGCCTCTATCGTTTCCGGGATAATATCTCCCTGTTCTAATCTCATTATAAAAATCCGCCCCTGACTTGCCTGCGTATATTTCACCTTTTTTTCTCCTATCTCGATATTTGTTATGATTTGATCAGGCTAAGCCGCCTTCACCAGTAAACCAGGACAATGCACTGTTAATAAACGTAGGCTTGTGTTAAATTTTGTCCTGGCGGTCAGGCCCTCACCAGTAGTCTTTTGTGGGGCAACAGATTTTGCCGCCTGACGGCAGCCGCCTGACGGCATTACAATGCTGCAGTGCGGCGTGCTTTTGAAATTGGCCGAAGGGTCGATGGGTACCGGGAAATCTACCTGGCCTTCATGTACATATAATCGTATCAAACATCTTCAATGCAAACAATATGATAAAAATAACCCGCCCTATCCTAGCCAATTTAACCCACTTCACTCAACCCATAAAATTTGCGCCTTTGGTAAGAATAATACGATTAATAATATTATAAGATGGGGATGAAGATGGAAGAACAGAAAGCCGTCGAAAAATATCCGGAGGAAAGCTTGAAAACAATCGACACCCTGGTGGCCAGGGCCCAAGGCGCTTTGCGGTCCTTTATGGCCTTTAGCCAGGCCGAGGTGGATAAAATAGTCAAGGCTATGGCCTTAGCCGGGCTGGACCGGCATATGGAGCTGGCTAAAATGGCCGTTGAGGAGACTGGCCGGGGAGTTTACGAGGATAAAATCACCAAGAACATTTTTGCCACGGAATACGTTTATCATAGTATCAAGAACCATAAGACAGTCGGTTTGGTCATGGTGGATGAGGAGGAGGACTACGAGGAGGTGGCCGAGCCGGTGGGAGTGATCGCCGGGGTGACGCCGGTGACCAACCCCACCTCCACCGTTATGTTCAAGTCCCTGATCTCGATCAAAACCAGAAACCCGATCATCTTCAGCTTTCACCCTGGCGCCCGGCAGAGCAGCGCCGCGGCTGCCCGGACTATGCTGGAGGCGGCTGTGGCTGCGGGCGCTCCGGAAAACTGTATCAGCTGGATCGAGCACCCGTCAGTGGAGGCCACCCAGCGGCTGATGGCCCACCCCGGGGTGGCCATGATCCTGGCCACCGGCGGCTCCGGTATGGTTCAGTCGGCGTACAGCAGCGGCAAGCCGGCCCTGGGCGTCGGTCCGGGAAACGTGCCCTGCTACATCGAAAAGTCCGCCAACCTGAAAAGGGCGGTTTCCGATCTGATCCTGAGCAAGACCTTCGATAACGGCATGATCTGCGCCTCCGAGCAGGGTTTGATTGTAGATCGGGAGGTGGCCGGCCAGGTGGAAGCCCTCCTGGCGCAAAACGGCTGCTACTTTCTCCAGCCGGAGGAGATTAAGCTTTTGGAGCAGCTGGCCACCGGCGGGGGCACCTGTTCCATGAGCCCAGACATCGTCGGCAAGTCCGCGGCCTCTATCGCCCAGATGGCCGGCTTCTCTGTATCACCAGGAACGAAGATTTTAATCGCCAGGCTGGTGGGAGTGGGTCCGGATTATCCCTTATCCCGGGAAAAACTAAGCCCGATCCTGGCCTACTACGTTGTCGAAGGCTCGCGTGAGGGGATCGAGCGCTGTGAGCAGATGGTGGAATTCGGCGGCATGGGCCACTCGGCGGTAATCCATACCGCCGATGAAAAACTATTGGAGGAGTTTGCCGGCCGGATTATGGCCGGGCGGATTATCGTTAACGCCCCTTCCACCCATGGGGCCATCGGGGATATCTACAATACCAATATGCCCTCCCTGACCCTGGGCTGCGGCTCCTACGGCAGAAATGCCACCACGGCCAACGTCAGCGCCGTCAACCTGATCAACATCAAAAGGGTGGCTAAAAGACGGGTTAATATGCAGTGGTTCAAGGTGCCGGAAAAGATCTTCTTTGAGTCCGGGGCAATCCAGTATTTATCCCACATGCCCGGCATTAAAAAGGCTTTTATTGTCACAGACCCGTCCATGGTGCAGCTGGGCTACCTGAATAAACTAAAGTACCACCTGGAAAAGAGAGAGCGCCGGCCGGCTATTGAGGTCTTCAGCGAGGTCGCGCCCGACCCGTCACTGGACCTGGTACTCAAAGGGCGCGACCAGATGAAGCAGTTCCAGCCTGACACCATCATCGCCTTAGGCGGTGGCTCGGCGATGGACGCGGCCAAGGGGATGTGGCTTTTTTACGAGCACCCGGAGGTAGAGTTTGAATTTTTAAAGCTGAAGTTCCTGGACATCCGCAAGCGGACCTATAAATATCCTAAGCTAGGCCGCAAGGCTCGCCTGGTGGCTATACCCACCACCAGCGGCAGCGGCTCGGAGGTGACCGCCTTTGCTGTGATCACCGACCAGGGCCGGGACATCAAGTACCCCCTGGCCGACTACGAGCTGACCCCGGACGTGGCCATCATCGACCCGGACTTTGTCAAAACCCTGCCCCGGGCGCTGGTGGCCGACACCGGCATGGACGTGCTGGCCCATGGCATCGAGGCCTATGTTTCCGTGATGGCCTCTGAATACACCGACGCGCTGGCCTTAAAGGCCATCGAGCTGGTCTTTAAGTACCTGCACCGCTCCTGGCGGGACGGAGACCCGGAGGCCCGGGAAAAGATGCACTACGCCTCCACCATTGCCGGGATGGCCTTTACCAATGCCTTTTTAGGGGTCAACCACGCCCTGGCCCACAAGGTGGGCGGAGAGTTTGACCTGCCCCACGGCCGGGCCAACGCCGTGCTACTGCCGTATGTCATCGAGTACAACGCCAGCCCGCCCTCGAAGTTTGTTTCCTACCCCAAGTACGAATATTTTATCGCGCCGGAAAAATACCGGCAGATCGCCGCCCACCTGGACCTGCCCGCGGCATCAGTTGAAGAGGGCGTTGATAGTTTAATCGGTGCAGTGGCTGGGTTGAGCCGGTCCCTGGGCATCCCGTCATCTTTCGGCGAACTGGGCCTGGACCGGAAAACTTACATGACCAGGCTCAATCGCCTGGCCGAAAGAGCCTTTGAAGACCAGACCACCATTACCAACCCCCGTCTGCCCTTGATCAGCGAATTGGCGGACATCTTGCGCAAGGCCTATGACCCGGCGGCTGTTGGCAAGGGGCCAGCCCCCGCTGAAAAAGAAGTTCCCATCCACATCGCAAAAGCAAGGTCTGGGGAGGTACGGGTTACTCATTAGCTCACTTTTTGGGTAACACCGCCAGCATCGGGTAGCTTTCCGTTCGTAACAGGCTGACCTTCACCGCGGGATCATCTGCGATGAGGGCCTGAACCTGATTCTCATCATCAACTTCAACGATTGCCACCCCATAGGCCCCACTAGGATCATGTACCGGCCCAAAGGCCAGGACAATGCCGGCATCCATTTTTTCAGTCCAGTAGGCAACATGGGCGTCCATAATGCTGCGCTCTTCTTTCGTTATATCCCGCCGCCTGGGTCCCTGGCTTTTTAATAAATAGTGCTTCTTCGGGGCTTTTTGGACGGGCACAATTATTCCCCCTTTTTCCTCCGGCGGTCGTTTCAATTTTCCAAAAGCAGCTCGCTAATAATATGTCTTGGATCTTAGTTATTCTCAATAAAATTTTCTCAATTATATAAAATACAGCTTAATTGTACAACGCAAAATAAACTCCATTATTACTTGCTTAATCTTCCTGAATTCTACCGTCGGTGGTGATCGTTACGATTTGCCAGGGCAGCATTTTACCGCTGTTGATCAGCGCTTGCTTTACAGCGTTGGCCAGGCCGGCGCAGCAGGGCACCTCCATGCGGAGCACGGTGACACTTTTTATATCATTACCTTTCAATATGGCGGTTAATTTTTCAGTATAATCCACGTTGTCCAGCTTCGGGCAGCCAATGAGGGTGATTTTGTTGCGCATGAAGTCCTTATGGATGTTCGCATAGGCATAAGCCGTGCAGTCGGCGGCCACCAGCAGGTTCGCCTGGTCAAAGTAAGGGGCGTTAACCCCAACCAGCTTAACCTGACAGGGCCATTGCCGCAATTGTGAGACGGCCGGAACAGCAGGCTCTGCCGCTGCATAAGCGGGTGCCTGCTGCGCTTCTGCTCTTTCAATCATCCTGGCCTGGGTACCGGGACACCCGCAGGCAAGTGGTTCAGGGACTATTCTTTCAATTAATCGGTCCTGGGTGCCCGGGCAGCCGCAGGCTAGCAGCTCAGGGAAGGTGTTATGGCCGGCGGCCATGTGTTTTTTTACCGCCTCTTCGTCAAAGGCGTCAGCCTCGCGCTCTTCTATTTTCATCGCCCCGGCCGGGCACTCCGGCAGGCAGGCCCCTAAACCGTCGCAATAGCTTTCAGACACAAGTTTCGCTTTGCCATCAATCAGCTTAAGGGCTCCCTCTTGACAGGCGTTAACACAAAGCCCGCATCCGGTACACTTCTCTTCGTTGATTTTAATTATATTTCTTTTCATATCAATAACCTCCGTTAATAGTTTTTTATCCTTTGTTAAAGCTATTCTACTATATTGAAAACACTAATTCGGTAACCATGGTTACCATCACCAAACTCCGGGCAAAATTAATTCTAAAAAGGAAAGCACGCCGGCTTACGCTGGCGAGCGGCAGAACGGATGGATGATTAATTGTGAGAATAAATGTGGAATTGGGTTTTACATCCCTTGAGCAAGAGTGTGAAAATATATTGCTGCCCGTAGCAGGTACTGTGCCCAAATGGCTTTCGGGTACTTTAATACGAAATGGGGCGGCAAAATTTGAAATAGGGAAAGAAAGCTATAACCACTGGTTTGATGGTTTAGCCATGCTTCATAAGTTTACCTTTAGAAATGGACAGATTTTATATACCAATAAGTTTTTAAAAGGCCATACTTTCAGGAAATCAATGAAAAAAGGTGAGATTGTTTATCCTGAGTTTGCCACTAATCCTAAATACTCTCTCCCTAGCCGGGTTTTCTTGTATGCCACTGGACATTATACCGATAACGCAAGCGTAAATGTGTCCAAGGTAGGAGATAGCTTTATTACGATGACGGAAACTCCACATCGTGTTGAATTCGATCCGGAGAGTTTAAATACATTGGGACGGTTTCACTACATGGACCGGGTTACCGGACATTTAACCACAGTTCATCCACAATTCGATTATGAGAAGGAACAAATATTTAATTATATAACTCGTTTTTCCCATACCAGCACTTATAATATCTACAGAATAAGAAAAGGTTCTGCCAGAAGAGAGATTATTTCCACCATACCGGTAAAACGGGCTGCTTATATGCATAGCTTTGGTATGACAGAAAATTATGTAATATTAACGGAGTTTCCGCTCTTTATAAACCCATTGAGATTTTTACTTACCGGCAGCCCATTTATAGATAATTTATTTTGGAAGCCGGAACATGGTACAACCTTCCTGGTAATAGATAAAAATAGTGGTAAGATGATCGGCAAATTTAAATCCGACCCCTTTTTCGCTTTTCACCATATTAACTGTTACGAAGAGACGGGAAATGTGATTGTGGATATTGTTTCATATGAGGATCCATCTATTATTAAATACCTCTACCTGGATAAATTACGGCAGGGTAATTTTCTGATTCCCACTCCTCAAATACGGCGGTATTACTTGGATTTATCCAATAATAAAGTTTTAAAGAAAATTTTATCCGAAGATTTTGTTGAGTTTCCCAGGATTAATTATCAAAGGTGCAATACCAAAAATTATAACTTTGTATACGGAATAAGCGATCATGAATCAAATGGTTTTACTAATAAATTGGTTAAATTTTGCATTAAGAGCAAATCATTTAAGTGCTGGCACAAGGAGAATAATTTCCCTGGTGAGCCTGTATTTGTTGCAGCACCACCAGTCACTGCGGAGGAAGATGAAGGGGTTATTTTATCCCTGGTTCTTGATACAGAAAAACATAAAACCTATTTATTAATCCTTGATGCAACCTCTTTTCTTGAAATTGCAAGAGCAAATCTTCCGTTTGCTGTTCCCTTTGGTTCTCATGGCCAGTATTTTGAATAATTATGTTTTTTCCACTGCGCTAATCCCGGCTTGTGCGGCGAGCCTCTTTTTTCCCTAAGCCGGCATTGATCTCTGAAAGTAACTATCATTATTCTTAATCACTAAGGGGAAGTTTCATTATTAAAGTTTTCTTTTTTATTTCTATAAATCTTAAATTCATTAATAACTTCCGGACGATTATAAAAAAAGCTTACAAAATCAGTCATGCACTCCAGGGTTTGCTTGCTGATGGTGTGCTCAATTTTTTCGGTTTCTTCCAGTATATTTTCGGAAATACCCAACAACCTCAGAAAGTCCTCAATAATTTGGTGTCGTTCCAGTAGTTTATTACCTATTTCCCGGCCCTTTTCGCTCAGTATGATCATGCCATATTTCTCATAATTCACAAGATTTATGTCGGCCAACTTCTGTACCATTCTGGTCGCGGAAGGGGGCTGGATGTTAAGTGCGGCCGCCAGGTCAAGAATCCTTGTGGAACTAGTATCCCTGGATAAGCGGTAGATCATTTCCAGATAGTCTTCCATCGAGGCGGTTAGCTTGTCGTCGTCTTTTTTCATATATTCACTAAAAGTATAAAATTCCTTTTCCAAACTAAATCACCACTTTTTAATATATCAGATTATCTGGTTATTACCCCGCCCGTAAATTAAACCCAACCTAAGATTCTAGCCGTCTGGGCTGTCACATAGCACACTGCGATGGCAATGCCCAGTGGAATGAGGGCGGCCAGCGCCGTCCACTTGATACTGCCGGACTCTTTGCGGATCGTCCACAGGGTAGTGCTGCAGGGGTAGTGGAGCAGGGAAAACAGCATCATACAAACCGCAGTCGACCAGGTCCAGCCGTGCTGCACCACAAAGAGATTGTACAAGTCCTCAATGCTTTGCAGTTCGGTCATGGAGCCGGTGGCCAGGTAGCTCATGATCAGGATCGGAAGCACAATTTCATTGGCAGGAAGCCCTAAAATAAAGGCCACCAGGATAAAGCCATCCAGGCCGATAGCCCGGGCAAAGGGATTAAACCATTGGGTACAGTGGGCCAGGATGCTTAAATCACCCACATAAACATTAGCCAATATCCAGGTAATTGCACCGGCAGGCGCCGCCATACAAACAGCACGGCCCAGGACAAACAGGGTGCGGTCTAATATTGAACGAATAATGATCTTCCCGATCTGGGGCTTGCGGTACGGCGGCAGCTCCAGGGTAAAAGAGGAAGGAACTCCCTTGAGCACTGTTTTGGAAAGAGTCCAGGAAACCGCCAGGGTCATGGCAATCCCCAAAAGGAAAACCCCTGAGACGATAGCGGCTGTGTAATAAAAAGCACTCCCCATGCCGAAAACCAGCACACCGGCCAGGGCTATGATGGTGGGAAAGCGGCCGTTGCAGGGGACAAAGTTGTTGGTCAGCATGGCGATTAGGCGCTCACGGGGGGACTCAATAATCCTGCAGGCCACAATACCGGCGGCGTTACATCCAAAGCCCATGCTCATAGTCAGGGACTGCTTGCCGTGGGCGCCGGCCTTTTTAAAAAAGCGGTCAAGGTTGAAGGCCACCCGCGGCAAATAGCCCAGGTCCTCCAAAAGAGTAAAGCAGGGAAAGAAAATGGCCATCGGCGGCAGCATAACCGATACAACCCAGGCCATACAGCGGTAAATTCCTTCCACAAAAAGGCCGTTGATCCAGGCCGGAGCGTTGAGGTAATTACATAATTCGGTTAAACGGGCCTGACCCCAGAACAGCACCTCTGCGATCACAACCGAGGGAACATTTGCCCCGGCGATGGTCATCCAAAAAATAACTCCTAACAATAACAACATGGAGGGGAAGCCGAATACCCTGGAGGTAAGAATATCATCCAACTTTTTATCCCAGTCAATCCCCGGTTTCTCGTTTTGAGTAACCACCCTTTGGGCAATCTCCTCCGCTTTGCTGTAGATCGCCTTAACAACAGCATCATTTATGCTGACGGATTTTTTTATTTTGATTTGCTCAGCCTCGTGCAAAATTTGCTCAAGGCCGGTGGCTAAAGACACCCGGCTCATTTTAAAGCTTTCACCCCAACCTGGTACGACTTTGCTCATGCTCAGCCAGCCATTTTTCCAGGGCCGCAATTACCGTTTGGTCATCATCCAACAATCTCAAAGCCAGCCAGCGGGCATTGGCCTCCTCACCTAACAGCAGCTTTATTTGCTTTTCCAATTCATGAATACCAGCCTCAATTAGTTCACCGTACCTGACCACACAGGGGTTAGTCGGCAGGCTTTTGGTGGCTATGGCTGTAATTGTGTCGGCCAGCGTCTCCAGGCCGGTGCCGTCCCGGGCGGCTGTGGCTACCACAGGTACTCCCAACTCGCCGGCTAAGGCATCGATATCCACCTTTATTTTTTTTCTTTCGGCCTCGTCAATCAAATTTACGCACACCACAACTTTTGAGGTGATTTCAAGCACCTGCAGCACTAAATTAAGGTTGCGTTCCAAACAGGTGGCGTCGACCACCACTACTGTCGCGTCCGGCTGGCCAAAGCAAAGGTAATCCCTGGCCACCTGTTCCTCGACCGAATTGGCCATCAAGGAATAAGTCCCCGGCAGATCAATAAGCCTGAATACCAGCCCCTGATTGATATATTTTCCCTCAGCCCTCATTACTGTTTTGCCGGGCCAGTTTCCGGTGTGCTGGTTCAGCCCGGTTAAGCAATTAAAGATAGTGCTCTTGCCGGTGTTGGGATTGCCGGCCAGGGCGATGACATAGTCTATTTTTGAGTCACCTTGACTAAAATTCTCCTTGTTTACCCCGGCGCCACAGGACTGGTGGGTTAGTCCCATGCTCTAATCCCCCTTGTAGCTGATCAATATCTTGGCGCCTTCTTCCTCTCTCAAGGCGATCACAGCGCCGCGTATCTTAAAGGCCTTCGGATCTCCTGCGGGGCTTACCCGCAGCGCCTCCACCCTTGTGCCCGGTACCAGGCCCAGGTCCAGCATCCTCCTCCTGGCTATACCCTCCGCCTGGATCGAATTTACAACAGCAGTCTTGCCAATGGGTAGGTCATGCAGGGCGATAATATTAGCTTTTGCACCCGCACGGTTATTCTTCATTTCTGATCCTCCTCTTGACTCGAAACTTAGCCACGGCTAACTTTAGGCAAATTATATTTCCAAGACTCCGCTTAGTCCTCATCCTTCTTAGATGGGATTAACCCTGCCTAAGAAGTTAGATACAGCTAACTTAATTTCACAGCTTTAATATCTTATGTGCGGGTTGACTGAATGGCGACTATTGAGGACATTTCAGTTCAGAAACGGCAATTTATTAACCGAAAAAATGTCCGAATTCCTTCAGAGTAATGCAAATAAAAGCCTTCCGGCGATTGCAGGCATCCTTTCCATGAGACGAAAAAGTCGCCTGGGTTACTTACAATTACTGCTCCACCGGGTGACATAAGCATTCTTAATCATCCGACCGATAGCGCGGAATAAAGGAGGATAATCTATTCTAAAGCTATGCTCTGCATTTAAAAAGCCGGGGTCGATAAACTCCGGCTTTTTAAATGCAACAATGATTAAAAATTTCAATGTGTTAACTTGCCCGCATAGTATTTAACTACTCATTTAACTATCAGGTTTGTTTGAAAAAGGACTTGCTTCAGTCTTAAACTGGGCCAACAAGGTAGTTCCCCCGGATCCGGTTTCTATTTCAATCGACGCGTGGTGCCTGGCGGCGATACTGTAGCACACAGCAAGACCCAGGCCCGTACCGCTATCTTTAGTTCTTCCCCACCGAGCATTATTTTTTCGGCGGACAATAATGAATGTCTCAAATCTCTTGATTTTGTATAGAAGCTGACCTCCACGTTCCTTACTGGTTGTTGCTCATTTAACATGCCGATGATTTTGGCAAGGTCCTCGTAATTGGCCCAAAGATTTAATTCCTGAGCAGTGTGGCCCCAAAGCTCCTCCCGCGTATAACCCAATGTATTCAAAAAACAATCGTTGGCGTCGACCAAAGAGTTATCTGCGATCCGTGTAATCACTAACATGCATGGGCTAAAATGAAAGATTTTGGAAAACCGTTCCTCTGACAATTGCTTCAAGGAACCATGTTCCTCATCGAAAGGGAAACCCGGCCCCGCTCCACATCCACCGCCAATACCGACACCTTTACTACGTCACCTACTGCAACCACGTCCATAGGGTGTTGCACACGTTTATCGGACATCTCCGAGATGTGGACCAGCCCGTCATTTTTTATCCCGATATCCACAAACGCGCCGAAGTCCACCACATTCCGGACAGCGCCGGTTAATTCCATACCCGGCCGCAAGTCTTCAATGCTTAGGACGTCGGTGCGGAAAACCGGCGCCGGCAGCTCTTCCCGGGGGTCCCGGCCGGGGCGGAGCAGGCAGTCCACGATATCCCTTAAGGTGGGGACGCCGGCGTCCAGCTGCGCTGCAATCTGTTCCAAATTGCCGTTGGCCCGGGCAATTTTTGACCTGGTTTCCGGGCGGCTGATTTCCTCGATCCTGGCCCCAATCAGCTCCAGGAAGAGGTGGGTCAGGCCGTAGGACTCCGGGTGGATAGCAGTGGCGTCCAGCGGGTTGTCCCCGTTGTTGATGCGCAAAAAACCCGCGCACTGCTCCAGGGTCTTAGGCCCGAGCCGGGGCACTCTGGCCAGCTCCTTGCGTTCTTTAAACCCGCCATTTTCGTCACGGTAGCTGACAATATTTTCGGCAACGGTGGCTTTCAGCCCGGCCACATAGCTCAAAAGCGGCGCGGAGGCCGTATTGAGGTCCACCCCCACGTAGTTTACGGCTGACTCCACTACTTCAGACAGCTTTTCGTCCAGTTGCTTAGGGGGCAGGTCGTGCTGGTACTGCCCCACCCCGACTGCCCGGGGTTCGATTTTCACCAACTCCGCAAGAGGGTCCTGGATGCGGCGGGCAATGGACACCGCGCCTCGCTCCGACACGTCCAGGTTGGGAAACTCCTTCTTGGCCTGCTTGGAGGCTGAGTAAACGCTGGCACCGGCCTCGCTGACAATGGTGTAGGACAGGCCGGGCTTGTTGTGCACTCTGATAAAGTCCGCCACAAACACCTCCGTTTCCCTGGAGGCGGTGCCGTTGCCGATTACGATGGCCGTTACCCCGTACTTTTCCACCAGACGGGCCAGGACCTCTTTCGCTTCCGCTGTTTTTTTCTGGGGCGGGGTAGGCCTACCGCACCGGCTCAAGTGGGCGGTCATCGACCCCGCCTCCAGGAACTTGCTGGTCTGGTCGATGACCGCCCACTTGCAGCCGGTGCGGTAGGCCGGGTCGATCCCCAGCACTACCTTGCCGCGCACCGGCGGCTGCAGCAACAAGCTGCGCAGGTTTTTGGAAAACACGTTTATCGCCTGAGCCTCGGCTTTTTCGGTCAGCTCATGACGGAGATCCCGGACCACGGCGGGGGCAATCAGCCTCTTGTAGGCGTCTTTGATCGCCTTTTCCACACACTCTGTGGTGTTGGTTCCAGCTTTCAAGTATTTTCTGCCGATCCAGTGGTGGACCGGATTCTCATCGACTTCTATGGAAACATTTAAGACTTCTTCTCTTTCACCCCGGTTAATGGCCAGCACCCGGTGGGGGACTAATCTAGCGACCGGCTCCTGGTAGTCGTAATAGTTGCGGTAGACCGTGTCCTCCGCCGTTTTGCGCCCGCTGGCAACCAGGACGCCCCTGCGCCGGGTATAATCACGCACCCAGCCGCGCACCTCGGCGTCCTCGGCGATATTCTCCGCTATGATGTCGCAGGCCCCCTGCAGGGCCGCTTCAGAGGTGGGGACCGCCTCGGACAGGTATGCCTGCGCCGCTTCCTCCGGGCTGCCCGCCTGAGGAAAAGACATCAAGTATTCCGCCAGCGGCTCAAGCCCGTTCTCCCTGGCAACACTGGCCCTGGTCTTGCGCTTGGGCTTATAGGGCAGATACAGGTCTTCCAGCTGGGAAAGCTTGTCACAGCTACGTATTTTGGCCTCAAGCTCGCCGGTCAGCTTTCCCTGCCCGTCAATCAGGCGGATAATCTCCGCCTTCCGCTGCTCCAGGCCGGTGTAGTGCCGGTGCAGCTCATCAATATTGCGGATCTGCTCTTCGTCCAGCTCACCGGTTTGCTCTTTGCGGTAGCGGGCGATAAAAGGGATGGTGTTGTCGGCCAACAGCTTAATGGTTTGCCTCACTTTATTCTGTGGCAGGCCGGTTTCTTTGGCGATGAGCTCAATTAGATCAACCTGGCTTTTACTCAAAATCTATCTCCCTTTTCTGGTCTTCTTCAACAACTGGCAGGCCTCTTTTAAATCACTTTCTTTTTTTCTCACAAATATTTCCCAGCTCCGGCCTTGAACCCGGCAAATCCTCCCTCGTCATGACCTATACACCTATCCTTTAATAGCTCTCCCGGTCTGGCCGGGCAATTCTTTATATTAATATTTTCCAGTAACTGTTAGCGCCCTAACATCGGGTATGATTAGCTATTCAACCAATACCAGCCTAAGCAGTAACACCTTACGCTTTTATTTGTAAATTACCAGCTCGTCTAAGGATTTTCTTGCCTTACTACTCGTTATCTCCCTAGCGTATCCTAGCGGGGTAAAGGCAACCGGTTCCATCGTATCGTCCAACCCCAGCAACTCTTTTGCCGCTTCTAGATTGAAGGCGGCAATCCAGCAGGTCCCGAGGCCCAGGTCGGTGGCTGCCAGGATGATGTGGTCCATGACGATCGCGGCGTCCACGTCGCTATAATTCTTTTTGTCATTGCGCACCCAGCACCCACCCGGTATCGCGCAGACGCCAAGCACCAGGGGAGCCTCGCCAAACCAGGCCGGGTTATATATTTTTTTTAAATCCTCTTTGCGCCCGTTTGTGTCGATCACAATGACTTTAAAGGCTTGCCGGTTCGCCGCAGTAGGGGCCAACATGGCCGCCTCCAGGATGACCGCCAGTTTCTCCTGCTCCACCGGGTCCGGTTTGTACGATCGCACGCTATGCCTCTTTTTGATCACCTCTAAGAATTCCATCGACCATTACCTCCTTTTTTATATCTATATTATTGGGACAAGATATCTTTTACTATTCTACCATTTTTGAGGATTAAGTAGCTAGCCTATCCTTTATCCTAAAATTGGAATAAACACAATGCCCCACTTAGACTATACATTTCCTTCAAAGTTTTTAAATTGCTTTAATTGGTCATATTAGTAATGATACCTTTTACACCGGTAAATTTGTCGGATCTGGTTTTCCATCATATGCGCTAAGCTTGATTGTCTGGGTATCCATTCGCATTTGCCGGTGTAAAGAGGATCGCCGGCCGCCTTTCAAGCAACCATACCGGTTCTTTGTTGAGGCGGCCTGTCACAGTTAAAGCTGATCGAAATTTTTACTAACCGTCACCAGGTATTCAGGGCCTCCTTCCAAAGAGCGCCTTTTTTTGGTATATTGATATGGATCCAGAAATTCATAATATAATTAAGCAAGTCACCATTGACTTACCTAATTGAGATGTTATCCTCGACAACCACACCGTCGACTATGGTCAACCCCCATCGGAAAATAGACGTCTTTAAAACTCACCGTTTATCCTAATGATATTTATTGAAAGGCGGAATCTATTGAAAAGTTTGTGGTATCGGTTTAAAAGGCTGAAGGGAAATATATTCTTACTTTATTATGCAATCAAGGACCCGCGGACCCCCTGGCAGGCAAAAGCATTGGTCATGCTGCTGGCTGCCTATATTATAAGCCCTGTTGACGTGCTTCCCGGGCTTATTTTTCCCGGGCCTGGTTATTTAGATGATATTATCCTCATTCCGCTTGGGGTTGAATTTATTTTGAATATGATTCCCAATCCGGTTCTCTCGGAGGCAAAGTTTAAAGCCATAAATATAAGGCAAAATGCAAAAAGTTGGACCGTTGCTGTTGTAGGGGTCACGATTATAGTATTGGTTTTGTTTTTTGCTTTAAGTTTTCTAATAATGTAAATAAACTTAGGATACAGCCTGCCCGCCGGGGTTCCTGCCGGTAAACTGGCTGTTGTATAATTCAGCGTAGAAGCCGCCAGCGGCAAGGAGCTCCTGGTGATTGCCCTGCTCGATCACGGCCCCTTTGTCCATCACCAGGATCCGGTCGGAGTCACGGATGGTGGACAATCTGTGGGCAATCACAAAGCTGGTTTTGCCCTTCATTAAGTTGGCCATCGCCCTTTGGATCAGCACCTCGGTCCTGGTATCGATGTTGCTGGTGGCCTCATCGAGGATGAGGATGGCCGGATTGGCCAGAATGGCCCGGGCAATGGTCAATAGCTGCTTCTGGCCCTGCGAAATATTGGAGGCCTCTTCGTTGAGCACTGTTTCGTAGCCGTCCGGAAGCGTCTGGATGAAGTGGTGGGCATTGGCGGCCCTGGCGGCCTGTTCGACCTCTTCAGCCGTTGCGCCCTCGCGGCCATAGGCAATGTTGTCCTTGATCGTCCCGTTAAAGAGCCAGGTATCCTGCAGCACCATGCCGAACATCGCCCGCAGGTCCCCGCGCCGCATGTCCCTGATATCCACACCGTCGACCGTGATCCGGCCGGCCTGCACCTCGTAGAAGCGCATTAAGAGGTTCACCAGCGTGGTTTTACCGGCGCCGGTGGGCCCGACGATGGCAATGGTGCTGCCCTCCCGCACATCAATATTGAGGTCTTTCATCAGCAGCTCGCCTTCCTTGTAGCCAAAGTCCATGTGTTCAAATCTCACCGCGCCGCGCGGGAAATGGAGCACTTTCGCGTCTGAGCGGTCGAGGGCTTGCTCACCCTCGTCCAGGATCTCGAAGACTCGCTCCGCCGAGGCAACGGTGGATTGCAGGACGTTGGCGATGTTGGCCACCTGGACGATGGGCTGGGTGAATTGCCGCATATACTGAATAAACGCCTGAATGTCACCCACCTCAATTTTCTTTTGCGCCACCAGCAAGCCGCCGACAACGCAGATAGCGACGTAGCCGATGTTGCTGACAAAGTTCAGGGCCGGAAAAATTATGCCGGAAATGAACTGGGCTTTCCAGCCGACCCCGTACAGCCTGGCGTTAATGTGCTTAAACTTCGCCACGGAATCCTGTTCATGCCCGAACACCTTCACAATTTTGTGCCCCGCGTACATTTCCTCGACATGACCGTTCAGCTCTCCCAGGCACTTCTGCTGCTCCGCAAAAAGCTTTTGCGAATGCCTGGCGATGAGTATAGTGATTAACATATTGACTGGCAGCGAAATCAGCGTGATTAGCGTCATCACCGGGCTGATGGTCAGCATCATGATCAGGATCCCCAGCACTGTGACAATAGATGTAATCAACTGGGTCAGGCTTTGCTGAAGGGTTGTGGCAATATTGTCCATGTCATTGGTGACCCGGCTCAAGATCTCGCCATGGGTGCGCTGGTCAAAGTATTTGAGCGGCAGGCGGTCGAGCTTGTCTTTGACGTCATTGCGCATCCGGTAAACGGTGTTCTGGGATACCCCGGACATGATGTAGCCCATGGCGTAGGTGCACAGGGCACTGATCAGGTAAAGCGCCACCAGCAGGAGCAGGATCCTGGCGATATAGTCAAAATCAAAGGCCGGAATGGACTGGCTTTTAAGCTGATTGATCACTTCCGGCGGCAGGTTTTCCTGGACTGCCGCGGCAAGATGACTATAATAGGCATACCTGGCCATGACCCCGTCAGCCAGTTTTGTCGTGGCCATCCCCATGATTTTAGGGCCGGCAATGGCAAACAGCGTGCTCGCCACAGCCAGGAAAAACACCATAATAAAACGGTTTCTCTCGGGCCACAGGTAGTCCGACAGCCTTTTAAAGGTCCCTTTAAAATCCTTTGCTTTTTCCGCCGGCCTACCCAGCGGGCCGCGTCCAAAAGGACGGTGCCCGGGACCGGCTTTGGGAGAATTTTTCTCACTCATACGGTCAAGCAATCTCCTCTTCCGATAATTGGGAGGATACTATCTCACGGTACACCCCACAGGAGCGAAGCAGTTCCCGGTGTTTGCCGATACCGGCAATTTGTCCTTCATCCAGCACGATGATCTGGTCGGCGTCCATCACTGTGCCCACTCTCTGGGCAACAATTATCACAATTGCACCAGCGGTCTCTTTTTTTAGAGCCACCCGGAGCAGGGCATCGGTCTTAAAGTCAAGGGCGGAGAAGCTGTCGTCTAAAACATAGATCCCGGCGTTTCTCACCAAGGCCCGGGCGATGGAAAGCCTTTGCTTCTGCCCGCCGGACAAATTAGCGCCGCCCTGGGCGATCTGAGCTTCAAAACCGCCTGTCATGTTGGCAATGAACTCGCTGGCCTGGGCAATCTCCGCTGCCCGGGCCACCTCTTCATCAGTCGCGTCGACCTTGCCGTAGCGAATGTTCTCGGACACAGTCCCGCTGAAGAGGACGGGTGTTTGCGGCACGAACCCGATTTTTGCCCGCAGCCTCTGTTGAGTCATTTGCCGGACGTCCACCTCATCGACCAGCACGCAGCCGCTGTCCACATCATAAAACCGCGGGATCATGTTGATCAGAGTTGATTTGCCCGAGCCGGTGCCGCCGATAATAGCGGTGACCTGGCCGGCAACCGCGGTGAAAGAGATATTTATTAAGGCGGGCAGCGCGGCGCCGGGATAGCTGAAGGTAACGTCCCGGAATTCCAGACGGCCGCCCTCGGCGGCGGGCTCCACGCTGTGCACAGGGTCCTTGATATCCGTCTCCACGCCAAGCACCTCGTTAACGCGGTGGGCTGAGGCCTGTGCCCGCGGTACCATGACAAACATAAACGTGACCATGATGATCGAGAACATTACCTGCATCGCGTACTGGAGAAAGGCCATCATTTCACCCACCTGCATCTGGTCCTGGCTGATGCGGTAGCCGCCAAACCAGATAATCGCCAGCGATGTGAAATTCAAAATGATGATCATGATCGGCTGCATTACCGCCATTATTTTATTAACCCTGATCGAGACATCCGTAAGTTCACGGTTCGCCTTGTTAAACCGTTCATTTTCGCTATTGATTCTATTAAAGGCCCGGATCACCCTGATTCCGGTAAGATTCTCGCGGAGCACCAGGTTGACCTGATCGAGCTTAACCTGCATTGATTTAAACAGGGGTACGATCACACCGGCCAGTGCCCAGATCAGGAGCAGCATTATGGGGAGCACCACGGCCAGAACTAAGGTCAGCTCTTTGTCCATGGAATATGCCATAATAATGCCCCCGAAGCACATAATCGGGGCGAAGACCATAAATCGCAGGCCCATGACCACAAGGGTCTGCACCTGAATAATATCGTTGGTAGTCCGGGTAATCAGCGAGGCCGTGCCGACTTGATCGAATTCCTGCAGGGAATAGCTCTGCACCCTTGAAAAGACTTCATCGCGGATGTCCCGACCCAATCCCAGGCCGGTCAATGCCGACAGGTAGCTGGCGATGATGGAGCAGATGCTGCTCCCCAGCGCCACATAAAGCATATAGCTGCCGAATTCCCAAATATAGCCGGTATCGCCCTTCATCATGCCCTCGTTCACCACATCGGACATCAGCGTCGGGAGATACAGCTCGGCGAGAGACTGGGCAAACAGGAACGAAACCACCCAGAACAATTGCCATCTATAAGGTTTTAAAAACCGGAATAATTTGAGCATGTATAACTCTCCAGTGCTAATTGATACTTTTTAAAATTTCGTGCCCCCTCTTGAGCAATTGCTCCAGTTCCTCCAACTCCCTGAGGGGCAGTGTTTTAAACTTTTCCGCGATGGAGTACGTAATTTCCCCGTACAGGGCATCGTACAGGCCCCTGCCTGGCCCGGTGACTGCCAGGAGCACTTTGCGCCGGTCATTTTCGTCCGCTTTTCTGACTAACAGGCCGTTTTCAATGAGTCTGTCCACAAGCGGAGTGAGCTGCTGCTTTGACACCTGCATCTCACCGGCCAGCTCGGACATCGACAGGGAACCCTCCCGGTACAGGACGGACAGCGCATAAAATTGTAGAGGGCCCAGCCGGGAGCGTGCAATTAGATCGGCCGGTCTGATGAATTTATCGCGCATGTCCGCTAAAACCACCAGGAAATTACTCACCAGCTCTTCTAAATCTCTCATGGCAAGCCCTCCAGCATTTATATGTAATCTTCGTTGGCTAGTATATAACATAACGACATAAATAGTACATAACTATTTACTAATATTTCGTAAAGACTTAACTTAACACCCGCTCCTTCCGAGGCAAGCACACAGTGCCTGCAGCCAGTTAATCATGCCTCTCAACGACACAATCCAGACTTGTATGTTATTTTAATGAAATATGATATATTTAAAATTATCAAAATAGTTATTTAACCGAGGACAGCACCAGGAGGTCCGTATTGGACCGCCAGGAAAACAAAAAACGCAACATGGACAAACTAAAGGAGTGTGCGAAAGGAGGAAATGCACGTGTTTAAAGGAAAGAAATGGACGGTACCGGCCTTTATTTTTTTAATCATGTTCATTTTGACAGCACCCGCCGTCGCTTTGGAAGTCGTGAACGGGGACAGTGTGCTGGTTCCGGCGGGTGTGATCGAGGGGCCGCTGTTTACAGCAGGCAACGACATTGTTATTGATGCGGATGTGGAGGGCGATATTTTTGCCGCCGGTCAGACGATCACGATCAACGGCAGGGTCAATGGAGACGTCCTGGCAGCGGCGCAAACCATCCGGATCAACGGACCAGTAAGCGGTAATGCCCGCTGTGCGGCACAGGATATTGACCTCAGAGGTGAGCTGGGGCAGAGCCTGACTGCCGCCGGCAGTGAAGTCAGGCTGTTGGAGGACTCCAGGGTACACCGCGACGCACTGGTTTTTGCCGGTCAGATTAATACTGCGGGCACGGTCGGCCGCCAGCTGATGGGGGCCGGCGGAACGGCGCGGCTAAACGGCGCTGTGGATGGCGACGTAAAATTTTGGGGCATCGAAAATTTAAGTCTCGGACCGGCTGCCGTGATCGGGGGCAACCTTGCCTACGGCTCGCCGCGGGAGGCCACCATTGCCCCTGGCGCTAAGGTGGCAGGGACCACCGTATGGGAGCGCCAGGAACCCAAAGCACCACCCCAACCCGAGCGTAAAGGTTTTAGCTTCATTGGAGCGCTGCTCTGGTTTGCCGCGGGTGTATTGGTATGGTGCATTATCACTCTGATCTTCCCGGGACTTTGGAGCCGCCTGAGCCAGACCATGCGCCAGGCGCCCGGCTACTCGCTGGGCTGGGGACTGGTGCTGCTGCTGATGTCACCGCTGGTGGGGATTGTGCTGCTGATCACGGTGATCGGCATCCCCCTGGCCCTGGCCCTGCTGGTCATCTATGGGGCTCTTATTTACGCCGCCCACATTATCACCGGCGATGCCATTGGCCGGCTGCTGGCCGCACGCTTCGGCTGGGAGGGGAGGGTCAACGCCATCTTTCCGTTCATGCTCGGGCTGGTGCTTTTGCAGATCCTCACCAGCATCCCGATCCTGGGCTGGCTCGCCGGCCTCGTTGCGGTCTGCCTGGCCATGGGGACCGTGTTTTTGACAATCTATCGCTGGCGGCAGGTATAGGCCATCAGTAATCAAAGTTTCTGGAAGGTTCTTTATTAACGTCCATTCGACCACGGGTTAAAATTCTACCTGTGTTTTGATGCATGTTTCTTTTCAAAGTCCTCGGGATTATACCAGCAATATGGGGCAAGACATAGCAAGGCCTGGTTTAAGAGGCCCCGATCAAGGGTTACAGAACATTTACAATTAACGATTTTTGTTAGCACTGAGGCGGCCCGCACACTGGTGAGCCGCCTCGGAACAATACAATTGCCGCCATAAATTTTTGCAAGGCCTTTATTTCTTCACATCGGTATAGATGAAAATCGCATCTCTCAGGAACTCTGCCGTACCCGGTTGCTTTTCGTCATAATACTGTTTAAAGCGTTCATCATCCACATACATTTGAGCAAGGCCCGCATGTGCTTCTTTGCTGTACTCACTCCAGAAATGAGTCAACCATTGCTTATGCAAATCCGCTGCTTTTTGGGCAAGATCACTGCCGGGGTCGCCAGTTTTGAAAGCCTCGGCTAAAGTGATGGTTACCTCATTTGCCAGCCTGTTTGCCACATCATACTCTTCCTGCGTCATATTTTTCAGCTTTTCGTTGGACTTGTTAACAGTATCTTCGCCATACTTCTCACGGATTTCATTACCGTACTTTTTTTCGTTTTCATCAATCAGCTTTTGTTTAAAGCCTTTGAACTTCTCTTGATCAGTCATGGTCATTCTCCCTTCGATTAAGGCAATTGTTTTTTCTACATTGACAATTAATAAATCCAGCTGTTTTCTTTTGTCAAGAAGTTTCTCGCGGTGTTCTTTCAGGGCTTTTGCTTCATCAAATGAAGGTGACATTAGAATTTCTTTAATGACTTCAAGTTTAAACCCCAGTTCTTTGTAGAACATAATTTGCTGCAACCGGTTAACTTCCGCTTGACCATAGATCCGGTAGCCTGACAAGTTGATTCTGGCCGGCTTAATAATGCCAATCTCTTCGTAATACCGGAGTGTCCTAGTGCTAATCCCGGCCAACTGGGCCAGCTTCCGTATTGTGTATTCCATCTAATCACCTCCTTGACAACATTCACTATACACCTTTACGCAACGTGAAGGTCAACAATATATTTTTAAATAAATATTAACCCCACAGCAACCCCGGGTTATTTAACCATAAATTTCACTCCTAATTTACCTTAACCGATCAGGACTTGCTCCGCAGAGATGGCGCTCATGCCAAGCGCATAAAAAAAAAAGCAGCAAAAAGCAGGTTTTTTTATCAATAGTTAGAAATATCTTAGCTAATATTTTAAAGACACTTATCTGGGAATAATCAGTCTCTAATAAGAAAAAATTTCTAAAGAATAGAGGGTTTTATAATGCTTATAATTGATCGTTTTGAAGGGGAATATGCCCTAATCGAAATGAACCGCAGAATCTTTCACATTCCCAAGGTATTAGTCCCTAAGGGCACTAAGGTAGGGGACGTCATAAAAATTGACATCACAGTGGACAAAGAGGCAACTGAGAAGAGAAAACAAGCAGTTGATCAATTGGCTCGTTCTCTCTTTAAAGAATAGTTTGTTAAACTCACGCATCGGCCACTAAATTATGCTAAACAGTTTGCTAATCTTCTTTTAAGAACAGGGTAAATAAATGCGTAATAGAAAATTATTTATACTCCTTTGCCTGCTTATAGCTGTACTGGTTATTGCCGGCTGCAGTAAAACTAAACAGACCGTTACCCAGCCGGCTGAAACACCTCCTGCGGAACAAACAACACCACCGAAAACTGATACATCCACTCCCGGATCAGGAGAGTTGAAAGTACATTTCATCGATGTAGGCCAGGCCGACTGTATTTTTATCCAGCTGCCCAATGCTCAAAACCTGCTGATTGATGCCGGCAATAATGATGACGGGCAAGCTGTGGTCGACTACCTGAGCCAGTCAGGTGTCAGCCAAATCGATTATCTGGTCGGCACACACCCCCACGAAGACCATATCGGCGGCATGGATACGGTATTTAATACCTTCAATACCGGCAAGGTTTACCTGCCTAAAGCAACCAATAACACGAGAACTTTTGAGGATGTGCTTAAGGCTATTAAAGCCAGGGGGCTCACCGTCACCCCGGCCAAAGCCGGCGTCCAGCTGGTTGCCAGCGAGGGTTTAAGCGCTGTGATGCTGGCCCCAAACGCCGCCTCTTACGAGGACTTGAATAATTACTCCGCCGTGGTCAAGGTCAGCTTCGGCCAGGTCAGCTTTCTGTTTACCGGGGATGCCGAAGAAAAGTCGGAAATGGAGATGTTGGCCGGCAGCGGCGCGGCTACGCTTAAGGCGGATGTGCTCAAGGTGGGTCATCACGGAAGCCATACCTCTACCAGCCCGGCTTTTTTGAGGGCGGTCAGCCCCCAATACGCGGTGATCAGTGCGGGCGCCGGCAACGATTACGGCCACCCGCACAGGGAGATATTGCAAAGGCTGAGCGGAATAAAGGTATATCGAACAGATTTGGACGGGACTGTCGTGTTTACCACGAATGGCCAGGCTGTCAATGTTGAAACCCGGTAAACGCTACCGGGTTTTGCCAGACACATTATTTATCGACGCAGTCCCCCATCGATGTCGTTGACTAAGAGGATAGGGCTGCTGAGTACTTAGTGGGGTTCTGCCGGTGATAAAGTCACTTAAAAGTCGCTCATAATTTGGTTATGGCTCTGTAAGTATGTTCGATAGAAGCCTACGGTTCAAAACGCTCGTAGTACCCGATCAGCTTGCCTGAAGCGTCGCGGACCGCACGCATTAAGATCTTCTGGCCGGCACTCTTTATAACCAGTAATTTCTCGTCTTCCCCGCTGTTTTCCAGCATTTCATAGGTGTCTAAAATTATTTTGCGGGACCTATCGTTATGGTATTGGAGTATCGAAGTACCAACCAGGTTCAGGTGGCCCTTTTTGCCGTACTTTTCTTTGGCCGCCTTATTGACGTAGCGGATAATATGCTGGTTGTCCACAAAGACGATTGGATGGGTAATGCTTTCCAGTATGGAAATAAGCACTGCCCTGTCCATTTTCCTCACCCCATCTCTGCAGGTATTACCGTTTGGCCGGGAGTCTCGTTATTGCTCAAAGAGGCTGAGGTATTGCCCGTACCCTTCCTTCTCCAAATCTTCCTTGGGGATGAACCGCAGCGAAGCGGAGTTAATGCAATAGCGCAGGCCGGCCGGGCCCGGCCCGTCGTTAAAGACGTGCCCCAGGTGCGAGTCTGCCTTTTTGCTGCGCACCTCCGTGCGCACCATGCCGTGGCTTAAGTCTTCCTTCTCCACGATCTGCTCCGCCTGAACCGGCCGGGTAAAGCTTGGCCAGCCGCAGCCCGAGTCAAACTTGTCCCTGGAGCTGAAAAGAGGCTCGCCGGAAATAAGGTCAACATACAGGCCCTCGCGCTTGTTATCCCAGTACTCGTTGCGAAAGGGCGGCTCGGTGGCGCTGTTTTGCGTCACCTCATATTGCTGGGGGGTCAACTTCTCCCTTAAATTTTCTTTTTTGATTTCTTTTTCGCTGCCCCAGTGCTTTTCGATAAAGGCATCCCTCCCTGAGCCCAGGCGGTACCGGGCGTAGTGACCCGGGGCCTTCTTGTGGTAGTCCTGGTGGTATTCCTCGGCGGGATAAAACTCGGCCGCCGGCAGAATTTTCGTGGCTATGGGCCGGTCAAACCGGCCGCTGGCGTCCAGCTCCTTTTTGGACTTCTCCGCCTCCAGCCTCTGCTCTTCATTATGGTAGAAAATAGCGGTTTGGTAGGACTTCCCCCGGTCGAAAAACTGGCCCAGCGCATCGGTGGGATCAATCTGCCGCCAGTATACGTCCAGCAGCCCGGCATACGGCAGCACGGCCGGGTCAAAGCCGACCTGCACCACTTCGTAATGACCGGTGGTGGCCGAACAAACCTGTTCATAGGTGGGGCGCTTCACATGCCCCCCCATGTAGCCTGACACCACGCTCTTTACCCCCTCCAGCACCTCAAAGGGGGCCACCATGCACCAGAAGCACCCCCCGGCAAAGGTTGCCAGTTCCCAGCGCCGCCCGCCGGCGCCATCCTTAGCTTTGTCCACCTGGTCATCACCCCCCGTTTCTTAAGATCAAATCAGTCTATTAAAACTAACTTCCCTTTTCATCACGCCTAAGATGTTATTTTATAGCAATGGCGATCTTGGTCAATAGCTCGCTTTCAGGCACCTCTTCCGGTGAATTATAGTAGTACTCGTAGCTCACGCCCAAAGGCTCATAGCCTTTTTCCGCCATCCACTTGGTAATCTCATTATAGGGCTCTTCCATCTGGCTGTAAGGCCCTTTATACATGCAGGTGACATACCGGCCCGCCGGGATTGCCCCGGCCTGGACATCACCCTGTCCGGGCCGGGCTTTTGCCACGGGAAAGCCCATTTCCACGTCTAAGTCCTGCATATCCATGTTGTAATAGGCAGTGTAGGGCACGCCGGCAGGATGCTCGCCGAGCTGGGCCATATACCCCATAATTTTCCCGTAAGCTTCTCCAATTACCTTCGGCAGGTTTTCTACCGCCGTCCTGGTCCTGATGGACAGAACGGGCTGCTCCTCTTGCTCGTTGAGCTCAAATTGATATTTCATCAGGCTCACCTCTCTTTTTTCTAATAATACTGAAGGGGTCTCCATTAATCAATAGCAAAGGTATTTTTTCCAGACCGTAATTATTTCATTCCCACGGGATAAGGCTGATCATACCCAGGCTTACACGATGGAAGCAATTCGATGCCGCAAAGTCAATTGAATTTCCTATCGCTTTAGTTGTTTCAAAAACATCTTCCAGCAATTCATCAAAAGCAGCCCCCACTCCCCTCTGCATAGGGGGACACCTGGTTAATGCTCTTTGCCGTTTCTCCCATACTGACTGCCAGGGCAAGGGGCTGAATTTATTTAATTTTAATTTTTAATTAACTTATTTTTAATATTAGCATTTTAAAATACTTATACGAGGAATTTCTGAATGCTTAACGACTAGCATCCAGGCAATACCTCTCATCAACATATCGCCGCTTTCGAGGAGAAAGCGGCATTTTTTGTGCCCTTTATCAATGTAAGCCTTCCTCATCAATCCCTCACCCCTGCGGCTATTTTCACCGCCAAACTTATATAATAATCCTGCAAATATTTTCAGGTCCATTTATCCTGAAAAAACCACCATTATTGCGCAAATTAAAGGAACCCGGAGCACTTTGCTAGAATTTTTTATCTGCAGATTTTCTAACATAAGATTTATGTTTGCTATTAGACCTTTTATTAGGTAGGATGAAAGAAAATTAATCAGGCGCTCCTGGCGTAAGCTCGCTATCGAGAAGGGGGCCTACCGGCGGCGTTATAAGCCGATAGTAATGAAATGGAGAATATCTATGAAACTAATTTCGTGGAATGTAAACGGTCTGCGCGCCGTCATGAATAAGGGGTTTATGAACTTTTTCCGGGCTGCGGATGCGGATATATTCTGCCTGCAGGAAACAAAAATGCAGCCCGGGCAGGCGGAGCTGGACCTGGCCGGCTATGAGGAATACTGGAACAGCGCTGTGAAAAAGGGGTACTCCGGGACGGCTGTTTTCTCCAAGAATAAAGCGATCGCGGTCTCGCTCAACCTGGACCAGGAGGAGCACGGGCAGGAGGGACGGGTGCTCACCCTGGAATACGACCGCTTCTATCTCATCAATGCCTACGCCCCAAATGCCCAGCGGGGGCTGACCCGCCTGGACTACCGGCTGGCCTGGCAGGATGATTTTTGCGCCCACCTGGTAAACCTGGACCGGAAAAAGCCGGTGGTGGTCTGCGGGGATATGAATGTGGCCCACCATGAGATAGACATCAAAAACCCCAAGTCCAATGTGGCAAATGCAGGGTTTTCTCCCCAGGAGCGGGCCAAAATGACCGAACTCCTGGCGGCCGGCTTTGTAGACTCCTTCCGCTTCCTTAACCCCGACAAAGCGGGGGCTTATACCTGGTGGTCCTACATGTTCGATGCCCGGGCCAAAAACGTGGGCTGGCGCATTGATTATTTTCTGGTTTCAGAGCGCATCAAAGACCGGATTCAGGATGCCTTGATATACTCCGAGGTGATAGGCAGCGACCACTGCCCGATCGGCCTGGAGCTTTGCATTTAAGATAAATAGCGCCCAAGGGATTAAGAAAGCATTTAATGGCTGCTCCGGCACTCGGAGTTTTGCAGACAGATAAATATTTATAATAGAGCAATATTTCTTTTGCAACTTAGTATATTTTAATTTATTGTCTTAAATATTTTAAACATTGACTATTTAGTTATAGTATAATAATAGCGATGTAAATAATTTGAGGGGGTGTTTGCATGAGCAGGAAATCCTTATTTAAAGTAGTGTTGACCTTGTTTTTATGTTTTAGTGTGGTCCTCGCTACAGACGCGGCGCAACCCACGGCAAAGGACTTAGTTTTAGCCAGCATCAACAGCTTCAACCTGGGTATTGACAAAGGCTTTTATGAAAAGTCCCAGGATGTAACCAATATTACGGTAACTGAGTTTGACGGCAGCCTGACAAAAGAGTTAGGCCAGGTTAAGGGCTCATCGACGGAATTCATCTCACAGCTGGATGCATCCAACAATGCAATTAAAATAAACTACACCACTAACGTATCCGGCAGCGAGCACAGCGGAGACTTTTACTTAAAAGATGACAAAATTATCTTTACTAAAGACATCTTTTTATTGCTGAAGGAATTTGGGCTTGACGTCTTTGAGGACAATCCCGCCCTGCTGGAGCAAAGCCCCGAATATCTGTATTTATCCAATGGACAACTCAATAGTGTTTGGGAACAGATGCTCAGCTATCAAAACCAGGAACTACCCCAGGAATACAAGGATCTGCTGCTTTTCCTGGTGGAGGCCATACCGGACGAATACTTCAGCCTGTCCAACGGTAAAGTTACCTTGAAGCTGGACCAAAACGGCCTGGAAGATGTGATCTATAACCTGCTGGTTAAAATAAAAAACGAGAAGGAAAGAGCTGCCGATCTCGTCATTAATTTAAACAAATACAGTTACGAGCAGATGGGCATGGACCCCGAGCAAATGAAGCAGGATATCATCGCCGGCATCGACAGCATGCCCGTTATATCCCGGGAGGATATTAAGCTGGTCAGCACCTTCGTCACAGTCAAAGAATTCACTTATGAAGCCTCCCTCATGCCCGGCGGGCCGAAAAACTTTAAGATGGACCTGGGCTTTAAAGCACCCAATGGCTCGGCTAGCGGACAACTCGCTGTCGTTTTTGACGGTGCCGGGACTCAAGAGAACATGAAAGGTTCATACAGCATCTCGGGCAACTTCAATGACATAAACGGCCCTAAGGTCGATTTTTCCATGACCGGTTTGTACAATTACAAATCTGAGGTAGCTGATTCGGATATCACTATTAAAGCCACAGCCAAAGACAATAACACCGGGGAATTATTATTGAATCTCGGCGCCACAGCCAAATCCACCACCAAAGTGGACCATAGCCTGGTGGTCAGCGTTCCTGAATTGAATGCCTCCAACAGCGCCGATCTGGCAGTCCTGCTCCCGGAGCTGCAGCAGGTTTTAGAGCCGCCCGTTGTGGGAGCGGCTGATTTGCAATTAGTGGTAAACGGCAACGTCATCTCAACTGATGTGAAACCAGCAATTATCGGCAGCGGGCAGCTCGTGGTGCCGGCCAGAGCCGTTTTAGAAGCGCTGGGCTGCAACGTTGAGTGGATCGAGCCCAACGAAGTGCACATCAAATCCGGTGACAAAACAATTCTAATAATTATAGATAGCAAAAATTATCAGGTCAACGGGCAGGAAAAAGCCTTAAGCACACCGGCCTACCTGGAAGCAGACCGCACAATGATCCCGGCAAGCTTCCTGGTTGACGAATTAGGCACTAGGATTAAACTGGTAAACGGTGCAGTAGTGATCACGAAATAACTCATAAGCAACCAATAATAAACCCGTCGTTTCGCAATTAAAACGGCGGGTATTTTTTTGGTTACTCTTATTATTTACTTTTTTGTAGCTACGTGGGGAATTTCCCTACGTCCATCAAGCTTCTTCTCTTTGGAAGAAATCAGGAAGGCTTGCCATGCCCATGTAAAGCTAAAACTGCCATCCCACTTCCACAACCCTTAAAGATCTGTAACATAAATAAATTTATATTGTCTTTACTGTTGAAAAAGCCGCACCGGCTTTTTTCTTTTTATTTTTTTGTTATAATTTAACCGGTTGCACTGTCACAAATAAGCTTCTGTCTTTGTTATATAAGTGAAGTCCCCAGTTGGGAGGCCGAGATGACCTTGCCGGAAAACGACAACAGAATTAAACCGGCAATTTTCCAGGCTCTTTTTGACCGCCATTACCCGGCCTTGTGCAGGAAGCTGATTGGCCTTTTGGGCAGCCGCGCCGCCGCGGAGGACGTTGCCCAGGAAGCGTTTATGAAGCTTTACCTCACACCGCCCCGGGAGGACGCCAACCTGCGCGGTTGGCTCTCCAAAGTGGCGACAAACCTGGCCATTAATCAGCTGCGCAGCGAAGGCAGCAGGAGGCGCCGGGAAACCAACGCCGGGCGGGCCCGGGACACTGACCTGGTGGAGGGCCCCGAAGACGCGCTCCTGCGGGAAGAAAAGGCGCTCCTGACCAAGCGAGTACTGGAGATCCTGCCGGAGAGGGACCGGGCCTGCCTGCTCCTGAGGTTTTCGGGGATGAGTTACGCCGGCATCGCCGCAGCACTGGGTCTGAAAGAGACTTCGGTCGGGACCCTGCTGGCGCGGGCCCGCGCCAGTTTCAAAAGCGAGTACACCAGGCTCAAGGAGAGTGATGACGGTGTGTTATGACACCGGTACGCTGCAGGCTTTCCTGGATGGGGAAATATCCGGCAGTCAGCGGTCAGCGATTGAAAAACACCTGCTGGAATGCAGTTCATGCCGCGCAGCCCTGGAGCAATTAAGGGAAAACCTAACTTTCACCGATACCAGGTTGTCCGGCTACCTGCAGCATATGAGCCGGGAGGAATTTGATACCGGCGCGGCCTGGCTCCGGTTCAACACTAACCGGCGAAGCGGTCAAAATAAGCTTAAGACAAGGAAGGGAGTAATCCAAATGCTGTCAAGATACCGGGCAGCCACTACTGCAGCCGTATTGGTTTTAGCGGTGGTGTTTGCCTTCAGTTTCAGTTCGGTGCGCACAATGGCCAGTGAGCTGCTTACCGTTTTCCGGGTTGAAAAAGTAAAAACGATCAGCATATCGCCTGCTGACATAGCCAGTATGGAAAAGGCCATCCGCAATGGCGCCGGCCAGGTGGACATTGAAAACTTCGGCAATCTGGAATTTATTGGCAAGCAAACCACAAATAAAGTATCTCTAAGTGAAGCGCGGGCCGGGGTGGACTTCCAGCTTAAGCTGCCCGAGCCCCTGCCGGCGGGGTACAGCCTCAAGGAAATTTATCTAAACACTGGGGGAACCTTGAACCTGACCCTGAACACCGTCAACACCAACCAGGTGCTGAAATCCCTGGGGAGTGAAAAACTCCTGCCGGACGAACTTAACGGCAAGATGTTCTCCGTAAAAGTGCCGGCGGCAGTCCAGACCCGCTATACCGGAGATGGTGACACCAGCATCTCGGTGCTGCAGAGCAGAAGCCCCGAGCTCATCGCCCAGGGCTCGGATGTGAGCGCCATTCGTGACGCGCTATTGGCGCTGCCATTTCTGCCGGAAAGCCTGCGCGACCAACTGGCGTCAATTAACGACTGGCAGCATACCTTCCTGGTCCCGGATTTCGAAGGCACCACCCGGGAAGTCGATGTGGCCGGGTCACGGGGTGTATTTATCACACCACCCGCCGATAATGATAATCACCGGGGCGGCCCCGCACCTAACAACCTGATTTGGCAGGAGAACGGCATTGTTTACGCAGTCAGCGGGAACCTGACCCTGGAGCAAGCCCAGGCAATAGCAGCATCGATGAAGTAACTGAACAGGCCACCGCGTTAAACCGGTGGCCTGGTTTTCCGTCTCTCCTTAAGTTTTAAAACCTGCCGGCATAGTTATTATATAAGAAGACGAGGTAGATCAATGATCCTGGAAACCAACAACCTGACCAAAATGTACGGGACCAAGGCGGCCTGCTCGAATATTTGCCTCTTGGTAGACGGGGGGCAAATATTCGGTTTTCTCGGCCCTAACGGCGCGGGCAAAAGCACCCTGGTAAAGATGCTGGTGGGGCTGCTCTTCCCCACTTCCGGCATGGCAAATATTTTGGGCAGCCCCCTGGGCAACCTGGGGACACGGGCTAAAATCGGCTACCTGCCTGAAAGTTTTAGCTACCAGGAATGGCTTACGGGCGAAGAGCTGCTTTCCTTCCACGGCTCCCTGTACGGGATGAGCCGGGCAGACAGGAACAAACGCATACCGCTGGCTTTGCGGCAGGTCGGACTAAGCGGCAAAGAGAAGCAAAAAGTCGGCTCCTACAGCAAGGGCATGCACCAGCGCGCGGGGCTGGCCTGTGCCCTGCTCCACGACCCGGACCTGATTTTTTTGGACGAGCCGACCTCCGCCTTGGACCCCCTGGGGCGGCGCGAGGTGCGGGAAATTATGCTGGAGCTGCGGGAAAGTGGCAAAACCATATTTCTCAACAGCCATCTCCTAAGCGAAGTGGAGATGGTGTGTGACCGGGTGGCCTTTATTAATCAGGGGAAAATTGTGGCCAGCGGCACGCTGGCAGAGCTGGCTGCGCAAACAGTAGAGGTGGAACTGCAGGCAGAAGGCCTGACCCAGGCCGCGCTGGCGGAGCTGGCCTCCCGGAGCAGCAGCCTCAAGACTGAAGGGCGGCTCGTCAGGGTTACCCTCAAGGAACGGGAGCAGATCCCGGCAATAGCTGAAGCAGTAGTCAGAAATGGGGGCCGGCTATTCAGCCTTAACGTCGTGCACAACTCTCTGGAAGACTTGTTTGTAGACCTCATGCAAAGTGGTGATCAGTAGGATGCTAACCATATTTTTGTTAACTTTCAAGGAAATAATCCGGCGCCGGATTTTACTGGTCACGGTCATCCTGGCTGCGATCTTTCTGGCGCTGTACGGCACCGGCGTCCACTATGGCTACCAGGAAATGAGCCGCGGCGCGGGTCTGTTAAAGGCGCTGATTGTGCCAATGTTCCTGGCCCTGGGGCTTTACTTCGGCAGCTTTATCATTTCATTTCTGGCGGTCATGGCCGCCGTCGGCACTGTTTCCAGTGAAATTGAGAACGGTGTGATGCACGCCATCGTACCCGGCCCGGTCAGGCGCTCATCGATCCTCCTGGGCAAATTTTTCGGCTACGGCTTGATGCTGTCTATCTTTTCCGCCTTATTTTACCTGGCTATACTGCTGATCGTACATTACAATACAGGCCTGGATGTCCCCGTAAAAGTGGCTTCAGCAGGACTTTTTTGCCTGCAGCCATTAATTCTGCTTGCCTTAGCCCTGTTTGGCTCCACCTTTCTTTCTACTTTGGCTAATGGCATTGGGGTTTTTATGCTTTACACCATCGGAGTGATCGGCGGCATGCTGGAACAAATCGGCTACCTGGCCGGCAGCAATGTTCTGGTCAACATCGGCATCGTCTCCAGCCTTTTGATGCCCGCCGACGCTATTTACCGGAAAATCGTTTACACACTTCTATCCGTGCCGGGCGCGTCTTTCTCCACCTCAATGCTGGGCCCCTTCGGCAGCAGCACAGAGCCGAGCGTCTGGATGCTGGTCTATACCGGCTTCTATATTTTGGGGTTTCTATTACTGGCGATGCGAGTATTTAACCGGAGAGATATTTAGGAGGAAAAAACTGCTCCCTTTATACAATTCGAATATCTATAGATATCTTTTATTTTCTTAGTTTTTCACATTATGGTCGGATAGCATAACTTATAACTCACAATTATATCAATGTCGAGCTCTTTTGAGTAAAGGTACTTATACGCCGGTAGCCCACATCATCTAAAGCTTGCATCAGTTTTAGTAATTATAACCGCTATTTTAATATCAACACTTATCTCATAGGTGTGCCTCCCACTTCACTGGCATAAACCCCATCGAATTTAAAACTTTTACTTATATGTTCCCCAACTTGGTTGGCTTATTTTAGAATAGATGCAAAAAGCTTCAGAAAGTTGCAATAATATTCAAAAGGTTATTATTGTTTTCTGTGGAATAATTCTTGTGTATTAAAAAGCTCATTCTGTTACCGGAATGGGCTGTTTTTTGACCCTTTCGAGCGGCAAAAAGACCCTTTGGGACATCGACAGCAGGAATTACATTTTTTATAAACAAATAATAAGGAGTGGAAATTTGGTGGATCATATGTCCGCCCTTGAACTTATTATTATCTCCTTCCCTGAAGCAATGTTGGTGGCAGCGCTTGGCATAACTCTTGCCGGATTTAAACCGCGCTTGAAGCAGTTAGCTATTATTGGTATATTTCATGGATTAGCTTCTTGTATAATCAGGTCATCCCAGGTGCCCTTCGGCCTCCATACCATTATCTTGTTGTTGGTATTCATCCTGATAATTAACGCAGTTACCCGGTTAAATTTAAAAACCTCCGCTTTGGCAGCGCTAACGGGGCTTACCATTTACGTAGCGGTGGAACTGCTGATTGCCCCACAGGTACTAAAGATAACCGGCTATACATATGAAAAAGTTTTAGCTGACACTTTATTGAGATTTTATTTCTTCCTCCCGGAAGCACTGATTCTTGCCCTTATAACTTTTTTATGCCGACGTTTCAATATAAACATTATGTCTTACTGGAAAAGAAATAAAAAAAACGGAAACCTATTTGTTCTCGGCTCTGAAAACACTTTTAATGAGGATTTCTTCATCAGACAATATTTTCCTCTTATAACGCTTGTTCTTAGCCCAATTTTTTTATTAGCATTATTAAATATTACTTTCTTTGTTTTCCGCAGCGGCAGCCTTACTGACAAATATTTGAGTGTCTTTACGACTTTCATTAGTTTTGCAGTAATAGCTTTATCCGGTTTGTCAACAATAGCGGTAAAAAAATTGACAGAAGCCATGGAAGCTGAATATACCGCAAAAAAAACGAGTGAGACACTCTCACGAATGGGTGAGTTGATCGCTTCCATACGTAAACAGCGCCATGATTTTAACCATCACCTGCAGGCAGTATATGGCCTGATTGAAGTTGAGTCTTTTCAAGAGGCAAGAGAATATATAAGAAAAACATTTAGTATCATTTCCACCCATGGAGATCTTATCAAAACCGATAACCATGAGATAAGCGCAATGTTATACACGAAAATCGGGGTAGCGGAAGCTAGAAGCATAAACCTGGACATTATTGTAAAGTGCAGTCTTAAGGACTTGCCATTAAGTGCAATTGAAGCAAACTCTGTTCTGGGCAATCTAATTGACAACGCCTTGGATGCAGTAGAAAATACCGACATGAAAAAGCCGTTTGTAACTGTTGAAGTATACAAAATTCCCAATACGTATATTTTTCGGGTCACAAATCAGGGCAAGCCCATCCAAACCCAGTTATTTGAAAAAATTTTCGAGCCGCATTTTACTACCAAAGGGAAACAGGGACTGGGCCTGGCCATTGTCAAGGAGATTGTGCAAAACTATGGAGGATCGGTGAACTTATCCTCAAATGACGATGAAACAATTTTTACTGTGAGTATACCTTCAAAAAGGTGGGACTTTAATTGAGCCTTTACAGTATATCGGAAAAGGTAGCCGGATATATCACAACAGAAGCAAATATAAAGGACAGTCAGGTAGACTCTGTGCGTTACGGTATGGAAATTATTCTTGGGGCGCTGATTAAGGGGCTAGTATTGATAACAACTTCTTTCTTATTAGGAATCCAGGTTCAGGTAATTATTGCCTTCATTTGCGGCAGCTTGCTGAGGCTTACAAGCGGCGGAGCACACTGTACCAGTTACCTGCGCTGCCTCGGTTGCGGCCTGGTTGTTTACCTCTCTATTGGCAAGTCAGCAATTTACCTGGAAAAGCTTCAAGCAATCGATCATTTTCCAACAGTTTTGTTTCTATGCGTAATTATGATTTTATGCGCCTGCCTGTGGGCCCCCGGCGATGTTCCATACAGACCAATGAACCAAAAGGAATCACTTTTCTTTAAGGGACTAAGCATATTACTTATAGCCGGCTGGACAGCCATTGCTTACCTTGTTTTCAATAAAGTAAATTTTTCTTTCATCATGTCTAGTCTGTTAGCCTTGTTGGTTCAGACTTTTAGCTTTTCCCCACCAGGTTATTTTATTATTGGCAAAATTGACTCCATGCTTTTAAATTTTGCAGTAAGGAAAGGAGGTGCATCAATCAATGCGGAAAATTAAAAAGCTTATGTTTACCCCCCTGATATTGGGCGCTCTATTTGTAGCGGCATTAGGCATTCAACCAGCCAGCTTTATTTTATGGTATCAGCCAAAACCACCTGCAAGATAGCAACATCAAGGGATGTCTTAACCATGAAAATCACAGTGCTGATCGCGGAAGATGATCCGGTCATGCGTCATATCCTTAGAAAAGTTCTGAAAGAAATACCCGGTGTAGAAGTTGCCGGTGAAGCGAAAAACGGCTATGAAACAGTCCGGTTAGTTAAAGATTTGGCTCCTCAGGTGGTGTTTTTAGACATCGCCATGCCGGGAAAAGACGGGTTATACGCGGCCCGGGAAATCTCCAATTTCAGCCCCGGCACAGTGATAGTCTTTGCCACGGCATATGAGGATTACACTCACGAAGCTTTTGAAGTCTATGCTTTTGATTATTTAATTAAACCCTATAAAATCGACCGGATCCGCAAAACTATGGAGCGGATCCGGTTAAGGCTTTCTGAAGCGCAACAGACCGAACCTAAAACTGATCCCATAAAAATAATAGTAAAAGAAGAACATAAGAAAACATTCATAAATGTAAAGGACATCATCTATATAACCAGGGAGGGGCGCGATGTAGTTATATTCGTTTTAGGTGGGGCTAAAATTAAAACAACAGAAACTTTGGAGAATTTAGAGAAAAGACTTTCTGGAAGTTCTTTCTTCCGCAGCCACAGGGGGTTTATCATTAACCTCAATATGGTGAAAGAAATACAACCCTGGGGTAAAAAGACATGCAATGTAATTATGAATAATGTAAATCAATCAGTCATAATAACAAAAGCAAAGGCGAGAGAACTGGAAAAAATACTCAGTTAAAATTTAAGATAAAAAGTTTTGCAAATTTTAAAGAGGGCAACCCCCTCTTTTTTTGTTTCCAAGTTTCCAAATCCCTTTCATGTATGTAATTGTACCTATTCATACAACCAATCACCCCTTATAGACGCAATTTGTAGAAAAAATGTTCATAAATTGGTATTTTGAGTTACACTGCGGGAAGGAGGCGTGATGTCAAATGATAATTTGAAATAACGCGGTGAATTATTATTTTATTTTTTTCGAAGGGAGAAAATGACTTTGCAGAATTATTTTAGAATTAAAAAATTCGTCCGTCCGTTAACACTTCTTATTCTTGTTACCTTTTGCTTTAGCTTTATTGGTTATCCCTACAGCTGCGCCTTTGCAGCTGAGGTTACAGCAGCTCCGAAAATGATTGACAAAGTTCCCCCGGTAAGTGATACCATCAATCAACCAGAAGCGCATGGCAATGTAATTATCGCGCCACCCAGTGATTTTCCCGATAAACCCGGCAAAGAAAGAACAGAGATACCATCAAGGAGGAGCGTCAACTCCAAGGTATATCTTGAGCCGGACGGCACCCTGACCCAGGAAATCTACCCCAATTCTATCTTCTTTAAAAATGACAAACTCCAGTGGACCCCTATCGAAAATAATCTAGTCCCTGCGGAAGAAGCGCCCTCTAAAGTAAAAAACAAGGCCAACCGTTTTAACGTTCTTTTTGAAGACCAAGCCAAGGTAAGTTTCGAGAAAGAAAAAGCGACCATTAATATTGAACCTCTTGACGCTGCCCCTTCCCAGGGTGTTATTAACGAAAACAAAATCAAATACAGCAATATATACAATAATGTTGACATAGAATACACTTCTGACAGCGACATGGTTAAGGAAGATATTATTCTTAACAATCTTGATGCTCCCAATGTTTTTACTTTTGATATAAAGACTAAAAACCTTAACATTGGCAAAGATACCAAGACCGGCCAGCTTGCCATGTTTGACAAAAAAGACAAGCCTATAGCCCACTTTATGGCGCCATTTATGGTCGACGCCGGTGGGGAAACATCGGACAAGGTTTCCCTTGAATTAAAGAACGACAACGGCAAAGAACAAATTGTTATAACCGCTGATTCGGAATGGTTAAAAGACACGGCCCGCCAGTATCCGGTCAAAGTAGATCCGACAATAGTGATCTACGACGTTTACCGGGATACCTTCGTATCTGAGAGATACCCGACATCTGCGTTTTACTCTGACAGTTTTTTATCTGCAGGATACGATTCCACTTATTATAAAACCCGTTCGTTTATTGAGTATGTATTACCAAGCCTCCCCAGCAGTTCATCTGTTACCAGCGCTACTTTTAGCCTCTACCAGTTATTGAGCGGCGCCGCTATCACTGTAGATGCGCATAAAATTACTTCCGGTTGGGTGGCCTCAACTACGACCTGGAACAACCAGCCCAGTTATGAACCTTTACCTGAAACCTATATTAACAGTAGTGCTACCGGCTACTGGGATTTTACGATTACAGACCTGGTCAAGTCATGGTATGAGGCAAACGCACCGAACCACGGTATTGCAGTTAAGGAACGATATGAAACAACAAGCCAACCTGCCAAAAGGTTCACATCCACCAATGGGACCAGCGACTGGCCCAAGATGACCATCAATTACAAAGTTGACCCGATTGGCCATGAAGACCAGTGGGGCTTTACCCAGGACGGGGTTAACGGTTTTAACGGCAATTTAATCCAACAAGTAACGGACTTGAATATCCCGGGCAGGGGCATCCCAGTAACCTTTACCAGGACCTACAACAGCCGCTCGGCTAAGGACAGCGTCTTTGGCTACGGCTGGGTGGCCAATGTGGGGATGTCCATCAAAGACAGCGGTTACGGTCCGGTAATTTTTACCGATGAAGATGGAACAGATCATATTTTCAGCCGCCAAACAAACGACACATTTGTAGCGCCTACCGGAGTATTCCTGGAACTTGTCAAAGATTATGTGAATAATACCTATACCTTAACCCAAAATGACGGGGTTAAAATTGAATTTAACACGTCCGGTCAAGTCGCCAAGATATCCGATCCGAACAAAACGCCGAACGATACCACATTTAACTATACTTCCGGCAAGCTGTCCAGCGTATCCGACGCATCCGGCCGGGTCACCTACTTTTATTACAACGCCGCCGGCAAGCTGTCTCAAATAACCGACTTCGCCGGCAGGGATATTCTGTACGGTTATGACGCCAGCGGCAACCTTGCCACCGTGACCGATCAGGAAGGCAAAGTAACAACCTATGGCTATGATGCAGACCACAACCTGACTAGCACTACCGACCCCAACGGCAAGACCGTTTCTTACGGTTATGATACCACCAACGACCGGGTAACTTCCACCAGCAAAACCATCACCGTAAACGGTACTCCCACTGTCAGTACCACCAATTTTAGCTATGACATTCCCACAAATACAACGACCAGGACCGATGCCAAAAACCACGTAATCAAATATATCTATGACGCTGAAGGAAAAATCAAAGAAGTAGTCCAGGATCCGGGCGGCCTGAATTACAGCACTAAATTCAGCTATGACGTGGATAACAACGTCAATCAGATTACCGACCCTAAAAACGGAACCTACACCGCATCTTATGAACTGGGGAAAGGTAATCTCATTGATGAAACAAACCCTCTAGCTGAGAAATACCAGTATAGTTATGACAGCAGGAATAACCAGACCCAGCAGATTGACCCGGAAAACCGGGTAGAGAAGTATTCCTACGACAATTCCAACAATAATACTGATATTATCGATGCGTTTACTCAAACATCGGCAAGCCGTTATCTTAGCAACGGTAATATCGACTACGAAACATCACTGATCTCAGCCGCTGAAAACCTGGTAACCAATAGCAGCGCCGAAAAAGACGCCAATTCGGACAACTGGCCCGATGAATGGAGCAAGTATCAAGGAGGTAGCGCTAGTTTTGTCTGGAGCACAGTTTCCAAATACGGTGACAAGAGCATGGAAATCGGCAATACCACCAGTTGGGCTACGATCATGAACACCAGACCGGTCCTCTATGACAGCACAAAGTCCTACGTTTTAAGCGGGCATGTGCAGACCGAAAACCTATCGGCCCAAGCCGCGTATATTAAAGCCGACTTTTATGACAGCGCCGGCAACTGGATTGGTGATGCCAGGAGTCCGCTCTTCGGCGGCAACACGGACTGGACCAGGGTCCAGTTAATCCTTGACCAGGATAATATTCCTTCCGGGACTTACAAGTTCTATGCTGCTGTGGGTAGGGAAACCGCTACTGGTTTATCCAGATTCGACGGCATC
Source organism: Pelotomaculum sp. PtaB.Bin104 (assembly GCA_002067205.1). Lineage (GTDB taxonomy): Bacteria > Bacillota > Desulfotomaculia > Desulfotomaculales > Pelotomaculaceae > MVQL01. The sequence continues at coordinate 65,854 of MVQL01000170.1, forward strand.
CAGATTGAAGCGGGAACTGTGCTCAGCGCCTATAACACGGTGGAAAACTCAAGCTTTGAGTTGGACGCGGACGGGAACAAAATCCCCGACCAGTGGTACATCACTTATACCTTAGGGACCGGGGAAGGCCGGGATACCACCTTTAAGCATGCGGGAAGCGCATCTTTTAAGATGATTGGCCAGTCCGGCGTTGATAAATTGATTACACAAAATGTAAAAGTTAAAGGCGATCAGAACAGCAAACTCACCCTTTCCGGCTGGTCCTACGCCGATAACCCGGACCCCAATGGCGGTTACTATGCTCTACAGGTATGCATCAACCATACTGACGGAACTTCTGACTGGAATTACGCCAACAATTTCACCAAAGAAAACCACGCCGATACGGGCTGGGAGCATGTCGTAGCCGAAATTAAACCTACCAAGGCTTTTAGCTCCATTGATGTATATTATTACTTTTATAACCAAACCGGCAACGCCTGGTTTGACGCCATGCGCCTGCAGGATGGCAACAACATTACCGGTTACGGCTACGACACCAATGGCAATTACATCACCAGTGTGACCGACCCGGTGAATAACAAGACTGATTTCGAATACGACACCACGGGGAACCGCACCAAAGTCACCGATCCCAAGCAAAACGCCACTTCGTTCCTTTACGACCTTAAAAACAGGATCACCCGGGTGACTGATGCCTTGCTCGGTGTGACCCAGTACGGATATGACAACAACGGAAACCGGACCACCGTCACGGATGCGAGAAATAAAGTAACCACTTATGGATATAACGAAATTAACCAGTTAAAAAGTATCACCGACCCATTGAATAAGACCACCAATATAGATTATGATCTAGTTGGGAACCAGAGCGCGGTCAACTATCCCAACGGCAACAGCGTAAGCTTTGACTACGACAACCTGGACCGGCCTACCTCCATCCTGTTCAACGGGGCGTCCAAGTATACCTTTGGTTATGACAGCAAAGGGAACCTGACCTCTATGGTGGACGTGGCAAAAAGTGAAACCACGCAGTATGCCTACGACGCTGATGATAAGTTGACCCAGGTTTCATATCCAAATGGGACTGCAATCTATTATGATTACGACAAAACTGGGAACGTTTATACCTTAGCGAAATACGTTGGCGGTTCCAACCACAGCACCGATTTCTACCACGATCCGCTTGAGAACACGTATAAGGTAACCGGTTATTCATTCGGTAGCACAAACAGCACCTTTGACGAAAATGGCAATTTAGCCGGCACAGCAAACGGCAACGGCGCCAAGTCGTTCTACTATTACGACGACGCCGGCCGCCTCAAAAGCCTCAAGCTCTTTAACGGCAACAGCGGTAATCTTGGTAATTACGGCTACACCTACGACGCCAACAGCAATATTACGGGAGTTTCCCTCACCAGCGACAGCCTGGGTAATAAAACCGTTAGTTACACCTATGACGCCTTAAACCGCCTTACCAGTGAAACCCTACGAGACGGCACGCTGATTGAGTACACCTACGACGCCGTGGGCAACAGGCTGACCAAAAAGGTTACCATTGGCGGCAATGTCACCACTACCAACTACAGTTACGACAACGCCAACCAGTTGACTAACGTTGGCGGCGCCGCCTACACCTACGACTTTAACGGCAACATGACCAGCGATGGAACAAGGAACTTCGAATATGACCCGGACAACAGGCTGGTCAGAGTAACCAACGTCTCAGACGGCTCGCTGGTAGCATCCTTCGAATACGACGGCTTCGGCCGCAGGACAAGCAAAACGACCCCTGCCGGAACCACCAAGTACTACTATGACGGTGATAGCAACAGGGTCTTTTACGAAATGGACGGCAGCGGCAACATACTGGCCGAATACACCTACGGCCAAAACGGGCAGCTTTTGTGGATGGTCAGAGGCGGCCAAACGTACTACTACCATTTCAACGGCCACGGAGATGTGGCAGCTCTTACAGACTCCACCGGCGCGGTAGTTGCCGAATACGACTACGACGCCTGGGGCAATCCTGTAGCGACAGGTCTGGAAGGCACTGTTGTGAACCCGTACCGCTATGCGGGTTATAGTTGGGATGCTGAAACCGGTTTGTATTATCTTAATGCAAGGTATTACTACCCGACAGTGGGAAGGTTTATAACAAAGGATAGCTTCCCCGGATTCACGCACGAACCTCAAAGTATCAATCTATATGTTTATACAAATAACAACCCAGTAAATATCATTGATCCGACAGGGCACTGGGGTTCGCGCAAAGTTGCAACATGGGCGCTAAAAAGAATTGTTAACCGACTTGAACGCGGAGATTTATCAGTGCTTAAACCTTATATTAGTAAGTATCAATATACAAAACTTAATGAAGCTAGATTTTCAATTGCAGAATCACTTAGACCACTCTTGTATTACAGTGAAGTTTTTCCTGAAATGATAGAGGGAAAGGTTACCGGTGTGTTGATTCATACTTTTCGCATGAAATCATATAACGCACGAGCGATAGGTTGGGCAATATCAAAAATTGTGGAGTGGGGAATCTGAGGAGGTTATAATGAAACACTGGTTTGTTAGTTGGCTTGAGGAATGTGCTGAAAAAAGCCTTATTGAAGCGGAGGAATATCGAAAGGCTTTGGAAAGTAATACTCCTGAGGCTAAAAATTTAATTAAAGCGTTTGAGGGCAAAACTATGGAAATCCTGGAAGCCGCAGATCGAAGCGAACAATATGCGAAACGCTTTATAGAGTGGGCACAACTTGCGGAAGACATGATTAGCCTTGGTTTTGAGGAATTCGCACTTTCATATTTCGATGCCAAACAAGCTTTAGAACCATGTCTCTTACCACCACGGCCCAATAAGGCTGCAAGGTGGATATTAGACGACATAGCTGAAATATTAGAATTAAAAATAGCTCAGTTGAACGGTACTAAAGAATTGGAACAGATAAAGGATATTTATATAACAATAGTAGAATTATATTCAACCGGAATGCATGAAATTGCCCTAACGTATTATCTCCGCAAGATTCACCAAAATACCGAGTTAAAACTTCCTGAGCCCGAGGTTAGCTCAGATTAAAGCAACTATGATCTTTAACAATAGGGGGAGTTAATCTCCCTATTGTTTAAGGTTCACCCAGTATGAGGTTTTTCCTTACGCAGGTCGGGTTGATAGATCATATTATTATTCAAATAAACGGCGCAAGAACAGACTTCTGTTTTCTAAAAAACCTTTTGTTAAAAGGTAATGTGAAGTATCTTCATAATTAATCTCCGCTACCGGTGAGGCGTCGAAGTTGAGTATTTGCGCTCCGGGATAAGCCGAAATGATTGGTGAATGTGTAGCAATAATAAACTGGGCCTCTTTTTCTAGCTCCTTCATAATTCTCAAAAAGGAAAGCTGCCGTGTCGGTGAAAGAGCCGCCTCGGGTTCATCCAATAAGTAAATCCCTTTTATCCCAAAACGATTCGTAAACAACGCGAGAAACGATTCTCCGTGGGACTGCTTGTGAAGCGACCGCCCCCCATAAGGTTTATAGGTGTTTTTGGGGTCATCTTCGGCAAGTCTGTCGAGGTAGGATGCAAAACTATAAAAGGTTTCGGCGCGCAAAAAGAACCCGGTAGTTACCTTAGGCGACCAACTCAGCTTGATGAAATCTCCCAAGGCAGCACTGGATGAATCGACCTCGTATTTATTGTTCCTTCCACCTCCAGAAACATTGAATCCGCAATTGTAGGCGATTGCCTCCAGCAAGGTAGATTTGCCAGTGCCGTTCTCACCGACGAAAAAGGTGACATTACCGCGGAAAGAAAGAGTTTCCAACCCTTTCAAAGCGGGGATAGATGATAAAAAATAGTTTTCCTTGGAAATTTTATTTTTTAGAAATGTTATGCTGCGAAGGTACATTTATTTTCAGCTTTCTCTTCTCTTTATACATTCATAAACTATGCAACTACCACACAAAAGAAAATATTTATTAATTCATCGTTAGTATAGCGTACTAGTGTCTTGGTATCAACACTCACCAAAAAAACCTCGGGGTTCTTCTGACAGATTCGAACAAGATATCGAACACTAAATTCTTTACTATAGTCTGGTAAGCTGTCCAAAGAAACGCTCTTTCCGGAACTTATAAGTTCTATGCTACTGTGTGGGTCGCGAAGCCGCCACAGGTATATCCAGATTTGACGGCATCCAGGTTGAAGCGGGAACTGTGCTCAGCACCTACAACACGGTGGAAAACTCAAGCTTCGAGCTGGACGCGGACGGGAACAAAATCCCCGACCAGTGGTACATCGCTTATACCTTAGGGACCGGCGAAGGCCGGGATACCACCTTTAAGCATGCGGGAAGCGCATCTTTTAAGATGATCGGGCAGTCCGGCGTTGACAAATTGATCACACAAAATGTAAAAATTAAGGGCGATCAGAACAGCAAACTCACCCTTTCCGGCTGGTCCTATGCTGATAACCCGAATCCGAGTGGCGGCTACTATTGTCTGCAGGTAAAAATAAACCACACTGACGGAACTTTTGACTGGAGCTACGCCAACGACTTCACCAAAGAAAACCATGCCGATATGGGCTGGGAGCATGTCGTAGCCGAAATTAAACCTACCAAGGCCTTTAGCTCCATCGATGTATACTATTACTTCTTTAACCAGACAGGTAGCGCCTGGTTTGACGCCATGCGTCTCCAGGATGGCAACAACATTACCGGTTACGGCTACGACACCAATGGCAATTACATCACCAGTGTGACCGATCCGGTAAATAACAAAACGGATTTTGAATACGACACCAGAGGGAACCGCACCAAGGTCACCGATCCCAAGCGAAACGATACTTCGTTCCTTTACGACCTTAAGAACAGGATCACCCGGGTGACTGATGCCTTGCTCGGTGTGACCCAGTACGGATATGACAACAATGGAAACCGGACCACAGTCACCGATGCGAGGAACAAAGTAACCACTTATGGGTATAACGAAATTAACCAGTTAAAAAGCATCACCGACCCATTGAACAAGACCACCAATATCGATTATGATCTAGTTGGGAACCAGACATGTTGGATGGGCTGTTAAGAAATTTCTGAATTATTATCTATGGCCAACCTTTGCTACCGTTGTTGGAACATGGTTAGCCAAACAAGCAATGAGTACGATTTCTAAATGGTTAGTAAAAAATGACTATAAAATTGCAGTTAAATACTACTCATGGTCTTAGCCGTATAGTGTAGTCTTTCAACATCTATGGTACCTATGGGGGTAACGATCCCGGTAGGTAACAATAATTTATAATATAAGGTAACCGACTTTCTTGTGGATGTCGGTTACCTTTATAAATAAAATAGATTTCAAAATTATTAGTAAGATTGGTAAAAAAGAGGTGAGTATTTTTATGTTAAAATTATGTAAAACTATAAATTTTGTAATTGCTATAATCTTAGGTATTGGTGTTTTTTATAGACAACCTGTAGCGTTTTTCTTATATGGTTTTTGGAGTGCTCTTATTGGTCTTGCTTTAAATAAAAATCATTACCGCTTATTAAATGTTATTGCTCCTGATTATCCCTTAAAAAAAATAAGAGAAGAAGGAAAACTCAAACGTCATATTGGAGCTAGTATAATTTTTACATTGATTTTCTTTCTTTTAGGAATGTTAGTCCAAATGAATATTTTGTAATTGTTAATTGATTTAGCAATAGGTAACGGCACTCTACTGGTTCAGTACCTTCGGCCATGACGGACAGCTTTCGTGGATGATGGAGGCCGGCCAAATACATTTACTATCAAAGTTAAACAATGATAGTATACCTGGGGCAACAACTATTGTTTATGAAAGGAGTTTTAGAGTGTTCCAGGATTGGAATATTTAGTCTTAAATAAATTATTGCATTGTTAGATTTTGGAGAAGGATTGATAATCAATCCTTCTCCAACAACAAATTTTGGGGGAAAAATGTTTGAAATATTGTTATTTTGGCTGATATGTATATCCCTTGTGGGCGCTATTTTTGAACGAGGTTGGAAACGTCTCTTACTTCTTGTTTTTGCTATTTTAATTATTGAAGAAAAATATCTTCCTCCGGGTATTTGGAGTACCCTAATTGCTTCTTTAACTATAGCAGTTGGTTTAATTGTAGATAAAATTCGAAGAAAGAAAAAATAGGAAGGGTATTTTCGTGGAACAAAATAATTATAAAGATCCTGTTACATTGCTACTGGCTGGGACATTTTTATTATCTTTTGGTCTTTGGCACATTAAAAATGATATTGCTAAATTTCACACTTTTCAAGAATTTAAGGTGTTTTTATTTCTACTTTACATTACTATTCCGTTAGGAGCGTTAATTTCCGGTTTGATATTGATACTGCTTGCTTTTCTTTAGCAATTAAGGCAAGAACACAACGACATCCTTTTAAATACGGCAACATTACACTCTTTATGCAGAATCAGTTATGGATTTTTACTGGTACCGTTACCTCCATTTCTTAAATTACCAGGCCACCACATGCCTCTTATCTGGACCATGGCTTCCTGTTGTTCTGACACTATTATTATGAGGTGATTCTACTAATGATTTTCTTTATTATAAGTATAAATGGCGGGATTGTGCTTTTTCTCTTTGGGTTTAAAGAATACCGGAGACTTTCTTTTGGTAAAAACCTCATCGAAGCAATAATTTCTGCGTTCACTGATACTTTTGAATTTTCAAGCATAGGCATGATGCTAATTGGCTTAATTTTAATTGTCATTGGTATTATAGGATTATTGAAATGATAACTATTAAGAAAAATCAAAATCAAGTTAGTTCTTTCCAGGATAATCTATAATTAGGCAAGCTTACAGATCGCTATATTTTAAGGAAATAATCCGGCGCCGGATTTTACTGGTGACGGTCCTCCTGGCCGCTATCTTTTTGGCGCTGTACGGCACCGGCGTCCATTATGGCTACCAGGAAATGAGCCGCAACGCGGGGCAGTTAAAGGCTCTGATCGCACCGCAGTTCCTGGCCCTGGGCCTTTACTTCGGCAGCTTTATCATCTCCTTTTTAGCGGTCATGGCCGCTGTCGGCACCATTTCCGGTGAAATTGAAAGCGGCGTATTGCACGCCATCGTGCCCGGGCCGGTCAGGCGATCATCGATACTCCTGGGCAAATTTTTCGGCTACGGCTTGATGCTGGCGGTCTTTGCCGCTTTATTTTACCTGGCCGTAATGCTGATCATTCACTTCAATACCGGGCTTATCGTACCCCTCAAAATAGGGTCAGCCGCTCTTTATTGCCTGCAGCCCTTGATTCTCCTGGCGGTGGCTATGCTCGGCTCCACCTTTCTCTCTACCCTCGCCAACGGTGTCGGGTCATTTATGCTATACTCCATTGGAGTGGCTGGCGGCATGCTGGAGCAAATCGGCTACCTGGCCTCAAGCCACGTGCTGGTCGATATCGGCATCTTCTCCAGCCTTTTGATGCCTGCCGACGCGATTTACCGGAAAATCGTTTACTCACTCTTATCCGTTCCCGGCGCGTCCTTCTCCACGTCGCTATTGGGCCCCTTCGGCAGCAGCACGGAACCCAGCGTCTGGATGCTGGTCTATACGGGCTTTTATATTCTGGGGTTTTTATTTCTGGCCATAAGAGTATTTAGCCGGCGGGATATCTAAAGGGCGTAGACCTGCCTTCCGCTCATTTATAGCAGTTTCAGTATCGGATCGAGTTTTTGCTTATTCGTCAGTACATCCTGAAAAATATCTCCCTTTGCTTTTAATCTAGAGAAGATATTGTTTATGGTAAAGGAAGCAGGCGTAATATTCATCGCTTCAACCTCCTCCCAGGCCAGCGGTGTGGATACCGGGGCGCCTGGAAACGGCCGCAGGCTATACTGGAAGGCCATAGTTTTCCCGCGGCCGTTCTGCAAGTAGTCCAGGTAGACTTTTCCCTGCCTCTGGTTCACCTTTCGCTCGATGGTAGCCTTTCCCGGATTAATGTTCACAATCAGCTCGGCGATATACCGCATCGACTGAGCAACAGTTTTATAGGCGTGGATGGGAACAAGCGGCACAAAAATATGCAGCCCGGTGGCCCCGGAGGTTTTGGGGTAGGACTGCAGTCCGAATTGGGCCAGGGCCTCCTTCACCATCAGGGCTATTTCTAATACATCCTGGAACGTAGCTCCTGCCGACGGGTCAAGGTCCATAACTGCTATGTCCGGGCACTCCACGTTTTCGATCCGGGCCAGCCAGGGATGCATTTCCAGGCAGGTTTGGTTGGCCAGCCACACCAAAGTAGCCGCATCGTTGCAGATAATGTAGTGCACTACCTTTTCTGAATGCTCCACCGGACACCTCAGGATCCAGTCCGGCGCATAGTCGGGACACTCCTTTTGGTAGAAGGGCTCGCCAGCCAGGCCATCCGGGTACCGCTTCATCACCAGCGGCCGGTTGAAAAGGTACGGCAGGATATATGGGGCCATGTCCCAGTAGTACTTTACCAGATGAGCTTTAGTTAGCCCCTCCGGCCATAAGGACTTGTCCAGGTTGGTGAGCTTAACCTCATGTCCGCTAACCGATACATACGATTCATTCATCAGGTCACACCCCATCCACTGAATTTTTTGTCTTGCCATTATTATTTTCCCTATTTTTTTCTATCAATCTCGATCATTCATTTAAAGTTTTGTTTTATTCTACCAGTTGCGATCTATCTCTAAACCGTAGAAGATGTCGTCCAGAACCGCTTTCTCACCTGGACAAATCTGATTTACATTGTTACAAAAAGCAAAAACCGCCGTTTTTCGGCGGTTTAATCAATATTATAGTTTTTCTCTATTCATTCACAGCTAAACTAATATAATTGTAATTCATCTCAATCCCGCAGAATACTCAGTTACCGCCAGGCAGTGACAGATTAGCCCAGATTACTTTCCTCATAGCTCGGGCAGGCCGGTCTAAAGCCTTTCTCGCACCCTCCTTCACGGTTACAGGAGGACTGACACCGCCAAACCGGTTCATCGTCAATGTCGCAGAACCCGCGCTCATCCTCGTGAACACATGTGCCACAATTTTCAAATTCATATGGTTCGTACTTGGCCATCTTATATCCTCCCTTTCTGCCGGTGTAGCAGACCGGCGGCAGGTTTAATTTCCGTTAGGCCGGGGTCCGTATAATTTCTCCATGCCAGAGATGGTAACAAGCCAGGTGCCGCCGGACTTTTTAGCCTCGTCCGCCGCAAACCTGCCGGCAAGGCAGGCGTTGCGGACAGTATTGGCTGCCAGTTGCCATTTCTCCGCCGCGTCGGCAGCGGTCAATACGACGTCAAGTGGGTAGATGGGTACGGTCATGGGGCGGCTCCTTTTCCCCTTTTTTGGCGTTTCCGCCTTGGTTCTCATTATAATATCATAGCGTATTCGTCATGTAAATAGTATTTTATAAATTTAGAAGATTATTTGCACCATTACCGTCCGCGCTCTTAAGGCAATATTTTACGATCAGTTCAAATCCGCTCAGCAATTTTAAGCCAGGTTTCCTTGGTCAGGAAACTCTCCTCCACCTGACTCTCCATTTCCAGGAACCGTTTATCTTAAAGCTAAATTGTAATTTACCCGTATCCACAGGCTTAAAAAAATGTCTTAACTTCCCGGCATAAGTCCTCCGGCAAAACCACACTGACCGGCTCCTGCAGCACGGCCTGGAAAAAATTTAGATCAGGCGCGAAGTCTCTGGTATTCAGGAAAGTCCTGGGCACAATCCGGAAGTGGGCGGGGAAAAACTGCTGCCCCCCGGGTCCAAAAAATAAGGACGCGTTAAAGCTGAATATCACCTTATGGCTGAAATAGCTGAAAATTTTCTGCAATCCTGAGACAAGCTCGCTGACATTTGCTTCACTGAAATCATCGATGCAGTACACTCCGGGAAACACCCCAACGATTTCACCCAGCATCCCCAAAGACACATAAGACGCCAGCCAGTGTGAATCTCCCTGCTGTCCAATGTACCTCTCGCCAGTTTTTTGTTCAACCGTCACCAACTCCAGCCAGTAGTCTAAATGATAATTTTCATAAAAAAGCTCCGAGGCCCTTAACTCTTCCGCAAACTGGTTGCCGGGCTGCCCTGTGGCAAAATACTGCTGGTGCGGGTGGACCAGTCCCCCACCGGACGGCGGCATGTAATTCCACCCCATAATTTGGTAGGGCAGTGACGAATCCAGGGCTTTTACTCTTTTTAAAAACTCCAGCCCGACAACAAAGGAGTCAAACAGTTGGTCAAAGCTGAACTGCTCCAGGGGAACAACATGCCCTTGGGTCATGACACATACCGAGCTGTAAACATCGTAGGGGAAAATGTTCGGCACAAGCAGGGCCTCACCCTTGGCCAGGCGGCCTTCAGGCAAAATCTCCCTGGGGAATTTGGGCGTATTCGCCTCCCTGCCGGCGCCACAAAAGGGACAAAACCCTTTTACCTGCGGGTCCAGGTATTTTTCCAGGTCCAACTGCTGCGGCTTGATGGCCCCAAAATGCGAGAAATGCCCCGTTTTGCCGGTAAGGGGATCATAACGCACATGCGTTTTTACAACAGTCGGCTGAAAATCCTGGCGGGGATCATGAAATGTGTTCTCAACATCAACCTTTTTATAAGTAATTTTTTCCTTCACGCCACTCACCTCCACATCTTTAATTATACTTATTTACAAGAATATAACTGCGTTAACAGGATCTAATTTTATTAACAATATCTAATTATACCAAACATTGTTCTATTAGTTTACAAACGAATTTACGACTTAATAGTATATACAGGATAAAAAAAACAAAATGCGCTTAAGCGTGCTATTTGCGCAGGTTAAAAGGAGTGAGGTAATGCTCGAGATAATAACAATTCTACCTGGACTGGATAAAGGCGGCAACAGGGAAAAGTTTGATGAATTAACTTTAAGGGCCGGCGAAACAGTTTCCATCGTCGGCCCAACAGGAAGCGGGAAAACTGCTTTCATTTCCGATATTGAGCTGCTGGCCCAGGGTGACACTTCCACCAAACGCCGGGTTTTAATCAATGGGAAAATACCAGGCGACGAGGTGAGGTACAATCCCGCCTCCAAGCCGATTGCCATGATTACCCAAAACACCAAGTGCTTTACTGATTTAAGCACTGAGGAATTTTTGCAGATTCACGCCCGGTCCCGCAATATTGAAGAAAAAAGAATAATCATGGACACCATCGATCTGGCCAATAAATTCACCGGTGAAAAAATTAAGAAGGACACCAGGGTCACTGTTCTTTCCGGGGGGCAAACCAGGTCCCTGTTGATTGCCGATGCCATTTTAATTGGCGCCGCCCCGGTTATCTTGCTGGATGAAATTGAAAACGCCGGCATCTTTAAACAGGAAGTAATCGACATTATTAAAAACACATCAAAAATTATCATATTCGTCACCCATGACCCGGTAATTGCCCTGCTTACTAAAAAGCGCATTATTATGGAAAATGGAGCGGTTGTAAAAGTCCTTAACCAGAACGAATTCGAAACCCGGGCTGCCCAAAACCTCCTCGAACTGGATAAGCAAGTCGGGCTGATCAGAGAACAGTTAAGGGCGGGGCATGAAATTACTAGTGAACTGCTTCACGTGAGCTTTGCTTAATTAATTAATACCAACCGGGCGGTGAAAATTTTTGAAGCTTTTGGTTATAGCCGGCCCCCCATCCGCCGGCAAAACAGCACTAACCAAACAGATCGTCAAACGATTTAAAGATGAAATGCGCATTGCCTTTTTGAAGATCGATGTGGTCAAAGCCTATGAGGACATTGAGCTGAAAAAGGAATTTCAGATCATGACCAGGAAAATTTATTCCGGCGACCTGTGCCCTGATCACGCCGGAGCAATGGTCCTGGGCGACGCTGTCGAGTGGGCGCAAAGCAATTCCGCGGACCTGTTCATTGTGGAAAGCGCCGGCCTGTGCCTGCGCTGTTCACCTTACTTAAACCAAGGCCTGGGGGTGGTGGTGCTCAGCTCCATTTCCGGAATCCACGCCCCAGAGAAAATGGGGGCCATGGTCAGCCTGGCAGACATCGCCATAGTGACCAAAATTGATCTGGTCAGCCAGGCCGAGCGGGAAGTCCTGATTCAAAAAATTAGAGAGGTGCACCCGCACGTGGTCCTGATGGAGACAAACGCCCTGCAGGGCACTTCCCTGCACCGCTTATTTGGTCTAATCAGCGAATCGGAAGACGTTGATAAAGACAACTTATACCTGAAAGGGAACCCGCCAATCGGGACCTGTACAATTTGTGTCGGCAAGAAAGAGGTAGGCTGGAAACACCATTTCGGGGTGGTCAAAAAATTGGACGGCCAAATTGCCGACTATATGTACCGGGGTGAGTAAATATGCAACCAACACATTACTGGCTTCCCCCGGGAAAAAATTGCGGCCTTTGCGGTGAAATGAATTGCAAGAGCTTTATTCGCACGGTCAACAACGGGCAAAAAACCTATGCAGACTGCCCGTTTTATCAGGGGGATAATTGCGGCCGGAACTCAAACCTGGCGCATGAAGCAATTTATTCAGGTTGCGACGTTTTAGGCCACCAGTATGACTTTGTGCTGAAGCCTTTGCCGGGCGAGATCTCGGCCCGAAAAATAGTCCTGCCCTTCCGCAGCGATATGGTGGAAAAAATGAATATAGTAAAGGGGGATTATGTCCTGGGGCGTCCAATGGGGGCCGGTTGCCCAATCCCCCATGTGCTCCAGGTAATCGAGGCTGAGCTGGTTACCGGGCTATTGTACACCTGGGTGGTAGGTCCCGCTTACTCCAGGGATCAGGAGGTTAAAGACGTAATAGCGTACCACATGATTGGTTTTGAGGGCATCGCTGACGAAATAAAGAAAGAGCCCGCGACCGGCTCCCGGGCCACCTTCCTGCCGGGCTTTTGCATGATGGACTTAAACCACACCGGGCTGGTTAATATGGTTTTACAAAAAAGTCACGGCCTGCATGTCCGGATTGAAGACATCCGTATTCTTGCGGCCGCAGACTAAAAGAACCAGGGGGAAGCTGATTTTACAAGGCTTCCCTCTGTCTTACAGCACTTGGGGGCCCCAGGCATCAAAGTTTTGCATTTTATCAGTGAACCTTTCTTAATGCTGGAGGCTCCTCTTCAACCACACCTTCCAGAATTATTTCAGGCATAATCTGCAGCCCTTCTCTGGCCAGATGCTGCTCCTCGTGAGAAAACCCCGCGAAGTCCACCTCTAAAAACCTGGCCAAGTCCCGGTCGGTGCAAACGAGGTTCTCCCGGCTGATTTGGGCCAGGTCGGTCCGGCCCAGGGCGTAGGCCGCCAACTTCATTTCTTCCACACAGGACTTGAGGAATTTAGCCAGGTGCTCCGCTCCTTTTTCAATATTCAAGTCCCCCTTGAACTTGCCCAGGTAGAGGACAGACTGTGGGGCAGGCTCAAGGGGCAAAGCCTTGTTCATCTGGGTCTGCATCATGGCAATCAGAGCTATTGAGCCAATATACACTGCATCCGCCCCCAGCGCGAGGGCCTTCAGGAAGTGTCCGGGGCTGACCAGGCCTCCGGCGGCAATAACGCTGGTATGGTCTTTGACCCCCAATTTATTCAGATGCCTGACTGTTCTGGATAAGGCATGCAAGGTCGGCAGCCCCACGTCATCCTGCAGGATGGTTGGCCCGCCGTGGGTGCCCGCCTCCGCGCCGTCCACAACTACATAATCCACCTCAGCCTCTGCTGCAATGTCTAGCTCTTTTTCCAAATAGTGTGAGGCGGCAAACTTAAACCCCACCGGCACGCCATATTCCTTGCGCAGCCTCTCCACCAGCTTGATAAAGTCCCGGGCGCTGTTGACGTCAGTCAGTCGTGAGTGAATAACCGCGTCTTCTCCCGGCTTCAGGCGCATGGCTTTGCGCATATCCGAACCGATCTGGTGAGACTCCGTGCCCATCGGCGCGGCAGCCTGGGCGCCCTGCCCGAGCTGTATTTCGATAGCGTCAAGCCGGCTCAGCTGCTCGGGTGTGTTCATCCAGCCGCCCCGGTTATACTGGCCGATAAAATATTTGGCCTCTTTTCTTTCCTCGTCGATTAAAGGCGCCTCACCGGAATTTGTAGCCGTTCCAGCCATTGATGCCCCCCGGGCCAGCGCTATTTTGGCTTTTAAGCTCAGCGCGCCCCCGTAGGACATGCCACTAATGAGGACCGGTATCTCCAGGTGCAGCGGTTTATTCGCTGCCGACCCGATAGTGACCCCGGTCTGGATTTCAACTCCATCTTGGGTGGGCATCCGGAACAGGTGGACCGGGCTGAAAAGCAGCGTTTCCCAGGGAGAAAGCACTACTGGGCTTCCCAAAGGGCGTTCAATGGGCTTTCCGGACTCTGCTCTCATCCCCGCCTCAACTATATTTTGCATGCCAATCTTTCTGGCGATCGGAAACATGGAAAACATATTTTCTGTATAGGGATCCTGAAGCATCCGGCCCATCATGCTGTCGGACATGGCATTGGTAATTTTGCGAGTAAGCCAGGCAAACAAGACCGTCACCTGCTTTCAAATTATTTATGGTCAGCTTTTTGTTATATGGTGTTCATTTTCAATATCATGCGATAGAACCAGGTTATTCAGGGTTCGTGCAGCTTTTATGTCCAGATAACATAGAATCTGTGTATCTAATGCTTTGGGTTACTTGTATGGCTCTCAGTTGATAAATATGGCACAAAATGCTGATTAGTTAAGCCCTCAGCTCAGGGTTCTGCACTAATCTTTGCTCCCAGTTGAGAATAGCGCTCTCAATAGCCTGCCGGCCGGCCACTGGGGTTTTATACCAGTCCCGCTGGTGCATGCTGTGAAACATTTTAGCGTGGAGGTCTTCTTCCTCACCGTGTAAATCATGTAAAGCTTCCCTTAAGTGGCTATTGGCTGACTCACGCTCGGCCATCATGTAGGTGTGGATCAGCTGCTTTTGCATCAGCAGCGCATCCGCGATCATGTCCCTGTCGTCAAGTATCACGATTAAATCGCCTCTTTCTTTTAGTTTATTGCACTTTGCCGCTCAAGCTGCGCATCTGCTCAAGCAGCCCGTCCAGGTGTCCCTGGTGATTCCTGGTGCTTTCCTGGAAAATCTTTTTCAACTCCGCGTCATGGCAATTTTCAGCATAGAACATGGATTTCTTTACCGCCAGCTCTTCAGCGCCCAATAATTCCTGAAGCTGAAGTAATTCCATTTGAGTAAGATGCTCCATTTTTTCCACCTCCTGCAATTTTTTTTATTTTCTCCGGGCACTTTGTTTATTATTCTTTTGGAAACAGCACTGTTAGAAGTGCTTTGAGCTGATATTGATGCCCAGGCGCCAACTGCCTTAATGCTGCAGAAAGTGGCTATTCTCCGCGTGGGCCCTGCGTGCGGCGTCATAAGCGGGGATGAAGTCCACTTCCTGGTCCACCGGCAGCGTGTCCTCATCACGAATTGCCTTAAGCATCTGGAATATGGTGTAGGTATCGCCGTACTCCATCTCCGGGGTGACGGAGACCGGCTCCTTGCCGGTTACAGCCTGATACAGGTTCAGCAGTTCGTTATAGTAGCCTCGCTGAGGCCTGTAGGCTATTTGCTCAGACTTGCCGTCGTTGTAAGAGATATTGATCGTTCCGCAGTCTCTTTCCTCGAGATAGATCATGCCCCTTGACCCAAATATCCGCAGGCCCACCAGCGGCCTCTGCATTTCCCTGCCGCTGCAGTAAAAAGAAAACTGCCCAATTAAGCCGCTTTTAAAAAGCATGTTCACACAAATTACCGAGTAGGGCGCAAAGTCATAGGCCTGGGGACGGCCAAAGCCCTGGACCCGCTCAATCGCGCCAAAAATATGCCTTAAGCCCGCGATGTCATGGACAGCAGTATCCAGGATGGCGCCTCCGGGAAACTCGGGGTGCTGGCGCCACTCCGTTGCTGGAAATTTGTTTGCCGTCATATCCTCGGGGTAGTTCACTACCCTGTTTTGCATGAAGTACAAGATTTCTCCGATCCTTTTTTCCCGAACATAGTCTCTGATGATGTTAGTTTCCTCGTTGTAACGGTAATTTTCTGCAATCATGATCGGGACATTGTATTTTTCCGGCAATTCCATCGCTAGTTTTGACTCTTCCAGGGTCGAGGCCAGCGGCTTTTCACAAATAATCCACTTCCTTCCACCTGCCGCCAGTTCGGCAACGTCCTTGGTAATTTTATAATTTAGCTCGATTGGGACCATAATATCAATGATGTCAATGTCGTCCCTGGCTACCATGCCCCGGTATTCTGAATAAATTTTTTCCTGGGCAAGGTTCAGCTTTTTTACCCAGTAATTGGCCTTGGCGGGGTCCAGGTCGCACAGTGCGGCTATTTCAAACTTGTCCGCAAGCTCCTGGTAGGCCGGATAATGCAATTGTTCAAAAGCCATGCCAACCCCGATAATCCCAACTCTTAATTTTTTCAATACAGTCACCTCTTTTTATTATTGTTCTGTGCTAAATATTTGACATTGTTGCCGCATCACTCCAAGTGCAAGGAACTCTTTTATGTTATTGTTTCCGCTAAACCGGATCATATTTAAATACTTGACCAGGGGGGAATCTGTATGAAAGACAACTTTTGGCTGACCGTAGCGGCGTTGTCGGGTGTGCCGTTTATCATGGTTCTGGGGAATTCGCTGCTTATTCCAGTTTTGCCCGATATCAAAAACGCCTTAAATTTACAGGCAATTGAAGTTAGTTTATTGATAACTTTATTTTCGCTGCCCGCCGGCCTGATTATTCCTGTGGCCGGCTTTTTGTCCGACCATTTCGGCAGGAAAGTGGTGATTATTCCCGCCACCATTATTTACGGCCTGGGGGGCTTGATTGCCGCCTTCGGTGCAATATTTTTAAAGGAGCATGTTTTTTCGGTAATTTTGGCGGGCAGGGTGCTGCAGGGCATCGGGGCCGCTGGAACAGCGCCGATCGCCATGGCCCTCTGCAGCGACCTCTATCAGGGCAGGGAGCGCAGCCGCTCTTTAGGGGCGATTGAGTCCTCCAACGGCTTGGGCAAGGTGGTCAGCCCGGTGCTGGGCGCCGCCATCGGCATGATTACCTGGTATGCCGCCTTCGTCTTCTTTCCCGCAATTGTGATTCCGGTGGTCATCGGCATGTGGCTGCTGGTTAAAGAGCCCGAGGCCGGCCGGACGCAGCAAAAATTATCTGAATACCTGAAATCCGTTGTCACCATTTTTAAAAACAAGGCGAAGCTGTTATTGTCCTCCTACCTGGCCGGCGCAGTGGTATTGATGGTCCTGTTCGGGGTGCTGTTCTATCTTTCGGAATACCTGGAGCAGCAATTCGGACTGGATGGAGTCAAGAAGGGCCTGGTGCTGGCCATCCCGGTGCTGTTTATGAGCGCCACCTCCTTTGCCACCGGCTTCATCATCAAAAAGAAGAAAACCCTGATGAAAGCCCTGGTGGTGGCCGGCCTGGCTATTATGACAGCCGCGCTTGCCTTTTTGCCCCTGGCTGGAGGCGTGATTCTTTACTTCGTGGCCATTTCCATAGTCGGCATCGGCACCGGCATGACTTTACCCTGTCTGAATAACTTGATTACCAGCGCCGCCTCCAAGGAAGAGCGCGGCATGATCACCTCATTATATGGCAGCGTAAGATTCTTTGGCGTAGCCTTTGGCCCGCCTCTGTACGGTTTCCTGATGGCCAAAAGCATTAAACTTATGTTTTGGAGCTCAGCTGCGCTGGCCCTTGTTACCGCATTAATCGCCCTGTTCTTGATTAAACCCCAAAAGGGCGCGCAAACCGGGGAGCAGGGCGCCATGGAGGCAAAAAAGCAGCCCGGACAAACTCTGCGGCAGCCCATACCCGCGCCGGCAAAGAAGCCCGGACGTTAAGCCCTCAGCCAATCGCCAAACAAGGCAGCCTCCCTGAGGCCAAAATCAGACGCTAAGTAGCTCTCAGCATTTTGGCAAGTTCATCTAAAGATAGGTAAACGCAACAGACATAAAACCGAAAGCTAACGCAAACTTTCCAAAGCAGGTAGTTGGTCTATTTATGGATACGCGGAAGACTTATAATGTAAAGCTGAATTCTGAGAAACAAGGATATTGTCCAGAAAGGACACCACCGGCAACTTTCTAGATCTTGAAGAATACTATGTGTTAGGAGGTCTGCCTCGCCATTGTCTAAATGGGGGGCAGCCGGTATTTTTGAGAGCGGCCGACAAATAGGCCGGAGAGGAGTGTCGGGATGGAAGATCATCAACTGGTTAAAAACAAATGGCTGGAGTTACTGCAATTCCCCCTTCAGGGGCGCAGCCAAAAGCCCCGCCAAAAAGGCTTGACCATGATCCTGGACAAGGGCCTGGGGGTGGAGGAAACAAGGGGATTACTGGAGACTGCGGGGGCCTATATCGACATGATCAAGTTGGGCTTCGGCACCTCAGCCTTGTACCCGCAAAAAGTGCTTCAGGAAAAAATCGGCCTGGCCAGATACTACGGAATTGATATCTACCCGGGCGGCACGTTTTTAGAAATCGCACTGCATCAGGATAAGCTCAAAGAGTTTTTAACAATGGCTAAAACCATGGGCTACACCGCCATTGAAGTTTCCGACGGCACAGTTAGCATATCCCCGGAGGTGAGAGCAAGCGCAGTTGCTCAAGCTGTAGACCATGGTTTCAAAGTCCTGACCGAGATCGGGAAGAAAAACCCGTTGGACCGGGTACCTATCGAAAAATCCTTGGAACAGATCCATGCCGACCTGAAAAGCGGTGCCTCCAAGATAATCGTTGAGGGCCGGGAAACAGGCAAAAATACCGGGCTATACGACCGGGAGGGACATATTGACAGAAATCATGTGGCTCTAATGCTGTCTGCCGTGGATAAACCGGAACGAATAATCTGGGAGGCGCCGCTAAAAGAGCAGCAGCAGGAATTGATCCTGGACTTCGGACCGGACGTAAACATGGGCAATATCCCGCCCCTGGAGCTAATCGCCCTCGAAGCGCTGCGCGTCGGCCTGCGGGGAGACACGCTGAGATCGATATTATAAAATCAGCCAGGTAAATTTTTATATTGGATTAAAAAACCGTGGCACTGCTAGAAAGAAAAACAATTGCCACGGTTCTTTAATATCAACAAGTACACAGAAGCCTTGTCAGGCCAGGCGCACAACGATCCGGTGCAAAATATCCACCGTTGAACCCAGATAAATAGCCGCTTCTCTCAGGTGGCAGTTTATCTCATGGTACTTAATCGCCCTCATTACATCAGAGGTTTTAAAAATATCGGACATGCCTTTGCGGTAGTGCTCATCGACCGCAGCCTGGGCCTTGCGGATGGCCTGGATCTTGCTTCGCGCATGGATGGGGTCGCTTTCCAGCAAGGCTACAGCACGCGCAAACAAAAATGTTGCCTCGCTTAACTCCCGCGCCATACTTATTATAAAACAGTCCGGCTTTACCTCATACTCCTTGATCGCCTGCATTGCAGTCCGGGCATATTCGATAATCCGGTCCATTATAACAGGAATATAGTAGATATCCTGCCTGGCAAAGGGAGTGCTAAACGCCTCAATTAATTTTTCCTCCATGTCCATGCGGACAATATCGGCTTGGGCAGTCAGCTGCAACACCAGGTCAAAATTACTGTCTGGAACAAATAACCTTTTTTCGCTATATGATAACACGTTGCTAATTAATGTCCCTTGTTTAGCTCGGTAACTAAATCTTCCTTTAACTAATTAAACCGTTTAAACAGTTTGACCAATCTGCTCCAGTTATTCAGATACATTAATATTAACACCAATGCCGCAATAACTAGAATGTTGGGATTATTATGGTAAATTAAACGAAATGTCAGCATCCCCGGCAGCGTCAATTGTTTACCCGGCAACATGGTCCCTTACTATATTGCAGCGTTAACTCATTTGCCTGCCTCTCACCAATTTTAAAGCGGCACAACATAACGTACAATCATAATAAAGTGAACGATGCTTCCGGTCATGATGAACAGGTGAAATATTTCGTGGAACCCAAAGCGGCTCGGGAAAAAGTCAAAGCACTTGGTGGCATAAATGACTGCGCCGATCGTATAAAGCACACCGCCGGCAATCATTAAGATAATCGCCTCCAGCGGGAGGTTTTTAAACAACTGCAGAAACGGCACCAGGGCAATCCAGCCCAGCGTTAAGTAAAATGCTGCCGATACGTAGCGAGGTGCGTGAATCAGCCAGAACTTAAGGACCATCCCGATTACAGCCAGGACCCATACCGCTGTGAGCATAATCCACTTCCAGGTGCCGGTCAGGCCATAATAGAAAACAGGTGTATAAGACCCGGCAATCAATAGGTAAATTGCCACGTGGTCAAGTTTTTTTAACAATAAAATTTTTGACGGTGTCGTTCTGAGCCAGTGATATAAGGAGCTTGCCCCGTACAACACAATCACGCTGCTCCCGTAAATTGTTGAGGTAACAAGCTTTGGCAGATTATTTCTGGTCAGTATAATCAGGAATACCAGGCCAAAAATAGCCCCGATGAAAGTAATAAAATGGGTACACGTGTTCACAGGCTCTCTCATCTTGAGCAAGTCCTTCATAACTATGCCCCTTTTACAACTTAACAACTATAGTTTGGCAGATTAAAAAACGCCCTATATCAGGCGTTAAAATTGGATAGTGAGCAAATCGTAAGCCGAGTTCTGTCTTGGATGATCATCTATCTGGGACGCCTGTTGCCAGGACGCCTCAAGCGACCTTACCCGGGAACTAACGGCGGGCCGCCGTAAATGTTCCCCTATTCGGTCTTGCTCCAGGTGGGGTTTACCTAGCCGGCCGGTCACCCGGCCGCTGGTGCGCTCTTACCGCACCGTTCCATCCTTGCCTCAAGCCGGAACATTGCCGTAGCAACGAATCCGGCAAGGGCGGTCTGCATTTCTGTGGCACTTTCCTTGGGGTCACCCCCACTGGGTGTTACCCAGCACCCTGCCCTGCGGAGCTCGGACTTTCCTCAGACGCCACCTTTCGGCCCGGCGCCCGCGACCACCTGATTTACTCACTATTATTTATTATAAAACAATAACATAAAAATTATTTATGACTTATTATAACATGTAAGAACAATAACTGCAATTAAGCACGTTTTTGCATGGTAAGACAAAAGTGCGTCGGTGTTAATTCACAAAAATAGAGGTCGTAAACCTGCCCATGCATTACCCGACGAACTAAAGCAAACCGTAGTTGCGCACAAGACATCCCGTTAATTTAAGGATGCTAATTTTCAAGCATTGGCAACGATGTGTTTTTAATTTCAGCAAACATCACTGCGCCTCACAATCATTTCTGCCCTTCCCAGTACAGAATCCTGCCACAATTGCCGCAGTGGACCAATCCTTCCCCCTGTTTTAACAGGCGCAGCTCACCGTAGGTAATTCCCATCCGGCAGCCCATACAGGTCTCTTTTTCCACCCTGGCCAGCGGATCAGGTAATTTTTTTTGCATTTCCTGGTACATGCTCCAAAGCCTCGGTTCCAGCTGTTCGATTAATCTGTTGATCTGGTCCTGATATTTGTCCAGCTCACTTTTTGCCTGCTGCTGTCTGGTTAGGAGCAGTTTCTTCATTTTTCGGTACGCCTCGGTTTTATGGGTTATCGATGCTGCTATATCCGCAAGCCGAGCTCTCAGTTCATCTTTCTCTTCCATCATCTCCAATATTTCGTCCTCTATCTGGCTGACTGCACTACGCAGACTTTCGAGCTTCTTGCTGTTAGTCTCAATTTCCTTGATGTTTATTATAGCTCCGCTGTATAATTTTTGTCCGAGGCTGTCAGCCTGCTCTCTAGACCAGGCGGCGCTCATTTCTTTGGACTTCAACCTATTTTTTAACCCGCTATAGGTTTCCTTTAGCTTTTCAAAGGCCGCCCGCCCTTGATTTATTTCACCCCTGAGTTTTTTTAGCTCGACATGCTGTTGTTCCTCTCTAGATTTTATTTCCAGTGCCTTTAGCTTTCCCATATAGAGCTGGACTTCCAAAAGTGACTTTAAGTCGGGCATACCAACCTCTCCTTATAAATAATAAAGGATAGGAGCTTTTCCTATCCTAAACACATGCAAAGGGATCTGTTTTTACCTGTGAGATCCGCACCTGGATATCCATGTTCAACTGGCGGCACCGCTCCTGCAGGTAATTCTGCAGCACAGGCAGCACCACAGCCTCGGTACCGTAATGTCCCGGGTCTAAGAACTTGAGGCCGCTGGCCAGCATCTGCTGCGCCGTGTGATACTTAATGTCGCCCGTGACGAAGATATCTGCCCCAGCCCGCTTGGCTGCCTCCCACAAATCTGCGCCTGCGCCGCCGCAAACCGCCACCTTCCTGACCCTTTCCTCCAGACTCCCGCCCCACCGCATGGTTGAAAGGCCCAGCGCCCCTTTGACCATTTCAGCAAACTGCCCGAAGGACATTTCCTCAGACAGCGTCCCGACCCGGCCCAGGCCGTAGGGGTGGCCGGAATTCTGCAATAGAAATATATCATAGGCTACCTCTTCATAAGGGTGTGCTTCCAGCATGGCCTGGGTGACCTCGCTCAGCTTTCCTTCCGGCACCAGAGTCTCCACTTTTATCTCCGCCACCTGCTCAACAACCCCTTTGGCACCGATAAAAGGATTTGCGCCTTCCAGCGGTTTAAAGGTCCCCGTGCCCGCCGTCATAAAAGTGCAGTGGCTGTAGTTACCGATCCAGCCGGCCCCGGCTTCCGCCATTGCCTGCCGGACGGCGCCGGCGTGCTCCTCAGGAACAAAGACCGCCACCTTATAATAGGTTTCCCGCCCGGTTTCCTGTAAAACTACGGGATTTTGCAGCCCAATCCGCTCAGCCAGAGCCTGATTCACCCCCCGGCTGGCGATATCCAGGTTGGTGTGAGCGGTATACACACTGATTTGGTTCAACAACAGGTATCGAATCAATTTCCCCTGAGAACTGTCCAAATTTATTGATTTAACCGGCTTAAAAAACATAGGATGATGGCTGATAATTAGGCCCGCGCCTATGTTTTGGGCCTCTGCGGCGACATTTAAATCAAGGTCAAGGGTAAGCAGGACACAACTAACCTCCTGCTCAGGGTCTCCCACCTGCAGGCCGCTGTTATCCCAGGCTTCCGCCAGTTTGAGTGGGGCAAGCTCCTCCATCAGGTTGAGAATTTGTGTGCATTTCACAGGCATCCAGCCACCTCTTTTATCTTTGCCACTTTTTTTTCCAGGCTCAAGGCTTTCTCCCGGGCCAGGTCGCTTTTTGCAGCGGCAATTTCCGCCAGGATACGCTCGTATTTCGAAATAATTTTTTCCAGGTAGCCTTTAAGCAGCGGGTCTTTTTTTTCCAGCAATCGCGGGCCCAGTTCAAGATGTATCGGGTCTGTGGTAACCTCCCGGCCAGGCTCCGCCACGATGATCAGATACACCCGGCCATCTTCCTCCACCAGCTGCTCGTCCGCTATTCTCCAGCCATTGTCGCAAAGCCAGAACCTCAAGTCGGCAGCATCGGCCATCGGCTGCAGCAGCATCCTTTTTGCCCCGGACAAGATGTGCGGGGAAGCCGACAGTATTTCCCTGATCGTATTGCCCCCCATGCCGGCCAGCACCAGTACATCCGCTTCCAGCGGGTTCAGTACCTTGAGACCGTCGCCCTGCCTTAGAATAACCCTGTCCTCTACCTGATGCTCCTTAATCTTGCCGGCCGCCGTTCGGAAAGGGCCATCTTTGATATCCGTGGCAATAACTACACGGCAAACATCTTTTTCAACAAGATATATGGGCAAATAAGCGTGGTCGGTTCCAATGTCGGCAGCGATACAGCCGGGTGGCACAAGCGCCGCCAGGCAAGCCAGGCGCCTGTTAAGCTCCATATATTCCTCCAGTAAAGTTTATTAGCACAAGTATAGAACATCCTGCCCCAAAAAACAAACTCCACCGTCAAAGCAAGGTTGCGGTGTTACGTTGACGCTTTTTTCTTGTTGGATAACAGCTGTCAAAAGTTAACTGCGTCAGCAGCTTAACAGCGGTAGTTGTGGTTTTTGTTGCCGCCTTCCCTCCAGCAGTCTTTGCACTGTTTCATACCTGCCTCCTGTTTTAGCCATTCCTGCTACCAGGCTGCTTGGCCAAGTTGATGACATAGTCCTCTAAATCTCCCAACCCATACATAATGCAATCCAATATACATCCACTATTTTTTTTATATACTTATTTTCGGTTTCAATAGACTATCACAATATACGCCAGGTAAAATAATTAATTATTGGTTGAATGTATAGAGTACAATTTAAGATCTACTTGATTATTTAGAGTTATAATATAATAAAATATAAAATTATGAAAGGTCGTTTAGTGTTTTATGGCCAAGGATAAAACTCCTGTTACCCCGGCTGTTCGCTTTCTAAGGAAAGAAAAGGTCGACTTCACAGGCCAACTGTACGATTACGAAGAATATGGCGGAACATCAGCTTCAGCGCGTCAACTGGGTGTTGACGAACACAGCGTCATTAAAACCCTGGTTATGGAAGATGAAAACAAGAAACCCTTGATTGTATTAATGCATGGGGATCTTCAGGTTTCCACCAAAAATCTGGCCCGACGCCTTGGAGTTAAATCAATTGCTCCCTGTACCCCGGAGACGGCAACTAAACATACAGGTTATCTGGTTGGCGGGACTTCCCCCTTCGGTACCTTAAAGAGTATGCCGGTTTATATGGAGGAAACCATCCTTGACCACCTCAAGATCTACATTAACGGTGGGAAACGGGGCTTTCTTGTGATCATTGAGCCAAAGGAACTGGTGCGGGTTTTAAGACCTGTGCTGGTAAGGGTGGGTATACATTAATTATAAATTTATAAAGTTATAGTAAAATTCCGATCGGCCATGTCAATTTCTGATCCCGGCGTCGTTAAACACTCCGCAGATAACAAGCCCTCGGCCTCGCCACCATTTTTTCCTTTAATATATTAAAATAATATTTTTCAATTTACATAAACTATTTTAAAAAGGAGAATATAATAGATGGCTGAGCATAGCTTAATCACCAGGGAGTATAATTTAATTCCGAAAGAATATATGAACCACATCGCCAACGCTGAGATACCTCCCGAACTACAGCCATTCGTGGAACCTGCATTGACTAATTTTAAAAATGAAATTGCTGCAGAATTGCTTGGCGTTGATTATGAAAATATAGATAAGGGGGACTTACCCAGCAGGATGAATGGGTCTGTCGGCGGGAAAATGGTCAAACAGTTTGTTAAATTCTCTGAGGCTGTGCTTGCATATAATTATGCAATAAATAATAACCTTTTGTTAAAAGATAGAAATTAGCTTAACAGCTCCCTATTACCTTTTTAGGTGTAAATATGTAGGTCAAGTAGTTGCGCTTGACATTTTGAATGAAAATGGCTTGCTTCTACTCTGAAGGTCGGTAATTATGAGACTGGCTTTTTCATCCCTGCAATGCGGCCAAACGGCAACACCGACAACACAGCAAGTACTGGTGAATAACAACATCTGATAATGCCTCCCTACGGGAGGTTTTAATTTTGCCTTACATTCATGTAGACGCCATGGTCAAAAAAACATTGTTCAAGTAACCTAAATAAGTTATTGTTTTAGGTGTATCAGTGGGTCTTTCATCCATGCAGCAGGAAATTGCTGAAAAACTTGAGGATTATCCTAGAAAAGAAAAATGTCGGAGTATATCCCGACATTTCATGTAGTCCAACTGATTTAGATTGTTCAAGCGTTACAAACATGTTAGCTTATCGTTTTCAGTTACTGTTATCTTCTTTATTTGAACCGCTGAAATCACTGAAACTACTAAGATTTTTTGGTGGGCGATGACGGGCTTGAACCGCCGACATCCTGCTTGTAAGGCAGGCGCTCTCCCAGCTGAGCTAATCGC
>MVQL01000171.1 GCA_002067205.1 Pelotomaculum sp. PtaB.Bin104
CCATTGGGAGCGTTCCAAGACAAGCCTTCACATATCGTCTTCGCCAATTCGTGGCGACTCAATTTCGGAAATAGATGCACCGTTTCGATGACATCTCGAAGTTCTTCAGTTGTAAACATACGCCCGCATATGTACTGGATAAAATACCTAATATTATTATAAAAGTTATTGCTAATTCACTTCCCTCCTTTACATTTGGCGAAAAAACAAGTCTTTCTGGTCACCTTTTTAGATGATGCAACCCGGTTCGTCCTGCATGGCGCTTTTTATCCAACCTTGGATCAGACCATCGTTGAAGACTGTTTCCGTAATGTCATTCAAAAATGGGGCGCCCCCGAAGCAGTCTACTTCGACAACGGCAAACAGTACCGGACCAAATGGATGGCTCGAACCTGCTCCAAGCTGGGGATACGGCTGCTTTACGCAAGGCCTTACTCGCCAGAAGCGACCGGTTATGGAGAGTTAATCGTTATGTAGAGTTAATTTACCAATCTATTGATAAATAAGGCTTTTATGATTGATTTAATCCGCATAATCCTCCATTATGTAGAGCTCTACATAAGACCGGCAAAGTTGAAAAGTTTAACCAAACTGTCGATTCTTTCTTAAGGGAATCTGCTTTGGAAAAACCGAAAACTTGGAAGTTAGGCCCACAGATTCCTCCAGACTGCTAAGTGCAGCCACATCCAAGAATAAAGAAAGGCAAAACCGTCAAAATCCAGCTATCTCCTTCCGTAGTGTGGGAAAGGAGGATAGCAATCATGTTTGAAACCTTTTACAACTTAAGCCGGATACCCTTTTCCAGGGATATTCCTACCCAAGAATTATATAAATCGGTTATATTGGAGGAGATTCTTGGCAGACTTCAGTATGCTGCCGAGCGTAGATGGTTTGCGGTGATTACCGGGGACTGCGGGACAGGCAAAACAACAACCATCCGTTGTTATGCTGAAGTTTTAAACCCAGCAAAATTTAAAGTGCTGTATATCTCCGACTCCAGACTTACCCCAAGCCATTTTTAACAAGGGGCTTTTAGAACAACTGGGGCATGAAGCAAAGTTCTACCGAGGCGATGCCAAACGGCAGCTGCACCGGGAAGTTGAACTCATGCAGGTGGTCCACCATCAGCAGCCGGTAGTGGTCGTGGATGAAGCCCATCTTCTGGATAAAGAGATGTTGGAGGAAGGAGATGATCGAAGCCGTTTGTAAAGTCTACGATAAATTCTGCCGGTACCCGCCAACTAAAAATAGAACAGCTTGGTTTAGCCTAGTTTTCAAGGAGAAGCTCTATGAAGCAAGGGGTGATCTTTTAAGTCTCAGAGCACATCACTAATATTTTTGATACAAAGCCGGTTTGTTTAAGGTAACCGGCTTCCTTAAATCTCTTGATGGACTGACTGACGGACTTTTCTAATATTTGGCCACTTTATCCGTTAGAATATGGACAACTTACACCAGTTGTGTTTGGTCATTATGCGGTAGCATTAACACCTTAAGCTAAAAAATGTTTTCGAACAGTATATATTTACAATTCAAATAATCGCCATGCGGTCTTGTCGATCATTTTTGTTTGTGTCAGGAAGAATACTGTTGCTCGCCTTAACAAGCGCATCTACATTACCGTTTCTTACTAAAAGATCGATGCGATGGACTCCTTCCTCACCGAAGAATCTTAAGCTAACTACATACGAAATTGTCGGGGAAAATTGCTCCCTGGTATTAACAGTAATTCTCAGGGTGTTACCCAACTTAACAAGCACGACTTCTGTTATATCTGCGGATCCTTCGATAAAGCGTTCCACGGTATCCGAAACCGGATCTTTTAACACTGCTCCTTTTTCATTCACTTTTTCCATGTTTGTTTGGGCAAATAGTTCTGTGCTTCTGATAAATGCCCATAAAAAGGGTTCCATCACTGCTTCTTGAGAAGGGTAACGTTTTAGAGCTTCTTTTTTCAAGTTGATTTCCCTGGTTTTCAAGGGGAAATCAATCCAGTTAGTTCCCATTCCCACCAGTTCTTTTGGCATTAGAAGCGGTCTGGAAGGCTCTTCTATATTTGGCTGCGGCCACAAGTACCGGTGTACAAGGTAAGTATATTCCCTGCATTGAAAATTTAACAGGGTCAAAGCATATTTTACGAAAGCAGCTGTGGCCCAGTGATCGGGGTGGTCATCAAAAGGATCTGGGTAATATATTTCGGATGGATTGTAATTTTTGATTATCTCCACCAGGTTGTTTACAACTTCCTGCCCAATGAAAGGCGAACCCGGATTGTAGGCGTCCTGGTAAAGAACACTGTCTGTAAGTGGCCCGCCCAAGGTGCTTTGACTTCCGGAATCCCATTGACTGTCCCACAAATTTTCCAGTCCCGCATCAGGGTAACCAAGAAACAGGATTTTCTCCGGAGGGAGACCGAGAATAGACATGGCATTTATTGTCTCCTGCCTCCTGGCGATACCTAAACGGACGTAGTCCTCTGGAAGAGGGTACTTTTTTCCGCTGAATACACGAGCCGCTTTTTTAAAGCTATCACCGTAAGTCATCACTACCAGCAAGACATCATGGCCTTCTGCCACCGACCTGGCGATAACTCCACCTGTTCCCAATGCCTCATCGTCGGGATGGGGTGCAATAACTAAAACTTTATTATCAAAAATGTTCATTAGTGGGACCATGGTTCTAGGCACTTTACTGAAGTAGGGTACAATTAGTATAGCAATAATACTAAAAAGAACAATTAATATACTTATTAACAATTTTCTCTTTTTACGAAAGAGTAAAAGAAAGCTTTTTTGCATTAATAAGAAGGCCTTCCAGAATTATTTTGAAAAATTATACCCATATCTTAACCGATACCAATAAAGACTATAATATTAAACCATCTTAAATCTAAGTAACAATAGTAAGTATTGTCAGTTCCAATATAGTGGCGACCATCTCTAATCCTTCAAATAAAAAGACCTTTGACGCAAGTTTATACCTACGTCAAAAGTCTCGTTACGCATTGTTGCGAATGATACCCGGTCTTAGCCAGTATGTTAAACCACCGAGTTTACTACTCCACTTTATCTAGGCGTAAATATTTCAGGTTAAATGTGTTTTGTCAAGATTCCTTAGGTACAGGGGATGGTGTAATATGATTCGAATCTGTGTTTGGTTGGGTGCCATTCTTATTGATAGTCGTACTTTCTTGGTTCATTGAATTACTTGCTCCTGGTATTCCAGGGTTGGCAGGTTTAGCATTTGTTCCAGTTTCAGGACTCCCCAAGATCCGCAGCCCAGTAACTGCCGTCTCCTATAGTTACAGGCTGGCCCGGTAATGTTTGCGCAATCATATTTCCATCTTTCAAATTGTCAGCAATTGTGGCGAACTGGATCAAATCACCAGCATTCATATTGGTTTTCACATAACGGTTAATCTCGGGTACTAAAGCCGGAAGCTTTAAAATCGTACCTGTTTGAAACATTTCATGGGCAAGGGCCATCAAAAATTTCTGTTGATAGTGCGTACGCTCAATGTCGGCCATGGCATATCCCCGGTAGCGAACATATTGAAGCGCTTTATCCCCGTCAAGACGTTGCACACCTTTTTTCAGGTTGATACTGTAACCGTCATCATCATCATGATACATGTCTTGATCCACATCGATCGTTACACCGCCAAGTATATCGACCACCTTCTTGAAACCGCTGAAGTCAGCCAGGACGTAATAGCGCACGGGCACGCCGAGCAAGTCGGACACAACCCGTGAGGACAACTCAGGGCCTCCGTAGACATTGGCACTGTTAATCTTATCCCAACTGTATCCGGGTATTTTAACCCTGGTATCTCTGGGAATAGAAAGCAATTTACCTGTTTCGTTTTCATGTCAATGCTGGCCAGGATCATTGTGTCCGTGCGTCCTAAATCTCCATCACGGGCATCGATACCTAAAAGCAGCACGTTAAACCGTTGGCCGTCGTAAACCGCATCTGATACTGAAGCCGCAGTTGAAGGAAAAAGATATATTTTAGCCAGAGCAAAACTACTTACCAGCAGGGCAACTAGAATTATTGACAAGAGCAGGAACCTTTTTTTGTTTTTTAACTTTCTTCTTTTTTTAACCACAAGGGACATACTCCCAACATAAATTTAAAATTTCCGGTCGCAATTGCAACTTGTCCCGAGGGTAAATTATTAGCCATTCGGTTTCCGGCACCTCGGTTCGGTATTCGCTCCACAGCCAAATAGATACTATTTAGGATCTATTTGGGTTTGTCCATGCAGAAGTTACTTTGATTCCTGGGTTTGTGCCGGAGATGACTGGCTGCTTTGTAATACTTTTGCTTCTTCTTGTTCATCTGCAAAAGTGGCGCTTGTAGCCCGCCGAAATTCACGTATTGACTTGCCTAGCGCTTTTCCGGCATCAGGCAACTTGCCAGGGCCGAAAATAATTAACACGATAATCAATATAAGAAGAATATGCATGGGCTGAAATGCTCCGGAAAACATGCTTGTCCCCCCTCCTTTTATGACTTATTTTGACATAACAGCTATTGCTCCTATTCCGCACACCAATACTTCCCACTTGGTAATCACAGGTGCTTGGCAACCAACCGACATACTACAATTGACCATCTCTAATTTAACATTTTCTGTTGAAAACAACTCTATAGTGAAAAATTCATATAATTTTGTTTGGGATGGTAAACCTATATTACAGAACTAATTATATTAGGACCGATAGTTCTAACAACATTAGACAAGGATGATCCTAATGACATTTACAAGGCCCTTTCATATTATGATACCGAGACAATGTTGGGCCGCTGGGCTTTGGAGCATGAGAAATCCAAGTTAAAATACATCCAGTTGTGGGCTCAGAAACGTGGAGTAAATATTATTGAAGCAAATTCAACCATAAAGATCCCCTGGTCGCAAGTGGTGGGAGATAATGCTGAACTGACCGTCGACCAAACTCTGCAGTTGGGCTATGTTTAC
>MVQL01000172.1 GCA_002067205.1 Pelotomaculum sp. PtaB.Bin104
TGATCGATGAGTTTATTTCCTGTCTACCGGCATTTTTAAAGGGAAGACTTCATCTTGCGTCCTGAGAAAGTTGAGTAAATATATAATATCTGTAGCTTGGATGTAGTTTGAGTGGCTAAATAAAGAATATTTATTTCAGGCGAGAAAGAATATGTTTATTTTTAAGGGGGTTTTTCTATTGTTTCCTTTCCGGTGGAATATTGAGGGACTCCGGATAGACAACATTTCTTGTCTCTGCTCCCAAGAAGATTTGAACTTATCTTATCAAAGCTGTAAATTAGCAGGTGTGCCGGCTGAAAGAAAGATAGCGCAATCCGTTTTGCCCATTGAACAATTAACCTCGAAATTAGCATATGGTTTCTGGTATAACAGTGCACCAACAGTTTATGCATTAGGTTATAATGATGACTGCTGCACATATACTGCAGGAAGTTCAAGTGAAAATATAGATATTTTCTACGATAGACCATACACAGAATAATTTATTTACTGAAAACAATATTTAATTACCCAAAATGTAGTGGAACCTTTACACACAGGAACCCCACTACATTTTTTCATAAATATGTGTTGCAATAGACTAAATTTATTATTTATAATAATTATTTACTCCTGATAATTCGTTGATTTAATAGTTCCTGAGTAAACCCCACCAATAAGCTTAATAACCGGGATTTTACTTATTATATATACAATGACACAAGATATGCTTATTACAGATAGAAATATTAATATCATACCTATATTACTGCTCGAAATAAAATATAAAGATTTCCTATCAATAAATAATCGAATCTCACAAAGCACTAAAATATGAATAAAATATATTAAGAATGATTGGACTGAGAACCATTTAATAAAATTATTTACATATTTATTAATAATATTGGCATTCACGCTTAGAGAATATAAGAAATAATAACTAATAATACTATAAAGAATTATGGTCGGTTTAGCTGAAGTAGCTAATGTATGAGATAATTTAGTATCCATAATTAACATGAAGTAGACTAATATCCATAATAAAAATAATTCCATTGTAAATATTTTGATTTTTAACTCAGCACTTCTAATTTTAATAGCATTATACATACCAAGGACAAAATAAAATATCCAAGGGAAAAACATAAGGCCGTAATATTTAAATCCACCCTCGGGTAGCATTAATAATCCATAACTATATAAATAATCAGCTATTTGAAAGTATAAGCTCACAACAAATGATATAGCCAACAGAGATTTTTCGTTTCTCTTGACTAGCAGAAATAGGAATGGATATAAAATGTATAACTGGAGTATAATTACAATAAAATATAGGTGTGGTGCTGCTGTACCTTGCAATGTATTTATAAGAAGTATTTTGATAAAATTAACGTCATATGCAAAAACGCCCATAATACTATTCTTAATTTCAAGTATTCCATTATTCATGTAATAAATAGTATAAAAAATAGTCCAAAATATGTACGGAATAATTATTTTTGATATTCTCTTCTTAAAATAAATTTTAAAAGAAAAATTATTATTTTCAAGGTCATAATTAAGCAAAAGAAAACCTGATATTATAAAAAACAATGGTACTGAAAAACGCATCCCTTGATTCCAAAACAAAGCGAAACTGTTTTTCTCATTAAATAAATATCCGCCTGTTATATGTATTGATATAACTGCTAAAACAGCAACACTTCTTAATATATCTAACTCCTTTAAACGTCCCTTCAATTGAAGACCTCCTGGACAATAAAAACAGTATTACTATCTATTTCTATTTTATTGTAAATGATAACGGTTAGCCATCCATTAACGAATGGGCATAGGCTGTAACGAAACAGTTTACTCAATGATTTTTCTAGGCAGTAAGGGCAAATTATACCCTCCAACGGGGTTGACACATCGCTTACATATCGAATGATCCCCAGGGGTATCTTGCATTTGCCACAGGTTAAACTATTCTCAGTAATGTTTCAGTAAACCAGGTGGCTGGAGCAAATCATCCATAATGTTTTTGACTCAATCAAGGTCGTTTCTGCCAGTGAGGATAAGGCGGAAGTCTTTGGTCAAGGGGTAGAGATAGATGGACTTGAGAGGCAGCTTGGCCTTTTTGCTGCCGTTTCTTCCCCTACCCTGAGTGATGCCGACAAGTGTCCAGTTGGCCGCCTTATAGGAAGTACCCCAGAAGCGGCCCTGGTCGACAAATGTTTCTACAAGGACAGGAGCGTAGTTGTAAACATCACGCCAATCGTCACGAAGTTCTTTTTGTATAAAAGAAACTTTTCGGATGTGTGCCGGTCCGGGTAATTAAGTCTGCAGGGTCATTATAATAATTCTCTAACAAAAAACATGTTGTTTGCATTTATGTGCCGTTCAACATGTTTTTCTTAAATTTATTTAAATTACAGAATGAACCGTACCTCAGGATTGCTTCCCGTAGACCTGATCCGGGTCAAACATTTTTTCCCCAACAACGGTTACTGTACCGTCCTTCTCCATTCGGTAGTGAAAACAGGTGCGGTAGCCTTCGTGACAGGCTGCCCCCTTCTGCTCCACTTTAACCAGCAGAGTATCACGGTCACAGTCGTAAAACAAATCCCTCACTCTCTGGACGTTTCCCGAGGTCTCTCCCTTATGCCAGAAGACCTGCCTGCTGCGGCTCCAAAACCAGGTTTCTGCCGTGGCCAACGTTTTTTCCAGTGAGGCCTGGTTCATGTAGGCCAGCATAAGCACCTCTCCCGTATCTGCATCTTGTACTATGGCCGGGATTAGCCCAGCCTCGTTGTATTTTAAATTACTTAATTCCACGATGTACCTCCAAGCCAAACATTAGTATAACTCATATATTGTCGCATAAAGAATGACGCTCGGCTATATTCGGACCGCAATGCCTTTGGCTCGTAAATATTCCTTGGTCTCCCGGATCGAATACTCACCGAAATGAAAAATTGATGCAGCCAGAGCGGCGTCAGCCTCCCCAATGGTCAGTCCTTCGGCTATATGCTCTAGAGTCCCAACCCCGCCGGAGGCAATTACCGGAATATTTACCGCCCGGGCGATATTCCGGGTCAAGGGCAAATCAAAGCCGTCTTTGGTACCGTCACGGTTCATACTGGTAAGCAGTATTTCTCCGGCACCAAGGGACTCAACTTTTTGCGCCCATTCCCGCGCGTCGATCCCGGTGGGCGTACGCCCGCCGTGGATAAAGACCTCCCAACTGGCCGGTCCGGACTGACGGGCATCGATGGCGACCACAATGCACTGGCTGCCGTATTTAGCCGAGGCCTCGGCCACCAGCTGCGGGTTGTTGACCGCCGCGGTGTTGAGGGAAACCTTATCCGCGCCGGCGGTGAGAATCGCGCGGATATCCTCCAGGGTACTGATCCCGCCCCCTACCGTATACGGTATAAATACTTCTCCGGCAGTGCGGTAGACCATATCCAGGGTAGTCTTGCGCTCCTCATAAGAAGCGGTGATATCCAGAAATACCAGCTCGTCAGCCCCTTCACGGTCATAAAAGGCAGCCAGCTCAACCGGATCGCCTGCATCTCTTAAATTGATAAAATTTGTTCCTTTGACCACCCTGCCCTTGGCCACATCTAAACATGGGATAATTCTTTTTTGTAGCATTATAATTACTCCACTTCTTCCTTGGCGGCAATGGCCAGCGCTTCTTTTAAAGTTACCGTCCCAGCATATAGCGCCTTCCCCATAATCACCGAGTCAACACCCAGGGGCTCTAATTTTTTGACCTCTTTGAGGTCGTCAATGTTGGAAACCCCACCCGAGGCCACTACTTTTAAGCCCGTAGTCCTGGCCAGTTCCCCGGTCGCCTCTAGGTTTGGCCCCTGAAGCGTGCCGTCACGCCTGATATCAGTAAACACAACTCTTTGGATGCCCCTGGCCTGCATGTCTTGAGCTAATTCCAGGGTGCTTTTATCCACCGTCATGCCCCAGCCCTCGATGGCCACCCGGCCATTGCGCCCGTCTATTCCTACTAATATGGCATCCCCATACCTGTCGCAGGCCTCTGATACAATTTCCGGCTTTAAGATGGCCGCTGTCCCCAGGATTACCCGCGCCGCTCCCACATCCAGAAGCCGGCTGATAATTTCCATGCTTCTAATGCCGCCCCCGACCTGTACCGGCATATCTACAGCAGCCAGGATCGCGCTGATTACGTCCAGGTTTTTGGGTGAGCCGGCAAAGGCGCCGTCCAAATCCACCACGTGCAGCCACTTGGCGCCCTGTTCCTGCCAGTGCACTGCCATCGCCACCGGGTCGTCCGAATATATTGTTTCCTGTTCCAATTTGCCTTCCACCAGCCTTACACACTTCCCGCAGCGCAAATCAATAGCCGGGATAATTAACATCCTTTAACCAACCTCCCAAAGTTCTCCAATATTTTTAGACCGAGGGTACTGCTCTTTTCCGGGTGAAACTGAATGCCGTAAACATTACCCCTCCCAACGATAGAGGAAAAGCGGACTCCATAATCGGTCACAGCTAGGGTTAGCTCTTCTTGAGCCGGGTCAACATAATAGGAATGAACAAAGTAAAAGGAAGAGCCGTCCGGGATCCCTGCCAAAAGAGGGTCATGCTGTTTGATCTCCACCTGATTCCAACCCATATGTGGCACCTTCAGACCTTCCGGCAGGCGGCGGACACGCCCAGGGAAAATGCCCAGCCCCTGGTGCAATCCCCATTCCTCACTCACCTCAAAAAGAAGCTGCTGTCCCAGACATATACCCAAAAAGGGCTTCCCGTCTGCTAGCGCCCGTTGAATGGCAGCATCCATTCCCGAGGAGCGAAGGTTGTCCATGGCATCGGCAAAAGCGCCGACTCCCGGCAGAACCACTCCGTCAGATTCCTCCACCCGCCCGGGGCTTTGGGAGACGATCACCTCGACGCCTACTTTCTCAAAACCCTTATGTACACTTCTCAGGTTTCCCATTCCATAGTCAATAATTGCAATCATTTTTGCCCTCACTAGCTCTTTAATAAAATTCTTACCAAATGTATCTTCATCAGTGAATTTACAGGATGCCTTTAGTGGACGGTATACCAGCCGCAGCTCCAGTACTGACGGCATCACTGAGGGAACGCCCCAGCGACTTGTAAATTGCTTCAATAATATGGTGGGTATTTTTGCCGGCTAGTAGGCGGATATGGAGGGTAAACTCCCCATTTATGGCCATTGCCCTTAAGAACTCCTCCACCAGATCCGTCTCCAAGTCTCCGGCTTTTTGCGAAGGTATTGGAGCGTCAAAGGCCAAGAACCCCCGGCCGCTCAAGTCCACCACAGCCATAACCAAAGCCTCATCCATCGGTAGGAGCACCTGACCGTAGCGCTTAATTCCATATTTATCGCCCAGGGCCTGCTTAAGCGCCAAGCCGAGGCAAATTCCTACATCCTCAACAGTATGATGTCCATCTACAGCCAGATCGCCATTAGCCACCAGTTCGAGATCAAAAGCGGCGTGCTTAGCAAAAAGCTGCAACATATGGTCAAAAAAAGCTATACCAGATTGTATTTGAAAATTTCCGGTACCATCCAGGTTGATTGAAACATTAATATCCGTTTCATTTGTTTTACGTTTGACAAAACCCTGGCGAGGGCCACTCAAGTCATACACCCCGTTTCAAAATATTTCCTGAGGCTTCAAGAAAAGCTGGTTTCCTGTTCGGTCCCGACTGTCACACGCAGGGGGAGCTCATATTAGCAGCAAGGATACCTACCCCTAGCTTTTTTGCATTCTCAGCCGCACTGCGTTGGCATGAGCGGCAAGCCCCTCTATTTCAGCCAGCTTAATAATATC
Organism: Pelotomaculum sp. PtaB.Bin104; assembly: GCA_002067205.1. GTDB lineage: Bacteria > Bacillota > Desulfotomaculia > Desulfotomaculales > Pelotomaculaceae > MVQL01. The sequence continues at coordinate 5,811 of MVQL01000172.1, forward strand.
TCCGCCTACTTCATCAATAGCCAACCGGGTATAAGAAATCAAACTGGTTTTCTTCATGAAAGTGTCTACCCCAAGAGGAGAGTAAAAACGTGCTGTACCTCCGGTTGGCAGGACATGGTTTGGCCCGGCCAGATAGTCGCCCACCGGTTCAGGCGAATAGTGCCCCAGAAAAACAGACCCGGCGTTTTCCACGCGAGAAAGCCCTTGAAAAGGATCGGAGATCATTAATTCCAGGTGTTCCGGGGCAAACCGGTTGGCCAGGTCAAAAGCCTGCTCCAGGTCCTCAGTGATTACAATTACACCGTGATTGCTAAGTGAATGTTGAATGATTTGCTGCCGGGGCAGAAGATCTGCCTGTTTGTTCACCTCTGCCTGCACTCGGCGGGCAAGTTCAACACTGGGGGTAAGCAATACCACAGCGGATAATTCGTCGTGCTCTGCCTGGGATAGTAGATCAGCCGCCGCGAAAACCGGATTGGCCGTATCATCGGCGATAACCAGCACCTCACTAGGTCCGGCCAGCATATCGATGTCCACCTGTCCGTAAACCTGCTGTTTGGCCAGAGTTACATAAATATTACCAGGCCCAGTGATTTTATCAACTTTGGGCACGGTAGCCGTACCATAAGCCAGCGCTGCAATAGCCTGTGCTCCACCCATCTTATAAATTTCCTCTACACCCGCCTCTGCTGCCGCTACCAGGGTATAGGGATTAATGGTTCCCGCAATGTCCGGTGGTGAAACCATACAAATTTCCTTGACCCCGGCTACCTTTGCCGGGACTGCATTCATCAACACTGAGGAAGGATAGGTAGCTTTCCCACCGGGGACATAGATGCCCACCCGGTTCAGTGGTCTAACCAGCTGGCCGAGAATTACCCCCTGCCCACCCGGCTCAAACCAGGAAGGCCGCAACTGCCGGCGGTGAAAGGCAGTGATATTGTTCAACGCCAAACGAATTGCGGCGATAAAATCATTATCCACTTGTTGATAGGCTTTTTCCTTTTCTTCCGGGGTTACCTTTAGCTCCCCGGGGGAAAGCTCAACTCCACCGAAGCGGCTGGAAAACCGGCAGACTGCACTGTCCCCATCAGCTTTAACGGCAGCTATAATTCCAGTTACCTGAGCGGCTATTGCTTCATGTTCTTGATTATTCCTGTTCATTATCCGCTCCAGTGCCGGATCAGCAGCATTAACTATGGTTAGCTCAACACCCATAGAATTACTCCTTTAACACATTAATTTACACTTATCATATAAAAAATCGCGAATAAAATTGTAAAGAAAATTGTTTACTGCTCCCCTTAAAACCAATGCATCAGTTCGGCGGTTTAAAATTCTGATCTCCCCGCCCGAAAAAAAATTTTTTTAAAAACTTTTTATATCATTTTACCTGCGACGGAATAGAGCATTCCTTGAAAAAAATTTCGGCTTAGCAGTATGCACTTCGCGATAAAAGTTTTTCCGAATCTAACCTATTGATTATTCAATGAACCCAGGCGCTCTAATACCAGTTTATAACCGTCAGCACCGTAGTTGAGCGCTCTTTTTACGCGGCTGATCGTGGCCGTGCTGGCACCGGTGTACTGTGCAATTTCCCCATAAGTCAGGTTATCTTCAAGCATTTTTGCCACTTCCAGCCGCTGGGCCAAAGACCTTAGTTCCGCCACCGTACACAGGTCTTCAAAGAATCGATAACATTCATCAATATTTTTTAAGGACAACATCGCCTCAAAAAGCTTGTCTAATAGCTGGTCCTTTAATTTTCCAGAGTACAAAGCTTCCTCCTCCGGTTTTGTTTTATCTTGTTAGCATTTTAACATGTTAAAGTGGTAATGTCAAACAAAGTTATTATAGTGTTGTGAAATTTTTATACCTCCTAACCTAATCAAAAGTTATTTGACAGGGGACTTTTCCGGCCTTTTAAAATCAATAATTTGTCCCATATTAGGCGGAGGCTCAAAGCTTTCCGGCGATATATGTTCGATTTCGGGAAAATATGTTTTTATTTGCTCCATGATGGCTCTAATTACCTTTTGTGTTTCTTTATCCGCGTTTTCTCCAGAAATATTTAAGGCCAAGCCTAAAAGCAACATCTCATCATGAGATAGATTTAACTCGTAGCCGTTTAACGGCAGTTCGTTGACTTTCGATATGGCCATCAAGCATACCCCTGAAATCATGGCAAAAGATTCATTTTCAATTTTGCTGGTGGTAATTTCACTATGGATGTTCTTCAAGGTCCCCATAACCGCATTCAATAGCAACGGCACATCTTCTTCTGGAATCCTTAAGTTAAATAAAGAAGAGAAAACATAACTATCCAGCCCGGTCCGCAAGATTAGCTCACCACGGCCTCCGACCAGACACACCAGGCGCCCACCCTCAATTTCTATTTCTGCAAGAGAGCCGTTAATATACAAACTGCTGGCAAAGTTGTTTCGCAACAGGGCGTTAAAATCCAGGTCATCGGACTCTTCCTTGGTGTATTCTGGATTGAAAAACCTGTCGGCCTCCCCCGTATCATAATCAAGTTCGATATCTTCAAAGTAAATAATCTGTGCTTCAAGTAGTTGTTCCTCGAAATAATGCTCCACCAGGATATACTCATCGATCAATTCTTCAAGCATTTCCACAATTTCATCAATATCAAAAATGATCCGGCTGCTGATTAAGGTATAATCCACTATGGTCTCCTTTCAAAAAAGAATTTACCACTGAAATAATAGTACTCTGTCCTAATTATACATGCAATACTTAAAACCACCCGAACCCCGCCGGGTGGTTTTATTGTATATCACTGATGCATAACATTAAAGTACTGGCTAAAACAGCTGCGGCCCTATTGTGCTTTTATTGTAGAGCTGTTATGAGCAAGAGGGCTAAGCCCAACAGGCATATTTTCCTCAACATGCCCAGCATGGCCGACCTTTACCCCGCCCTGGTTTAAGCCAGGCAGTTTGCCGCGGGGGGTATAATAGGTGTGCAACAACCTTTTGGATACTTTGCTTAAGGGGTGCCCAAGGAATTCTTGATAAATTTTTTTTACAGCCGGGTTTTCGTGTGCTCGTCTGATTTTTTTGGAGTAATCAATGCGGTCCAGGGCGTCGGCCCGGTTATGCCGGTAATCCAGAGAAATTTCCTTATGCTCCCTGGTGCCAAATATAGGCTGTCCGCCCCCGCCGACACAGCCGCCGGGGCAGGCCATGATCTCCACATAGTCAAATTGCTCCCCGGACTTCAGCCTGTCCATCAAAATCCTGGCGTTGCCTGTGCCATGCGCAATGGCCACCTTAATCGGCCGCCCCTTTAGTTCCACCCAGGCTTCCTTCAGCCCACTGAAGCCGCGCAGCTCCTCATAGTCCAGGACCTCCAGCTCTTGTCCGGAGGCAAGGTAATATGCAGTCCGCACCGCCGCTTCAATAACTCCTCCGGTGGAGCCAAAGATCGCCCCGGCCCCACTGGCCATGCCCATCGGTATATCGAAGTCCTGATCAGGCAGGTCGTGAAAATTAATGCCTGCCTGACGGATCATCCTGGCCAACTCCCTGGTGGTAAGCACCCAGTCTACATCCTTAAAATCACCGTTGCCCATTTCCGGGCGGCTGGCTTCAAATTTTTTCGCTGTACAGGGCATAACTGCCACCACCACAATTTTAGCCGGGTCTAGTCCTTCTTTATCCGCAAAGTAAGTTTTGGTCAAAGCACCAAACATTTCATGCGGTGATTTGCAAGTAGACAGGTTCTCCAAAAACTCCGGATAGAAGTGCTCGGCAAACTTAACCCACCCTGGGCTGCATGACGACAGCAGGGGCAGCCGGCCGCGCTTTTCCAGGCGTTCCAGCAATTCATTAGCTTCCTCCATGATCGTCAAATCGGCGGTAAAATCCGTAGAGAATACCCGGTCAAACCCCAGTCGCCGCAAAGCTGTCACCAGCTTGCCGGTGACCACTGTACCCACCGGGTAGCCAAAAACCTCGCCTAGGGTCACCTGTATAGACGGCGCTGTTTGGACCACTACATATTTATTCGGGTCCTCTAGTGCTTCCCATACTGATTCCACGCATTCTTTTTCGGTCAGTGAGGCAGTGGGGCAGGCAATTACACACTGCCCGCAGGTAATGCAAGCTACCTGGGCCAGGTCCTGCCTGAAGGCCGGGGCAATGACAGTATCGTAGCCCCTGTTTTGCGCGGAGTAAACATTGACCTCCTGGACCTTGCTGCAAATCGCCTCACAACGGCGGCATTTGATGCACTTGTTGTAGTCCCTGATGATAAAAGGGTTCTCGTTTTGCACCGGCAGCGCTTTCATCTCCCCGGTGTACTTGATATTTCTAACCCCCAGGTTGTCCGCTATATTTTGCAGCTCACAGTTCAAATTGCGAATGCAGGCTGTGCACTCACGATGGTGGTCTGAGAGCAGCAGCTCCACCATCGTTTTTCTCACCCGCCTGACCCGTGGAGAAGCAGTGTGAACCACCAGCCCCTCAGTAGCAGGATAGACACAGGAGGCCTGGAGAGTCCTTACGCCCTTGACTTCGACTTCCACCAGGCAGACCCGGCAGGAGCCAATTTCATTGATATGGCGCAGGTAGCAAAGGCTAGGGATCTCGATCCCTGCCGCATTGGCAGCCTCAAGAATATTCATGCCCTTCTGGGCCTCTATTTCCCTGCCGTCAATAGTGAGCACAATCTTTTCGACCTCTTTTTCCGGGTTGTCATAAAGCTGCCCGGTTTTCCTGACCACCGGCCCCGGTGAAAATTCCGGCTTGCTCATTTACTGCTACCTCCTTTCCGACGCCTCTGGCAATTGCTTTTTTAGGGCATTTTGCTACACAGGCCGCACACTTGACGCACTTTTGGGGGTCAATCCGGTACGGCTGTTTTGGTGCGCCGGATATAGCGCCCACGGCACAGGTTTTGGCGCAAAGCCCGCAGGCAATACATTTTTGTTCATCAACCGTATAGTGCAATAACGCTTTACACACACCAGCCGGGCAGGCCTTATCACGGATATGCGCCAAATACTCTTCCCGGAAATAGCGCAGGGTGGAAATGACCGGATTGGGCGCAGTCTGACCCAGCCCGCATAAGGAGGCATCCCGGATATCAAAGGCCAGCTCTTCCAATAACTCCAGGTCTTCCATTTCTCCCTGCCCCTCGGTGATCCTTTTCAAAATTTCCAGCAGTCTTTTCGTACCGACCCGGCATGGGGTACACCGGCCGCAGGACTCATCCTGGGCAAACTCCAGATAAAAGCGCGCCAAGTCCACCATGCAGTTGTCCTCGCTCATAACGATCATGCCGCCGGAGCCCATGATAGAGCCGATTTCCTTCAGGCTTTCATAGTCAATTGGCAGGTCCAGGAATTTTTCCGGGATGCAGCCGCCTGACGGGCCACCGGTCTGCACGGCCTTAAATTGCCTGCCTCCGGAGATGCCACCGCCGATATCAAAAATGATCGTGCGCAAAGTTGTGCCCATCGGTACTTCAATCAGCCCGGTATTATTAATCTTCCCGGCCAGTGAAAAAACTTTAGTACCTTTACTGGTGGCTGTGCCCTGACCCTGGTACCACTCCCAGCCCTCCTGCAGAATCGCCGGTATGTTAGCATAAGTTTCCACATTATTAATTAAAGTGGGCTTGCCCCAAAGTCCCTCCTGGGCCGGGTAGGGCGGGCGCGGGCGGGGCTCGCCGCGCTGGCCCATCACTGAATGCAAGAGCGCCGTCTCCTCACCGCAAACAAAAGCGCCCGCCCCAAAGCGCAAGCCGATGTCAAAATCAAAATCGGAGCCGAACAGGCGCGGGCCCAGCAAGCCCATTTCCCGGGCTTGGTTAATGGCTATCTCCAGCCGGTCCACCGCAATGGGATACTCGGCCCGGATGTAAATATAGCCCTGACTGGAGCCGATACAGTAAGCTGCTATGGCCATTGCCTCCAGCACCCTATGCGGGTCACCTTCCAAAATGCTGCGATCCATAAAAGCCCCCGGGTCACCTTCATCAGCATTGCAGACCACATATTTGGGATTTACATCTTGGGCGGCAGTCATCTCCCATTTTTTTCCGGTCGGAAAACCGGCGCCGCCCCGGCCCCGAAGACCTGATTTGCTGATCATGTCGATTATTTCACCCGGTTGTTTATTTAAAATAACGTCGGCCAGGGTAAAGTAGCCGTCCCGGGCGATATATTCCTCTATTTGCTCCGGATTAATCACGCCACAGTTTTGCAGCACGATTCTCTTCTGGGCTTCAAAAAAGTGAATATCCTTTATGCTTAAAGCTGTCTCGCCCGTAATATCGTCCCGGTTCAGCAGCCTGTCCACTAACTTTCCGTTTACCAGGTGGGCTTCCACAAGCTCACCGGCATCCCCCGGCTTGACCCGGCAGTAGAATATTTCCCCCGGGTGAACCATTACGATCGGTCCGTGCTGACAAAAACCAAAGCAGCCGGTCTGAATCACCCGCACTGTATCTTTCAAATTACGGCTGACCAACTCCCGCTCCAGTTCCTGCCGGACAACCCCGCTTTCGGAAGAGGTGCAAGCGGTGCCTGAGCAGACCAATATTTGCGTCAACCCCAGGCCATTGCGGTGACCCAGTCTTTGCTTGATCAGCGGGTAGTATTTTTCCTTTACCGCCTTCAGATCGTCAATGTTTTTTACTTTCAATGTTTTCACCTTTCCGGTATGCTTGAATAATTTTTATCACCCCCGCCGCCCCGGCCTCACCATGAACCTGATCATTGGCCAGCACTACCGGTGCCAGGCCGCAGGCGCCGACACAGCGGGTGGAATTCAAGGTAAAAAGCTGATCCGGAGTGGTCTCTCCCTCATCTATTTTCAGGTGCTCCTTGAGCGTATCCATAATTTCCTGGGCTCCCTTAACGTAACAGGCTGTGCCCATGCAAACCTTAAGAACATTTTTTCCCTTCGGCTCGGTTTTAAAGAGAGAATAAAAGGTCACCACCCCGCTGACCTCACTGACCGGCACACCGGTTTTTAAGGCTATGTAAGCCTGCACCTCCTCCGGCAGGTAGCCGAATAGATCCTGGGCCTTAATCAAGATTCTGATTAACTGCCCCGGCTCATGGGAGTATTGCTCGATAATATGATCTAAAGCATGAAATAATCTCTCTTTTTCATCAGCTGGATCATTGCTAATTTCTTTGGTTTCCCTTACAGTAATATTGCCTTTTTCAATAATATCAAGTCTTTTCTCCAGCTCTTGCTCCACCCCAACACCTCCGCCCTTATTGGGCTCCTTCTATAATATCCGGTAATGCCCTTTTCCTTATTGTTTTTCTTTCCGGCCCTTTTATGCGCACAGAAAAGCCTTCTGTTAGTTCAGAAGGCTTTCGGAAAACAACTTAGCTTATTAAAATTGCGGCCGGTTTCATTTTGCAATCGGCAAATTTTCAAGAAGCTGTTGGTAGCAGCTAACAAGCATTGCCGTACAGTTGGCTGTCGATAACCTTTCGGCGTTTTGTCTCGCCCTTTGGCTCATTTGTTGATAGAGCCCATGGTCTGTTAGGAGCAGTTTTATTTTTTCAATAAACTGCTGACGGTCAAGCTCTGTCAAATAGCCATCAATTTCGTTCTGCACCATCTCCGAAACTCCAAAAGCTCGCACGGCCACCACCGGTAACCCGGCTGCTTTGGCTTCAGTAATAACAATGCCCTGGGTTTCAGTGACCGAAGAAAAAACAAACATGGTTGCTCCTGCATAGCAATTTACCACCTCACTGGGCGGCATTACTCCGGTAAAGGTGACCTTTCCGGCAATACCCAGGTCGTTGGCCCGGTTCTTTAAATCCTCTTCCTCCGGGCCGCTGCCCACCAAAACCAGCCTGGTGTCAGCGATTTCCTTGTTTACCTCTTGAAAGCAATCCATTAAAAAGCCAATATTTTTTTCCTGTCCCAGTCTTCCCACAAAGAGAAGAATTTTTTCACCCGGTGGTAAATTATAGCGGCAGCGCAGCCAGTCCGGGTCGCCGGCCTGGAATTCCGCCACTTTGATCCCGGTCGGCACGACATTAATTGGCACTCTTACACCGATCTCCCGTAGGTATTGACCAATGACACCTGTCGGTACAATGACGGCATCACAATGGTTGCAAAAAATCCGGCTTATTTTCTGTGCCAATTCTTTGGTTATTGATTTTGCAACTGGAATGTAGTGCACATATTCCTCATACAACGTATGATAAGTAAAAACCAGTGGAATACCCAGCTTTCTGGCATAGCGGGCCCCAACCCGTCCTAATAGAAATGGGGAGTGCACATGAATTAAATCGAGATCTAGCTTCTTAATAGTCGGCCTCAGCCGGATCGAAAAAGGTACCGCCAGGGTAAAATCGGGATTGGTTGGTGAAGGAATCGATGAAAAACGAAATACCCTGCTGCTTTCTTGACAGCAGTTGCGGTAACTCGGAGCAAATATAAATACCTCGTGACCAGTATTAGTGAGCTCTTCGGTAAAGGTTTCAATGGAACGGACAACCCCGCTGGTATATGGTAGATAACTGTCGGTAAAAATACCGATTTTCACTAGCTGGCCCCCCAGATTCTGAATTATATTTAAAATATAATAAATTTTAACATAACAGACAATAAATTACAAGGGCACCCGCTTGTCAATGCCGTGCGCCCTGTATTAACCTAAGCTAACGACAATATACCCATTACAGCCCACGCAAGAACTCCGGCCTTAACAGCCCGGGGTTGGCCAGCGCCCGCTCAATCTGCGCCAGCATTTTGTCCCTGTCCTGGTTTAAAACACCCTTAAGCGGCAGGTAATTTGAAGCGTGGTTGCTTCTAAACACACAGTTTTCCAGGGAAACATTTTCCAGCAGGACCTTAAGCTCTCTGAGGGTTTGCTCGGGAGTCAGAAGCTTAAATTCACCACGCTTAAGCTTGCGATCCATATAAGAACCTTCCGGGATTAACATGGTCAGCGCGGACAGGTAAGCCGGGTTGATTGCACTGGCTGCCTCGGCAGTCTCCTTGGCATGCTCTTCTGATAATTCCGGACCACCGACACCAATGATAACCGTAACCGAAAGCTGCAGACCGGCAGCCATGGCCTTGCAGCCGCCTTCAATGATCTGCGCCACATTGACTCCTTTGTAGATCATTTTGAGGATGCGGTCACTGCCGCTTTCCAGCCCGTAGTAGACGAGGCTGAGGCCAGCTTCAGTGAGCTGTTTTAACTCCTCGGGCGTTTTTTTCAGGATATCATCCGCCCGTCCGTAGATCCCGACCCGCTCCAGATAAGGGAAATCCCGGTGTAATTTATTTAATACCTGCAAGAGCAAGCCGGTTTCGGCCACCATGGCGTTGCCGTCGGCCAAGAAAATCCTCGTAGCAGTAGGGAAATATTCTTTTGCTGCATCAATATCCGCCTCAATTTCCGGCCAGGTTTTCACCCTGAATCTCTTGCCCTTATAGGAAACACAAAAGCTGCAGGCGTTATGGGAGCAGCCCAGGGTAACCTGCAGGATCAAGCTGGAGGCCTCGCTGGGCGGACGATACACAGGCGGAACCAGGTAATAACCCATTTTCAAACTCCTCTCTCTGACAGAACAATATCATTACCATAATATTATCATTTATTGTCTTTTTTGTTCATTAGATTATTTTAATCGCCAAAGGAGATCCCGATTTGCCGGGCGGTACGGACCAGGTCACCACCGACAGGCACCAGGCGCTGTTCGCCTACCGCATCAGCAAGGGGCACCGATTCAATATTCGGTGTGCGCAGGCACACCATTTCACCAAATTTTCCATTCATGATCATATTCACCGCACCGGCGCCATAGCGGGTTGCCAAAATGCGGTCAAAGGGCGTTGGTGAGCCGCCCCGCTGCAGGTGCCCCAGCACCGTAGCCCGCGTTTCGTTGCTGGTGGTCTCTTCAATCTGGTAAGCAATAACATTGCCAATGCCCCCCAGACGCACCGGCTCAAAGCTGTCTTCCACCAGGCGCTGAATTACCATTTCCCCTCCGATCGGCTTGGCCCCTTCAGCCGCTACTACAATACTAAATTTCTTTCCCTTCTCCTGCCGCTCACGGAGCTTTTTCACTATATTATCCATCGAAAAAGGAATCTCCGGAATCAGGATCACATCGGCACCCCCGGCCAGGCCAGACTCCAGGGCAATCCACCCGGCGTAGCGTCCCATAACCTCAAGCACAATAATCCTGTGATGCGACTCTGCCGTTGTATGCAATTTGTCAATGGCCTCGGTGGCAGTTTCCAGCGCGGTGTCAAAGCCAAAGGTTTGATCCGTCGCCGACAGGTCGTTGTCAATGGTCTTGGGCACCCCCACTACCAGCAGTCCTTTTTCTTCATAGAGTTCCTTGCCGATACTCAGGCTGCCGTCGCCGCCAATAATTACCAAAGCGTCAATGCCGTGGATGTTTATGTTTTCCACCACCCGGTCGGACACATCTTTGAATACCTTTTTGCCGTTGATCATTACCGGGTAATGAAAGGGGTTGTCCCTGTTGGTGGTGCCCAAAATAGTACCCCCGCGCGGCAGGATTCCGATCACGTCTCTTTCAGTCAAATCGCGCGCCCGATTTTGTAAAAGCCCGCCAAAGCCGTTCTCAAAACCGACAACTGAAAGCTGGTATTCTCTAACGGCTGTCTTTACTACAGCACGGATCACGGCATTTAGCCCCGGGCAGTCACCGCCACCGGTTAGCACGCCAATCCTTCTAATTGTTTTTTTAGTCATGCTCTTCCCCCCAAAAATCAATTAATTATGTATTATACACAAGGACATTTGTCCGGGTAAAGTTTGCATCCACACGGCTTAATCTATGTGGCTGTTATCCCCTATGCTGTCAAATACTGTAACGATGTGCGGAATTTCCGCACGTTCTTCCATTTGTTCCTTCTGAACAACCATAGGCAATGGCTTGGTATGACACTCTTCTAATGGTGCTCTTGAAGGTACGAGCATCAATTCTTATATGAGAAAAAATACTTTTTCAATTTCTAGACAATTAATATTATCCTTTTATTACTCTTAATTTCTATCCTTTTTCAATAAACTCAACGATGCGCTGGTTGATCTCCCCGGTTTTCTCCAGCATGGGCATGTGGCCTGCCCCTTCGATTTCATACAACCTGGCATCAGGCAGACCGGCCGCCAGCGCCCGGCCGTATTTTACCGGTGTCAGCAAGTCGTCGGTCCCGGTCAGGATTAAAACCGGCAGTCGGATTTCCGCAAGCCTAGCGGTGATGTCGAAGCGGTCACAGGCAGTAAGGTCTTTGAACCATACCAGCGGTTTGGTAGCAGCCATTTCCTGGGCTCCCAACTCGACCATCCGGCGCAAGGCCTTTTTACTGTACACAAGCTCAGCCAGCTTTTGATAGTGCCGGCCACCTTTAATAATATCGATGATCGCCGGAAGAATGCGGAGCTTTGCTCCGGTAGACATTAAAATCAGGCCTTGCAGCAGCTCCGGGCGGGCCAGAGTTAAGTCCAGGGCAACAGCGCCGCCAAGGGAGTGCCCGCATAAGTAAAAGGGACCTACTATGGTTTTTTCGGCAAATTTCTTGACGAATTCACGGTAAGCAGCAATACTGTCACAGGCGGTTCCCCCCGATTTCCCATGACCGGGCAAATCAACTGCCAGAACGCGAAATCTACCCCCTAGTTCAGTTAACTGCCTCGTCCAGTAACTGCCGCTTCCACCGGCGCCATGGACAAATAATATCGTGTTAATCAGTGCGGACCGTTCTTCCGGAAAACGCTCATAGTAGAAATACTTAATATTACCTTGCTCAAAATAAGGCATGTATGGCACCTCGGCATAAAATAAGTCGCTACCGCCACCAGGGCCGATAGCGATGAGTGCAGATCTATAGCACGATTATGATGGGTTACCGGACTATATACCACTCTCATGTAAGGGGAACCTCCTTTCCTAGAGTGAAAAGGAGGCGCCCCATTTTGTTTATTGTTTTGAACTTTGCTCCAAATCAGTGAGTGTTTGCTTTAATCTAGACAGGGATTCACCGTACCCTGACCAATCCCCCGCCTTAAGCTTGTTTAGCGCCTCATCATAGAGCTGGTTCGCCCTCTGAGCCAGATCAGCCACACTGGCAAGAGGCTGCTCAGTCTCAGCAGTCGGAACGGTTGGCCTGGCCCCGCCCTTGCCAAAAATCCGGTCCAGCGCGATTTCCAGAGTCGGCTCCATCACCACCATATCGCCGTGGGCGACAATCACCCGGCGCAGCTCCGGCATCCTGCTTTGCTGGGACTGAAGATAAAGCGGTTCGACGTAAAGCAGTGCGTCTTTAATCGGGATGGCCAAAAGATTGCCCCGGATCACACTGGAGCCACGCTGGTCCCAAAGAGATAATTGCTGAGAAATTGTTGTATCCTGGTTAATCCTGGCCTCGATCTGGCTCGGGCCATAAACCAGTTCCTGCTTGGGAAAACCGTAGGAAATCAGCTTTCCGTATTCTTCCCCATCCGATCCTGCTGCCATCCAGGCAATCATATTTTTCTTGTTCTGCGGGGTAAACGGTAAAATCAACACGAACTCCGGCTTATCTTCACCAGGGAGCTTGATAATAGTGTAATATGGCTCCATCGGTTTTTCTTCATTGCCGATTACTTCTGTCGGTAAGTTCCACTTGTCTTCTTTATTATAGAAAACCTGTGGATCCTCCATGTGATAGACGGCGAACATGTTGGCCTGGATCTGAAAGTAATCCAGTGGATAACGCATATGGCTCTTAAGATCCTCCGGCATTTCTTCCAGGGACTTAAACATGCCGGGGAAAATCTTGCTGTAGGACTGTATCAGGGGATCACTTGGATCGCTGATATAAAAATCGACCTGCCCGGTATAAGCATCCACTACAACCTTCACAGCATTGCGGATGTAATTGTTTACTTTATTGTAAGGCTCGGAATAAGGATATCTGTCCGTAGTAGTATAGGCATCCCACATCCACAACAGTTTCCCCTCACTTAATACAATATAAGGGTCTCGGTCATAATCGAGGAAGGGGGCAAGTTTACGTACTCTTTGATCTATATTGCGGTAATATAAGATTCTGCTGTTGTCGTCAATATCGCCGGCTAACAGTAACTTATAGTCCCCGACAGAAAAAGCGAACATGACCCGGCGCAGGAAACCGGACAAACTAACCCCGCCGCCGCCTTCATAGGTCGAATAGGCGTTATCATCACCTTTAGGATAATCAAATTCCTGAGTCTTGGCATTCACAATTACATAGTTGTCCGTCAATTCACCAAAATACACCTCGGGCCGGGTGACTCGCAGGTCGGTGGTAGTCACCGGCGGGATATCTTTTAGAAAAAAAGCAGGCAATCCCTCTCCGGTAAATTCATTAACCGGACTCATAGCCACCCCGTAACCGTGCGTATACTTGAGTCTCTGGTTGACCCAGGTTTTAGCCGTCGCGGGCAGGTGCTCCTGGTTCAGTTCCCTGGCCGCCAGCATGACCTGACGATAACGGCCGTCGATCACGTAGCGGTCTATATCAATTTCGTTAAATTGATAATAAAGCCTCATTTCCTGCAGCTGGCTGTATGTCTGCTGAAGCGGTTGCCAGTCCCAAAGCCGGATATTGCTAATGGTATCCTGATTGTCCTGGATATCTTCCAGCGACAGCACTTTTCCTGCGGGAAAACCTCTCTTTTCAATCGTGTCCAGGTTATAGGCTTTTCTGGTGAAATCAATATTTCTGGCCAAATATGGTGTTTCCAGGGATATTTCGTTCGGCGTAACAATAAACCTTTGCACAAAAACAGGGTAAATGCCGCCAAGCAGGATTGAAGCCAGTAAAAGAAACCCGATACTGTACACAATCAGTCTAAACTGGCGCAAAAACAGGTTGACCAAAATCACCAGGGCGCAAATCACGGCAATATAAGTAAGAACCTTATACGCGACCAGTGTTGTATGGGTTGCTGTATAACCAGGTCCCCAAACCGCCCCGTTGTGGGTAAACAGTAAAACATACTGCTCCAGCTGGTAACCGACTGCTTTTAATAAAAAGAAAATAGCTGCCAGAAAAGATAGGTGGTACCGGGCAGCAATAGATTGCAGGAGTTTGCCGGGGGTACCCTGGGTAATACTCACTAGCAGGTAGATGGCTGAAACCCAAAAAGCAATAATTATAATTGTCCAACTGGCCATATTGTAGAGAAACTCGTAAAAAGGAAGCTGAAAGACATAAAAACCGATATCTCGCTGAAAAACAGGGTCTAAGACCCCAAAAGAAGTCGGATGCAAGAATTTTTGCAGGATCACCCAGTCACCCGCGACAGATAAGCTAAACAACAAGGCCATAACCAGGCTTAATAAGGTATAAGCTGTCAGCAAAAAACGCGGGGTAATAAACTTGGTCAAGGGTGACGCCTGAATGGTAAGCAAGTTATCTTCCTTGTAAACAGCCGCTTTTTGTGCAGCTTTGAGCAGCGGGCCGCGGGTTAAGAGGAGGTTTGCAAAAATCAAGATAAAAAAAGTTACGCTAGCAACCAGACGCAGACCATAATCGGAAACAATGATCGTAGTAAATACTCGCTGGTAATTGAGGGCCTGAAACCACAGCCAGTCAGTGTATAGCCGCGCACTGCTCATGATCATTAAGAACAGGATCAAGGCTACAAAAATCAGTGCGGAAAGAGACTGGCGCAACTTATTAAACAATTACGATACCTCCTGTAAAATACTTTAACTTCACCAGCGTTCTCCAACTTATAATGGCTTGGGGTTTTTTTGGCTACCGTCAGCCTCGTGTTTAAGCTTGGCCTGGCACATCAAACAAACTGAGGTTGACTTTTTCTTGAACCTTTCGTCGTAATCATCTTCATCATCAAAGGGATCTTTTTTGACTATATCCTCTTCAAACGACCTTCCGCACAACATGCAGCGAAGTTTCACAATATGCACCCCCGTAATTTTTTATAGAACACCGCTGTGATGTATTCGCTGCCCTCAGGCTTGATTCCTGCCTTTGGTGAAAAAATACGGGGAATGTCATATTGTCTGTAATAGAGCCGCTGGATCTATTGTAACCTTATTATTCCAAAATATATATCCACCTTAGCTAAATTTTACTTTTCAGTTCTTTTAATATGGCTACACCAGAGCTGGAGCCGATCCGGGTTGCCCCCTCCCGCAACATCGACAGCGCTGACGCCAGATCTCGGATTCCGCCCGCCGCCTTAACTCCAATGCCCGGTCCTACGGCCTGCCTAAGCAGTTTTACGTCAGAGGCAAGTGCTCCACTATAACTAAAGCCTGTGGAGGTTTTCACAAAGTCGGCACCCGCTGCAACAGCCATCCGGCTCGCCGCAACTTTCTCATCATTGGACAACAGGCAGGTTTCCAAAATTACTTTAATCACTATATTTTTGTTTTCCTGCCTCACGGCATGCACTACACCTTCAAGATCAGCCTGTGCCCGGTGAAACAGCCCGCTTTTAAAAAAGCCAATGTTCATCACCACATCTACCTCCGAGGCGCCGGCCCTTACCGCAGCTGCCGCCTCAGCCGCTTTTACCAGAGGCTCGCTTGCCCCAAGAGGAAAGCCGATTACTGTACATGCGCTTACCGGAGTATGCTCCAATTGCCGGCAGGCCAGGCTGATATAGCAGGGATTGATGCAAACGGCAGCAAACCCATTATCCCTGGCCTCATGACAAAGGGAGACAATATCTTGTTCAGTGGCCTCCGGTCTCAACAAAGTATGGTCAATGACTCCTGCCAATTCTTTCAAAGTGATTGTCATCTGTCTGATCCTTTACCCTTCATTTTATCTTTCTTAAGCTATTTCTCTAAGGCCAGCTGAACAATTTTATCTACCAGTTCCGGGAACTCTATGCCTGCTGCGCGGGCAGCATCCGGGAATAGACTGGTGGCAGTCATACCGGGCAAAGTATTCAACTCCAGGATATAGGGTCTGCCCTGACCGTCAACGATATAGTCTACCCGGGCCAGCCCCCGGCAGCCCAGCGCTTTGAAAGCGCGGACAGCTGAGTTTTTCACATCGGCCTGTTGTTCCTCAGTTATACCCGGCGGGATAATATGCTCGCTCATTCCGGGGGTGTATTTAGTCTCATAGTCGTAAACACCCGTGGACGACCTGATCTCAATAAGCGGAAGTACAGCCGGCTCATTATTGCCCAGCACAGCGGCGGTCACCTCCACCCCGACAATAAATTGTTCGATCAAGGCCACAGGGTCGTACTGGAAAGACAACTGGAGGGCTGGAATAAGGTCCTTCTCTTGCCGAACTATGGATATGCCGATGGAAGAGCCCTGGGTCGGTGCCTTAACCACAACCGGATAGCCCATTTCATTAGAGACTTTTGACAGGAAGGCTGGTAAATCTAGAGAGGCAAATTCTTTACGACCAACAAGTATAAACTGTGGCGTGGCCAGGCCCTCAAAGAGCATAATTTTTTTTGCAACTATTTTGTCCATCACCATAGCGCTGGCCAGAACACCAGAGCCGGTATAAGGAATATCAAGCATCTCCAGCAACCCCTGGATCATCCCGTCTTCACCATACCTGCCATGCAAAGCCAAAAATGCCAGCCCGATTTTTTCTGCCTTTATTTTTTCCACGATATCCAAGTCCACATCTATCTTCACACTCTGGTAGCCTTTTGCCCTCAGGGCTTTATCAATTGCCTCACCTGTGCGCAGGGAAACCTCCCGCTCAGCTGACCGGCCTCCCATTAGCACACCTATGTTAAATGACAAATTAACCCACCTCACTATAATTTTTAAAGATTTTCTGGATTGCTGATAATATTTTCGACACAAAGGACAGGACGCAGATAGTTTATTGAAGATTTATCTTTTTTATATTATATTCGAGCTGGAACAGGAAAACCCTACATGCATGTTGCTCTTGACTTTATCTATTATTCTATTATATAATTTTTTTAGTGAGGAATTGAATATAGGGGAGTAGCTCAATTGGTAGAGCATCGGTCTCCAAAACCGAGTGTCGCAGGTTCGAGCCCTGTCTCCCCTGCCAGTTAATATTTAAAGGGTTTACGACTAAGCGTGAACCCTTTTTTATATTCGTGAACCCTTTTTTATATTAATGTGGCACTACTAAAATATAATGTTTCATAAAAAGAAAAACGTGCACACAGAAAGATAAGGGATTAGGTTTATGGAGAAAATGAATTTGCATCATTATAGAAAATACAACCGTACCTGATTTATTTGACCTCGTTAACTGATCAATTTAAGCAAGACCGTTAAATCCTTTTACCTCAACCAAGATCACATCCATTCCGATTTTTACGATCCTATCCCATGGGACGATAATCTCCTCTTCCTTGCCAAGGAAGCCTAAAAATTTCCCCCCATTAAAACCTGGCAGTATAATAGCTTCAATCCTGCCCGCCTCCAGATCGATGTCGATGTCCTTGAGCATGCCAAGACGCCGCCCATCCACTATATTAATAATCTCCCGCTGTCGCAGGTCAGAGATTTTTACCATCCTGGACACCTCCCCTTACATTTATATGTGCACATACTTATGTATAACACTGCTTTAATGCAAAAAAATTAGCGGCTAAATAAGCCGCCGATAAAATTTATAATTAAAGGTTTACGGCTGAAAGCGTAAACCCTTTTTATGTTCCTTTGGCACCTAAAAGTTTCGATACTTTTACACCGCCCGTTATGTCTACCTGGTCATGGGGTTTGTTAAAATACCCTGGCTGTTTTACATATATTTTCGCATATGCCCTAGTGCCGCTTTTTCCAGCCTTGATACCTGAGCCTGAGAAATACCGATTTCCTCTGCCACTTCCATCTGGGTCTTACCCTCAAAGAACCTTAAAGTAAGGATTAACTTTTCGCGGCTGCTCAACTTTCGTAGGGCGTCCTTGATAGCGATATCTTCAAGCCAACTCTGATCCAAATTCTTATCATCGTGGATCTGGTCCATGACGAAAATAGTGTCGCCACCGTCGTGATAAACCGGTTCAAAAAGAGACACCGGCTCTTGTATCGCATCAAGAGCAAAAACTATTTCCTCGCGTGGGATCTTGAGTTCTCCGGCAATTTCGTTGATAGAAGGTTCTCTGGAGTACTTATTGACCAGGGTATCCCGCACCTGAAGCGCTTTGTATGCCACATCACGCAAAGACCGGCTCACCCTGATCGGGTTATTGTCCCTTAGATAGCGGCGGATTTCTCCAATGATCATCGGTACGGCATAAGTAGAAAATTTAACATTTTGAGACAGGTCGAAATTATCAATGGCTTTCATTAAGCCGATACAGCCTACCTGGAACAAATCATCCACATACTCTCCCCGGTTATTAAACCGTTGAATCACGCTGAGCACCAGGCGGAGGTTCCCGCTTATTAACTGGGTCCGGGCAGAGGTATCTCCATTATGCATGGACTCGAACAAAGTTCGCATCTGACTTCCTGGCAATACCGGGAGCTTTGATGTATTAACACCACATATCTCTACCTTATTTACCAGCAATGGACAGCCTCCCATGTTAAAGCTAGGGTTTTTTAATGCTATCAACTACCGACGAATTTTTAATTAGTCTTTCCTCACACATTATTTCCCCAGCCTGATCTAATTATACATGGGCGGAACTGACTTACTCCATCCGGTGGATCTCCTTTTGCAGCCTTTTAATTATTCTTTTTTCCAGCCTGGAAATATAGGACTGGGAAATTCCCAGCAGGTCGGCCACCTCTTTTTGGGTTTTTTCAGAACCATTGGACAGACCAAAACGCAGCTCAACAATCTTGCGTTCACGGCCCGAAAGTTTTTGCAAAGCTAGATAAAGTAATTTTTTTTCTACCTCATCCTCAATATATTTATAAATAATGTCGTTATCTGTGCCTAAAACATCCGACAACAGCAGCTCATTGCCATCCCAATCGATATTCAGCGGTTCATCAAAAGATACCTCGGTCCGTGTTTTATTATTCCTTCTCAGATACATTAAAATTTCATTCTCAATGCAGCGGGACGCATATGTGGCCAGTTTAATCTTTTTTACTGGATCAAAAGTATTCACCGCCTTAATAAGTCCAATCGTGCCGATGGAAACCAGATCCTCTATCCCCACCCCGGTGTTTTCAAATTTACGGGCAATATAAACTACCAGCCTCAGGTTTCTTTCAATCAGTACGCTTCTAACCGCCCCGTCCCCTGACTCCAGACGATTGATCAGGAAGGACTCTTCATCAGTGGATAAAGGAGGCGGCAGGGCTTCGCTGCTCCCGACGTAATCAATCCGGGGGCGGCGGCCAATCCAGATCAGAAAGCGCAAAATCGCCAAATTTACTTTCCATCTGATACGCCAGAAATAATTCACACCAGATCATCCTTCAATCGTAAATTTTAAATATAATTATGACCTATCTAAAATATGCGGGTGGATTAAAGCATGGTAGGAATTATCAGGATCCATCTTTTTCTGATGGATAGCAATCACAACCCGGCTCACCCGAATCTGGTGTTCCTTGCGCATCACTACCACCTCGTCCGGCCGAAACCCCAACATCAAGCCCTGGTCACAGCCCAAAGACCTGAAAGGCACTACCCCGAAACGTGATCCCCACGGACTTTCCCCAATTAATCCAAGCATGCGCCATACATCCGGCTCGCCCGGTTCTTCAAAAAGAGCCTGCAACTCGCCAGGCAGGAGGGATTTTAATACACTGTACTCCACAACGATCACGGCTTGTTTGGTCATCGGGTCGACAAGTTGGTTGCCGGTATCGAGAATGGCGTCTACTTGGACATGATCCCCCCATGCTCTGATTAAAATTACCGTTCTAAAAAGATTTTCAAAATATCTTTTCTGCAGCAAGGTGGTGATACCCCTTGATGCTGCCCCAAATGCAGTCAGCCCCAAAATTAGACCTGGCCAAAAATAATTAAGATTGGTCCTACCGGCGGTGTTCAGGCCGGAGATCTGAGCCGGCTGGATAAAAAAGATCATTCCGAAAATCAGTCCGCCAAGAACAAAAGACGTCAAATAAAAGCTGCCTAAACAGGCCAAAAATCTTTTTGGATGCAGCGGGGCAAAGACAACCGTGGTAATCATCACCGAAGCAATTATCTTACACCATACTGAGGGAAAAAAACTGCCGGGAATTAATATGGCCAGTGCATAAAAGGCCCCCAGTGCCGCGCCCGCAGCCAGACGGCCTTTGCCGGCCGGTGTCCTGACCAGTTTTGCCGCAGCCCATAGTATAGTGTAATTCATGATTAAGTTGCCTAAAAAAACCTGGTCAAGGTAAACAGTATAAGTTACCACAGGCCGACCCCTATCATCCGGCACGGAAAAATTAAAAGGTCCTTACAACCATTCTATTACTATAACTAATTAGTTATGACAGCTCAGTAAAAAGATAACAGCCCTGGCCTTATTATACATCGCCAGGGCTTGATAATTTGTCGGGTTTTGGTTGTACTGGTATTTTATTCCTTTACTCATTCTATTAAAATTTGCGGTGCAGTCGATTCTATGATCTCGCCAATCTCACACCCGCTTAAGCCTGCCGCTGTGAAAAGCTGTCTGGCCGTTTCCGCCCGCTCCCTGGACACAGCAATTAAAAGTCCACCGGAAGTCTGCGGGTCTGCCAGAATCAGACGGTCAACCTCATCAATGCCGTTTTCCCATTTAAGCATCTGCTCTAGATACTGCAGGTTACGATAAGCACCTGCCGGGACCATACCCATGGCGGCAAGGGAGCGGGTCTGGCTCAGAACAGGTATTTTACTCAGCTGCAGCTTCGCGCCCACACCAGCGGCAGACACCATCTCGTATAGATGGCCCAGCAGGCCAAAACCGGTCACATCCGTACAGGCGCTGGCCCCGGACTCGATCATCACCCGGGCCGACCGGTCATTCAGGGTAACCATCAGGTTAACCGCTTCCTGGTAGGCTGTTTGATCAGCCAGGTCACCTTTAATTGCGGTGGTCACAATCCCAATGCCGAGCGGTTTAGTCAAGAACAGGACATCCCCCGCATGGGCACCTGCATTGGTGACAATCCGGTCCGGATGGACCAGCCCAGTAACGGCGAGGCCGTATTTAGGCTCTTTGTCCTCAACAGTATGTCCGCCGGCCAGAAGGGCCCCTGCCTCTTTAATTTTGTCGGCGCCACCTTTTAAAATTGCCACCAGCACCTCTAAAGGCAAAACACCGACCGGGAACCCAATTATATTCAGAGCCAGCAATGGCTTTGCGCCCATAGCATAAATATCACTTAGGGCGTTGGTGGCAGTGATTGCGCCAAAGGTATAAGGATCGTCAACAACCGGGGTAAAGTAATCAACAGTCTGTACAATCGCCGTTTCACTATTTAGACGGAAAACAGCCGCGTCATCACACGTGGAAGAACCGACTAACAAATCCGGATCCGCAACAGGGTCTAATTGGCACAGCACCTGCGCCAAGTCCTGAGGACTGAGTTTTGCCGCTCACCCGGAACAACTGACCATCTGCGTCAGACGGTATTCCTTTTCCTGCGCCATTATTTCCCCTCCTTTTTCAAAATCCATGTTGCTATAGAGCATTTAGGATAAAAATTTCAAAATAACCTCCTCCATCTCCTTAGGCAGCGGTGCTTCCACTTCCAATACCTCCCCGGTTATGGGATGCTTAAGCCGCACAAGACAGCAGTGCAAGGCCTGCCGGGTGATATCATCTACGCGCCCGCCGTAAAGAGAGTCTCCTAACAGAGGATGTCCAATATAGCTCATATGCACCCTGATTTGATGGGTGCGCCCTGTGGCCGTTCGCAGTCTAACCAGGGTGCAGGCGGCCAGGTGCTTTTCTACCCGGTAAAAGGTTACCGCCCGCTTGCCCGCGGCACAGACCATATGCTTTATGGTGCTGTCCTTACACCGGTCGATTGGTAAATCGATGAAGCCGCACTCCGGTGACAGATCACCATGCACCACAGCAAGGTATTCTTTCCATAATTCACCGGAACTCAGCTGTCTGGACAGCCGGCACCCGGCATACGCATGCTTGGCCACGACCACGAGGCCGGAAGTGTTGCGGTCCAGCCGGGATAGGGGGCGGTAGACTAATTCCTCATCTTTATTATAATGACCTAAAACAGCATTGGCCAGTGTGTTCAACGGCTCGTGCCTCAAGGGATGGACTAACATATTGCCTGGCTTGTCAACAATCAACAGATGCTCGTCTTCATACTTAATATCAATTGGCAGGGGCTGAGGGATAATATCTGTAGATCCTTCAAACTGCAGCCTGATACTTAGCCTTTCTCCCGCCTGCAGTCGTTGATTTAATAAAACCTCTTGCCCGTTCACCCGCACCCCAGAAAAACGCTTTAGCTTTCGGAGCATGGTCCGGGAAAAACCAAGATTTTTACGCAAAATCCCCTCCACGGTTAGTCCCGCTTCCGCGGCCGCCACGTGATAGCTCAGCTTCAATACACTTGCCTCTTTCTGCTATTATTAGTGTTTACAAAACTAAGAACTTTCCACAGTACACTGCCGAAAAAAGAGTATCCCCGTATTGTATAGAAATATTTTATTTTGCAACTGTTTATTAATTAAAAGCCCCTACCATCAGGCAGGGGCTTTTAGATTTATCTTCGCCGTAGGAAAGCAGGTATATCCAGGTCATCATTGCTGCTGCGAGAAAATGGCTTGATATCTAAATCTGCCTTCGGCTCCTTCTTGCGGCTCACCTGGTCAAATCCGGTGGCAATTACAGTCACCCGTACTTCCTCTTCCATGTTTTCATCTATAACCGCTCCGAAAATGATGTTAGCTTCCGGATCGGCAGCCTGGGCAATGATCTCGGCAGCTTCATTCACTTCAAATAGCCCCAGTGAGGTACCACCGGTAATATTCAGAAGAACTCCTCTTGCTCCTTCAATAGAAGTTTCCAAAAGCGGGCTGGAAATGGCCACCCGGGCAGCTTCTGTAGCCCGGTTGTCTCCCACAGCGCTGCCAATACCCATCAATGCCGATCCGGTTTCCCTCATGATCGTTTTGACATCGGCAAAGTCCAGGTTAATCAAGCCGGGTACGGCGATTAAGTCAGAAATCCCCTGTACCCCCTGGCGCAGTACATCGTCAGCAATCCGGAAGGCTTCCACAATTGAAGTGTGCTTGTCGATAACCTGCAGCAGGCGGTCGTTAGGGATTGTAATCAGGGTATCTACCTTGGACTTTAAGATATCAATGCCATTTTCAGCCTGACTGGCCCGTTTGCGTCCCTCGAAAGTGAACGGCTTGGTGACCACTCCTACGGTCAGAGCTCCCAATTCCTTGGCGACCTCGGCAACAACCGGTGCTGCTCCGGTGCCTGTGCCGCCACCCATGCCACAGGTAACGAAAACCATATCTGCTCCCCTGAGCGCCTGAATTATTTCATCGCGGCTCTCTTCTGCCGCTTTTTGCCCGATATCGGGATTACCTCCCGATCCCAGGCCTTTAGTCAACTTAACACCTACCTGAATTTTTTGATTAGCCTGTGCCAGGTGGAGAGCCTGGGCGTCAGTGTTTACCGCAATAAACTCTACACCTTTTAGACCCGCGCTGATCATCCGGTTTACTGCGTTGTTACCGCCACCCCCGACCCCGATAACCTTAATATTAGCAAATTGGTCAAGGTCGAGTTCAAAGTCAAGCATGCATTAGCCTCCTCCACTGTATACGTTCATAAATTATTAAAATGCGTCTTCTGTCTTTCTAAAACTTCCCCTGGAGCCAGTGATAAACCTTCCTAAGCATTTTACCATTTACGTTTACCTCATCGTACCTATTACTTGTGCCACCAGGTCCAATACTCTGCTTAGAACCATAAATAACGAGGCCATAGGCGTTAGCAAGATCCGGTCCGAGGACCTGCTCTCCAGCTTGCGGTGCTCCGATTCTTACCTTTAGCTGCAGAATATTTTCAGCTATCGCCGTAAGTCCATCCACCTTGGCCACACCGCCGTAAAGGACAGCACCTCCCAGCAGTTGGCCGGGGTAATTAAAACTTTTTACCACCCCGTCGACCATATGAAAAATCTCCGTGATCCTGGCTTCAATGATCGATTTTACAAAAGCACCGGTCACTTCCCCGGATGATCCTTCTGTCCGGGATAGTTCATGCTCTGCATACCCGTTGCCACCCGGCCTCTGATACTGCCGCAAAACCTCCCCTGCCTGGATCATGGATATATGTAAACAGATGGCTAAATCGCTGACCAGGTGTTCACCACCGATGGCAATTACAGCGGTTTCCTGGAGCAAACCCCGGTCATGGATACTCACTGTCACTGTTGCATCTCCAATATCGACCAGCAACATCCCAAATTCTCTTTCGAACGGGCTTAATAGCGCCTTCACTGCCGCCTGCGGGCTGTATATCACATCATGAACTGCAATTCCGGCTAACCTGGCACTCTCAATAATATTTTTAATATGATGGCTTGGAGCAGTAACTGCCCGGGCCGCGGCTTCAGCTCCCGGCAAGGACAGGGTGACCCTGTTTTTAGGAGGCATAATCATTAATAATCTTTCACTGGCAGGGACTTCCATTGCATCAGGCCTGGCAGGATGGTCTCTTTGTCCAGCATTCATGAGGTGGCAGTCTTTAACCAACACATTAATACTGTGATAAGCGATATATGCTACAGTTGCCTTCGCGCCTGCCATCTTTTCAGCTTTTTCCAGTGCCTGCCGGATCGATGCGGCAACAGAAGCAGTGTCGATTACCAAACCTTTTTGCAGCCCCACGGTTGGGCTTATCCCTACCCCCACTGCCTGCGGGGAACCGTTTTTAACCTGGGCGATGACTGCTGCTGTTTTAGAAGTGCCAATATCAAGACCGGCCAGTATAGCAGGACGTCTTTTAGACAACCAATGGCGCCTCCCGATCATATTCTCAAATTATTTACAATTCCACATAAAAGATTTCCACATAAAATAGAATTTCCCTTTATATAAATTTATTTTTTTAGCAAACGCCTGCGGATAATAGCAATATTGTCAAATATTCTTACTCCAAAGGCAACGACAGCGGCTAAATACAGGTCGATACTCAGTCTTTCGCCAACAAAAGCCAGGCCTGCCGCCAGCAAGGCATTGCTGAAGAAACCGGTCATAAAAATTTCGTTGTCGAAGTGGTCATCCATCGCAGCCCGGATCCCGCCTAAAATTGAATCCAAAGCAGCCAGTGCCGCCACCGACAAGTACTTGGCATAAGCATGGGGCAACACCAGGGGAATATTTAGTCCGACCAGAATCCCCACCCCCAGACCCAAAACAGCCAGCCAAAGCCTTAACCACATAAACAGCTCACCCTCTTTGTGTTGTTTTGGCATAGTCAAACCGTAAGCCGCCAGTAAAAGCAGGAATTAAGATATTATCCCTGGCATTTACCTTGACCGTTATGCCCAGGTCACCTAAAAATTCTGCCAGCCCCCCTTTAATTTCCAGACTACTCTTTAAGGTGGTGGCATTTCCAATAGCCGCAACCTTGTAAGGTGGTGAAAGTTTAACCATATTGACCACTATATGGCTTCCAGCCAAGCGTACCTCACTGGTTGCCAGGATACGCTGGTTATTGATCGCGATAGCCTCAGCGCCGGCGCCGCGCAATTCATTAATTACCCTCAGCAAGTCATCATCCTTAATGGTATAAAGTTCGGCACTGCCGCCTTGCTTCGGATCAGAAAGGTTTTCCAGGCTCACTTCCACTCCGGGGCCTTCAACCGGGATTAAGCCCGCGTATAGTTTAATTTTTGACAACTCGCTCTTAATAGCGCGGGCTGCTTCAGATTGGCCCTTTCCGGCCTCGTCAAGCTTTGCAGAGAGGTCGGCTGATTCTTCCTGTAAATGTTCCAAGTCCTTCTCCAGCTGTATTTTTTCAGCAGTAAGTTCCTGTTCACGGCCATAAGGCACGCCTTGCTCGACGCTGCTTGTGGTGCGATATTGAAAAGCGATCATCAAACCCAGGCTTACAGCGACCAGGGCGATGGAAGCATATATCGATTTATTCATATGAAATTTCTCCTAACCGGCCGCCCTGGCGTATTCGTATTTAATCCCGGCGCTGTACGCCGGTATATTTACCTGGTTTAATTTCTTTACGGATACCTGAATGCCCCAAAATTGCAGTGTCTCCGCCACTCCGCCCTTCATCTTCAAAGAACTCTCCAGCGTATCCGGATTACCTATTGCCGATATTATATATGGAGGTGCTAGGCGGTAATTTTTATTCAAGACAATGGTAGGCCCGGTACAGCGCACCTCAGTGGTGGCCAGCAATCTTTGCCCGTTAATGGAAACCGCCTCGGCTCCGGCCGCCCTTATTTCATTTAAAACCCGCAGCACGTCTTCATCATGCAGTACATACAGGTTAGGGTTCTCACCCGGCCTGATGGTAATATTACTGTCGTTTAGGGTCACCTCAACACCCGGACCGGCCAACTCGGAAACCCCAGCCTCTACTTGGGCTACTTCCAGTTCAGCTTTCAGCTCTTCTGCCTGTGGGCCAGCGGCGGCACTGTCCAAGTCATGTCGCAAAGTATCAATTTGGGCCTGCAGGGAATCGCGTTCTTTTTTCATCTGGTTTACCTGGTTTGAAAGTTCCGTCACCCTTTGCACCGATTCAGTATACTGTATTTCCTTTGTAAAGCGATATTGAAAAGCTAGCAAAATCCCCAGGACAATCCCGACGATCACCAGTACCAGATGAAAGCTCTTCAAATTCACGATCACCCCTCCTTTAACAAAACCTTTACTAAAAATATTGCATCTCCCCGATCCTAAAAATATTATCCTCCCCTACAGGTGCAGGAACGGAATGGTATCTATTATTTAAATCTCACTACTGGCATACTTGAGCAAGACAGATCGATGTAACTTATTTTAGTTCCTTGTTTTAATACCTCTTGCAGCACTTGTGTCAGAACAGCTCCTTTTTCTGGTATTTCTATTGCCGGTCCCAAACGGCATTGAATTCCTTCCATGGTATAAACCTTAATCTGCTTGTCAGAGTCAACATGCACCTCCGACAGCATGCTCAGGGCCTCCTCCGGCAAACCGCTAATCACTGTTAAGGCTTCACCCAGTCGTTCAGCCTGTAATATTTCCCCCGGGATCGCCTGCTCAATTATAACACCAGTGATCACCGGCAATCCTGGAGTACCGATTCCGGCCTTTTGCAGACAGACCCCTTCCCCGTCCACTTCGATAAAACCTTCCTCAGTTGGTAATAGTCCCAGCGGTCGACGTTCTGTGACAGTGATATGTACAGTTGACGGCAACACTCTGGTAACCTGAACCTCCCTGATCATGGGAATAATCTTTAGGTTTCCTTCTGTAATAGAGAGGTTCAGCTTAAAGATATTCAACCCGATATTGACACCGGCTACTGAACGTATTTTTTCCTCTGAGAGAAACTGGTTGCCGCTGACCAGAATCCGCCGCACTTCAAAAATCGGCGAGCGCAATAAAATAAATGCTGTCACTAGAAATATCAGCACCCAAAAAATGCTTTCATATATATTAAATTTCTTCCTTTTTTCATTATCTCTGATCATACCTGTAAAAATGTCTCCCATAAAGACGCCAATAGTTTACCCTGATATAATTATATCAATCGCATCATCGTTGTCCAACATTGACTTGAAAAATTAATCACATTTTCCAATAAAATAACTTTATACTAATTCCAGGTGAACCTGCAAACTTTAACATATAACCTTAACTTTATTGCCAAATACTATAAATTGTTACATTGTTTTACATATCACTGTTATTTCAGTATTAATTGTATGCGTCATGTAAAGCCTGTCCATAATAAAATTAAAAAAGAATCACAGTAATTGTGATCTTAAAGGTTTAAACACAAATTTTAAAACCAGTAACCTCACTTTATATTCATGCTAATTGTTAATACGGATTATTCTAGCCCCGAGGGCATTGTATTTGTCTTCCAGCTGATCGTAGCCGCGATCGATATGCTCCACATTGTCCAGTAAACTGTTGTCATCCGCCGCCATGGCCGCTAAAACCAGCGCTGCCCCCGCCCGGAGATCACTTGCCTCAACATTGGCCCCGCTCAGTCTGTTTACCCCCTTGATGATTGCAGTCCTGCCTTCAACTTTAATATCGGCACCCATCCTCTGGAGTTCCCCGACATGTTTAAACCGGTTTTCAAAAATTGTTTCAGTGATTACACTGGTTCCCTCTGCCAGGCTTAATAGCGCCATCATTTGCGGTTGCATGTCGGTGGGGAAGCCCGGGTAGGGCATTGTCTTGATGTCTACCGCCTTGACCTTGCCATTGCCCAGCACCCTGACATCGTTAGCACCAACGGCAATGTTGACACCTGCTTCGCGCAACTTCGCCAGCAAGGGGTCCAGGTGCTCCGGGATTACATTAACCACAGTTACATCGCCACCGGTAATGGCAGCCGCTACAATATAGGTCCCGGCCTCTATCCGGTCAGGGATAACTGTGCAAGCTGCGGGCTTGAGGTCTGACAGGTGCACACCTTCAATTTTTAACGTATCCGTTCCCGCACCCATCACATGACCACCGATGCTGTTGAGATAATTTTGCAAGCAGACCAGTTCCGGCTCTTTTGCAACATTCCGGATTGTGGTCACCCCGTCGGCCAGTATCGCCGCCATCATTAGATTTTCTGTGGCACCGACGCTTGGTAAATCTAGGTGGATGTCTGCTCCGGTTAGCCGTTTGGCTTCAGCGATGATATAACCATATTTTTCATGAATAGTGGCGCCAAGCATTTGCAGCCCTTTCAGGTGCAAATTCATTGGCCTGCTCCCGATCTGACAGCCACCGGGATAAGATATTTTCACATAGCCGAATCTGCCCAGCAGAGAACCCAGCACCAGATTTGAAGCGCGCATCCTGCGCATTAATTCCTCAGAAATTTCGACCGGCTGTATGTCGGAGCTATCCACCTCAACCACGTCTTTTTCACAGCTGACTCTTGCACCAAGATGGACCAGCACATCTTTCATTACTGATACATCCACCAGACCAGGAACTTCTTTGATCACACTCTTACCCGCATTTAGAATGGAGGCTGCTAAAACCGGCAGGGTGGCGTTTTTTGAGCCACTAGCACGAACAGTACCTTTCAAGTGGCTGCCACCTGCTATCATAAACTTATGCACCTAAGTCACACCTCCGCCTATTCATGGCCGGCAAACTTAACCTCAGGCTGGAGTTCTACACCAAACTTGCTGTTTATTACTTCCCTTGCCCGGTTGATTAAAGCCAGGACATCCCTGGCAGTAGCCGCACCAAGGTTAATAATAAAATTAGCATGCAGGGGAGAAATTTGAGCGTCCCCTACCCGTAGTCCCTTTAACCCCGCCGCTTCGATCAGGCGTCCGGCGGAATCTCCGGCCGGGTTTTTAAAAACACTTCCGGCATTCGGATAGGTCAGCGGCTGAGACGCCCTGCGCCTGGCCAGATAGTTTTCCATTTCTTGATTAATTTCACTTTTCTCCCTGGAGTAACCTTTGAAGGTGACCTCAACCGCAATAGCCGGCTCAGATTGTAATATACTAGCACGGTAGCCAAATTTCATCGCGTCTTTATTTTTACAGGTATAGGCTCCGTCAAATCTTAAAATCAACACCTGCCGCACTAGTTCGCTCAGGGACGAACCATTGGCACCAGCGTTCATGACCACTGCCCCTCCGACATTACCGGGGATGCCCGTTAAAAACTCAAAACCCCCCAGGCCTGCATCCCTGGCTACCGTGACTACTTGCGCCAGTTTAGCTCCGGCCTCAACCTTGATGTCACGATCAACAATAGATAAACGGTTTAAACCACTACCAATTTTGACCACAATGCCCCTGATCCCGCCGTCGGAAACCAGCAGGTTCGAGCCGGCCCCGATAATATGCAGGGGAATACCCAGGTTGCGGCTGTAGTTGACAATAGTGCTCAGCTCCTGACGGCTTGCCGGCTCCACAAAAAAATCTGCCGGCCCGCCAATCCTCCAGCTGGTGTGCTTTTTCATCGGCTCATCCACACGCACCCGCCCGGGTAACAGTGCGTTTAATTCACTGTAAAGGGATACTTCAGTCAACATGACTACTCTCCTTTAAGTCTGTTAACCAGTTCGACTCCCGCGTTCCAGATATCACCGGCGCCTAAGGTTAGGATCAAATCACCAGGTTGGGCGGTTTTGGCTAGGTAATCCACTATTTCTTGTCTGGTGGGTAAATAAATTACTTCGCCAGATATGTTTTTTTCAATTTCAATAGCAATATTCCTGCTGCTTACCCCCTTAATCGGCTGTTCTCCGGCACTGTAAATATCACTGACGATTACTATATCAGCGTCGCCAAAAGCCTCTGCAAAGCGTTCGCCGAGCAATGAAGAACGGGTGTAGCGGTGAGGTTGGAAGACACTTACCACCCGGCCGTTCTTCAGCTGCCGTGCCGCCTTTAAAGTCGCCTTTATCTCTGAAGGATGATGGGCATAGTCGTCGATAACCTTAATCCCTTTCACTTCACCCATACACTGAAACCTGCGTCCCGCACCCTTGAATTTGTTTAATGCCGAAGCAATGCCACTGAAGGGGATACCAACAAACATCCCAACCGCAACGGCTGCAAGGGCGTTGGACAAGTTGTGTAGTCCGGGTACACCCAGTTTCAGACCGCCCAAGTATTCACCTTTATGGTAAACATCACCGGCAGTAACAGTTCGATTCAGGCGGAGATTGCGCAAAGTGTAATCCGCTTCTTGCTGTTCAATAGCATAGGTCAAAAACGGCCGGGCATACTTAATCAGCAACTGTCTGATAATTGGGTTATCAATACACACCACCGCCAGCCCATCGTCCGGCACCTTATTCATATATTTTTCAAAAGCCGCCACTATGTTAGCAGTGTTTTTATAGTAGTCTAAATGGTCATCCTCAATATTTGTCACAACCTCGATCAAAGGGTCGAGCTTGAGAAAAGAGCCGTCACTTTCGTCCGCTTCGGCAACCAAGTATTTCCCATGGCCTAATTTGGCGTTGCCACCGATTTCTGTCAGTTCGCCTCCAATAATGATGGTGGGATCCAGGCTGTTCATTTCGAATACCAAGGCCATCATCGCGGTAGTGGTTGTTTTCCCGTGTGTCCCGGCGATTGCTATTCCTTTTTGTCTATTCATCAGCCGCGCTAGCATTTCACCGCGGTGGATTAACGGCAGGCCTTTCTTTTTTGCTGCCGCCAGCTCAACATTTTCCGGCGGGATGGCTGTTGAGTAGACGACCAGATCAGCATCCCCCAGATTTACCTCAGCATGCCCGGCATAGCAAGTCACCCCAAGTGCTTCCAGCCTTTCGGTTACAACAGTGGTTTTTTGGTCTGAACCGGTAACCCTATAACCGAGCTCTAGCAAAATGCCGGCAATACCGTTCATACCGGAACCACCGATGCCGATAAAGTGAACATGCTGTGTTTTTTGCACTAAATACATCTACCTTTCTAAATATAGTTGCAGATATCCCCGGCAAGCCAGTGTCTCGTAAATCCGCTTGGTCAAATTGGTCCTCACAAGATTCTTCCGGCCGGAATAATGCCATTTATAATGATTTAAGCGCTTAATGATAAACTATACTATGGCGTAATTGATGAAAACGTTACATCTCTGAATGCTGCTTGTCCTGTTTGAGGACGCCATATTACTATAAAATTACCGCAGCTATCCTGTCAATCCTTAATTTTTCCTGCCCCGTTTACATAAGCTTAGTGTGGCCATAAATGCAGTTGGCCGTTGGGGAATCATCATTTTTTAATTTTAATTAACTCTTCCGCACAATCCATGATCTCCTCCAGAGCACGCCTCTTGCCCAAGTTTTTGCTGGCGGCACCCATTACCAATAACCGCTCCCGGTTACCAACCAACTCAGTGACCGTTTGGCCAAGCACAGTTCCACTTAACTCGTGGTCCAGCACAACTAATGCAGCCTTTTCTTTTTCCAAAGCACGGGCGTTAAACTCCTGGTGGTTTTCTGAAGCATAGGGGTAGGGAATTAGGATCGAAGGGATCCCCAGGGCAGTCAATTCAGCAAGTGTGGCCGCACCAGCCCGTCCAATTACCAGATCAGCCGCCGCCAGGATATCCTCCATCTGATATAGGTATGACGCAATGGTAACATTCCTGATTTCACCCAAATTTATGCCTGAGGCGGCGCAGCTGTCGAGGAATTTCTGATGCCCTAAATTACCGGTAACATGAAATATATTCAGGCGCGGGTCATTGGCAAAAAGCTTAATCACCTGAACCATT
Organism: Pelotomaculum sp. PtaB.Bin104; assembly: GCA_002067205.1. Taxonomy (GTDB): domain Bacteria; phylum Bacillota; class Desulfotomaculia; order Desulfotomaculales; family Pelotomaculaceae; genus MVQL01. The sequence continues at coordinate 38,126 of MVQL01000172.1, forward strand.
GCTTCATTAAGAGTAAAGGCCCCCCGGCTGCCGCCGAAAGAAAAAACCAAAAGTCTATCGCCTGGCAGCCTAAGTTTTCTTCTGGCCTCCTCCCGCTCTGCCGCGAGAATCTCCGGCCGCACGGGAAGCCCGGTCAGCCTGACTTTATCAGGTCGTGGAAAATACTGGACCGAGTCAGCAAAGGTGACTGCTACCTGCCCGGCAAAGCGCGATAAAATGCGGTTGGTCACTCCAGGAAAGGCATTTTGCTCATGGATCAGGGTAGCGGCATGGCATAAAGCGGCCGCCAGCACCACCGGCCCACACACATACCCACCGGTCCCGATTACCAGTTCAGGCCGCCATCCCTTGATGATCCGCAGGGCTTGCAGGAAACCACGCCCGGCCTGCCATAACACCAACAGGTTTCGGACTGATAGTTTTCTCTCCAGTCCGGCCGCTGATATACCTTGAAAAGGAAGTCCCGCTTTGGGAACAATATCCGCCTCCATCCCGCGGGTGGTACCGATATAAAGGATTTTTGAGCCGGGATACCGGTCATTTAAACCCCGTGCAATCGCCAGAGCGGGGTAAATATGCCCACCGGTACCGCCACCGGCCACTACAAAGCGCAAAGAACTCACCTCATTTTCATCGGGTGGCTGTAAAGCGGGATATATTTAGCAGCATTCCTACCCCAATCATCGTAAACAGGAGAGATGTTCCACCGTAGCTGATAAAGGGCAGCGGAATCCCGGTCACCGGCAAAGATCCGGTAACTACACCGATATTAATTATAGATTGGACACCGACCCAGGCAGTGATTCCTGTTGCCAGTAGACTGGCAAAAGGATCAGTTGAGGTAACAGCTATTTTTAGCCCTCGCCAAATAAAAAGGATAAACAGCAAAATAACCAGTGAAGCGCCAATAAAGCCCAATTCCTCACCAATAATAGCAAAGATAAAGTCCGTGTGATTCTCGGGAAGATAAAGGAACTTCTGCTTGCTTTGTCCCAGGCCCAGACCGAAAAGACCGCCTGAACCGATGGCGTAAAGCCCCTGCACTGTTTGGAAGCCATCGCCCAAAGGATCTGCCCAGGGGTCCAGGAAAGCCAAAAAGCGCTTTAGCCGGTAGGGTTCAAGGGCGATAGCTGCTCCCACCGCCACCACACCGGCTGCTACCAGGCTGCCCAGGTGGGTTAGCCTGGCGCCGGCTGCAAAGAGCATGACAAATACAATCCCGGCGACCGACATGGCCGTCCCCAGATCAGGCTGCATTAAGATTAACAGGGCGGCTACACCCATCACCGCCAGGTAAGGGAATAGTCCCATTACATTTTTAATCCGGTTTCTTTGCTGCGATAGGCCATAGGCTGTAAAAATAATAATACACAGTTTGACCAGCTCCGCCGGCGCAAAAGGCAGCGGGCCTACAGCAATCCAGCGCTGCGCTCCTTTGACCTCCCTGCCGATGCCCGGAATTAAAACCATGACCAATAGCACAAAGGCAATGATGATTATAGGAAGGATATAGTGTTTCAGACGCCAGTAGTCATATCTAACCATAATGAACATGGCCGTCAGACCAAGTAGGGCCCAAACCAACTGCTGTTTAAAATAATGAAAGCTGTCCTGGTAATTGACCATGGTGCTGTACTCACTGGCGCTGAAAACCATAACCACACCCAGGCTCAACATGCTCATCACTGTTAAAAAAAGGACAAAGTCAGGGGATTTCTTTTTTTGCCGCATGTTTTACGCTGACCCTCCTTATGTGATCACTCGCAAGCGTGTGACGCAACCGGATTAAAACCCAGGACGAGCTTTTTAAACAGCTCCCCGCGCTCCTCGTAATTATTAAACATATCCCAACTGGCACACGCCGGGGACAAAAGGACCACATTACCGGCTGTGGCCGCCTGGTGGGCCAATAGAACGGCTTCTTTGAAGGAGCTGGCATAAAAAATGCGGTCGAACCCCCTGGCTTTTGCGGCATCCGCTATTTGCTCGGCGCACTGTCCCAGGACAACCAGGAACTTGACCCGCTCCACGATTTTATCGGCAAACTCAGCAAAGTCGTTCCCTTTATTTTTACCACCGGCGATCAGTACGATCGGCTGCTCGTAAGCCTCCAGCGCTTTAATTGAGGATGCCGGATTAGTTCCCTTGGAATCGTTGATATACCTAACACCATTAATTTCCGTGACAAACTCCAGCCGGTGAGCAACTCCCTTAAACGTTCGCAAGGTTTCGGCAATAGAGGTGCCGGCAATGCCCATTACCTTTGCCGACGCAACTGCCGCCAGGGCGTTTTCCAGATTATGAGCGCCTGGGATACCCAATTCAGCTACTCCACAAATATGCTCCGTTTCTCCGTTTAACTTTGCCACAATTTTTCCCGCCCGGACAAATACACCTGTCTCTAGTTCCGCCACCCGGCTAAAAAAGATCACTCTACCGCAGGAACTTGGGGCCAACGCAACCGTCGAGGGATCATCATAGTTTAATACAGTAAAGTCGTCTTGCTCTTGGTTAGCAAATATTCTCGCCTTGGCCGCAATATAGTTTTCCATATTGCCATGCCGGTCCAGGTGGTCCGGGGTGATGTTCAAAACCACTGCCACCTTGGGTTTAAAGTCGCGGACAGTTTCCAGTTGAAAGCTGGAAACCTCAGCTACTACCACATCTGCCGGGCCATACTGATCTATCTCTGTGACCAGGGGGAGACCGATATTGCCGCCGACTAGAGTATTTTTACCAGTGGCTTGAAAAATTGCGCCGATCAGAGTGGTCGTAGTGGTCTTGCCGTTCGTACCGGTAACGGCCACCAACGGAGCCCTGGAAAATTGGTAGGCTAACTCCAGTTCACCGGTGACCGGGATGCCGTTTTCTATGGCCGCAAGCGCCGGCTTTGCTGTGAGCGGCACACCTGGGCTCATCACCACCAGATCAAAGCTCCCCCGTTCTACCGCCGGATAACCACCCAGGGCCAGCCTGACCCCGGCGGCAGCTAGCTGCTCTAGGGCAGCCTCCTGACCGGCCAGTTCATTTGAGTCGGTTAAAACAGCAGCGGCGCCCTTATCCAACAGAAAGCGTGCAACCGCCATCCCGCTCCGGCCTGCCCCGACAATCAATACTTTTTTGCCCATAAGCTCCATAAGCCTCGCACACCTGCCTTTCCAAGCTTTATTTTCAATTCAGCTAATCGTATTAATACAATTGCCAATGTCCCAGCCCATAAAACCCGGCCAGTCCCATTAGCGCAAAAAACAGGGTGGCGGCAGTAAAGGTGAGCACAACCCGGTTTTCCCCCCAGCCGATTAATTCAAAGTGATGGTGCAGCGGGCTCATAAGAAAAACCCGCCGCCCTCTGGTCTGAAAAGAAATCACCTGAATGATAACTGAAAGCGTCTCCACCACAAATATCCCGCCAATCACCAGTAAAAACAATTCACTGCCGGTAACCACTGCAGCGGCGCCAAGCCCCCCGCCCAGTGCTAGAGAACCGGTATCACCCATAAAAACTTTTGCCGGGTGGTGGTTATAAAATAAAAAACCAAGACAGCCACCCGCCAGAGCAGCCATCACTAGAGCGACCCCGTCTTTGTCAACGAATAAGGCAACCAGCATCATTCCCAACGCTGCCAGCAAGCTCACCCCGCTGGCCAGGCCATCCAGCCCGTCTGTGAGGTTGACAGCATTGGCCATTCCAACAACAATCAGGATGGTAAAGGCTAAATATAGCCACCAGCCCAATTCAATTTGCATTCCTCCGGCAGTAAACAGACCGGAAAAAGGGACCATCAAGCTTGTGCCCCGATCCGACCTGAACATTTCCCATAAGGCCAGCCCGCCGGCCAGGAGCACTTGCCCCAAAAGCTTCTCCCGGGCTCTCAGGCCTAGGGACCGCTTCAACACAACCTTAATATAGTCGTCGAGAAACCCAATTAAGCCAAAAGCCAGGGTCATGACCAATACAATCACCCCGTCGGTCGCCCAGCGAGCCAGTAATAAGGTCCCCACAGCAGTGCCGGCTAAAAATATCATCCCGCCCATAGTTGGAGTACCGGTCTTTTGCAGGTGCCGCGCCGGTCCGTCTGACCTAACGTTCTGACCGAACTTAAGCTTTTTCAAAACTGGTATGACTAGCGGCCCCAGCAATAGAGTTACCAGCAGAGAGGCAGCAAATGCCATTGATAGTTGTTGCATGAAGGCCTCCAAAATATTTGCAATAGTTTGCAATACTCTCTCAACAAGACTAATCCGTAAGCTATAACGTTTAATGATTTCTTAAGCCCTGTCAAGGGCGCTGAGCAGGCCTTCCACAATCCTCTCCATCCGCATGCTCCGGGAACCTTTCACCAGTACCACATCCCCTTCTCTGAGCATGCCGTCCAACACGGCCAGAGCCTCATCATTACCGGCACAGCGATAGATCCTTTCCAAACGCATCCCAGCGGCAGCAGCCCCGTCAGCTATGCTAGCGGCCAGGTCCCCCACGATAACCAGGCGCTCTATTCCCAACTGGGCCGCCGCCTCACCAACTTGCCGGTGTCCGGGTACGGTCCGGGGCCCAAGTTCGAGCATATCGCCAAGCACAGCCACCCTGCGCCTTTCCCCGGCCAGCTCTTTTAATAATTGCAGGGCAGCCCGAGTTGAGACCGGGCTGGCGTTATAAGCATCGTTGATAATCTTTACATTGCCGACCTCAGCAATTTCCTGGCGCATTCCGGTGATCTCCACCGTTGCCAAACCACCGGCAATATCTTTCTCCGGCAGGCCGAACTCCAGGCCGACAGCGATGGCAGCAAGGGCATTCAGTATATTATGACGTCCTGGGACAGGCAGGAAGTAATCACTTTTTTTTCCCGCCACAACTGTGCTAAAATAGCTTCCGCCATTTTCTGCCCTGATATTTTCAGCCATCAGGTCACAGGGCTGCTCAAGGCCAAAAAAAAGAACCTTACCGCGGCAGCGCCCTGCCTCCCGCCGGATATAGGGGCTTGCGGCATCGAGCACCGCAAAACCATCCTTTGGTACGTAATCCAATATTTCTCCTTTGGCTGAGGCTATATTGCTGACACTGCCCAGCAGCTCCAGGTGTGTTTCACCAATATTTGTCACCACTGCCCCGTCAGGACGGGCAATGCGGCATAGAGCGGCAATTTCACCCAGACCCCGCATCCCTATTTCAACAACTGCCGCCTCATGTTGGGGCTCTAGAGCTAGAAGCGTTAGCGGAAGACCAATTTCGTTATTGAAATTACCCGCGGTTTTTAAGGTGTTCAGGCGGGTAGATAAAATCGAGGCGATCATATCCTTCGTCGTCGTCTTGCCTGTACTCCCCGTTACGCCAACTAAACGCACCCCGCACTGCTCCCTGTTCCACAGGGCCAACGCCTGCAGCGCCGCCAGAGTATCCCGGACCTTAACCGCCGGGATGCCTCCCGGCATCTCTACCGCCCGGCTGACCACCATACCGCTCGCCCCGGCCCGTGCGGCTTGAGCTAGAAAATTGTGCGCATCGTAACGCTCTCCCTGCAGAGCCAGGAAAAGGTCACCCAGGCTAATCTTGCGTGTATCTGTGGAAACATGGCTAAAAGTTGCGCCGCGGTCGCCCTGCAATATTTCACCGCCGGTCACCGCCGCCAGGTCATGTAAAGTTATCGGTTTCATAAACCACTCACCTTATCTGTCAGGGCGGCCAAAGCTTCCTGTCGATCATCAAAGGGATATGTGTTTTTACCGATAATCTGGTAGTCTTCATGACCCTTCCCGGCGATAACCACCACGTCCCCTGCATTCGCCATTTCTACCGCCAGCTGGATCGCCCGGCGCCGATCTTGTTCAATTGTGTAGGTTTCCTTTCCGGCGGGCGGAATACCCGCCTCGATATCTTTCAGTATCTGCACCGGATCTTCCAATCGCGGGTTATCCGAGGTGACAATCTGCAGGTCACTGTACTTGGCAGCGATACTGCCCATGATTGGACGTTTGCTCCGGTCGCGGTCTCCGCCGCAGCCGAACACTAAGATCAGGCGCCCCCCGGCGATCTGGCGTGCTGTTTTCAGTACATTCTCCAGGCCATCGGGCGTATGGGCATAATCAACGATGACAGTGAAATCCTGCCCGGCATCCAACCGCTCAAAACGGCCCGGCACACCTTGGATCTGCTCCAAAGCGTCTTTGATAATTCCAACCGGCACCCCCAGTGCTGCCGCGGCTGTAAAAGCACCCAGCACATTATACACGTTAAACAGACCGGTTAGCTGCAGGTTCAGGGGACAGTGCCCCCATTTACCAATAACAGTTAAGCTGGTGCCCCGGTTGTTGACCTTGATATCCACAGCCTGCACATCGGCTGTATTTTTTACCCCAAATGTATAGACCGTACCGCCGGCAGCTAAAGAAAAGCGGCCGGCAGCCGGGTCGTCGGCGTTGATCACACCATACTTTGCATTTTTCTTCAGGCCCGGCTCAGTCAGGCTGTGAAACAATTTTAGCTTGGCCTGAAGATAATTCTCCATATCCCGGTGAAAGTCCAGGTGATCTTGAGTTAGATTTGTAAATATTGCCAGGTCAAACTCACAGCCGTCTACCCGGTTTAAAGCCAGGGCATGGGAAGACACCTCCATCACGCAGGTTTCCACCCCCGCTGAAACCATATCCGCCAATATTTGCTGTAAGTCCGCCGACTCGGGGGTAGTGTGCTTAACCGGCATGATTTGCTCACCAATCTTGTTGCAGATGGTACCGATTAAACCCGTTTTTTGTCCGGCCGCAGTGAGCACTGCGTCAATCAGGTTTGTTGTTGTTGTCTTGCCGTTAGTACCCGTTACCCCGATCATCTTCAGGTACGTGGACGGATTGCCAAAAAAACGGGCCGCAAGCATCGCCAAAGCATGCCTGGTATCCGGTACCAGAGCCCAGGCCGTGCACGGGGGTACTGTTACCTTCCGCTGGAGCAGGACTGCCGCGGCGCCTTGCTCAAGCGCTTGCTGCACATATACATGCCCATCGGATTTTAAACCTTTGACGGCAACAAATAAAAAGCCCGGCTGCACTTGCCGTGAATCATAGGCTATCCCCTGGATTTCGATGTTATGGTCTCCACCACTGAACAGGACACCGGCTGAGGCAAGCAATTCCCGAAATAGCAATATAAAAGCCCCCTGTTTAAGCTTTGATCTATAAGAATTTACGATTAAACTGGCAATACCATAAATAAATCATAGTATTGCCAGTAATGGTTAATTTATGCTGCACTTATTCCTGGTCACCTACCTGGCTGGCTATTATGCCTACCTGCCCGATAAGCCTATATGCTGCAATAAATAGAGGTACCAATCTTCAACTACCCTTGAATCTCCACACTATTTAAGCCGCCACACGTTCTTAGTCTCGCAGGGCCCGCACCAAATCTTCATTGAATTGAACGTTTATTGTTGTCCCTTTAGCTGCTCTGGAACCTGGTGCAGGCTGCTGTTGAACAGCAAAGCCTGTGCCCGACGGGTTGATGTGCAGGCCCAACCTCTCCAGGATCCCCCCCGCCTCCTTGATGGTCAGACCCTTCAAATCCGGCACTGTGGGCTCGCTCTCTTCACCTTCCGCCAAAGGCCGCAGCTGTAAAATCACAGTAGATCCAGCAGTCACCTGAACACCAGGTTTGGGTACCTGACTGCCTACGATTGCGCCTGTACCCCCGGACTGAACCGCAAAGCCTGCATTTTTCAAAACAGCTTGCGCGTCTTCTGCCGGAAAATTTTCCACATTAGGCACGGAAACCTTTTCTATCGGCTGCTCAGCTGTAAACGGCATTTGTGGCTTTTCCACCTGTGGCCTTTCCGGGACCTTCAAGTAGCGCAGAGTGTCCTGGGCCACGGCTTTAAAGGCCGGCGCCGCCACCTGGCTGCCGAAATAGTCTGAGCCGGTGGGTTCGGCTACCATCACCAGTACAGATATTTGCGGGTCGTCGGCTGGGGCGTAGCCCATGAACGAAGACACATACTTGCCACTGACATAACCGCCCGGACCAACAACCTGAGCTGTGCCGGTCTTACCCGCGGCGCCATAGCCATCTACAAAAGCGTTCCGCCCTGAACCTTTTTGCACAACGCTGGTCAGGAGGCTCATTAATGTATTAGCTGTGTTTTCAGATATCACCTTGCGCACCTGTTCGGGCTTAAATTGTTTGACCACTTTTCCGTCGGGGGAAGTAACGGCCTTAACCAGCTGCGGTTTAAGCAAAACTCCCCCGTTGGCTACCGCTGAGGCGGCGGTAATTAGCTGTATCGGTGTTACCGCAATGGACTGCCCGATCGACATGGTGGCGATATTGAGATCGGTCGTCTCCTTTTCTGGAATCTGTATACCAAGCTCCTCTCCGGGCAGGCTGATTCCAGTTTTCTGGGTAAGACCAAACGCATTGATATATTTATAAAACTTATCTTTACCCAACCGCAAGCCTACAGTGATAAAACCCGGGTTGCAGGAGTTCTGGCAGACCTCCTCAAAACTCTGCGAGCCATGCCCCCCTGCAAACCAGCAGCGGATCGTCCGGTCGGCAATTTTATAAAAACCGGGGTCATAAAACCGGTCAGACGGTCTGACAGCACCTTCTTCCAGTGCTGAGGCAGCGGTGATGATTTTAAAGGTCGACCCGGGCTCATAATTGTACCAGATACTCGGGTTATGGTCCCAGATTGACTGGGGATACTGTTTCCAGTCATCGGGCGCAAAAGTCGGCCGGTTGCCCATCGCCAGGATCTCCCCGGTTTTCGGGTCCATCACTATGATCACAGCCAGCTTGGGTTGGTGGGTTTCCACGATTCGATCAAGTTCCCGCTCTACAAAAAACTGGATGTTCTGGTCTATCGTCAGCACCAGGTTGTTGCCCTGCTCCGGCGGAATATACTTATGCATGGCCTCGGGGATATTTCTGCCGACAGCATCCTTTTCAATCACAATCCGTCCGGAACTGCCTTTTAAGTCCTGATCATACACACTTTCCAGCCCGATTAGGCCCTGGTTGTCATCACCGGCAAAGCCCAGCACGTGCGCCGCCAGGCTGTCCTGACGGTAAAACCGCTTGCTTTCTTCCACCAGTTCAACACCGGTTAGCTTAAGCTCTCGTAATCTTTGGGCCGATTCATGATCAATACGCCTTTTTAGCCACACAAAGCCCACTTTTTGATTGAGCTTTTTGAATACCTCTTCCGGATCCATGGATAGGGCAGCGGCGATCTTATCAGCAGTTTGACGTCGGTCTTCTTCCTTGATCTGGGTAGGGAAGGCATAAGCTGAATCTACACTGATGCTGGCGGCCAGTTCATTGCCGTTACGGTCAAATATCGACCCTCTTTTGGCCTCCACCGGTACATCATGCATCCGGATCTCCTCGGCCGCCAGCCTTAATTTATCCCCTTGAACAAGCTGCAGCCAGCCCAGGCGGAATATTAACAACAACAGAACTGCTGAGGCCAAAAACAGTAATATGGTGATTCTCTTGCGAATCAGTAGATTCGTTGTTTGCATTAGCCCACTCCCAAGGACAGGAATTCTGGCTGCGCCCAAGCCATCTTTTGCTTTCCAACCGGCTAACCAGTTCATCAAAAGCCTGGATCAGCCGGCTTTTTTCTTGCTCGCCGCCGGAAGCAACTGCCGTTTGACCGCTCTGGGCAACCGGAGCGGCGGCGGACTCCTGAGACGGACTTTCCGGAGTAGTAACCACTAAAATGTTGTTGACCTCCGGCTTGACCATATTAAGCTTATGTATTGCCAGATACTCGATCCGGTCGAGAGAGCTAAGCCGCTGTATCTCCTCGGACAGGTTATTGTTTTCAACCCGGAGGGCGGCCAGTTCCTTATTTAGATTGCTAATCTCGTAACCCAAAGTAAATAATTGAGAACAATAGTATGTAATCAGACAGCCAACCAAAAAACCGGCCACAATTAAACCGGTCAGCATTAGTTTATGTCCCTTAAACACCTTTGAGCGCCTGCGTTTTTTTTCTGCGCGGGGTGCCTGCTCCCAAATTTCATGGCGTACCGTCAGCGATTGTCCTGAATATTCCTCACGGCCTGTCTTCTCACGGGCTACAATCAATTTTATTCGACCCTCCTATACAATAGAACTGATTATAATTTTTCCGCAATCCTGAGTTTGGCGCTCCTTGCTCTGGGATTTTGTTTCAATTCCAGTTCACCCGCCATTATCGGTTTGGTAGTAATTATCTTCAGCACTTTTTTCCTGCCGCAAACGCACACTGGAAATTCTTTAGGACAAGTGCAGGGCGAGGCCAATTCCTTGAACAAATCCTTGATGATGCGATCCTCCAGTGAGTGAAAGGTAATTACACACACTCTTCCGCCGCCGTTGAGGACTTGTGTCGCGGCACGAACCGCTTCGGCCAAAATATCCAGCTCCTGGTTTACGGCAATGCGCAGCGCCTGGAAAGTGCGCTTGGCCGGGTGCGGTCCACTGCGCCTGGCCGACGCAGGAACAGCCTGTTTAATCAATTCAACCAACTCACCGGTGCTTTCGATGGACCGGTGCTCCCTCCGGGCTTGAATAAAGTCAACAATCCTAGATGCCCACCGCTCTTCACCATATTCCCTGATAATCCTGGTCAGCTCTTTCCCAGGCAAATTGTTGACCAGTGCCGCGGCAGTTACCTTTTGCCCCGGATCCATGCGCATGTCCAGAGGAGCATCATGCTGGTAGCTAAACCCCCGCGCCGGGTTGTCCAGTTGGTATGAGGAAACCCCGAGGTCAAATAAAATCCCGTCCACAGATTGAATATTTAATTGTTCCAGCACTTCAGGCAACTGAATAAAGTTAGCCTGCACCAAGGTCAACCGGTTCCGGTATGGCTCCAGCTTTTTTCTTGCCGAGGCGATAGCCTCCGGGTCCTGGTCGAGTGCCAACAACCGCCCGTCAGGACTGCACTGCTCCAATATGGACTGGGCATGTCCGGCGCCGCCGAGGGTGCAATCGACATAAATGCCTTCCGGCTGGGGGGTTAAACCGGCCAGAACTTCATCCAGAAGCACGGGTACGTGAACGAAATCCATGAATAATTTCTGTCCTTTATATTAGCATATTTGCTGTCATAATGGGTAAATTTTTGTAGAAATATACCAAATTCAAAAACTTGCGTCGAAGTCCACAAGTTTTTCCGCTAATTCCTCATAGGAAGAGGCCGCTTGAGCCTGGTAATTTTCCCAGGCTTGAGCAGACCAAATTTCAACCCGGGTTGAAACCCCAATGACAATCGCGTCCCTTTCTATTTTGGCATATTCACGCAAATTGCCCGGTATTAATACTCTTCCCTGTTTATCCACTTCACACTCGCTGGCGCCGGAGAAAAAAAACCGAACAAAGGCCCGGGCATCACCCCTGGTAAAGGGGAGTGACTTCAATTTCTGCTCAAGCTCTCGCCATTCCGGGCTGGGATAGGCGAACAAACATCCATCGAGACCTTTAGTTAAAATAAAAAGGTCTCCCAGGCCTTCTCGGAGACGGGCTGGTATAAAAAGTCTTCCTTTAGCGTCTACGCTGTGCTGGTACTCTCCCATAAACATGGCAGTTTACCTCATAAAATCAAAAAATCAAATTTATGATCCACTTACCACCACTTTCCACCACAATTAATTCTATACAACTTTAAAAACTCCTCTAAAAAAACTCAATAAAAAATAAAAATCTAACCATAATTCACCAGGTTACCTATGAAATTTAGTGGATTGGCCTTCCGGTCTCAAGCCGTTCTACAAGACTTGAAGGCCAAAAAAACACATATTTTCAAACTGTCTCGCATCAGGAAAAATACCCAATGATAAATTTTTAACACCACTCCGCTAGTTCCAGACAAATTTTTGGCTCACACAAATTACTTCAAGAATAAGAGGCAAAAAGGTGCACCATAAAAATGAAAACCGGAAGGCTCATGCCGTCCGATTTTATTTTGGCCAGAAAATTGATATGTTGCTTTGTTCTTATAAACATCCTTGGTTTTGTGGGAAGTAAAAAAATTCCTTCAATGTAAACCCAAGGTGATTATTGAGGCAGTTATAATCGTTTTTGCAGGGAGTATAAAAATCTCCCTCCCTAGATTAATCAACATTGCGAAGAGTCCTGCTGCGGCGCTCGAATGTAGCTATTTCTAAATACCCAGTCGTTTTAATTAAAGCAACCGCTCGGTCTAATCCCGCCCCGGTAATCTGCGGGTGATGGGCGTCCGACCCCAGCGTCACCGGCAGCCCGTGCCGGTAAGCGGCCGCCAAAAAGCCTGGCGCCGGGTAAATCTCCCGTACCGGGCACCTTAGTCCGGCAGTATTTACCTCAACGCAAACCCCGGCTTTTTTAAAGGTCAGCACCGTCTCTTCGTACAGCTGGGTTAAGTCCCCCGGGGGCATGTAATTGAATTTTTTAATCAGGTCAGGGTGCGCCATGATATCAAATAGGCCGCTCAAGGCTGCCTGACGGACCAGGGCAAAATACCGTTCATACAATTCACCGATATCCCAACGGCTATACCCGCCGATCTCTTCGTGATTGTCAAAGCTCCAGCCGTCAATAAAGTGGACTGAGCCAATTACGTAGTCAAAAGGATAGGCTTCCAGCAGTTTTTTAAGCTGGGCTTCGTACCCGGGGACAAAATCGGCCTCTACCCCCAGCTTCACCAGCACCGGGCTATTTTCCCGCACCCTCAACACCGCATCGACATACCCGCAAAGTTCAGCCTCCGTCATGGCATAGCCGGCAGGCCTCCTTTCCGGGGGCAGGAAATAAAGAGGCAGGTGGTCGGAAAAGCCAATCTCTGCCAGTCCCTGTTTTGCGGCCACAGCAAGGTATTCCTCAAGCTCGCCTGTTGCATGACCGCACATTTTAGTGTGAATATGATAGTCTGCCGTCATTGCCGTAGCCCTCTTCCCCCATTATAAAAAGTTAAAAATTCCATACCAACCTCGATAATCAGCTGGCATGGAATAAAAGTAAACCCGGCAATCTTATATTAGACACAATTTTTGCACAGGCCAAAAATCTTCAACTGGTGGTTGGTGATTGTAAAATTATGCTGACGGCTCACACTGTTTTCCAAATCCTCCAACAGGTCCTCATTTGCTTCAATGATTGTACCGCATTTAGTACAAATGAGGTGATGATGGTAGTGGTTTGCCCCTTCCTCCCCACCAAGTTCATAGCGCTTGCGCCCATCGCCAAAATCCATGCTATGGATAATATCGAATTCTTGAAAAAGCTCCAGTGTGCGGTAGACCGTGGCTATTCCTACATCTGCAGCATTTTTCTTAACTAAGTTATAGACATCCTCGGCACACAAGTGGTTGCCCTTGTTTTCCAAAAGTACTTTTAAAATATGCTCCCGGCTTTTGGTAAATTTGCATTCCTTCTCCTTCAGCTTCTCGCCGACGTCGGAAATAACCTTATTCACCTAAACACCACCAGTATGGTACTTTTCTTGTAGTATAAGTAAAGCTCACACAATCTGTCAACATCGAACATTCAAATATGCTGCTCATTCAGACACCCGCTAGCCGTGTGTTTTTGTAAAGTCCTACGGCCGGCTTAAACCACCTGTGTCTCTAAAACCGGATGTTTGTTAGTAATGCTATACAGCGGTCGAAAGCAACTCCCATAAACACGAACATCTAATCTAATCGATTTGTCGAGCGTGCTCCAAAGGTAACTACACGTAGTATTTACGCCGGTTATACTGAACCACGCGACGCCGCCGGGCATGACTGTGGTAGCGGACAATTGCCAGCAGGGTAAACAGCGCCGCGACTGCTAAAACCCAAGGCCACCAGGACAGCAGCACTTTTTTGGGTATAGTTTCCCGGCTGACCAGGGATACTTTCCCGATCTCCTGCTCCCCATTATAAAAGATTACCTCGCCCAACTCATCCCCAGTCTCAACCGGGGCGGTGATTTGATTCTTTGGCCTGACTTCCTGTCTTATTTCAAGGGGTTGATCCAGCGGAACATTAAAGGTAAGCGATTGACCGGCCAGGGCAGGCACCGTATCGGATATCCCATATCTGATTCCAACTTCCGTGATATAGCTTCCGCTATTCACAACACTGATATGTTCAAAATTTGAAAACCCATAGTCCAGGAGCGCAATGGTATCGCTCCAAATATTGTTTCCCTCGCTACCCAGCACCACGGCGATCAACTCCCTGCCGTCCCTGACAGCTGCAGCTAACAGGCACTGCCTGGCTGCGTCCGTGTAGCCGGTTTTAATGCCGATAGCGCCTTCATATTTCCATAATAGCTTATTATGGTTTAACAGATAGGTTTGGGCCTGTGGATCCGCACGCTGGATGTTTTTTGTTTTGGTAGCTACTATCTTCCGGAATTCCTGGTTCTGCATCGCGTAACGGGCGATCAGCGAGAGATCATACGCAGTGGTGTAATGTTCGGGATCGGGCAGCCCGCTGGGGTTTTTAAAGTGGGTATTAACCGCCCCCAGCCCGGCGGCCTTTTCATTCATAAGCCCGACAAAGCCTGCTACGGAACCTCCAAGGTGGCTGGCAATGGCAGTCGCAGAGTCGTTTCCTGAATTGAGCAGCATCGCATACAGGAGGCTCTCCATGGATATTTTTTCACCCGCCTGCAGGCCAATTGCTGAGCCTTCGATATTACAGGCATCAGGTGGGATAGTGACCACTTCTGACAGTCTGAAGTTTTCCAGGGCTACTATCGCCGTTAGCGTTTTGGTAGTGCTGGCTGGGTACATCCTCTGGTGCGAGTTCTTTTCAAAAAGCACCTGTCCGTTTTTACTGTCAATTAAAATTGCCGCCTGGCCCACTATTTCCGGTCCGGCAAAGGCAGGTGACAAATCTACAAACATCAATAAAAGGATAACAAAAAAGACCCGCAGGAACCCTTGATAATGCATGCTATTCACCTGTGACATGATATTAATTATGCTGAATAATCTTATTATAGCATACAATTAACATTAAACCAGGGAGCCTCAAGCAGCTTGGCGGGGCAAAATCAGCTTAATCAGGGCAATTACAGCAATTAAGGTCAAAACAAGCACCCCTGCCACTGCCGGGACTTGCAGGGCGTCGTACCTGCTAAATGCTTCCAACAGGCGGGTTGCCACTCCTCCGATGATAAAAGCCATGGTAAAGACAACAGACCAGATCAAAAGCCCCTCCCGCCAGCCACGCTCCTTAATAATTACCATCGTGGCTGCAACACAGGGGACAGTCAGGGAAAGCGTAAGCATGACAATGAACTCTTGCAGCGGGTGCATTTGCAGGCTTAAGACAGCAGCAGCGCCGAATTCCTTTCTGATAAAGCCCATAATGAAGATATCCGCCACTTCTTCCGGCAGGTGCAGCCAGCTCACCGTTATCGGCGCCAGCAAATCTCTCAATTTCTGCAAAATACCGTAAACATCTAACAGGCCTAGGGTTAAGGTCCCTCCGGCAAATAAGGGAAAGGCCTCCTTAATAAACTGGTAGGACTTATTCCAGGTTTTTTTCCATACGTTCTGTACAAGAGGCAGCCGCAAGGGCGGCAATTCGATCAGCAAAGGAGCCGACCGGCCGGGCAAAAAGCGCGCTAGCAGCGTGCCGGTGCCAACAACAATGACAAACATAAATAGGAGGTAAAGCAGCATAAAATAACCGCTGGTACCGGCAAGCACCGCTGTAATAATAGCCATTTGCGCGGAACATGGAATACCGATAGCCAAAAGAAAGGTAGTGATCCGTCGCTCCCGCTCAGTTCCCAGCAGCCTGGTGGTAATGCAGGCCATAGTCACACAGCCAAAGCCAAGGATGAGGGGAATGACCGCCTGCCCGTTTAAACCGATGCCGCTTACAGTGCGGTCCACCAGGGTTGCTATGCGGAGGAGATAGCCAGTGTCTTCCAAAACTGAAAGCACCAGGAATATACCCAGTACCAGCGGCAGCAAGAGCCCGATTAAATAGGTCACCGTTAAAGTCAGCACCCCGTATTGACCGGCCAACACTGTGAAAATAACCGATCCCGGCGGGATCAACCAACCCAGCATAGACCGGACCGCCGGCTCATAATATTCTGCCATCACGCCGCCCAGCGAATCGATCACAATTTGGGCTAATAAAACCCCGACCAATTCATAGACAAGCCACAGGATCAAGGCCAGAATGGGAAAGCCGGTTATCGGCTGAAGCAACCAGTACCCCAACCTGGCCGCAAAGCTCGCGCCTCGGTCCACTGCCTGAACAACTTGTCCGGCAATTTGGTTAGCCCGTGTCCGGCGCGCCCGGTAGATGGCTTCACGCCCGGCGCCAACTGTCTGGCCCAGGCGCTGCCCGAGTTCAACATCTCCCTCCAGCAGCAACAGGGCCTCTTTTCTGCTTCCTAGCCGGTTTGCTTCTTTTATGGTTTCTATTACAGAAGGATCTGCTAAACCAAGCCGGGCAAAATAAATCCCCTGCTTTAAAGCATCGATGCCGGTCCCGCTAACAGCGTTGACGGGAAACACCCGCACCCCCAACTGTTGCTCCAACAAAGGAATATTGATTTTAAGCCCCTCCCGCTCGGCCTCGTCGATCATATTCAAGGCTACAACAACGGGTATGCCCAGGTCAATCAGCTGTAAGGTGAAAAATAAATCCCGGGCGAGGTGGACTGAGTTAACTACATTGACTACCATATCCGCAGCCAGGATAATCTCTCTCGTAATTTTTTCTTCCTCACTTGAGTTAGTGAGACCATAGACCCCCGGAGTATCGATGATGACGTCACTGAGATAACGGCCGCAGGCCATACCAAGGGTGGTTCCGGAATAATTGGAAACATCTACATAAAGCCCCGTCAGGCTGTTAAAGATAGCCGACTTGCCCACATTAGGATTTCCCACCACGGCGATCTTTTTACCGCCGGCCGGTATCTCGGTCTCTATAGCGCAGCAATCCACACCAACAACACCTCCCGCTAATCCATCTTAATCAGTGAGCGGCTCGATCGAAATGGCTCTGGCCAGGTTCCTGCCGATAGCAATCTCCTGCTTATCCTTAGCCACCACCACCGGCCCTGCCGGCACTACCTCCCGGCAGGTAACGACCGCTCCCTCGGAGATGCCGAAACAAATCGCCTTAACCCGGATCTGCTCATCAGGGATCTCGGTAATTTTAATTTTTTGCCCTTTTTTGCACCGATCCAGAGTTGTCATCATTGCTACCTCCAAACTTGAATTGATAATCATTATCATTATTATGATAAAAAGAATCGTTCTCATTTCCACTTTCACAATAATTATATAAAAGACTCCCGGTAAAATCAAGATGAAATTTATAATCATTATCATTATCGTTAAGGTTTTGATTGCAATTGTTCCCTTTATTGCCATAGTGTATAATAGCACTAAGGTAAAGGAGTGGCTTATTTCATTGTACGGACTGAAAAATATTCTCTCTTCCCCGCGAGAGCTTGGTCTTTTGCTGGTGCTTTTTTTAATGGAATTTACCCGTGGCGCTTTTTTCCTCACTTTTCTCCCACTTTACGCAGTTAATTATTTGAGCCTGTCGGTAGCTGCAGCAGGCTTTGCCGTATCGGCCCACTACCTGACGGAAACTGTTTTCAAAGGGGCGGCGGGCTGGCAGCTGGACCACCGCGGCCAGTCAATTTTACCCGGCGGGCTGATCACAGGCCTGGTGGCGCTGCTAATGATGAAACTTTATCCCTCCGTGCCGGTTTTAACCATTGGGGCCGCTATTTTCGGCCTGGGTGTCTCACCGGTCTGGCTGGCCGTCATCAGTGAGGTGGCGCCGGTGCAGCTAAAAGAGCGGGCTGCCCGGATGGGCGTAATTTTTTCAATATGGCTGGCCGGCAGCGGCAGCGGCCCGGTAGCTATTAACTTTTTAATCGCCCGGGATTACAACCTGGCGTTCTGGCTAATGATAGCCCTGTGGGGCTGCGCCTTGCTCACAGCCCTGGCACTTCCTCCAAGGGCGAAAGACAACTATAGCAGCGGCGGGGGGGGCTTTTCTTTTCGGAAAGAAGTTGTCCGCATCGTCCAAAACCAGGCCGTCAAGAAAATATTGCTGCCGGGGATGTTTTTGCAAACAATGACCGGCGGGATCATCTTGCCCCTGCTGCCCGTTTACGTTCAGAACCAGATTGGGCTAAATCCACAGCAGTATGCCCTGCTGCTGCTGGTCGGCGGGGGGGCGGCGGCGCTCTCCTTCCTGCCTATGGGACGCCTGGCCGAACGGCTCAGGCTTAAGTATTTGCTATGTGCGGGCTTCGGTATGAGCGCCCTATCCCTGGCTATATTTACAATTGCCCGGGAAGCACTAAGTGCCTATCTGCTGGCCGCCCTGGTTGGGTTTTCCTACGCGATGGTACTGCCGGCCTGGAACAACCTCCTGGCCAAGGCTATTCCCCCGGAAAGACAGGCCACCGGCTGGGGCGTCTTCTCTACTATTGAGGGCATGGGTATTGCCGTTGGGCCAACCATTGGAGGATTAGTGGCAAAACACCTGGGCATTTCTTATGCAATCCTATTTTGTACAAGCCTGCTGGCAGCAATGTCCTGTTTTTATTTTTTGTATCCGGTCGAGAAGATATTCCATAAACAGGCCGTTTAATTTCAACCGTTTTAATAACATAGTCATGGTTAATAACACCAGACTGGCACCATCATAGCAACAGAAATCGGCAGGGACCCGGGTGGGTTAATTCCCGGCCACCGGGCGGAAAATATCCTAGTTTTGGCAAGGTGCAAACCAGTCCGACTGATATTTGATTGGAGTATATAAAGTGGCTTCCTCCTTAATTGAATTAATTATAGCCTTATTTTTGGTATACGCAATTGTGCCTACGGCGATTATCCGGTTCAGTAACATAGGCAACCTGTCCCGGGCTCGAAAAGGGTTGGGCCGGGTGGTCCTTACCTTTGACGACGGCCCGGACCCCCGCTACACCCCCCGGGTGCTGGAAATCCTGGACCAATATCAGGTAAAGGCCTGTTTTTTTGTCGTTGGCGCCAAGGCCAAAGCTAATCCCGATTTAATCAAGCAAATCGCCCTGGCCGGCCATGAAATCGGCAGCCACGGCTTCCGGCACCAGGCCGCCTGGCTGACAGGCCCTCGGGCAACGGCCACAGAAAATATGGAAACCAGCCGGGTTATTGAAGAGATCACCGGGCAAAAGCCCCGCTTCTACCGCCCGCCCTGGGGACTTTTTAATTTGTATTCTCTCTGGTTTTTTTGGAGCAAGGGCCTTAAGGTGGCACTATGGACCTATTTTAGCTGGGACTGGACCAAGCGCGCCACCCCGGAGAGCATCACCCGCAAGGTTTTAAGCAAAATCCAGGACGGTGATATTCTCATCCTGCACGACAGCGGCTCCGGCCCGGGCGCCGCGCCAGGCGGTCCGGCAAATATGCTGGCCGCTCTGCCCCGCATCCTGGAGGAACTGAAAAACCGTAACCTGCGGGTGGTTCCCCTTAAAGAGGTGGCTGTGAAAAAGAGCGGCACCGGATAATCTGCTGAAAAATGGAGCTTATCTTAGTTAAGTTAGTCACTATCCGGCAATAATGTGGAAAACTAAGAAAGCAGGAGAACTCTAGACCAATTGTTTTGTATTATGGGAGGTTGCTATGCAAAATAGCAGCAGGCCATTATCTAAAAAGATCGCTTTGGTGCTGTGGGGTTGGATCGACCGGATAATCCGGCGCCTGTCCGGGATCAGGGAACTGGGCGACGGAAAGGCCTCGATCTGGCGCCTGGCTCTGCGCCGCTACCGGGGACAGGACTGGGCCATGAAAGACGGCACCTTATTGCGTAAAGGTGATTACTACCTGGAAATTCACATCAATAACGACCGGTTGCTTGCCCTGATCGACCAAAACACCTCAGTAGAGCGAATGGGCATTATTGCCCTGCGGGAAGTATGCAACGGGCTGCCGGAAGTGGCTAAATTGATGCAGAGCGGCCAGCGCTACGGGATGGCCAAGGTACTACTGGGAATTACCCTGCTGCACCGTGGAACGGAACGGGTTGGTTTTACCGCCTATGACCTCAAGCCAGGCTTTTTTCGCACAGTCACAGGCTGGTATGAAAAAATGCTCCTGGCCCTTTTTCACCCGGGGGGGTTAAATAATTTAAAACGTTACCGCCAGGGACTCTCCCCCAAATACGTGGTCATGACCAGACAGGAAATCATAGCACAATACTTGCCAACAACCGCATGCCAAAACACAAACGCGCCACACAGAGAAGACGTGGCGCGCTAATACCAAACTTTTAGCTCACTATGTTAAATTGATTTTCGTCCTGGATTACCAGGTTAATGCAGGCTTATAGCCGGTTAAAGAACCTGACTGTGCTGATGCCAAACGAACTGCTTCTCAAACGCTATTAGAAGCTACTCCGAAGTTAAGGTTGTACGCAAACTCAGGTCCCTCAATAGATCTCGACTTCCATAACACGGTTTATTCTGGTCCTCTTTCGGTTAGCTTGATCAATTCAAAGCAATATTACCTGATGTTCCTAGGCTTTTCGACCACGCTAATATCCACCGGGTACAGCTGGCGATTGCGCACAATCATCATCTTGACCCTACTTCCCACTGGAACCGCTTTGATCGCCGCCACAAGATCATCGGCATTGTTGATCTTGACTCCATTAAACTCCACAACCACATCCCACATTCTCAAGCCCGCTTTTTGGGCCGGGCTGCCATTTACGACACCAGCCACTGCCGCTCCAGCAACCTCACTCAGACCAAGATAATTGGCAATTTCCTGATCAACCGGTCTGACCTGGACACCGATCCAGGGCCGGACTTCATTTTGGCCGCTTTTCAAATCTTCCAGCACCTGCTGGACCGTGCTGGTGGGAATAGCAAAGCCAATCCCCTGGGCCTCGGCGCTGATCGCCGTATTGATCCCGATTACTTCACCATTAAGGTTCAACAGCGGCCCCCCGCTATTGCCCGGGTTGATCGAGGCATCGGTCTGGAGCAGGTTTTCGTACTGACGGTCTTCAATACTAACCGGGCGGCCCTTGGCACTGATCACCCCGGTCGTTACCGTATGGTCCAGGCCGTAAGGGTTGCCGATGGCAATCACCCAGTTGCCTACCCTAATTTGATCCGAGTTGCCCAGGGTTAAAAATGGCAGCTCCGCCTGAGCATTTATCTTCAACAAAGCCAGGTCCAGATCGTAGTCGGCGCCAGCAACACTGGCCTCAAAATCGTTCTCATAGCCGGAAACGGTTACGGAAATCTGATTGGCGCCGTCGATAACGTGCTCATTGGTTAAAATATAACCGTCACTGGAAATTAGAAAGCCGGAGCCAAGTCCTTCTTCCTGTTGCCTTGGCGCATAAGGCTGGCCAAAAAACTGGCGGAAAAACGGGTCATTGAAGAAAGGGCTCGATTCCTGGCCGGAGCTTACTCTCGTGGATATCTTGACCACAGCCGGGCTGGTATTGGCAGCCACATCCGCGACAGTGTCTGGGCCTACACCCGGGAGTGAATTAGAGTCGGGAGTGGCCGTGACCCTTGCCTGCCCCCCTTGGTCACTTGGCAGATTGCTGCAGCCTGCAGTAAACAGGATCCCGGCGAGCAAAACCCCAAAGGTCATATATAAGATTAAACGCCGCCAATTTATGAGCATCTTTTCATCCCTCCAACATTTTCTACCATTATAACAGAAAATGCCACAGTAAAAAAAGGCCGCCATTAGACTATTTGCTGTCTATTGACGCCTTGATAGTACAAAAAATGGATAAACTATTTGTCATCAATTAAATTATTTCAAAAACCCTTTCAGAATAGTTTCCTCTGCTTCCGCTTCGTAAAGCCCCATTGTCATTAATTTGATCAGCTGCTCCCCGGCGATTTTACCAATAGCCGCCTCGTGGACCAGCTGGGCATCCGCATGGTTGGCTGCAATCTCCGGAATGGAGCGAATTTGGGCCTGGTCCATAATGATCGCGTCACATTGCACGTGGGCGCGGCAGCGGTTCATTCCCACCGCAGCAGGGTAAAAGATCTGCTTGGAGTTATCCCGGGCTACGGAGCGGGAAATAATCCGTGTCGTGGAGTCCGGGCCCAAGAGTTCAACAGTCATTCTAGATTCGGCAGTTTGGTCACCGTCAGTGAGCATGCGCTCGGTTATAACCAGCTGAGCATTTTTATGCAGGCGCGCCTCTGTGTCGCGCTTGGTGTCGTCGACACCGCTGATCTGCACCAGTTCCATCTCAGCATAGCCGTCTTCTTCAACCTCCACAATGGTCTTTGGGTTGAGTATTTTTTTACCCTGCTCTTCCCCCTCGCCATAGTGCTTTTCAACATAGCGCACCCTGGCACCCTTGCGGACGATGAAGTTATGGATGCCGTCGTGCCGTGACGTCTTTTCCCCGGGGTTGTGGATACCGCAGCCGGCGACGATCAAGACATCTGCTCCCTCACCAATATCAAAGGTATTATAGACCAGGTCTTCCAGCCCGTCGGCCGTCAGGATGACCGGTATATGCACGCTTTCGTTCTTTGTGCCCGGCTTGATGATAATGTCAATGCCGGGCTTGTCCGCTTTCGGGCGGATCTCAATTTTCGCCGTTGAGTTGCGGCTGATCCCCTGGCCGTTTTTGCGAATATTGTAGGCTCCCTGCGGAATATCGTGCAGGTCGGCCACAGTCTCCAACATGTGCTTATCTAAAGCACTCAGCATTATCATCACTCCCTTCAATGCATTCATTGCGGTTGGCGCAGGTTTCTTCACCCATAATCTTTGGCAGGACGATATCCCTGACATCTTTTTGAGCGATCCGCCCGTCAGCGATTAAAACAATCTCATCAGCAATCCTTAAAATCCTCTCCTGGTGCGAGATCAAGACCATGGTGGTGTCATACTTGTCATTGATCCTTTGGAAAGTCTCCGTCAGCCGGCTAAAGCTCCACAGGTCGATTCCTGCCTCCGGTTCATCATAGATGGCTAGCTTCAATTTTCTGGCCAGGAGGGTGGCAATTTCGATCCGCTTCAGCTCCCCGCCGGACAGGCTGACATCCACCTCACGGTCCAGGTAGTCCTGGGCACAAAGCCCGACATCAAAGAGCAGGCTAAACTCGTTAATCTTTTTATCTTTACCGGCGGCGAGCTGCAAAAACTCCCGCACAGTCATTCCCTTAAAGCGGGGTGGGTGCTGGAACGCATAGCTGATCCCCAGGCGGGCCCGCTCGGAAATCCCCATATTGGTGATATCCATGCCATCCAGCGTAATCGTGCCGGTGGTTGCCGGATAGATGCCCATGATTACTTTGGCCAGGGATGATTTGCCGCCGCCGTTGGGGCCGGTAAAAACATAGAGCTTGTGATCTTCCAGCACCAGGTTAATATCCTTGAGGATCTCCACGGGGCCTTTTTCCCCCTCAAGGGTCAAGGAAACATTCTTGATTTCCAGCAAAGTTCAACACTCCCTTCCTACTAATTTATCCATTTAAACAATATAATTATCATAATTTTCCTCTTCCAGTGTTCCCCAAAAGTAATACTGTAAAATGCACCTGTATAACAAAAGCCGGGGGAAGGTGATAAATAAGCAAAGAGCCGGGCAGCCAGAATATAAGGTAACAATATCTGGCTTCCGGCCCCTCAGGTTGTGACTTATTTTGGCTATTTCGCAATCGACTTGGCAACTAATTCGGCCAGGTCGTAAACTTTGACATCGTCACTGGCCTCTTTATCCTTCAGACCGTCCTCTAGCATAGTCAGGCAGAACGGGCAGTTGCAGATGATCGCCTGTGGATTCGTCGCCAGTGCCTGCTCGGTACGCTCCACGTTGATGCGCTTGCCAATATCTTCTTCCAGCCACATCCGGCCGCCGCCGGCGCCGCAGCAGAAGCCTTTTTGCTTGCTCTTCTCCATTTCAGTCAGGGAGACGTCTTTAATCGCTGCGATAACACTCCTGGGTGCATCATATTCTTCGTTGTAGCGCCCAAGGTAACAGGAGTCATGATAGGTCGCTTTTAATTTTTCAGCCAGCGCGCCCGGCTTAATCTTACCTTCTTTGATTAGCTGGTTAATCAGCTGGGTGTGGTGGATGACCTCAAAGTCTCCGCCAAGCTGTTTGTAATCTGTTTTCAGTGTGGTATAGCCGTGCGGGCAGGTGGTGATGATCTTCTTGACCCCATAGCCCTTAAAGGTTTCGATATTCTCCTCAGCGAGGCTCTGGAACAGGTACTCGTTGCCCAGACGCCGCGCCGAGTCGCCGCAGCACTTCTCCTCAGTGCCCAGGATAGCGAATTTTACGCCAGCCTCGTTAAGCAATTTAACCAGGGCTATCGATACCTTCTTAATACGGTCGTCAAAGGAACCGGCGCAGCCGACATAGAAGAGATACTCAACTTCGGAAGGATCGTCAAGCTCGCCCATGATTTTAACGTCCAGGCCCTCAGTCCAGTTTGCGCGGTCAGCCCACCCGATACCCCAGGGGTTCGAGTTTCTTTCCATATTGGTAAAGGTCAGCTGGGCTTCAGCGGGGAAGTCACTCTCGTCCAAAACATATGCCCGTCTGAGCATCATGATCTTATTGGCATGCTCGTTCATGTTGGGGCACTGTTCGCGGCAGGCCCGGCAGGTGGTGCAGGCCCAAATGACGTGCTCGTCAATTACTTCGCCAACTAATTTCTTAGCATCCTCAGCGTCTTCCGACTTGTGCTCCTGCTCGCCAAATTCCACATGTCCGTCGACCACCTTGATCCGTGGCTCGCCGGGCACAATCTCTTCCAGGTGCTCCTTGATTTCAGCCAACAGCTTTTTCGGTGAAAGTGGCTTGCCGGTCAAATAGGCCGGGCAGTTATCCTGACAGCGGCCGCATTCGGCACAGGCATAGCAGTCCAGCAGGTCCTTCCAGGTAAAGTCCGCCAGTTTATTGACACCAAAAGCTTCTCTTTCTTCATCTTCAAAGTCGATCTTCTCCAGCGGCTCGATTTTGTTGTCCAAATACCTGAAGATAATATTAAGCGGTGCTGCCATTGGGTGAAGCAGTGGGGAGTAACGTGGAATGCCGAGAATGATAAAGGCAGCCACAATGTGCACCCACCAAAAGATGTTGGAGAGCTTGAGGGCCGTGGCCGGATCCATTCCGGAGAAAATAGCGGCAACTAATTGACTAAATGGCGCTAGCGCCAGCCGCCACTGGTCAAAATAATCAGGAGACCCGATAAGCCTAAACCCGTAGGTAAGGAAGTACGCGATACAAATCACGCTCATGTCTGTAATAAGAAAAACGATAAACTTTTCTTGCTCCCAGGTCCCTACATCCAGGCGGGGAATCTTTTGAATATAACGCCTGACGCCTGAAAATAAAATTCCGAATAAAAGTAATAATGCACCAATCTCAGTAAGTAAGTAAAAGTACGGTGATCCGAAAATGACCAAACCTATAACTTTTTCCAGAACCAGATGAACCGCGCCAAGAACAAACAACGCTACACCAAAGATAATCGGCAGGTGCATCAGGGCCGCACCCGGCTCCCGGGCAATCTTGCGCTGACAATCATTTGGGCCAAAGAACCTAGCAAACCCCAATACACGTTCTCCCAGACGGTCGGTGCGTTCGATTGGGCGGCCGATTCTAACTCTGTTATAAAGCTTGGCTGCCCCCATCGTCGAAAAGTAACCAGCTATCGCTAAAAGTAAAACAAATATTATGATGCCTGTAGTACTGAGCATCCCCACACTCCCCCTCCATTAATAAGATTTCTACTGCCTAAAAGAAAAAAACAAAAACCCCGAGGTCCTTTTCTCATGAGAAAAAAGACCTTCGCGGCCCGATCTTTGCTTATCTTCACCACCCCTCTCGTGGCAGGTAATTTGTCCGCACTTCTAGCAGGTCTCCTTGCTCATTATCTTCACTTCGCTAAAAACTTTATCATATTTTAGCTACCCTGTCCATAAAAACTTTGAACAGGCTCATATCCTCCTGATTTTGCCTGTTGTCGCCCCCGCGCTGTGGGCAGTCCCACCAACAGTCAGCTGCTTGATCGCCAGCGTCGGTTGGGCGTCGCTGACCGGGGCGCCCTGGCCATCCTTGCCGCAGGTGCCGATGGTAAAGCCCAGGTCGCTGCCGACCAGCTCCACCATGCGCAGCACCTCCGGCCCGTTGCCGGTCAGGGTGGCGCCGCGCACCATCGGCCCAACTTCACCGTCTTTAATTAAGTAGCCTTCCGCCACATCAAAAACAAAATCCCCGGTGGTGGTATTGACCTGTCCACCCCCCATTTTTTTCACCAGCAAACCCTCTCTGGTCTCCTTGATAATCATTTCCGGATCCAGCTTGCCGGGCGCGATATAGGTGTTGGCCATCCGAGGAATCGGCTTGTGCTGGTAGGACTCCCGGCGCCCGTGGCCGTTTGACTCCCTCCCCTCTTTTGTCGCAGTTAGCCGGTCATACAGGTAGTCCGTCAGTTCCCCGCCGGAGATCAGCTCCACCTTGCGCGCCGGCACCCCCTCATCGTCAAAGCGGTAGGAGCCATAGCGGCCGCTCAAAGTAGCGTCGTCGATGACGGTCACCGCCGGGGAAGCCACCAGCTGTCCCTTTTTCTCACCATAAACGGACAGGCCCTTTTGCACCAAGTCAGCCTCCAGCCCGTGGCCGCAGGCCTCATGCACCATGGTGCCCCCCGCCTCACCGGCCATCACCACCGGCATCCGGCCAGCCGGCGCGGGGTCCGCCTGCAGCATCCGGACTGCCCGCTCCGCCGCTTCCGCCCCCACCTGCTCGGGCGGGTAGCGGTCAAAAAGCTCAAAGCCGCCGATACTGCCGGCGGCCTCATAACCGGTCTGGATCACCTCGCCGGCCCTGGCCACCGCCTGCACGGACAGGCGCGTGCGAAGGCGCTCATCCTCCACCAGAACCCCTTCACTGTTTACTATGGTCACTTTTTGCACCACGTCGGCGTAGCCAACAATAACTTGCTTGATCTGGTCGGGGTCAATAGCTCGGGCTGTGCGGTCCGCCGCCGTCACCACATCCACCTTTCGATCGGTGGATACATCCTCCGGGTGCTCCCGGTAGGTAAAGTCAACCAAGGGCTTGACCCCGGTGAAATTCAGGCTGACCTCTTTCTTATCGCCCTGGGCAGCATGGCTGATGATCTTGGCCGCCTCCAGCAGGCCCTGGCGGGTTAAGTCGTTGGTGTAGGCGTAAGCGGTGGTGTCCCCGGATAAAACCCTGATGCCGGCGCCGGCATCCACGCCTGAATGAACGCGCTCAATGTTTCCGGCCTCGCAGATGATGCCGGTGGTACTTTTCTCTTCAATATAAATGTCCGCGAAGTCACCGCCGTTAGCCATGGCCACATCCAGCACTTCTTTTAGAGTTGATTGTTCCAGCAAAGTTATCCCCCTCGAGGTATATTCATCAATACTACATGTTAAATTAATTTGTTGAAGAAAGGATTTTACTATTGCTTAGTAGGCTAACCGTTTACACCTTAAATATTCTCAATCAATATTCAGCTCATAGCCAAATTATTACTCTACATAAACACAATCGGAATATGAGTTAAAAATTGTTTTTACATCCAGGGCGTTATTTAGCGCCTCCCTGGTAATGAAGGTGCGGTCATTGATTATTTTCGGCGGGGCTGCCAGCAGGATCGTATGGCCGTTTTTCAAGCCTGTATGTTTGCCGATCGGAATCTCTACTACCAGGTCATATCGATTAATATAAACCTTTTGGTTAATTTCATCATAAAATACCTCAGCGCCCAAAGCTTCAGCCACTGCCCGCAGCGGCAGCAGCACATCCCTGCCTTGTATCTCCGGCGCCACGTCGGTATACACCGGTGAGCCATTTACAAAAAGTGAATATTCTGCAGCGGCAAGGGCAGGCGCTGCAAGCAGGAGATACACAGTCAGGGCAACTATAAACTTCAGTTTCAATTTATCACCCCCCTGCAAGATGCATGATCTATGGCCTTAAACCACTTGTGCTGTAAGCCTGTAGCGCAATTTTAGAGCCGGTTTCCTCAGAGCCAGTGCTACCCCCGGTTTTAGTTTCAGCAGCTGTTTCGCCAGCTGCACCAGCTGTACCGGCACTGTTAACATCCTTGTTTTCGCTGCCTTCCCTGTCTTGACCGTTATTACTGACTTCTTTCCCATCTGATACCTGCTCAGAACTGGTATTATTCACTCCTTCTGTCTCCTGTAGGTTGTTGAACATTTGATCACTTATAGCCAGAGGCGCAAGAAAAGGGTTTAGATTTTTTACTACTGACTTAATTCCCGGGTACGGTGATACTGGCCCAGGCGACAGGAAAGCATTATACCGGCCAACCGCCCAGCTTAAAGTTTGCTCTATTTGCAGCCGGGCCTCTGGTGATGTGCTGGTAAAGGTAATTATATCAAATGCAGCCACAACCGTGCCGTCCTGCGTGGGAACCATTTCAACCAGAGGTGCTTGTGGAAAATTGGGATCAGCAGCAGTTGCCGGTGATCCCGGCTGTGCCGGCATTATTGCCTCATTGGGCTTAATTTCCAGTTTCCTGAGTTCAGATAAATCGGGTAATTCCTCTATTTTACTAATAAAGTTACTCACATCACGGTAATCGCCACGCACTTCGAAGTGAGCCGGCAGTTCCAGGTAAATCCCTCTGTCTACAATGTCCGAAGGGGCAAAAGATACAATCTGCACGTTTGTCTCCACAGCCTTAAGGCCAATATGGACAATAGCCAGCCCGTCGCC
The DNA here is from genome assembly GCA_002067205.1 of Pelotomaculum sp. PtaB.Bin104. GTDB lineage: Bacteria > Bacillota > Desulfotomaculia > Desulfotomaculales > Pelotomaculaceae > MVQL01. Next base: position 66,833 of record MVQL01000172.1, read on the forward strand.
CATCACATTGTTAAAGAGCGGCTTCAGCTCATTTAGCTGCCGGGCTGCCTGAGCTGCCAGTTCGGTTTCCCTTTTTTGTGACCTGACCACAGCTTCAGCAACCTGGACTTGCGACTGCAAGTCTGCCAGCTTGTCTTTGTTTTCACCATGCTTACTGAATTGAGGGATCAGTAAAAATTTAAACAATACAAAAAACAGGCAGACAAGCCCAAGCAAGGCCAGCATTATTTTTTCGCGGGGCTGCAGTCTATACCACATTACCGGCCTACCTCCTTGACCGCTGCCGTGAGCTTAAATTTAAAGGCCAAGCTTTTATCGTCTTCCGCCAGCTCATTCAGAGTAATCCTGGTAAAGTACGGCATTTTGTTCAGGTTGTTGATGAAGACACCAATAGAAGGTACCGTATGTGAGTAACCTTTTATCGTCATAGTATTGGGAACAGGCGGTGAAACTGCCTGTGGCTGGCCCTTTTGCCCTGCGGGCGGAGCCTGTCCACCCGGTGTCGCCCCGGCGCCGGCCTGCGCTTTGGCCTGGCCTTGTGCCTGTGCCTGCTGCGGCTGAGACTGAGGGTTGGGCTGCCCCTTCGTCTGTCCGGCGGCCCCTGCAGCGGCCTGCGGATCAATATATGATAAATCGATTCTCTCCAGCCACACGTCAACCGGCAAGTTACGGCTGAAATCATCCAGCACATAGGACCAGGTAAGTCTTTTATCAATCATTTCTGTAAATATTTGAATTGTGTGCTCGTTGCCCTGCCGCTGTTTTTTGAGATCTTCAACTATTTTTACAGTTACCTGCAATTCATTTAAGTATTTTTCTGTTTGAGAAATTTCTTTTTTTGTTGAAATATAGCTGTATAAAAAAGTACCGTAGCCGGCCAGCACAGACATTACAACCAACGAGACAGACAGCCTTTTCACCAGTTTTTTGATGTCAATACTAATATCTCTTTGCAGTTCCGGGGGCAGCAGGTTTATTTTATACATCTTCCACGATCTCCCGCAGTGCTGCACCCACTGCCACAGCAAAGGCCGGGTCAAACGGAAGCGGCTCCGCCGCTCCACCACCCGTCAACCCGGGAATACCAGGGTGGCCGAAATCAACCGGCACCTCCATGGCCTCGGCAAAAAACTCCCGGAATCCTTTCAGCTTGCTGGTTCCGCCGCTAATAATAAACCTGTCAATGGTCGTAGCATCCTTCAGTGATGCATAATAGTCCAGGGAGCGCCGAATTTCACGTATCAAATTGGAAAGCCCGACACGCAGCGAATAGTCCATCTGCATGGCGCCGGCCGCCGCTGACGCTGCAGCCTCCACACTGAGCAGTTCCCCCTGTTCTTCCTTTAACTGCTGTGCTTCTTGAAATTCAAGCCCGTAGTTTTCAGCCAAAGACTGGGTCAGTAAATTACCACCTACCGGTAAAGTCCTTGACAGCTGCAGTCCCCGGTCGCTCACCACTAAGAACTGAGTGGCCGCCGCCCCGATGTCCAGAATCCCGGCAGTGCCCGCCCTAGCCGCCGAGGTGTCAAGGCCGCAGAACACCCGCCATAAGCACAGTGACTGCACATCGATAGCAGCCACGACCAGGCCGGCCCTGATAAAAATCTCATAGTAATCGTAAACAAAAGAGGAAGGCACGGCAGCCAGCAACAAGTGCAGGTATCTTTCACCATCAGACTCCATTTCACCCAGGTTGAGATATCTAATATTAAGATCATCAACCGGAATGGGAATAAATTTCTCAGCCTCATACTTGATCGCGGTTTCCAGTTCCTTGGCGGGCATCACCGGCACTTTGATATGCCTGGTGATCACCCTGTCGCCGCTGATTGTGGCAATCACTTCTTTACTTTGGATACCTGAATATAGAACCACTTCATTTAAAGCGTTTACCAGGTCTTCATCACCTTCCGGTTCGCCAAGCACCCCCGCAGGGGTTGTCAGCCGGCCGGACGCGATGACCTCGGGGTACCCGTCTGCAGTGCTGACTTCCACTACTTTAATTTCCCTTGAACCGATATCGACTGCTGCATACTGGGTCTTCTTCGGCGCCAACTTGCGCAGCAATTCTTTGGAAAGAGACCCCTTTATACTTGGAAACTTAATGCCGCGGGCCGCTTTTTTATACTGGCGGCCACCAACCCCGATCCCATGAAACACCTGCAAAGCATCTGCCCCTCCCATGATGTCCGTTTAACAATCAACCATGATAATTCCGTCAAATGCAGTATAAACCATAAGCCGCCATTTTCTCAAAAGACTGAGTATTGTTCTTTCCATGAAGTTATACTAACGCCTGTTGTGATCCAATCAGGCTGATTTTGCTGCAAAAAATCCTCATAAGTTACCGTAGCATTGTTACTAACATCAACCACATTACATATCACGCTGCCATGGAAATTCGCATTATTGTCGATGACGATCTTGTTCGGGCAATATAACAAAGCATACACCGTAATATTTTTACTTACTTCTATACCGACGCCGTCGTCATTGCCGAAAGAGATAACAGCAAGGCTCGACCCGGCGTCCGCCCTGTTCAAATCACCGTTAATAGTTACCTTGCCGCCGGCTACAATAGCACCGTTCCCCGAATAAGTCCCCGACAGGCTGATATCGCCTGCAACATATGAGATACCGTCCACGTCAAACGAACCTGCTAGATTGCCGGTAAGAACACGGTCCGCATTCCGGGCATACCAATCCTGATCCAGCACCGGAAAAGGGGCCGGCACCACATTGACGGCGTGGGCCTCGCCGGGGTGCAACATTTCTTCGCCGATTAAGGCGCCACTTCCCATGGTTAATGTACCGTTATAATAAACGTCCCCGGTTATTACTGCGTTATTACCCAGGCTTACGTTCCTTACCGCGTTGATGTTTCCGGTGATTTTAACGTTGTTATAAAGAATAACGTCCCTTGCCGCCTCAACATCCATAGTAACCTGGACATTGTTGGACAGGATCAGGTCCCCACCTGTGACAACTTTGGTTGCGCTCACGTTATTTTGCAACATGACATTGCCAACAGCCGTAATAACACCGGATATATTACTGTTATTACTGAAGGTCAAGTCATTAGTTGAAATAACATCGGAGTTAATAATGGTATTATTGGAAAAGGTTGACGGGAAATTGACAGTCACTCCCGCCGGCAGATTAACTGGGTCGTACATCTTACCCTCTATCTCGATAGTGCGCCTAGCACCCTGGTATTCGCCCAAAGATTTGATATAAAATGTGGTCGGGTTGGCCGCAACCGATGTCCTTTTTACCGTCACGTCGGTGATTTGCCCGCCGTCCATATAGGCAAGAGGCTCACTGATCAACACCCCGTCCGGGTCACCTATGTATCTGACCTCGGTATTATATGCCAAATCTTCTTTAAGCCAAAAGGGATCGTTTTTTATCCTGGCAAGAGCCTTTTCGGCGCCGGCGTCGGCAATATAATATGCCTGCACCATCTTCCGCTCTTCATAGGATTGCTTTCGGCTCTCGCTGCCCTGTGTCAGCATCGACGAGCCCATCAAAAGAAGCAGCAGCATGACCATCATAACCAGGACCAGCGCCTGGCCGGATTCATTTTTTAACCTGTTCATGGCAAAGCCCTCAGACTTACTTTCTGGGTTAACACAACCGGGTCGACTTTGCTTCCTTCTTTTCTTGCTGTAATCGTTATAGCTACCAGGTTAATGTACGCTGTCCAGGTAGTTGGATAAAGTTGCTTCTGTGTAGCAATGTTAGACTCATTGATATCTAACCCGAAAGAAGTGGTATAAATAAATTCGATACTTTCAATATCGCTTGTCACCGGGCTGTAGCCCCATCCCGACAGGCCCTGCTCACCGCGTATCAATTGATTTGAATAACAATAATATTTAACATTCTTTCCCTCGGCGGTTTTAAAATTAAGGCTGCTGATATCGCTTACTGTTGATATGCCCTCCGTATACCGCAGTTCCCTGCCCATCCGGTCCAGGGAGATGCGCAGGCTGTCGTTCATATCCACCTTGTGTTCACCCTGCTTCCAGAAGACGAAGCCCTGGGCGAAAAGTCCCCAGGCCGCCAGGAAAAGGATGCTCAGCAGCAGGATTGACAGCATCAGTTCAACCAGGGTGAAACCGCACTCATCTTGCATATGCTCCACTGGTTTCACCTCTTCGCGATTTCGGCAGTAAGGGCAAATTGTTTGCTGACTCCCCCGTCACTGTAAAAAACCGTAACAGTAACCGTCTTGTTTAGATCGCCGGGACTGGACGGGTTTGGTACAACTGTTATTGTATACGAAAAACCGTCATACTGGGAATAGTCGCTTTCTGTCGAAAAATCCGTTAAGGCAGTATCTACTACATTATTAAAAGGTTCATACTTAATTTCTTCAACTTTACTCTGGGCAAACGTCAGAGCGGTATTGTAGCGGGAGGTACCGGCGTTTTGACGACTGCCCAGGGCAAAGCTGTCCATCACCGTTACAAGAGTAATAGTTAAGATCACAAAGGCCACCAGCACTTCAATCAGGGTCAAGCCCCGCTCATTATTTAAAACCATCAATTTCAAGCCTTCACCCCGCAGTTGTCGGGTAATATTATGGTGAGGTTTCACTGACCCTCACTCGGCCAAGGGAGTCAACAATAACGTATAAAAACTTCCCGGTTTTCCGGTCCTGCAGGCTGATGTGCCCGCCGAACCTGTTATAAGGATTACCGTTTGCGGCCAATCCCATCTTATTGTTATTCGGCGTAACAAAGCCATTGACAGAAACCAATCGAACACTGGAGGGAAGGTTTACAGTCGTGTAAGGAGTTATGCCGTTTCTTAAATAATACCTGTCATAAGCAGTACTAAACAACATATTAAAATTGGAGCTTTCATTTTTTATGGCAGTTTGTTGTATGGAGCGGATATCTGAAGCCAGAAGCCTAGCTGAGTTGTCGAGGTTGTAAGAACCGGTGGTTTTACTGAAACTAGGAAGAGAAATAGCGATTATTAGCCCAATAATAGTTAATACTATAACAATTTCAATTAATGAGTGACCTGTGCTACTTAGTTTATTAATGAAAATATCCTTATTCAAGTTACACATACTTTCTCACCTGTGCGTAGTGCTATCTTTTAATTTGCTAATTTCATGTCGTATACTTCTCAACTTAATATTTCGGGTTCAATCACTTCAGCTTACACTTTGGCTCGCTATTTTGCCGTCCTACGCTTAAGGCTTGAAGTTACTTGGAAGCCTCAAAGGACTAGCTACAGGGCTGCTGGTTAGGCATTACTCTGGTGGGATTTCCAACCACTAGAATTAGCGACCTTGACTGGCCACACTACATAAGAGTAATTACGTTCTCTTCAAAGATAAATGATTCTTGTTTGTAAGGGTAAGTAAGACAGGGTTTACCTGCCTTACTTACTAAAATATTAAAACTAAGTATTAAAACACAATTATTCATCAATATTAACGGTTGTCTGAGCATTAGGGGCAGCAAAAGCTGAACCCACTGCATCGGCAGCTACAGTCTGGCCCTCAATTGGTCCCTCATTGACGGTATTATTCACCGCTGAGTCACCAATATTCATGCCCACGGCAACTGCAATATCGTCACCGCCTCCAACTTCTTTATTCGGACCCCAAGAGAACATACAATAATATGCAGCTTTTGCGTTACCGGCACCAGGATCTAACCCCCTGTAACGGTAAGGGTTACCCCAGGGATCTACATTACTTAGCTTAACTCCATAATCGGACAATACTTTGTCAATCATACCGGCGGTTGCAAGGCCCGCACCAGAATCGACTACTTCCGGCGCATAACCATCTGTATTAATTGAATAATCCATCATGTAAGTATCAACAATTGTTTTCATGGACTTTAATTCCGCTACAGCTCTTTTTACCTTGGCTTTATCTTGCTGCTTGCTCATGACCGGGATAGCGATAGCCGCTAAAATCCCTATAATGATTACAACCACCATCAATTCAATTAGAGTAAACCCGCGTTCGTTTCTGGCAATTTTCATGATTTTCACCTCCTCTCCTTTGAAGTTCATATTTCCTTACTAATTCACCTGGCTGAGATTGCAGCCAAGAACTATTTCACATTGTCAATAACACTGAACATCGGCAGCATAATGGAAAGGATGATAAAACCCACCACCCCGCCCATCCCTACAATCAATACCGGCTCCAGCATGGAAGAAAGCCTAGACACCAAGTCATCAACTTCCCGCTCGTAGAAGTCGGCGATTTTTTCCAGCAAAGTGTCTATCGAACCGGTCTCCTCTCCTATTGCCATCATTCTGGTCACCATCGGGGGGAATACCCTGCTTTTTTGCAACGGTAGGGAGATACTTTGTCCCTCTTTAATGCTTTTTTCGGCTTCTTTGATACTTTTAACTACCGCATAATTCCCCGCAATGTTTTTTACCACTTCGAGGGACTGCAGTACAGGAACGCCGCTTTTTAGCAGGGTGCTCAAAGACCGGCAGAAGCGTGCGACTATAATCTTTTGGATCATCGGGCCGAATACCGGGAGTTTTAGGACCACCTGGTCTTTGATCTTCTTGCCCTTCTCCGTCTTAACGGCCTGCTTGTAACCAAAAAATGCTCCCGCAATTGTAAATAGGACTATATACCAGAAATTTTTTAAAAAATCGCTAAACTTGATAATTAATTGAGTAGTCAGCGGAATAGGAGCTTGCATATCGGTAAGCATGGTCATAAACTTCGGCACTACAAAAATCAGCAGCGCGGCTATGGCCAGGACGGCCACCATCACAACAACCGCCGGGTAGGTCATGGCCGACTTAACTTTTTCCTTTAGATCATGCTCTTTTTCGAAATTGGCGGCCAACCGTTCCAGCACCTGGTCAAGCGCCCCACCCACCTCTCCGGCCTCCACCATACTAATAAAGATTGGAGGAAAAATCTTTGGAAAAGACTTGAAGGACTCGGCCAGGGACACCCCGCCCTCAATATTTTCGGTAACTTTCCTCAACGTCTCCTTGAGTACTTTGTGATCACATTGCAGCGTTAATATATTTAGACTTTGCAGAATGGGAACCCCAGCCTGGGTCATAGTGGCAAACTGGCGGCACATAACAGACAGTTCCCTGGTGCTGACCTTCTTTTGGAATATATTGTCCAGGTTTATAGATACTTCTCCAAGTGCTTCGTTTATCTGTACCACAAATAAACTGCGTTCCCTGAGGAGAGTTATGGCCTTATTCCGGTTTTCCGCCTCGACTTTTCCTGTAACCAGTTTACCTGACTGGTTACGGGCCTTATAAGAAAATTTTTTGGGCATTTAATCACCGCTTAAATTTTCACCCGGTATCCTCCGGATTACAATGTAAAAAAAACTTGATGTTAATACGGCAGGTCCCCTCAAAATTAGTTATATATACGTATATATATAAAACAGTTCTTTGGAAACCTAACCACTTTAGCAACTACTTTAGGCTTGTAAATTTTGGTGTCCTCACCTTTAAGTCAGTTTGCCTTTTTTATAATTTTTATTTTCCAACCGCCAGGTTTAAAACCTTCGCCTTTAGGCGAAGAGCTTTAGCATAGATTTTCCCCCCAACGC
>MVQL01000173.1 GCA_002067205.1 Pelotomaculum sp. PtaB.Bin104
TGGCGGAGAGATAGGGATTCGAACCCTAGAGACCGCTCATCACGGCCTACTCGATTTCGAGTCGAGCGCCTTCGACCAACTCGGCCATCTCTCCAGATACTTTTTTTCCTCTTAACTCGATAAAGAAACGCCGTATTATAGCCCGGCATTCCTCTTCCAGCACTCCGGACACAACCACTACCTGGTGGTTGAAGCGTGGTTGCCTGACAACATCGATTACCGAATCAACAGCGCCCGCCTTGGGATCAGATGCGCCGTAAACAAGCGTCTTTACCCGGAACTGCACCAGCGCCCCGGCGCACATGGGGCAGGGCTCTAGGGTTGAATAAATGGTGGCGCCGTTTAACCGCCAGTCGCCAAGATGTCCCGCCGCTTCCCTGAGCGCTAGTATTTCCGCATGGGCAGAGCTGTCTTTCAAGGTCTCGCGCAGGTTATGACCCCGCCCGATAATTTCGCCGTCCATAATCACAACTGCGCCGACCGGAACCTCTCCCAACGCATAAGCCTTCCCTGCTTCAGCCAGGGCATCACGCATGTAACCAGCGTGGTCCACCGATAACCTGCTCCTTTTAAAAAGCTTAAGCCCTGTTTAAATTATCTGCAACATTCGTATTATAGCATGGGCAATAATGATTGACAACAGCTCGGGAAAGCAGTTCGGTCGGTTTAAATTAGTTCAATGCCAAGCAAAATTACACTAAATTCTTAAATGACTTTGTTGCAAGATAACTTTTAACTCTCATAGGGCAAATAAATCTCAGCGCACTGGCGTCAACTTACACAATCATTGTTGACCGGCAAAATATCTAGTATAATTGAGGTTATCAAGAAAATTTGAGGGAAATTTATGAGCAACGAGATCTCAAGCAGACAACTGACGGAGTTGGCTGGTAATATTTATAGCCACTTATCCCGGGACGTAATTAAACAGGGTCTTGACTATAATAAAAAACACCGGGTCAAGCAAATTGTCTTCAAAAATAACGTTATCTCTTCAACAGTTAACGGCGCCAAGCCATATGCTATACAAATTCACCTTAACGATTTTACCAAAAGCGCTTGCTCATGTCAGAAAAAAACTTTTTGCAAACACATTGCCGCCACTTTTTTTTATATCTATTCCAAACTTGACTCACCGGAGCCAGGCGCACGGAAAATTGAATCAACTGCCCAAAAAAATTCCAGCTCACCAAAAAAGATTACCCGTGTATTGAAGCCGGAGCCGGCGGGTCCTATTGAGGTCTGGTTCGATAAATTTGACCGGGATTATGAGCAGGTCCGACAATACGTAAAACAGTATTTCAAGCCTTTTATTGACCATGAATACTATAACCATTTTTATAAAGTTTACGATGAATATCAAAAGAAAGTTAAGGTCTACTGCCTGAACTGGCCGGGGGAATCCCAGTACTTATACCAGACCTACGCCACCCTCTTTATCCTGACCCGGCTGGAAGACGCCAGTCAGAAGTATGATAAAATGCGCTGGGAATATTACTTTATTGAGGGCTATGAGAAGGACCTGATGGGAAAATTCCCTGAAGACCTGCACCATGACCAGTGTAAAAAATTCAAGCCGCTTTTTCAAACGGCCCTGGATATAATCCGCGGCCGTTTGTTTCAAAAAAACAAGCCTCTTTTCGACTGGCTCTTAATCTACCGCTCGATGTATTTAATTTTTGGCCACGACTTTGAGTGGCTACAAAAAGAAACCTCTTACCTGGAGGAGATAAAGAGGAAAGCCGCTAAAAATAACCGGCACTATTACAACGCTGTTATTGGGCTGGCTCATTTCAAGTTTCTAGCCGGACAAAGAGATGAGGCTTTAATTCTCCTGCAGCAACTGAATTCTGTCAGAATAGATGACTTACATTATTATTTGAACTTTTTTTACACGGCTGAAAAGTGGGATGCTCTTTACCAGTGGCTGGCATGGCTCGTGAACTGCATAGAAAATAACCAGGATGAACTGGAGAAAATCTTCAATTACTGCATCGCTGCAGCGGAAAGAAGCCCTGATGGGGAAAAATTTATTCTGATCTTAAAGTCGTGGCTGCCGCAAAGCCTGGAACACTTCGCAGCATTTCTGCTTCATGCAAGGCTCCACCGGGATTGGGCGGAATTACGGGCTTCCTATTGGACCGCATCCGATGAAGAAGCAATAGAGGAAGAAGCACGCCTGGTCGAATCACGTGAGCCTGCAGCCCTCATCCCTATCTACCACCAGTGGGTGGTCCGGATTATTGAAGGAAAAAACCGGAAATCTTACCAAAATGCTGTTAAGCTCCTCAAGAAGCTGCGTGCTATTTATAAAAAGCAAAAGAAGATTCGTGACTGGAACACATACATCGCCAAGCTTGCAGCCCGCTATGCACGAATGAGCGCCTTTCAGGAAGAACTGCACAAAGGAAGTTTAATTGCTCATGACCGTACAAACCATTAAGATAACTTGCGAGTGGCTGGCCGGGGAAGGCTTCCTAATTTGGGGTGATCATCAGGACAAGCATTATGATCAAACCCTTTCCCTGGCCCAGGAGCTAAAATTCTGCCTTTTGATCAGGCACCGGCCTTCCTTCTACGGTACCTTCATCGATGTTTGCCGGCATGATGGCCGGTTTGTGATCAAGCTGCCCTCCCGGGCGGCGCTCGACTTTTTTACCGAAACAACCTGGGCGGAAAATTTGCCATGGCAATGGAGCGCAGAGATCCTCAAGCTGCGGAAAATCGCCCCCAAAGTTAGAGAAACTCTAGCAGCCGGGCTTTGGCGGCCTGACTTTGACCGGTGGCTAGCAGGACAAAGGGGTTGGCTTATTGATTGGCCCGACCAAAGAACCTTTACGGAAGATCGGTCGGACATCCCCTACCTGGAGGAGTGGGCCGGCCTGGTCATTAACGAACTCATTGAGCAAAACCAGGAGATCGGGCGCAGCTGGAAGACGATCACCAAGGCTTATCCACTGCTCCAGACCGGTCTGGACAGTCAGTTTCCTTTTACCGGCAATGAAGAGGAATGGCTGGAAGCGATCGGCTGGAATTTAAACAAAACCCCCTTTAAGACCTGCCTGGAACTGGCTGAGCCCGATGCAGAACGCAACTGCTGGCGGCTGAACATAATTCTTCAAGATAAAAATCACCCGGACCGGTTCGTCTACTGGGAACCTGCCGGTAGCGCCGCCGCTGAAAAAATCCAGGAAGAGTGGCAGGAGCACCAGGAACAGATCAGGCGGGATTTAACCAGGTGGACCAGGATCCTGCCCGAGCTGGCATCCTTGCCGAAGGCGGATAAAATAAGCCCTCCCGTACCCAGTTCGGAACCGGGCTCCAGAAATGCAGGCGAGGAGCAGCATGAGGGGCCGGAAATACTGCGCCGCGAGCTTAGCGAAACAGAAGCCTGGGAATTTCTTAACACCGGCAGCCTCCAGTTGGCCCAGGCCGGATACACTGTCTTACTGCCCAAGTGGTGGGAGGAAGTGCAGCAGCTAAAGCCTTTGTTAAAAGTCAAAACCCGCTCATCCGTTGGATCCTGGGGGGAAAGCTGTGTTGGCGTCAACCAGATTATTCAGTTCAACTGGAGCCTGGCCGTCGGCGACCTGGAGCTGACCGAGGAGGAATTCCGCCAGTTTACGGAAAAGGAACGACGGCTGATGCAGGTCCGAGGCAAGTGGATCCAGCTGGACCCATCTTTATTGCGGAAGATCCAGCGGTTTGTCCGCAAGAAAAAAGGACTTCCGCTAGGTGAAATTTTGCATCTGCACCTGCTGGCAGATGCTCCGGCCGCACAGGAGGAGCAAGCGCCCGGCGCGGAGGAGGCGCTGCAAATCGAGCTGGAGCTAAGCGGACAGCTGGCCCAGATGGTGGAACAACTCAATCGTCTGTCCGCCGTGCCCATAGTAGATACTGCCGCTGCCTTTCATGGTCAGCTTAGAAATTACCAGAGGATTGGGGCATCCTGGTTATTCTTTCTGCGCCGTTTCGGCCTGGGCAGCTGCCTGGCCGATGATATGGGCCTGGGGAAAACGATTCAGTGGATCGCCTACCTGCTTAAAGTTAAGGAGTCTGAAGAGCAATTACGCCCGTCACTTTTGATCTGCCCAACCACTGTCCTGGGCAACTGGACAAAGGAGCTGGAGCGGTTCGCCCCCGGTCTGAAAGTATATCTTCACTATGGACCGCGGCGGGCGCGGGGTGAGGATTTCCCAACTAAGGTGGAGGGAATGGACCTGGTGATCACCTCTTATAATTTGGCCCACTTAGACGAAGCGGAACTTTGCTCAATACAGTGGGACTGCATTTGTCTGGACGAGGCCCAGAACATCAAAAACGAATACACCAAGCAGTCGGCTGCAGTACGCAAGTTTACCGGCCGCCACCGCGTGGCCATGACCGGGACCCCGATGGAAAACCGACTGACTGAGCTTTGGTCAATTTTTGATTTCATCAATCCCGGCTACCTGGGGGGGAGCGGGGAGTTTAGCCGCCGGTTCGTCAGTGTGATTGAAAGAAAAAAAGACCGGCAGGTTATTGAGCGGGTGCAAAGACTAATTCAGCCTTTCCTGTTGCGGCGGTTAAAAAGCGACCCGGCTATAGAACTGGACTTGCCAGCCAAGCAAGAGCTTAAAGACTACATTCCACTGACTCTGGAGCAGGCCTCTCTGTACGAAAATGTGATCCATGAGCTTTTCGAGCAATTGAAGGATGTAGACGGAATGGCCCGCCGGGGACTAATCCTCTCAGCGATCACCAGGTTAAAGCAAATCTGTGACCACCCGGCGCTGTTGCTCAAAGAGGAAACCCCCTCCGGTCTCAGAAAGCGCTCCAACAAGATTGACCGTTTGCTGGAAATGGTGGATGAGCTGCGCCAGGAAGGGGACCGCTGCCTGATCTTTACCCAGTTCGTCAAAATGGGCAATCTGCTGCAGCAGGCTCTGGAAAGGGAATTGGGCGAGCAGGCCTTTTTTCTGCACGGCGGTACACCAAGAAAACAGCGAGAGGAGATGATCTCCCGCTTCCAGGCGCCGCCCAAGTCCGGCCAAAAAAACTGCAATGTTTTTATCCTGTCTTTGAAAGCAGGTGGTCTGGGCCTCAACCTAACCGCCGCCAACCATGTTTTTCACTTTGACCGGTGGTGGAACCCGGCCGTCGAAAACCAGGCTACCGACCGTTCGCACCGGATCGGCCAGGCTAAAAACGTCCTGGTCCATAAGTTTATCAGCCTTGGCACTATGGAAGAGCGAATTGACGAGATGATCGAGCGCAAGACCGGTTTGAACGAGCTGATTGTGGGCGGGGGGGAAACTTGGATCACGGAGATTCCCACCAGCGAGCTGCGGGATATCTTTGCCCTGCGCAAGGAGTGGATCGGGAGTTAAGATTTCGTTTGGTAAAAGCTTGGTTCTGAAGCAGTCACTTTTAGAACTTTCCAGAGTCATCTATGGGATACTGGAGGTAGAGACAATTGTCGCGTAAAAAACCCAACAATAAAAAAAACAGCCATCACAGGACAAAAGTCAGGACTATACGAAAAGACAAGGCCAAGGCAAGCGTCGATCTTGACTTGCCCGGTTTGCAACACCTTTCTAAGCCCTGGCAGGAATTTTACTGCCGAGTTATTGACCAGATAAAATAAACTTGCATTTGGCCTAACAAACCTGTCCCTTAATAATTATGAGTATGATAGTGAGTGTGCTTGCTGCCGGCATGCCTGTGATAATAATCATCCACCAAATTTACTCTTTTTAACAACTCAATGTCTTCTAAAATTTCGATGGTGGTTGAATCTGCCACAATTTCGTGATTATCCAAAAGTATGGCTCTATCTGATATTTCTTGAACCAATTCCAGGTTATGAGTAGAAGTAATCAGCGTTTTACCGGCCTTATTTAAATTTACCAGCAATTCCACCAGCCATCTTTGCGTGCGTGGATCGAGCCCGTTGGTCGGCTCATCTAGAATAAGGACCTCAGGGTTCATCACCAGGATGGAGGCAAAGGCAACTTTCTTTTTTTCTCCGCCGCTTAGTTTAAAAGGTGTTTTATTCCGCAGGTACTCAATTTCCAGCATATCTATAACATCATTAATCCTCTGTCTGACCTGGTCCTCCGGTAAACTGAGCTGCAAGGGCCCGAAAGCGATTTCCTCCTCTACCGTACTGCAGAAAAGCTGTACGTCCGCATCCTGAAAAATAAACCCGATCCGTCTATGATAGGACTTCGAGAAGCTATCGTCAGAAAATGACTTTTCGGTGACTGCAGTATCAAAGGCAAAAAAACTACCTCGTTCCGGATACAACAGCCCGGCCAGCATTTTCAGCAATGTAGATTTCCCGCTTCCGTTGACACCAAGAATGGCTACCCTTTCCCCCTTAAAAATACTGAGGTTAACCTTCTGCAAAACAGGCTTCTCCAACGGATAGGAAAAATAAACATCAGCAAGTTGGAATACAATTTTCCCAGTATGTCTAATCAAAATATTATTTCTCCCATCACTATTACTAACACAATAATTAAATTACTGCTTAGCCAAAAATAATCGGCCCGGCGTAATTTAAAAGAATTCAGGCACACCGGCTCCCCGGTGTACCCCCTGCATCGCATTGCCTCATAAATCTCCCCACTTAAAAAATATGCCTTAACAAAAAGAAAAGAAATCCGACCGGCGATAAAAGATCTATTATCTTTCCGGCTAATCTTGCCCACAGTCCTTAACCATCTCGATTCCAGCATCTCCATGGATATTTTAGCGATGACATAAATATATCTGTAGGTCATATTTAATATTGCTATCACCTGCAGCGGTACATGCAGGAAGGAAAGCGATTTAGTTAAATGTGACCACCTGGTGGTCATCACCAGGATGTAGCCAAAAGAAAAAGATACCCCGACCCGAACAGCCATTTTAGATATTGCCGCTAGCCCCTCATAGGAAAAATAAAGCTCCGGGGGAAAATTGATGCTCCAGAGCTTTAATGCTAAGGCTTGATAAACATATAAAGCAGGTTTCCCTGGAATAAAAAAGTTAGTGGCGGCCGGTACCGACACAATCAATAAGAACAGCGGGTAAATCATCCATACTCTGCTCAAATAATCTTTCAGGCTCAAACCGGACAGCCAGACATACATTGACGCCGCAAAGGTCAGGAAAAGTAAAGTCAGCAGGCTTTTAGTCAAACCGCAGCAGACTATAAAAAATAGTATTGTCACTAACTTCACCCGCGGGTCAATACCTTGCATTAATTTCTTGCGCAGCGCATAGCTTTCGCTAAATACTTCATGGTAGATCACCTTTGAAATACTTAAAAGCGAATTCAGTAAAAATCGGGCTTTTGCCGGTCTTTTTTTTTCTTCGACAATATTGGAGGCTCCAAGCATCCAATCAGGGATATTCACCCCATGTCAGTTCATCCTTTCATTTGCCGCTGCTTAGTTGCTTTCCTGCTCGCCAATAATCAGCCTGGCGGTGAAAAATATGACGGTGCCGATAATTAATATGCCCATTACGGCTGAAGCAATATAAACCAGCGATGAACAGAAAAAACTACCGTCCAGCCCCGGTATGGAATAGTCAGGCATCAGCGCCTGCCGAAGATCAGCTGTTTTTCTATATCCCTCTGGTATAAAACCAACTTTTTCAACCAACTCCTCCGCACTCCACTCACCCCAGGCTGTACCCGCAGCCAGTAATCCAAGTGGACTTAACACCACCATCCCCAGCAAGCCGGTTAACACCGGCTTATAAATTTTCCAGAAGGATAGTCCCTTTTCATCTTCCCTGACCGAGGTTACGTTCAGCAAGTATGGAGCTAATTTTGCCAAATAGGATATCGCCGCAACAGTAATTATTCCTTCAATTGGGCCGGCAAATAAAAGGTGCTCAAACATCATGGCTGTAACAGAGACAGACAGCGGGTAGTACCCATATAAGGGCGTGCCGTCGGCGGCTTTAAAAAGAAGCGGCTGTATGCCGAAAGCAATAGCTGTCGACAAAGCGGCCAAATTAAGACCCACATAACTTCCGGCAAAAACCCCGAACAGGCTTCGCTTTGACAGTATATCCGACTTGCCGGCAACCACCCGGTAGAGATAATATCCGGTAAACGGCATAATTACTGCGATATTAAAACAATTAATCCCCAGGGACAGGATGCCGCCGTCGCCAAAAACCAGCGCCTGGATCATCAAGGCAACAGAAACAGCTACACAGGCAGCCCACGGCCCCAGAAGGATCGCGATAAACACTGCGCCCACAGCGTGAACTGAGCTCTCCCCCAATGGAACATTGAACATCATGATCACAAAGGAAAAGGCGGCACACAAAGACAACAGGGGCATTTGCCGGTGACTTAGCGCCGTTTTAACCTTTCTTAAAGCAGCCGCCCACAGAGGCACCATCACCCCCATTGCTGGTAAGGTTGTCTGAAGGCCTAGGTAGCCGTCAGGGATATGCATTAAGAAACCCCTTTCAATAAAAGAATAGAACGCAAAAAGGAGCTATTTACATAGTTCTTTATGGGTTATAAAATAACAGCCCTCATGAATTAATAAAATTAAGGCTTTTAACCATAAGGATATCTATATTATAAAGCTTTTCACGTCTTTGTGAACTCCTTTAACATCTAATATATGCACAGCATAAGCGATGCATGGGTCCATTGAGCGGACAATGCGGACCAGTTCATACGGGTTATCTGGATCTTTAACCATGGTTCCCATTAGGGCTTGTTCCATCGGCTCCAGCTGTCCCTGGTCATCCCGCGGCCCGGCGTTCCAGGTGGTTGGCACCACTGCCTGGTAGTTTTCAATACGGTAATTTTTAATTACAATCCAATGTCCTAAGGCACCACGCGGGCCTTCGTGCAACCCCATCCCAGCGCCTTCTTTGGGAACATTGTACAGGGCAAAAGTCGGCTGGCCAGGGACCAACTGATCGAGCCAGTCTGACATGGCACGAGAAACCTGGGTTAACTCCAAAGCGCGGGCAAAATGCCGGCCGAGCACTGAAAAGGCCTTGTCCCCCAGACCAACCACATCTTTTTGACCGGCAACCCACTGGCGGGCTAGTGGCCCTACCTCGAAGGGCGTTCTATCGTAGCGTGGCGATTTCAGCCAGGAGTAAGCGCCGCTCTTGCCCGGAGCAGGTACAGTTGCCCCCTCTCCAGGATATCTATCGGTTGAGCTGTCCTCAAACCACGCATACTTAACCTGCTCGGTAATCTTTTTCCTGTCAACTGTAATAATTTTACCGTCTTTATAGGCGCCTCTTTTAAAGAACTGCTTCTGCCCGTCTGAGTCATCTTCATCGGTCAGCCTGAGGCCGTCGCAGGAGAGCAGGTTTTTACAGCCCGCTCCGGTACTGAAGCCGTCATCTCCATAGACTTTAGCTACGGCCAGAACATCCGGTATATATACGTTATCGATAAATGCAGTAATTTCCTGAAGGTATTCTCTAAATTGGGCGATTTTTTCGGGGGTTACCACTTCCGTCACCCCACCGGCGGTAAACGCTGTCACGTGGGGCATTTTGGCACCAAAAATTGCAAGCATTTCCTGGGCTTTTTTGCGAATTGTCAAAGCCTGGATATAATGTTCAACCGCTTTGTCATTTACTTCTTTGGGCAGGCGGTAGTCTCCCTCATAGCGGGGTATAAAAGATGCTGCATCAGGTCCCTTAACATAATCTAAAGCAGACATTTTATCTCTATGAATTCTAGTTAATGCTCATTAATTAAATATGCAAGCTTCATACCGCTAGTTTTCTATTAAATATTCTAAAAGAAATATTCTCCCTCCCAAGTCAATCGTATTTGTAATTGTAAAATTACCTCAAAAAGTATTGATATAATGAGTAGAGTTTTATAAGTAGAATGCTTTTTTACTCTTGTTAATGATGTTCTACTCAACTAGAAATATTTAATACTCATGTCCGGTTATCATACACTGTTGCGATCATGTACAAACAAATTATTTTAGTACATTTTCTTTAACATCTTTGCTTGAGATGTTCTGGAATGTTAACCACTTAAACACCTTGCATCGGAATAGAAGATATTTTTCCCTAATAACTAAGAAAACTTTGTTCCTCCATTATGGAGGACAAAGTTTTACACTAGCCACCAAAGCCAATTACTTCACAGCATTGCGCCGTACAAGCAATATGAGCTTGATTTACGCTACAATAAAACTATGTTCTCCTTTCCGCGATGGGAGGCATAGCCGTTTCCGGATATACCCTTCAGACCAGGAAACCGTTCATTCGTCAGGTAACCAGGTTCGGAGATTGCCTATTAGAATATGACGAGATTAATTCACTATAATTACTTTATTTCCTCCTATGTTAAAAAAAAATTTTAAATAATTTTCATCTCTTGTTTAATTAATTGTAGCAGCCGGGGCAAAACAGATTTAACTTCAGGTGAAAGTTGATTACAATAGCCAATCTTCTCGGGCTGTATGCCAAAGACAACAGTTGGCGGCAACTTCCCCAGCTTTTTTGCCGTTAGCAGCACCTCTTGCAGGCTTATGTCATGCAGGGATGCAATATGGTTGGATGAGATAGAAATTAATTCTTCCGCCGGCAGGCGAAAGATTGTACCGGGAAC
The DNA here is from genome assembly GCA_002067205.1 of Pelotomaculum sp. PtaB.Bin104. Classification (GTDB taxonomy): domain Bacteria; phylum Bacillota; class Desulfotomaculia; order Desulfotomaculales; family Pelotomaculaceae; genus MVQL01. The sequence continues at coordinate 10,595 of MVQL01000173.1, forward strand.
TTCACCGGCATCCATGCAGTCAATTATGATTGCTGAGCTAGCGTCTTCCAACCAAAACAATAGGTCCAGGCCCGCCGTACCCCCGTCGATAATTTCTACTGCGGGGCCAAGGGCCGCTTGTTCTTCTTGAAGTAAATTTATTGCGTGGATGCCCACGCCCTCATCACCAAGCAGTAAATTTCCAACGCCGATGATTAAAATTCTATTATTACCTTCTAACACGACAGACCACCTTCAACAGATCCGGGGCAAGGGGGCCCCGGCCATCATGTTCAGCCTTCTTGTACCACCCAGCGCCGTTTTCAGAAAAACATTCCCCTCACCGGCCTGGATCTCACCAATAATAGCGGATTCTCCGGCGGACAGTTCTTCCTGCAAATAGCTTAACAACGCATCGGCCTCCGTAGCCGCCACCACCACCATAAATTTACCTTCGTTGGCTAGGTACAATGGATCTAGACCCAGTAAATTAGTTATCCCCCTGACACCTGCCTCAACGGGCAGGGCAGTCTCATTGAACCAGAAGTCGACCTTGGCTGACAGCGCTGTTTCTTTAGCATTGGTGGCCAGGCCGCCTCTGGTTAAATCCCGCATAAATTTTACACCGGGAAAGCGGCTTAAGATTTTTTTAATCATGCTGTTTAAGGGAGCGCAGTCGCTTACCACCTGGCTTTCCAGACCCAGCGACTCCCGCTGCAGCAATATGCTCAGCCCATGGTTGCCCAGGCATCCGTTAACCAGCACCTTGTCCCCAGGCCCCAGGCACTGGTACCCCAGGTTAACCCCAGGAAGCAAATAGCCAACACCGGTGGTGGAAATAAAAATTTTATCCGCCTGCCCTCGGCCCACCACCTTGGTATCCCCGGCGATAATCCGCACACCCGCGTCCTTGCAGGTTTCAGCGATGGAGGCAATGATCTTCTCCATGCTGCCTAGTGAAAAGCCTTCCTCAATGATAAAGGAAGCGGTCAGGTACAGCGGTTGCGCGCCACTAACCGCCAGGTCGTTGACCGTCCCGCAAACCGCCAGTTTGCCGATATCTCCGCCCGGGAAAAAAATCGGGTCGACCACAAAAGCGTCAGTGCTGATGGCCATCTGCCCGGAATCAGCCTGGAACACTGCAGCGTCGGTCATCTGGTCCAGCAAATCATTGTTAAAATAACGTAAAAAATAATCCTGCAACAGCTGGTGGGTAAGCAGCCCTCCGTCACCATGGGCAAGTAGTATTAAATCGTCCTTTTTTTCATTGGTCATAGTTACACTTCCCTCAGACATTAACTTCAGTCCGCTCATATTGATAATAAGCTGCGCACGCGCCCTCTGAGGAAACCATGCAGGGCCCGACCGGGCTTAAGGGAGTACACGCCCGGGCAAATAATTTGCAATCAGCCGCGGTGATCTTGCCCTTCAGTACCTCACCGCAAGCACAGCCCTTGGGTGGCAAGGATTCCGGTACTTGCACCGGGAACCTAACGGAAGCGTCAAAAGCGGCATAACTTTTACGGATGGCCAGGCCACTTTGCGGCACCACACCAAAACCACGCCAGGCGGTATCTGCCGGCTCAAAAATTTCAGCCATGATTTCTTTTGCCTTCCGGTTTCCTTCCTCCCGGACCAGGCTCGCATACCCATTTATTGTCCGGCTCAGGCCCGCATTGGTTTGTTTTAATAAAATATAAATGGCCTGCAAAATTTCCACCGGTTCAAAGCCTGCCACCACGGCCGGTACCTTGTACTCAGCGGCGACAAAATCAAAAGCCTTTCTGCCTGTAATTGTACACACATGGCCCGGCAGGAGCAGTCCGTCAATATGTAAGTCCGGGTCACTCAAGAGCACCCGCATTACCGGCGGCACCAGCTTGTGGACAGAAAAAACTGAATAGTTTTCTATACCCTGTTTTTTAGCTGCCGCAATACTTAACGCTATCCCCGGTGTTGTGGTTTCAAAGCCGACCCCTAAAAAGATAACTTCCTTTTGTGGATACCTGGCCGCAAAGGCCACAGCATCCATTGGTGAATAAAAAATCTCCACCCGGGCGCCGCGGGCCCGCTCCACCTCTAAAGACGTTTTTGTCCCGGGCACCCGCAGCATATCACCAAAGGTCGCGATAACCACCCCGGGCTGCCCGGCCATAGCAATAATCTTGTCGATATCCTGCTGGTCGGTAACACAAACCGGGCAACCTGGCCCGCTTCTTAAGTCCAGGCTCCCGGCTAGTAAACTCTTAATGCCGCTTTTGGCAATGGCCATGGTATGAGTGCCACAAACTTCCATCAGTACAGGCCGCCGGTCCAGGCGCCGGGCTTCCTCTTCAGCCAGCGCGAGCAGTCTGGACAGCACTTTATTGCTGGCGTCCGTTTCCTGTCCCTCAATCAGCATCCAAAATCTCCTCCCACAGCCCCAGAGTTACTTGAGCATCTTGCCGTTCTATTTTTCCAATCGCGTATCCCGCATGCACCATTAGGTAATCCCCGGGGGTGATTTCTTCATCGATTAGTTCAATACCAATTTTTTGCCGCACACCAAAGCTCTCCACTACTGCCCACTGCTCCACCAGATCTAGAGACACCACCTTGCCCGGTATACCTAAACACATTTTTCTAGCCACCTCCTGTGCGCGATCATTACCTGGCCTAGAGCAATCCCACCGTCATTGGCCGGGACCTGCCGGTGATACAACACTTTAAACCCGCGGGCGCCCAATACCTCTTTAGCGGCTCGAAAGAGAAACCGGTTCTGCCAAACACCACCGCTAAAGACAACCTTTCTTAGACCGGTGGCGGCAGATACCCGCTCTACTGCATCAACAATCATACTCACAATAGTCATGTGAAATCTAGCTGAAATTAATTCCACTGGCTCTCCTGCTAAACGGTCAGCAATTATGCCTGCAATCATTGGGCCTGGCCGGATTTCCTCCCCGGCAATGTCATAGGGATAGGGGCAAACCCCAACGTCAGCCGCGGACTCCATAACTGCCTCTCCCAACTCAACCGCTGCTTGTCCCTCATAGGTGCTTTCCAGACAAATTCCCAAAAGGGCAGACACAGCGTCAAAGAGCCGGCCGCAGCCTGAGGACAAAGGCGCATTAAAGCCTGTCTCAGCCATTTTAGTCACTATATTCAGTTCAATTGGGGAAACCTTATCCTTAAATACGCTATCGGCATGCTTCTTACCTGCCTCGCCTAAAAATGTCACCAAATATCCCACTGCGCTGCGCCAGGTCTGCCGGATGGCCATCTCACCTCCAGGAAGCGGTACATAGGCAAGGTGAAAGTGCCGCAAAAAATCTTCATCGCTGCCGGTAAGGATTTCGAAGCCCCAGAGATGTCCGTCAGTGCCGTAACCGGTACCGTCCAGAATCACCCCGATGGCCTCTAATCTTCCCTCCCCGTTTTCGGCCAGGCAGCTGGCCAGGTGTGCATGGTGGTGCTGTACCGCCACATAAGACCGGGCCGGGATCTTGCGGGCCACCCTTGCGGAGGCGTAATCGGGATGGGCGTCATAGGCGACGATTTCCGGGACCACCCCAATTAATTTTTGAAAGTTCAACAAACTGTTAAATAGGTTTTTTTCTCCCTCCAGGCTGTCTATCTCGCCAATGTAAGCGCTAAAAAAAGCCTGGTTTTTCTTTAACAGGCAAAAACTATTTTTCATCTCACCGCCCACACCCAAAATAACGGGGGCGTCTTTCGCGCAGGAAACCGTTACGGGATGGGGCACATAGCCCCGTGAGCGGCGAAAAATATGTGTTTCCCCGTCGATCACCTGAGTAAGAGAATCGTCGCACCGGTTTATAATATCCCGGTTATGCCAGAGAAAACAGTCGGCAATCCGACCCAGCTCACTAAGGGCGCAGCGATTATCTTTAACAAGGGGCAACGTGCTGTAATTGCCGCTGGTCATCACCAGCGCCTCAAAAGGACCGCTAAACAATAGATGGTGCAGCGGCGTGTAAGGCAGCATCACCCCCAGCGTCTTCAGTCCGGGCGCCAGATCTTCAGGCAGGCCCCAACTATTCTGTTCTGGCAGGAACTTTTTTCGCAAGATGACGATAGGCGCCTGGGGGGAAGTCAACAGCTTGATTTCATTTTCACTTGCCTCACAATATTTTTGCACAGCTGCCGTATCTCGGCACATCACGGCAAAGGGCTTGGCGTCCCGCCCCTTGCGCCGGCGCAGGGCAGCTATGGCAGCCGGATTGTTGGCGTTACAGGTCAGGTGAAAGCCTCCCAGACTTTTTATGGCCAGAATTTTCCCGGCCTGCAAGAGGTTCCAGCATTGCTCCAGCCAGTTATCTTTACCGCCCAACCTTTCTCCATTGCAGCCCACCAACTCCAGCTGCGGGCCGCACTCCGGACAAGCAACCGGCTGGGCATGAAACCTTCGGTCGCCGGGCTTATGATATTCCCGGGCGCAAGCAGCACACATGCCAAAAGAAGCCATTGAAGTTTTGGGACGGTCATAGGGGATTTCGTTTATGATCGTGAACCTGGGGCCACAATTAGTGCAATTGGTAAACGGGTACGCGTAATGTCGGTCCAGCGGGTCAAATAGTTCCTTGACACAGGCCGGGCAGGTGCCTACATCCGGAGGCACCAGGGCGTCTATTTCCGTGCCGGGCCTGCTGCTTAAAATATCAAAGGCAGCATAGCCCAAAAGGGGCTCCTTTCTTAATTGAAAGTCGCTAATAACGGCAAGGCTGGGCGGGTTTTCTTTTAATTTATTGATAAAGTTTGCTACATTTTCTTCTTTACCCTCAGCCTCAATAATCACTCCCCGGCTGGAATTGAGCACACTTCCCTTAACACCCCAGGAACGGGCCAGGTTATAAACAAAGGGGCGGAAGCCCACCCCCTGAACCACACCCTGGATTAGGATGCGGTAATGAACTAATTTTTGTTCAGGAGCAGATTTTTTAGCCACACGCTATCCCCCAACCAAGCTTAGCCTTATTTCTCAACTGTTCTGTTTTCAACTTTTAGCTAGTAGCGCGCTCGTAGTCCTAGAGGCTTTCTTAAAAGAGTTTGGTTCGCGCCATGATCTCCTTTAATTGCCCGGCAAAGCTTGTCCTTTTCAGCTTGTTCATATCCCCCAGGGCGTTTTCCAGATCAAGATCAAAATCTACCGACCCCAGAAAAGATGCCCCCATCATGGTCGCCTCATCCCTTACGGCAGAATTTTCACTTGTTTTCATATTTTCCAGCACACCCAACACCGGCTTACCAAGTTCCTGCAATACCTGCAACTCTTTTTTCATTACCGACAGGGCTACCAGGGACCGGGTCGTTACAACCAGAAATTCCACCCTTTTAATCAGGCGAATGGTATCCATCGCCGGGTCACCGATTCCCGGTGGCATATCAATAATCAGAAAATCCAGTTCATGCCACTGGGTAATCGCGAGCAGTTCAATGATGGCGTTGGACACTTCACTTCCGCGCAGCGGGGCGGGGTTGGCACCGGTAAAATAAATTATTGACATAAAGCTAATTCCATTTATTACCGGGGGAACCAGGCCTTTTTCCTCGACCGGAAAAACATCTTGGATACCCAGAATCACATGCCCGGAAGGACCACAAAAGTCCAGGTCCAATAAACCCACCTGGAAGCCCTGTTCAGCCAGGATCAGAGCCAGCACGGAGGCCGTTAAGCTCTTGCCGATGCCCCCTTTGCCACCTGATACGGCAATTATCCTCTTTACCTTTTCAAACCTTTTATCAATCACATTAAGTCTTGGATCCATTATTTCTCACCCTCAATATATTCTATCCAAACTCCGCGGCCTTTGACTATTTCAAAATCAGGGCTGCCGCAGACAGGGCACCGCAAGTAGATATGGACCATCTCAGGTATAAAATGGATCGCTTCTGATTCGGACTCAGGCAATTTACCTGTTGCCTCGCTATAGGTCCATTCATTCCCACAAACCTTGCACTTTAAAAAACTTGGGTCAATATTTATTTCTACTCGATCAAAATCCATTTGAAGGACTGATGACTGCATGATGTTTTCCAGGGCAAACTTAAATATATCCAGGTCTATTTGTTGCAATTCACCGATCATGATTTTAACTGCGGTAATCTCTTTTAATTTTTCTTTTTTAGCCTCTTCTATGATAGTGTCGATAACTGACTCCGCTAAAGCCCACTCATGCATTTTAACACATCCCCGCCTGATTTTTACTAAATAAATACCCTGGAATTTTATTCAGAGAAAAGAAGCCCCTGATAAGTTTTTCCTGCCGCTTACAAAATTTATGCTCTAGATTTTTCTAAAATTTAGCACTGCTGACCAGCCTGCCCATATCCGCTAACATAATGTACTAATTAAGGGCGCTAAGCCTGAAAAAACGATCTATTAACCCTAATGTCTTGTACCCTTAGGATGCTGACCTTGAAAGTTAGCCTACAAAAAAGCTCTGCCCAAATAAAAGGACAAAGCATTTATGCCGGTAAAGCCTTCCCCTTTCCACAATGGGAGGTGCACTCGTTTCCCAATACACATAAAGGCCAGGTAACCATACTTGGGTTAAGGTTGCCTGGCTCGGAGATAAGACCATTATTTATTTCTACTAACCAAATAAAATTCCTTCACGAATTAGCATTATATTTTAACCGCAAGAAAATTAAGCAAACAATAATAAATAAAGGCATAACAATAGTTTGCGGCCTTTGTTGCTGCCATTTATCATCACTTTTTATGTTATCCCCGATATCTGGCTGAAGGTTTTTACTGTCACCTGCCTCAGCTTCATGCTCAAGCTCATTACTATCCTGTCCTGATATCATATTATTTTTTTCTTGATCTATAATTTCCTCTGGTTTCTTTGCTTTTTCTTTTAAATTAGGGTTGCCTTGCCCTCCGGAAACTACCGACTCGGGGCTTTCTTCATCGGTTAATTGCTTATTGGTTACTTCTTCGTTTACTGCCGTATCATCCACAGTTTGATCGTCTGCTGCTACTACAGCGGTTGCATCCTCGCTTGCTATGTCAACGGGTTCCTTACCGGTGACCTCCTCATTGTTTACTTCTTCATATGCTGCTTCCCAAGGTAAGTTCAAATCATCCCCGTCAGATAATTCTTGCCCGTCAATATTCTTACCATCTTGAGATTGTTCATAATGAGGCTGTATTATTTTATTTTCACTACCTTTAACAGCATGAATTAGATCAATAATCATTTTTAACGTATCTTTATCCATTTTTCCACCTTGACTTTCAGAATTAAACAAATTGTCACTCTTTATACTGATTACATCCGCTGGACATTCTTTAGCCTCTTTAAGAATGTCTACCGATTTTGTCACTTGCTTCAGCTGTTTACACGGAATAAATAATTTCTGGTATTGACTATCCGGATACTGGTCCACACAAAAGCTAACATGGTTAATTGTATTACTAGGGTAGTTCCTTTGATCATTTTCCTGAACGAATTTTTTTTCTTTATCTGGTAAACTGGACTCGCTTGCATGCCCATCCTGCAATTCCTGTTTGTAACTTGTCTGACCACCGGATTCTGCCTGCCATTCTTCGACCGGGCACTGGATTATATCTACGTTAACATGGTTAACTTTGACACTAGCCTCAGACAGTTGTTCAGCTTCGAGATCCTGATTTATTTCTTCCTCCGGCAAACTTGTCTTATCGGCATGCTCATCCTCAAAAAAATCTTTACACGATTCTTGAACCGTCTCCTCAGGCCAATCCAGTTGATTGACAACATCAGACTGAATGCAGGTCTGTCCCTGAAATACCTTTACTAATATTGAGTTAATTTTGACCTTACCCGAAAATTGACGATTCTGCTCTGATGGTGTTTCGAATTCAATGGAACCCGGCCTATTAGCCATTACCATCCCCCCTGAAAAAGCAGAAATACCGGTAAATAGAAAATTCTATTGACTACTTATTATAACTTTGCCTTTAGAATATTCATAAAACGATAAGGATGTTACGCCTTACATTAAATTACCAAAGAATGCTTCTTCCGCCCGGAAACTTAAGAAGAACTAACATCGCAACACCGCAAACAAATGGACCAAGATCACCTGAATCTTGGTCCATTTGTTTTTTTGTGCTGTTCAACACAAGTGAGAGATTAATCTCCTTTGGGTAGAACTGATCCTAACATATAACCATTAGACTATAAAAATTTACTTTTCGGTGATAGCTAAATGGCACGAATTTAGCATTTTTCAAGACTTACTTCAAGGGCAGGGATTGCTACCTGACGTTTCTGCAGTACTTTGAGAGTAAGATCGATTACCATCTTTTCTTCAATTTTCCTGAATTCAAATTCTTCAAAGGGAATCTTCTCGCCGAATGGACGCTTGCGGCAAAGAAGCTCATCGAACTCTGTGATGGTAGCGCTGATTATTTCACAAAACGGCAATTCATTAAAGAATTCGGTGCTCACCTGGTTAAATTCAGTAAAGTCTCCGGATTCTAAAAAGTCTTTTTCCGCAAATTCAGGGCCAAGTTCTCCCCTTCTTAAATACTGAAACTCATTAGTCGTATTGAAGAAGGCCGGCTCCGGTTCGGCAACATTAAAAACAACCGGTGTTACGCAAGACCAGGGGACGTCAACGGTGCAGTGACGAATATCTCCGCAAAATCCTTCGTGGCTCGAAATTTTCCGTGTCGAATAATCGATATTTTTACGGACAAATCCTCTCAGGAACAACTTGTTAGTATTTTGTGCCAGCAGACATTGGGTCAGTTTTAGTTTCTTTTTAACCTGTTTTACCTCAAAAGCCGGTTCGGGCAAGGTGATTGTTGAGTCAACGTTAATCTGTACAGTTAATTCAGCAAGTAATACCGGTATTTTTGCTATCGCGCCAGTTGTTATTGGAGTTGGCCCAACAGGGGTATTGGTGCAGGCTGCCTCGGTGCCGGTCTTAAAATGAGATACATCCGGCTCCATACATTTATCAGGCATTTTGTCATCAAAGCATTTGTCAGTCATATGGTCGTACGGTTTATTAAGCATTTTTAATGCCCCCTTGTAGATATTTAATAAATAATATTCTATTAGCGGTTATTTGGTTACCGATAAACTGAAATATTTTACAATAGGGTAACTTGATGGTAATTTTAAATTATCTCTTAAGGCAATATTAAACCGGTTGCGTGTAAAAAATAAAACAGCGCCCTTTTGTGCGCTGCGGTCATTGTAAATATTTCTCTTTTTATACTAATAAACAGGATCCGACACAAAAAAATGGAAGCCCTGCTTTTGGCTGCGGGATCATTTGACATAGTGCTTCAGGAGTGTACCTGCCCATCTGGCCAACATGCCCAATACCAATAGCGCTCCCTCTATTCCTACCTTTTTCACCCAGCCTGCTCATTTGTCTCTCTACTTCATACAAATCCGTGACCTCATCCAGGAAAACATCTCTATGGGCATAAGGTAACCAATTTCCCTGCTCACTTCCTTGACCACAGATTTTCCACTGGTTAGGCTGTCCAGGGAAAAAGGTTCTTATTTTGTGCCTCTTCTAAAACTACTTTCATTTCTACCTTGTTGCCGGTACGCAAGGCCGGTATGGTTATTAATACCGACAGCGTTGGCACACTCTCCAGGTCTTTAGCCAACCTCTTCACTCAAGAAAGCGCAGAGACTTTCATAAACGTATTGATCAGATAAATATTAAATATTTGCAATCTTCAGTTATTATAGCAGGAATTACTGTCGGCTTGTAGAAAGATATCAAATAATATTAAATCAAAGGTGGGATATTTTATGTATAAAAAAATCTTAGTTCCATTCGACAACGGAGACAAATCCCTAAAAGCACTAGACATGGCTATCGGGTTAGCCAAAAATTTCAAGGCGTCAATTACCATTTTTGCCTCTATAAATATATCGGGCTTTACCTTAAACTTCACTTCTGGATTTGAACCAGCACTGGTTGAAGATCTTGAGAAGCGAACTCAAAAACTTATGGAGACAGCAATCAATGCGGCTGCCGAAAAGGCTAGAAAAGAAGGAATCACGGTTAACACAGAGATTTCCTATGGTATTCCCGGTGTTGCTATTGTCAAATACGCCGACAAAGAAGATATCAATTTGATAGTGATGGGCTCAAATAACCGACGTGGTTTTGATAGAGTAATGCTGGGGAGCGTTTCTAATTTTGTGCTGCATCAGGCTCATTGTCCGGTTCTGATCGTTAAAGACTAACAAATGAAGCTAGCGAAGCGGTCCTAAAAAAAGGGACCGCTTTTTACTAACCCATTATTAACCCTGGATAACTGTAGGAATCCAGGGTTCTGATCAGTCCTTTGCAGTTTAATTTAGTATAATCCATTCTGTTTTGATGAAATCAACAAATTATAAATGGTTATAATAAGAACAATGTTTACATATTTAATAATATCCAATTCATCATGTTTCAAATGTTTTCTAAACAAAAACAATACAATAGAAAAATAATCTAAGGCGGTTTATTCATGTATAATAAAATATTAGTACCTTTTGATAACGGAATTAGATCACAAAGAGCACTGAATACTGCCATAGAGTTAGCCAAGAAATTTCAGGCAAAGATTTTTATTTTCACTTCTTTAAATATATTTAGCTGTGCCTTGCATTTTTACTCTTACACTGATACGGCATTGGGCAGGGATATTGAAGAGCGCAGCCGGAACAATATCGAGAAAGCTTTGCAGGATGCTGCTGAAAAGGTTAAAAAGGAAGGCCTAGATGTTAAACCTAATATTTCAGATAAAGATGACCTTGAAGATATACCAGGAGAATCTATTATCAGATATGCCGAAAAAGAGGAAATCGATTTGATTGTGTTAGGTTCTAATAATCTTGGTGTATTTGACCGAGTATTCCTCGGCAGTGTTTCAAATTATGTCATCCATAATGCTCATTGCCAAGTGCTGGTTATTAAAGATTAACAAGGCTGTGAGGAAGATCGGTCGCTTAAAAGCTGATCTATTCACCACTTTCAGTAATATGGTGCATTCGGATTTTTGGTATTCCCCCAGTGATTCAATATTGAGTGTGCGATGATTTTCCCCCTGTTCGCCCAGACGCGATTAATGATAAATTGAATAAACAGCCCTGCATAAGGTTAAGGTCAGTTGTCTGTAACTGATAACACTACCTACAAGTCTTAATGATAGTGTAAAGCTACTCGATGCAGTGAATAGCATCATATAAACCAACTCGCTAGGGTCCTGTTTAAGTATTGAGTATAAGCAGCTCACAGAATTGCCTGTAAGGTACTTTAAAATTTCTCCTGGTATGAACCGACTATAAAAATGCCTGAGGTTGCTTTTATGGGCATTACAGCATGCCTGTGTGGATTTGACAGTTTTCAAGTCTTTTTGATAGTCAATTTGCACCAAACCGGAATTAGGCATTTAAACTCCCCTTATATTTCGATAAGCCATAAAAAAAACCCCGGATAAACCCCGGAGTAATTTGATTTTACTGGTGCGCCCGGAGGGACTCGAACCCCCGGCACGCGGTTTAGGAAACCGGCAAAAGCCGTTTGCTGAAATTAAGTTAGGTTCGGGGGGGTTTGATTTTACTGGATTTTTTCACTCCGCTATTGGGGATTGTTGGGTTATTTTTGGGGATAAAAAGTTTAGATTATCCCCAAACTATCCCCAAAAGAAGAAAGGGGGTTAACCCTGCCCTTTCTTTGTATCGGATCCTGTGATGCTTTGGTAAATCATCTCCAGCCGGTTTGCTGCTTCCTGGTCAGCTGATTTAAGGTAATGGCCGTAGATGTTCATGGTAGTCTCAATGTTACTGTGGCCCAGTCTACCTGAGATACTCTTTACAGGTAGTCCGGAGTTAATCAACATTGTGGCGTTTATGTGGCGTAGACCGTGAAATGGTAGCGGCGGGAGGTTATACTTCCTTATGAATTTGGGGAACCATTGGGAAGGCCATTCTGGGTGTCCTGGTCTGCCGTCCCAGGTAGTGAACAGCCTATCCGACCCCTGCCAAAGGTCGCCCACCTTCAAGCGGGTTTTGTTCTGCTCCTTCTTGTACTGTTTAAGCATGTTAATTAGAAATAATGGTAAGGATAATACCCTTTTAGACTGTTCGGTTTTAGGATCTTTAACGAATTGCCCCTGGCCCGGTATGTACTGGCTTGCCTGCCGGACGGTAAGAGTGTTAGCTTCAAAGCTAATGTCGGACCACTCCAAGCCCATTAATTCGCCCCGGCGCAGGCCACTAAATACAGCGAGGTTAACCAGAATATTATGCTTCAAAGGTTCCCGCCCTGCCGCTGCTAATAATAGCTTTAACTGATCATGTTCATAACAATCGCCCTGGTGTCGTTTAACTTTCGGTGTGTCAACCTTACTGGCTGGGTTACTGGCTATGAATTCCCGCTTAACAGCATAAGCAAAGATGGCAGTTATAAGTCTATGATGATGTAGTATTGTCTGTTCTGATAACTTACCAGGTTTACCGTCTAAGCGAATTCCAGTTTCCCGTAGGTTATTATAGAACTTTTCTAAATGAATAGGTCTGATCTGTTTCAACTTCATATACTCGAAAGCTGGAGTAATGCGGCTGAGTAGTTGTTCATATCTATGCAATGTTTTTGGGGCAAGTTTCTTTTCAGTATTGTCCCGCCAGAGTTCAACAATATCAGTAAAGGTTAACCGACCTGGATCAATTAGTAGGCCCTTTTCAACCTCAATAACATACTCCATTAATAACTTGTTGGCTTCCTTCCTAGCCCGGCAGCTATTTATCTTTTCGCAGCCCCGGCAAGAGCTCTGGTCACAGGAATTCTTTACGGTGACGGTTTTCTTCTTTTTGATCTGTTTATCACCCTTCATCCCGCAGCTGACAACCAGCCGCCAGGTGTTTGGCCCCCGCTTTTCAAGACTTCCGCTTCCTGCCATTATTTAGCCTCCTTTCGAATTTTCCCCAAGAATAATTCCAGTACGTTTGTTGATTTTTCATCATCGTACTCGGAAAACCGTTTCTTATGTTTTTTCACATGATCCTTTATCGCTTCAAATTCATATTTACTTATCGTTCCTCTGGACATTCGCGTCCGGAACATACTTAACACGCGGCGAATGGTATATTCCGGGGCGTGTTTTTGTTTGCAACTTTTACTGCAATAGTCCTGCCGGCTGGTGAGGACACCACAGCCCGGACAATCATGGAGTTTCTCTTTGTCTTTATCAAAGATCACGGACAGTAACATTAATGTGTAAATATCACCCGCCGTAGCGGTCACGCTGATGGTGCCATTCGCTTTACTGGAAAGAACCATCTTTGTTTTTTTATTTAAAACTTTCAATGTATATCGTAGAACGCTGCGCTGAATCCATTTCATCTTTTCTTCAAGAGGGGCATCTATATCAGGCTCATTGTTAAACTTGAGATCCGAATGACCTAGGGCTGGCAAAAACAGGGCGGCATCATCATCAAGGAAGTTTACAATACTTTGCGGTAATATTTCAAGAGCACCTTCAGGAAATATCAGGCGGCTACCGCTTATGCTACCGAGAAAACCAGCGATACTTCGTCGCTGTTCCATTAGGTCGTTCCCTTCCGCCGGTTTGGTGGTCCACCAGAGTGAGATCGCAAAAAGAAAGAAGCTAAGACGGCGGCGCAATTCGAATAGCGTGATCTCTTCTTCAGCAATAGGACCGTATGCTTCATAGAAATTCTTAACGATATTCATTAATTCCTCTGCGTTTTTTTTAATTATAATAACCTGTGCTGTTTCGTAAAAAAGAATTTTATGTTCGCTGGCATCTGTAAAACGGCTTTCCCCCCCTATCTTAGTAAGTTTAATTTTTATAAACGGCAACCGTGCTGACTCTCCCCATTGTTCCACATGCCCTAAAGGAGTAACTTCCTCAAAGCTGACCTCATATCTAGGTGACTTAACAAACTTCCTGTACTCGATATTCATATTAACTCTAACCCTCCAAGTACGCACCAGTACGCACCATATATTATTATCTAAGTATAACAGAAACAGCAATTTAATGCAATACATCCTGCTAATGTCAGCGGAAGCTGTTTCTAGCAGAAGAAAGGGGGGGTAGTTTATGCCAAAGAAAAGAGAAAAGGTCCGGGCAAATATAGAAAGGTTTAAAGGAATGGACCGGCGTAATAGTTACGGAAAACCAGATCTAACGCCGTATAATGCGGTAAGGGTTATTAAAGGCAAAACCATAGTGTACAAATAGACGGCCAATCGAGGCTGTTTTTTTATTTCAAACGGGAGGTAAATTATGAAGAAAAACGTTGATGTCCGAGAAAAAGCCAAGCAGGCCGGGATCTATCTGTGGGAAATTGGTGGCAGAATGGGGTTAAGTGATGCTAATTTCTCTCGGCTGCTGAGGAAGGAATTAGGTCAGGAAGAAAAGGAGCTGATTTATGCCATTATTGAGCAACTGCAGGAGACGAACTAATGTCAGAGATAAACCGTCGAAATGCTTACCTACGGGCTACATTGACAGCTAAAGAGGCGGCGGGGTATTTGGGAATTTCTTACTGGCTTTTATTGGAGCTGGTCAAAAGGAAGGAAGTACCAGCTATTCATGCCGGGAGGCGAATATTATTCAGAACTGCAAGCCTGGACGCCTGGATGGACAGCCAGGAGAAGGAAAGCGTCCAGGAGCCAGCACCAAATGGGATTCGAAGATTAGTTTGACTAAAGACGGGACCGCTACGGCGGTTTTTTTGTGCAGAGAAACAAATCCCGCCGACCGGCGGGAGAAAGGAGAAACTCTAATTGTCCGACCATATTATATCACATTTCGATTACAAAAGATGGTTCGACAGCAACATACAAAACATTAAATGGCGCGGCAGCGAAGGCCAAGCGCGCTGTCCCCTTCCAAGCCACGGCGGACAGGACAAAAACCCGAGCTTTTCGGTAAATGCTAATAAGGGTGTTTTCATTTGTCACAAAGAACACATAAGCGGCGGCATTAAGGAGCTGGCCGGGCTGTTGGGGGTGGAAAACCCTTTTAGGCAAAAGGATATCCCCCCGAAAAAGCCAAAAGGAAAGCTGGTGGAAGTTGCTGTTTATGATTATGTCGATGAAAGCGGAAGCTTAATTTACCAAGTAGTCCGGTACCTGCCAAAAACTTTCCGGCAACGGCGGCCCGATGGCGCTGACGGGTGGACATGGACCATGAACGATGTGAAGCCGATCCCGTACCGACTGCCAGAGTTACTAAAAGCCCTGGCCGGGAACGAATTAGTTTTTATTGCCGAGGGCGAAAAAGATGTGGACAACCTGTTCAGCGTGGGGCTGAGTGCATCCTGCAACCACGGCGGGGCTGGTAGATGGACGCAGACACACACCCAATATTTCCCCACTGGTGCTGATATTATTATACTGTTGGATAATGACGAACCAGGCCGGGAACATTCCGTAAAGGTGGCAAACCAGTTAGTTAAGCGAGGTTGTCGGGTGCGAGTGGTTGAGTTGCCCGGATTGCCTGAGAAGGGCGATGTTTCTGACTGGCTGGCGGCAGGCGGCACCAAGAAAAGCCTGTTGGCATTGGTGGAGCAAACCGAGTATTGGAAGCCCGGGCAAAAAGACAATGGATTTAATATTACCAGTATCCTTCGGCCCCCTGACCCGACAAAGAAGGTACAAATAGAATGGATCGTCCCGGATATGATCCCGGCTGGGTACGTGACTTTATTGATAGCAGACCCCAAATCCGGTAAGACCTGGCTTTCAATGCGGCTGGCCTGTGATTTGTCGAGCGGCGGCGTGATCCTGGGCGGATTGGATAGCCTGGTCCCAGCAAGGCGCGTGCTTTATCTCATGGGTGACACCGGGGAAGGCCTGGTTAACTACCGGCTGCACCGAACCGGCTGGCCGTTCAATGCCGGAAACATTCGATTCGTATATGCCGAAGAAGTGCGGCAGGCGGGAGTGGACCTTGACTTCGGCACAGACCAGGGGGTTGATATACTACGGCAGTTAATATTAGCCTGGCAGCCGCATATTGTTTTTGTGGATACATTGACAAATTTTCACTCAGTTGACGAAAGCAAAAACTCTGACGTCAAGCCAATTATCGCCAGTTTGCGTGATATTGCAGCACAGTATAATATTGCCCTGGTAGTGCTGCACCATGCCCGGAAGCGAAAAACACGGGAAGTTGACTTGCCCATTAG
Organism: Pelotomaculum sp. PtaB.Bin104; assembly: GCA_002067205.1. Lineage (GTDB taxonomy): Bacteria > Bacillota > Desulfotomaculia > Desulfotomaculales > Pelotomaculaceae > MVQL01. The sequence goes on from MVQL01000173.1 coordinate 26,749, forward strand.
CCAGCATGATTCTGTCGGAGCAGGCGTCCTGTCCAGGCTAGTTGGCAACATTATTGGCATCGAGCGCCGAATAGTTGAAGGCAAGCAGATTCACCTAGTCCGAAGCCTGGCAAGTTGGTTCAGGGAGTTTGACCAATTCACTTTCAGCCTGGAGGATGTCGAAAAAGACGGCCAGGAAATGGTTGAAATGAAAATCGACTTGACACCGGATTTGGGACAAGCCGCAAAAGATACTATTGAGAAGTTTGTTTTTGCACATTACATAACCGGCAGCGAATTTACCCGGCAAGAAATAGCACGCCGTACAGGTATTGGAAATACTTATGTCAGCCGGGTTCTTAATCAACTAGTCAAGGATGGTAAGCTTGAATCCCATGGCAAGACAAAAGATAAGACTTTCACAATCATAATTAATGCTGATTCGACACCAGTGAACGAATCTTTAGAAGAAAAAGATCCTTTAACCTGTCAGGATAAATGTAGTCTAGAGGGGGATCACATTAGTGAACGAATCACCCCTCAGCCCTACTCTCCCAAGGCTTCCCATTCGACACTTGATTCGACACCAGTGAACGAATCGAATCTGCAAAAACCTATTCGTTCATTATTCGACACTGATTCGACACTGGCAGTGAACGAATCAAACCGCGCCGTTACTGGGCTGAGGCCTGATTCGTTCACTAATTTACCCCCTGTGAACGAATTAATTGATTCGTTCTTTGTTGACGCGGCTGCGGTGGACGATGAGGATGCCTGGCCTGAAGGGAGGGACTAGCATAGAACTACGTCTCTACCAACAAGAAACCATTAGCGCCGTCCGAAAGCGCCAGGCTGAAGGTGTCACCCGGCAGTTGGTGGTTCTGCCGACGGGCACCGGCAAGACCGTGGTATTTGTCAGCCTGGCCAAGCAGATGAACTGCCGCACCTTGATCGTAGCGCACAGGGAAGAACTTATTAACCAGGCTGCTGATAAATGCCGCATGGTATGGCCCGGCGCTGACGTTGGTGTAGTCATGGCTGATCGTGACGAGTATGACCGGCAGGTTGTAATTGCCAGTATTCAATCTGCCAGCCGTCCAAAGCGGATCGAACGGCTGCAGGAACAAGACTTTAAGCTGATCGTTATCGATGAGGCGCACCATGCAACCGCCACCACGTACATAGATATCATTAAAGGCTTGGGCTTCATGGACAATAACCCGGACAAGCTCCTTACAGGTTACACCGCCACAGCCAGGCGCGGTGATAAAATAGGCCTTCGCAATGTATTCCAGGAGATTGTTTTTGAACGCAGCATTGCGGCCATGACCAAGGCTGGCTACCTTTCAGACCTTCGGGGCATCCGGGTATCAACCGGGCTGGATCTTGATCATGTTGCTACTAGGCACGGTGATTTTATTGAAAGCCAGCTTTCCTCTGTTGTGAACTGTGTAAACCGTAACGAGATCATCCGGGATACCTGGCTTGAACATGCCGCTGACCGCCGGACCCTGGCCTTTACCGTCGATGTCCAGCACGCGTTAGATGTTGCGGCAACGTTCCAGGATGCCGGTATCCCTGCCGAAGCTGTTTATGGTGATATGCCAAAGCAAAATCGGCACGATCTACTTCAAGCTTTCCATAACGGTGAAGTAAAGGTTCTCACGAACTGCAACCTGCTGGTGGAGGGGTTTGACGAACCGGCAACGGACTGTCTGCTGATGGCCCGGCCAACAAAGAGCACCGGACTTTATATCCAGATGGCGGGACGCGGGACAAGGCTTTACCCCGGCAAGCAGGACTGCCTGGTAATTGATTTTACCGATTCACGGCATGATGTTTGTATGCTGGGCACGTTGGCCGGATTCGATTTAAGGCAAGGCCAAAGCGTGCGAGAGGCCATTGAAGAACAGGAAAAGCGTCAAAACCGCTCTAAGGAACTTCTACGTTCAATGCCGGTTACTGCACAAAGCTTTGATGTTTTAGATAAGTCCCTGTTTAGGTGGATTCAGGCTGGTACAGACTGGAGACTGCCGCTTGAACCGGGGTGTTTTGCCGTTCTTCGCCATATCGAAAACGATAGCTACCGGGTAGGTATCATTAAAGACAGACAGGCCTTTGCGCTGTCGGAATTAAATCTGCCGCTAGGATACGCCTTAGGGGTAGCTGAGGACTACGCCAGAAAAAATACAGCGGCTTTTGCGCGAAAAGATGCAGCCTGGAGAGAACACCCCGCATCACCAAAACAGATTGATTTGTTAAAGAAGTTGGGGCTGTACCGGGGAAGGACCACAAAAGGACAAGCCGCTGATCTGCTGGACAAATTCTTTGCATCAAAGAATAATAGGGTGGCGCTATAAAAGGAATGAAAAAAAGGCTTAAACCCCGTTGGGAAACCTGCGGGGTTTATGTTTTTGGAAGGGGTTGGTTATAAAAAGCAATAGCAGTCAACCGTGCACGAACATGTAGTCTGCGAAAAAACGAACGGAGGTAGTACCCATGACAAGCGCACAATTAAGGGACTTTAGAACAGAAGCGGCGCTGCACCTCAATACCTTGCGGGACCAGCTAAACGGACTGAGTTTTACGCCGGACTTTTCCGGGCTGGATGAGCTTGTTCAGAGCTGTAAATCCTTTATCACTGAACAGCAGGCGATCCAGTATGAGATTGAAGCCTGCGAACTCGCAGTCATAAAACTTGATCAGGAGTCTGGCAAGGTGCTTGCTCAGGAAGTATCAGTAGCGCAAGATAATATGGTTGCGGAAATTCAGCACCGTATCAAAGTAACAGCTGGCAAGCTTTCCAAAGCAAAACCATGTTCGCCGGAGCAAACGGCTTTACTGATGGAGCTTAGCAGATTAAAGGAGATGGTAATTAATGGCTAATAAGAAGTCAGATATCGAAAAAAAGCAAGGGATTAAGAACTTCCTGGTCCCCCTTTCGGTTTTACCGAGTGAGCTGGAGCTGCATAAGCCCGGTCACATTACCCGGCTGGAGCTGGTCGGTACAATTGTCGAGATTGAAGGTATGCGCTTTCTTAGCACCAGTCAATGGAAGGTTGACCGTTAATACTGGAGGGGGTTAAGCCCCCTCTTTCTATTGAAAGGCTATGGTAATAGTTGCCTAGATATGACTGCTTAATTGAAATAAGAATACCGGGCGCGGTGGTATTTCTGACACCAGGGGAAATTAACCGGCTGCTATTGCTGGAGCCGGAGCTATACAAATTGGCGCTCAAACGTGGCAAGGGTATCATCAGAGCCAGGGCAGCCCGGAGCCGCAATGTGAAAGGACAACTCAATAAATAAGACTGGCATGCTCCTTGCCTCCGAAGAATGTCACCGCTGTTTGAACAATGGCGCATAGTGTCTATAAATAATCTGCTGGCATAATTCTTGCGTCTAAAGACTCTGTCACCGCTGTTTAAATAATGTCGATAAATTATTTGCTGGCATGGAGTTTGCTCTATAAGGAGGGAATTGTAAATTGTCTGAAAACAGGACAGTAACAGGGCGCTTTATGAAAGGCCATTCCGGTAACCCCGGCGGCAGACCAAAGTTGGCGTCAGAACTCAAATTGTCTATGCAGGAATTAACTGGTAATGCTGTCTTTACAATAAAGGAAATTATGAGCAATCAAGATGCGCCACCTGCCAGTAGGCTAAAGTGCGCCGAGTTGATTCTAGCCTATGGGATTGGACGGCCTGTACAGCAAATGCAAATTGAAGTGGAAACAGAAATAAGTGAAAAGCGGCAGGAATATGACCTGTCGCTTTTAAGTTTAGATGAACTATTGCAGCTTGAGAAAATCGTATCAAAGGCACTCCCGCCGGGTTAGTGGCAGCAACAGGGAGCACTGGAACATTAGAGAAAACGACCTCGTAGAATAGCCTGTACGGCTTTAAAGACAATAGCCTGGTATGAATACCTATGAAATCGGATAAAGTAGCTTCTAAAGGCATTACAGTGCGCCAGGATGGATTTGATAGTATTCTTGCTAGTTAGAAAGGTAAATATACAACGTGACGGCAAATAGAAAACAATAAACTATCCCCAAATTATCCCCAAAGACATAATTTAGCCTCCAGTTAAAACACCGGAGGCCTTGTACTTACTGGTGCGCCCGGAGGGACTCGAACCCCCGGCACGCGGTTTAGGAAACCGCTGCTCTATCCACCTGAGCTACGGGCGCATAACCTACAGTTATTTATAAAAATTATCTAGCCTTAAAAACTTATTTTCCTATACTCACTTTCAATGATTTCTTTTAATTTTGCGGCCACCTGCTCCGCATCCTGCATTGAGCGATAAGGAAGAGTAAAACTTACATGGCGTTCATCCAAATCCAGGTCGTCGGCAATCTTGCCTAAAAGCCCCCGGGACTTTTTATCAATTTCTATTACGATATTAATATCATTTTCGCTGGTCCGAAAATACAACTCAATCTCGTCCAATTCCTTGCTCATAAACCTGGTCGGCTTGTATTCGAACTGCTGCAACCGGCCGTTGTAATCACCAGATGAGGGCTTGTCACGAAATCCCAGCGATTTTATCGCATCAAATAACATCTGCATATAAGCATTGGGGATAACTGTAATCTCGTCTATGTCTTTGGGATCGAAAGCGTTTTTAACATCCAGATTGGTAACAAAATAATATCTCGTTCTGCCCATGGAAACGGGAATGTTATACGGCAGTTGCAATCGGACAGGGATTGTCAATACCGGTGAGCCGGCCTTGATCAGCATGCCGTCAGATACTTTAATCGTTCCTATTTTCTGCCTGACACTTCTTAACTCATGGTCATGCTTATATTGAGAGGCAAGCTCAAGCGTAATGTTGATCTGGTCAACTTGCTGATCAACATTTCCACCTTTAATCTTCACTACGCCCTCAATCGTTTCACCGAGGGCAATCCTGCGCTTCTGTATTTCCAGGTCTACCCTAGCAGCGCCAATACCGACTCCGGCCAGCAGGTTTTTAAACAAGCCGTTCCCTCCAGAAAGCAAAATACCTAAACATCCTCTGCATGCGCATAAAAACTTAAATACTGTTTTATCCCGTGATATAGTATAACGAAGTCTCCAAGTGTTTGTCAAGTAAGGCTTAACACTAGTGTGTGTTTGTTCTGTGATAATGTCACCCTGAAATATTTCTGAGAAAATGTCACCCCCCCTGGTTAAAATGGGAGGATGATATTATCAATGAGAGCGCTACCTGGTAAAAAATGCCTTATAAGCCTGATAAGACATATATATATCGGCCTTGCTGGCCACTTCAAAAGGAGAATGCATCCCTAAAAGAGCGACACCACAGTCAAGCACGTCCACACCATGCTTAGCCACCAGGTGGGCAATGGTTCCGCCGCCGCCCTGGTCAACCTTCCCCAACTCACCACTCTGCCAGATCACCCCGGCATTGTGGAAAACCCGGCGCACTTGCGCTACGACTTCCGCGTGGGCGTCACTGGATTCATATTTCCCCTTGTTGCCGGTATACTTAGTCAAAACCACACCATAGCCAAGCCAGGCAGTGTTCATTTTTTCGGTTACATCAGGGTAATTGGGGTCCAGGCCCACATTAACGTCTGCTGACAGTGCGAGTGAATTAGACAGTGCTTTACTGAGGACCAACTCATTGTAGGGCGAGGTTGTTCGGGCAGCTATTTCCCGCACTGCATTCTTAAAGAAGGCTGCCTTCATTCCGGTATTGCCGCTGCTGCCAATCTCCTCTTTATCAGCCAGCACCATCATCGCCGTGCGCTTTGGTACCGGTCCATCAATCAAGGCGCGCAGGGCGGCATAGGCACAAACACGATCATCCTGCCCATATGCCCCGACAAAGCTCAGGTCCAGGCCGATATCGCGGGCCGGCCAGGCTGGGACTAGTTCCAGCTCCGCGCTGATGAAATCTTCCTCAACCATGGCGTATCTACGGTGCAAATATTCAAGTACGGTCATCTTAAAACGGTCTTTTAATTCCTCACCGGCGAGGGGAATGCCACCCGCCAGAATATTTAAGCTCTCCCCGGGCACGGCGTCAGCCATTTTTTTATCTATCTGATCTTTAGCCAAATGGGGCAGCAGATCCGTAATAGTAAAAATAGGATCCCCGGATTCCTCCCCAATATGTACCGCAACAGAATTCCCGTCGGCCCTGACCACCACTCCATGCAAAGACAGCGGAATAGACAGCCACTGGTATTTTTTTATACCGCCGTAATAGTGAGTTTTAAAAAAAACCATTCCGTTATCTTCAAAAACCGGTAGTGGTTTTAAATCCAAGCGGGGGCTGTCAGTATGCGCGCCGATGATATTTATGCCATTAATTAAAGGTTCGGGCCCAATAACTGCCGCGATTAATGCTTTTTGCCTATTGGCAAAAAATACCTTATCACCCGGCTTCAATCCGGTTTTTAAATCTACTGAGCTGAAGCCTGCATTTTTTAGATCTGCGAGTGCCGCCTCAAAGACTTCTCTTTCTGTCTTTGCTTGATTTAAAAAATCTTTATATTCTTCATTAAATTTCATCACCCGGTCCCGCTCTTCAGCACCAAGGCAATCCCATACATTTTTCCTATGGTAGGCCAGTTTTGCCGCTGGATGCTCTACTTTTGTAATCATCACAAAAAAACCTCCATGATTTACATTAGTTATTTATTATAACCTGCTTTAGCCCATTAAATGCTGATCATGCTGCCGGGCAGACCTTTGTCCCTCAGGATTTCCGGCAGCAAACGCCCAAGCATGTTAATATAAGGTTCAAAATAAGGAAGCAGTAGGGATGTCTGAAAAGCTGTTCCCAGATAACTGGTTAAACCCGGCGGAGCAGACTGATAGTCCGGGAGCAAGTTTTGTTGCTGAAAAGGCGCCAGGAGAGCAAGTACTATGACAATGATTAAAAAACCTTTTACCAGACCGAACATTAGTCCAGCAAGTTTGTTCAAAGGCCCCAAGAAAGCCAGAGCGGCAATTCTGGTTAAAACAAATCCCGCCAGTCGGAACAGAAAGAAAGTGAATATAAAAAGCCCAAGAAACGAAACCACCTCAATAATACCTTCAGCGATTGACCCAGCTAAATAGTCATATACATAATTCAATTCCCGGGAGGGACCTTGTCGGCCGGAAAACAAAGTTCCAAGGAAAGGCAATACCTTTTCCTCTAAGTGCCAGGCAGCAATAAGATAGCCGGCCAGGCTTTGATAATACATTGAAGAAATGGCCAAGCCAGCTATTATTCCAGTCAATCCAAAGAGGCTGGCGAGCAGACCGCTCCATAAGCCCTGCAAGGCCGACCAGGCCATAACAACAATTATTAACCAGTCCAGCCAATTCATACGGCAACGACCACCTTTATTAGCTCCTATAAATTAATTATACGAAATTCCAATACTATTTTATATAATTTTAGCGATTACTATAAAATTTAATGATTGGTATGGCCAGTAAACACACCAAGAGGAATAGTCCGGCGTATCCAAAAAGGGGATATAAAAAGCGAATTAAATCCTTAAAATCAAAGCTAGCCAGGGGCATCGCAATTAAACAGGCGCCAATCCCGGTTAATCTGTAATAAAGGCCGCCTTGGGGCGCCAGGCGGCTGGCGATGCCATGCGCATTGGCTATTGCTGTCGTTAAAATGGCCAGCCAGATCAGCAGACCTAATACCCAGTAAAAGCCGCTGCCAAGGTAGCCGGCTAGATAAAGCAGCGGTATTTGACAAGTAATTAACGCCGGGAGATACAATAAGCCGGCGACAGTGACCAAAGAAACTGCAACACCCAGCAAAAGGCCCCCGGCAATTCCGCCGATTACACCGTTTCTTAGGGTTATACTTTTACCCAGTGAGGATAGCACAGCAAGTGGAACCAGCATATTATACGATACGTAAAGCAGGCTGGCCCATACCCAGTGTCCTCCCACGCCACCACCGGGCATAAGAGTTGGAAGCAAAAGCATACCTCCCTTGGCCTTAATTATCGCGATGCAGGTGATTAATACCACGGCAAAAAGCTTTAGTGGAACAAGTAAAACATTGGCCGTCAAAAAACCGTCCAGACCGCCAATAATTACAATTGATGTGAAAACAAACACAAATATTACCCCCGCCCGCGGGGGCAGGCCGAAATGCTCGCCAAAAACGGCCGCACTGCCGGCCATCATTACAATCAGCCCGCCAAATAAAATAATAAGATTTATTTTATCAACTATTTTCACCAGGCCTGGAGCAAGGAGGAAAGATAAAAAATCTTGATAATTTGTTGTTTGCTGCCTAATCGAAAGGTACATCACCAAACCGCCTAAGTAGGCAAACAAGATTGTTGCCAGCAGGACCCCCCATAAGCCCTGGTTGCCGTGTAAGATAAAAAACTGTAATATCTCCTGCCCTGAGGCAAACCCGGCCCCGATTACCGCACCGATATAAGCTGTTACCACCTTCAAGCAGATGAAAAATTTATTATCCATCGCGCTCTCCCCTGCAGGGCCGTTTCATAGTTTAAAAACTTTCTACATAAAATGTGACAGGTTAAAAAGAAATATCCCTGCAATACTTTTATGTAATTTAAGAAGGAGATTTAGTAATAAAATAATTAACTAATTTTTATAAGTCAGAATAAAATGATTAGTTACCGGCAATAATTATAATAATATGTGATTGAGAGGACGAAAAATGACTAACATTGCTCAATTTGAAAAAGATGTTAATTTAAACAAGACCAGTATCCATATCGAAGATACAATGGCAGTGAATAAATTCGCCATGGATATGATTTACCGCTTAAATAAATATGGCATTGACCGGGGCAGGCCGAAAATCTTGTTATGCATAGGCACGGACCGCTCCACAGGAGACTGCCTGGGGCCGCTAATTGGCAGTAGAATTAACAACTGGGAACAGAATTTTTTTACTGTATACGGAACCCTGGACCAGCCGGTTCACGCCAGTAACCTACAAGAAAAACTTAAGGAAATTTACGAGACTTATATCGATCCGTTTATTATCGCCATCGATGCATGTTTAGGGAAAATTGAGAGCGTTGGTTGTGTCAATCTAGGGTATGGTTCTCTACAACCGGGAGCAGGAGTAAATAAAGATCTTCCTCCGGTCGGTGAAATTCATATTACTGGTATTGTCAATGTGGGAGGCTTTATGGAGTACCTGGTCCTGCAAAACACCCGTCTTAATTTAGTAATGCGCCTTGCGGATGTTATTGCCGGTGGACTTAAAAAAACGATCCAAGAATATGCCAAGCAGAACGCCTGGGGAAGTTAGGCCCCAGGCGTTCTGCTTGGTATATTTTAAAGTATTTTGGGCATCAGGCAAATGTTTCACGTGAAACATTTGCCGTTTCACTCAACAGAATTTCAATTATTCTTTTTAATTCTATCTCATTACTGAAGTTTATTTCCAACTTGCCTCCGCCTCCATGAACCTCTTTTAATCTCACCTTGGTTCCCAAATATTTATTTAATGATTCCTCAACTTCTTTAAGGTAGTGGTTGTAGTTTTCTTGATTATTTTTCCCTTTGTCTTTAATATGAGCCGGGGCCTGGGCTATTTTCTCAGCCTGGCGTACACTAAGCTGCTGCCTGGCTATTTTTTTTGCAGCGAGCAGCTGTTTTTTACTATCTCTGATCGAAAGCAGTGCTCTGGCATGTCCAGTATTTATCCTACCTTCAGCTAACATATCTTGTATCTCTAACGGCAAGCCCAACAACCTGACCATATTTGCTACGAAAGGCCGGCTTTTTCCTACCCGTCCGGATACCTCGTCCTGTGTCAGTCCGAAATTTTCAATTAGGTTTTTATAAGCCAGGGCTTCTTCCAGCGGGTTTAAATCTTCTCGTTGTACATTTTCAATGAGTGAAACAGCATGAGCATCCATGTCCTGATACTCTTTTATCACAGCAGGGATTAATTTTTGCCCCAACATCAAGCAAGCGCGCCAGCGTCTCTCGCCGGCAATTAATTCATATTCGCCTTCCTTTAGCTGTCTTACTACAACCGGTTGGATTACTCCGTGTTCTTTGATTGAAGCAGCTAGTTCAGCCAGCTTGGCTTCGTCAAACATCTGCCTGGGCTGACTGTTTGCAGGCTTGATTTTTTCTATAGCCAATTCTTTATATACTTCTTTTTTTTGTTCCTGATCAAAAATATTTTCCTCGAGGCCGGGGATAATTGCACCTAAACCTTTGCCTAGCCCCCTGCGTTTACTCAAGTCCCATCACTTCCTTTGCCAGGTCGTGGTATACTTCCGCGCCCCGTGACCGCTTATCATATACCATTACCGGCTTACCATGACTTGGCGCTTCACTGAGCCTGATGTTCCTGGGCACTATGGCGCGGTAAACTTTATCCCGAAAATGTTTTTTTACCTCATCAACCACTTGAATTGCCAGATTTGTCCTTCCGTCAAACATAGTTAAGAGCACACCTTCCAGGACTAGCTCCCGGTTTAAATGCTGCTGCACCATATGAAAAGTATTCAACAGCTGCCCCAGTCCCTCCAGCGCGTAATACTCACACTGAATTGGGATAATCAATGAACCAGCTGCAGTTAAGGCGTTTAATGTCAGCAAACCAAGGGAGGGAGGGCAATCTATAAAAATAAAATTGTAGCTTTTTTTTACCTGAGCTAAGACGTTTTTTAAAGTCTTTTCCCGCTCATTAAGATTAACTAATTCTACCTCTGCGCCGGCAAGCTCAATAGTTGCCGGAAGCACGTCGAGCCCGACAACAGCGCTGGGCACGATCACATCATTAATATCCACATTATTAATCAGCACATCATAGATACAATTGTCCAGATTATCCTTATCAATTCCCAATCCAGTCGTAGCGTTTCCCTGGGGGTCGATATCCACCAGCAAAACCTGCTGGCCCATCAGAGAAAGCCAAGCACCCAGATTGACAGCTGTAGTTGTTTTGGCAACTCCCCCTTTTTGGTTGGCGATCGCGATAATTTTTCCCATTTCCTTTACCCCCAAAATTTATCATACGCCTATTTCTACTTATTCCACATATTCTTTACCGTTTCCTGCAAATTTGTGCAATATAATTAATCCCTGAAAAAGCTGAACATAATAAAACCACCTCGTCCCTAGCGAGGTGGTGCGTTGTCTGTAGATCATAGAGGCTTTTTCTTAGGCATACCATTGCGTCGGGGGTACTGCCGGGGTGTCGGAGCAATCTTTCTGATCAAAACTATGTTTCTTATATCTCCAGTTAAAGGCAGTTTCCATTGAGCAACTTGCTCCAACTCACCACCTAGCAACTTAATTGCTTTTGCCGCCGCATTTATTTCCTCGTTCAGCTTTGGCCCCTTCATCGCTAAAAAAAATCCTCCGAGCTTTACCAGTGGCAGGCAGTATTCCGCAAGTATATCTAACCCGGCGACGGCTCTTGCTGTAAGCCGTTCAAAACTTTCTCTGTAAATATCCCTGTGTCCAAGTTCCTCAGCTCTGGCATGAACCACCTCAATGTATTCTAAGCCAAGTCTAGTATTTACTTCTTTTAAAAACTTTACCTTTTTTTCTTGCGCATCGACCAGAGTAATTTTAAGTTCCGGTAAGCAAATTTTTAATGGTATACCAGGAAAACCGGCACCTGTGCCGAGATCCAACAAAGTCATACCTGCAGAAAAAGACATTACCTTAATGCACAAGATCGAATCAATCAGGTGTTTGATCGCAAATTCTTTTTCATCTATAATCGCGGTCAGGTTCAATTTTTTATTTTTCTCGATAACCATTTGGTAGTATGCTTGGAATTGTTTGAGTTGTATATTAGACAATTCCATGTCAATTTCTTGTATTCCAAGTTTTAGAGTATCCACAAGTTCATTCATTTATCATCACCCGTGCTTTAAGCGTCTTCTTTGTTCAAGATAGATCAAGAGTACTGATATATCAGCCGGGGTTACGCCATAAATACGGGAGGCCTGGCCAATTGACGCCGGACGAATCGCTTCTAATTTCTCCTTCGCTTCCAAAGAAATACCCTGAACTTTGTTATAATTAATATCCGGTGGAAGTCTTTTTTCCTCTAAGCGTTTAAAACGCTCTGCTTGGGCCTGTTGCTTCTTAATATAACCGTCATATTTTACCTGTATTTTTACCTGTTCACGCACTTCCTCCGGCAGTTCATCATGTTTCATTGGGATCATTAGGATTTCTTGATAGCCTATCTCCGGACGTCTGAGCAAACCGGCCAGTGTAATTCCCTGCTGGGGTAGGCCAGCACTGTTAACCTGCTGTAGGATTTTTTTTGTATTTTCCGTAACCGGCACAATAGTACGCTCAATTCTTTCTTTTTCCTTTTCGATCAATGTTTTTTTTCTTTCAAACATTTTATACCGCTCTACTGTCACTAGACCGGCTTTATAACCGGTTTCAGTTAGCCTAAGGTCGGCGTTATCCTGGCGCAGCAGCAAACGGTATTCTGCTCTTGAAGTCAGCATACGATAGGGCTCATCAATTTCTTTTGTCACTAGATCATCGATCATCACTCCGATATACGCCTCGGACCGGCTTAATATCAGCGGCTCCCGATTATGAACATGCAGTGCGGCGTTCATGCCTGCAATAATTCCCTGTGCCGCCGCTTCCTCATAGCCGGAGGTACCGTTAACCTGACCGGCCGTAAATAGACCCGGCACAGTTTTTGTTTCCAGGGAGAGCTTTAATTGATTCGGGATCAGATAGTCATACTCAATAGCATAGCCGGCCCGCATTATTTCCACTTTCTCCAGACCGGGCACGGTGCGCAGTAAAGCAAGCTGTATATCTTCCGGTAAGCTGGTGGACATACCTTGGACATACATTTCCGTAGTGTCTTTTCCTTCCGGCTCAATAAAAATTTGGTGGGCCGGCTTATCCGGAAAGCGGACTACCTTAGTTTCAATTGAAGGGCAATAGCGTGGCCCCTGGCTTTGAATAACTCCGGTATAAAGTGGTGACCGGTACAAGTTTTCTCTAATAATCCTGTGGGTTTCTTCATTAGTATAAGTAAGCCAGCAAGGCAACTGATCTCTATTAATGCGGGGTGATCCAAACGAAAATTGGTGTGGGTGTTCATCTCCCGGCTGAATGGCCATGCGGCTGAAATCGACGCTGTTTTGATCGACCCGGGGCGGAGTTCCGGTTTTAAATCGCCGCAATTTAAAGCCTAACTCACTCAGGCAGTCTGATAAGCCAACGGACGGGAATTGTCCATTGGGGCCCCCAGGAAAAGAAAGACTGCCTATAACAATTTGTCCTTTTAAATAAGTGCCGGTAGTTAAAATAACTGCTTTCGCCTTGAACACTGCTCCGGTATTAGTTACTACCCCGCCTATTTTTCCCTTTTCAATAATTAGCCGCTCAACCAGGGCTTGTTTAAGATCCAGGTCTTGCTGCAATTCTAAAACATGCTTCATCCTGCTCTGATAAAACTTTTTATCTGTTTGAGCCCGTAATGCCTGGACCGCTGGTCCTTTTCCAGTATTTAGCAGACGCATCTGAATAGACGCTCGGTCTGTATTCAGACCGATTTCACCACCGAGAGCGTCTACCTCCCGGACCAGGTGCCCTTTTGCCGGACCGCCAACAGCCGGGTTGCAGGGCATTAACGCAACATTATCAAGATTTAAAGTAAGGACCAGTGTTTTGCAACCCATTCTGACCGACGCCAAACCTGCTTCGCAGCCGGCATGTCCTGCCCCCACTACAATCACATCATAATTACCTGCCATATATTCCATAAACCTGGCCTCATTTTCCAATACAAAAATCTTTAAAAATCCTGTCTATCAAATCGTCTCCGACGGTCGTTCCGTTAATTTCCCCCAACCTATCCCAAGCCCCCCTGATATCGATCGTCACAATATCAACCGGTACCATATTGGTAAGCCCTGCAACAGCTTCGTCTAGATGCTTCAATGCTTTTTCCAAGGCCTCTTTTTGCCTGAGATTAGCAATCATAGCACTATCTGTCCAGTCATATTTTTCACTCAGCACAGTTTTTGTTATTTGATGCTCCAGCTCTGCCAACCCGTCACCCTGCTTAGCTGAAATCCATAATACAGGCCTGCCTTTCGCCAACTTTATCAAATCCTCATTATTAATTAAAATATTTCCCACATCTGACTTGTTAACGAGGACTAAACTCTTTTTATTCTCAGCCAATTCAGCTATTTTAAAGTCTACATCAGCAATACCCGACATCGCATCCAGCACCAGCAGTAATAAATCAGCTTTATCAATTGTTTCTTTTGTCCGCTCTATGCCAATTTTTTCAACTAAGTCCTCGGTTTCATGCAGGCCGGCCGTGTCCATAATCCGCAGCGGGATCCCTTTAATGTTCACAATTTCCTCAATAACATCCCTGGTTGTGCCTGGGATATCAGTGACTATGGCTCTTTTTTCCCTGAGCAGCGCATTCAATAAAGAAGACTTACCGGCATTGGGCTTACCGATGATAGCAGCGCGGATGCCCTCCCGATATATGATACCGACCTCTGCCCCCGCAACCAGTTTTTTTATTTCTTCCATTACTTCCAGACAGGTATCATTAATTACCGCATGCCCGGCTTCAGCTAAATCATCATCCGGGAAATCTATGTTGGCCTCTATTTTGGCTAAAATTCTAAGCAACTGCTCCTGCAAATGGTTAATTTTACTGGATAACTCCCCTGTTAACCGGGATACCGCCAGTTTTAACCCGGAATCGGTTTTTGAACGGATGATATCAATAACAGCTTCCGCCTGGGCTAGATCCAAACGGCCATTTAGGAAGGCCCTTTTACTGAATTCACCCGGTCCGGCAAGCCTTGCCCCACCGGCCAGCAACAGTTCCAGAACCTTGCGCAAAGGGATCATCCCGCCATGACAATTTATTTCCACTACATCTTCCCTTGTATAGGTGCGCGGCGCCCTCATATAACATAAGAGCACCTCATCAATAATTTGCCCGGATATGCTGTCAATAATATGGCCGTAAACCATACTATGGCTTTTAAGACTGTCATGGCCGGCTCCACTTTTTGGCTTAAAAATTTTACTGGCTATTTTTAGTGATTCGTGGCCGCTTAATCTGATGATTCCAATACCACCCTCACCCAGTGGTGTTGATATTGCTGCAATTGTGTCTTCGTGCATAGCTTCCACCTTATTTAAAACCCAGCACAACCGGGCGTGCTGGGTTTTACTTTCATTTCTTTGGTGATATTATTATTTTCCGGTAAGGTTCGTCGCCTTCACTAAAAGTGTAAATATCATCTCTTCCCTGTAGTGCTGTATGGATTATTTTTCTTTCCTGGGAACTCATTGGCTCTAAAACTACACTTCTTCCTCGCTGCCTGGCCTTGTTCGCCAATTTTGCGGCAAGCTTTTGTAAAGTTTCTTCCCGCCTATGGCGGTAGCCCTCTACATCAATAATAACCCTACGGCGTACTTCCTGATTTTTATTCACCGAGAGATTAACCAGAAACTGAAGAGCATCCATAGTTTCACCTCTACGGCCGATTAAGATCCCCAAGTCATCGCCTTTCATGTTTATATAAAGAGCATCGTTCTTTTCTTCTAGATTCATTTCAACCTGGACACCCATACGTTCAAAAATGCGATTAAGTAACTTAACAGCCCTGTCTGACAACCTTTCTTTTAAAATAACTTTAACCCTGGCCGGCTTTACTCCAAATAAACCAAAAATTCCTTTTGACGGCTCTTCAAGTATTTCAACATCTACATTTTCCCTTGAAACACCCATGTTTTCAAGAGCAGATATAACAGCTTCATCTACGGTCCTGCCGGTTTTTTCGATAACCTTCACCTTCCGCTCGCTCCCTCCTTGATGGCTATGGTCGACTTGTTAATAAAATATTGCTGCGCTCCACCGACCACGTTGAAAACAACCCAATATAAAGCAAGACCGGCCGGAACTGTGCTTGATATCCAGGCAATGAAAACAGGCATCATGTACAGCATCGTCCTCTGGGTGGGATCTGTCATCGAAGTAGTCATTTTTGACTGCAGGTAAGTGGTGACCCCGGCCAAAATAGGTAAAATGTAATAAGGATCGATACTACTCAAATTCTTGACCCAGATAAAACTGGCGTGAGCTTCATTTATGTATGGGAATTGGAAAAGAGATCTGTAAAGGGCAAAAAGAATTGGCATCTGCACCAATAGCGGTAAACATCCTGCCATTGGATTGGCGTCATGCTCTTTGTATAGATCCATAATCATTTGCTGCATCTTTTTAGGATCTTTATTTTTCCACTTATCCTGAATTTCTTTAATCCTTGGTTGCAGTTTCTGCATGGTCACCATCGACTTCATTTGTTTGTACGACAACGGATAAAGAGCCATTTTAATAATAATCGTCAATAAAATAATTGCTATACCATAATTCGGTGTTCCAACAATAACTGTAAACTGATAAAGCCAGTTTAGCAACCATGTCATACCATCAACGAGCGAATTAAACAATTCCAAGCCTTATGCCTCCCTGCCGGCGACACAGCCATTGATTTTCTTAAGATATTTACTTTGAGCTGAAATATTTTACCGAAAAAAAATCAGACGTAAAAAACTAGACCGGATCATAACCGCCTGGATTATAAGGATGGCATTTTGCAATTCTTCTTGCTGCCATCCAGCCTCCTTTAATAGAGCCATGCTTACGCACCGCTTGAAGTGCATAATGTGAGCAAGTAGGATAAAAACGGCATGTTGATCCAAATATAGGTGAAATTAGAAGTTGATATAAGCGGATAAACAATATCAACAAAACCCTCAAAGGGCTCATCCCCAGTTATTATTTAAATTTATTAAATAATTTCAACAAACTTTCCTCAACCTGTATATATTTCCTGGATGATATATTTTTACGCGCCAGCAAAATATAGTCATAACCTTTTGGAAACTTCTCTAAATTTAAACGGCATACTTCTTTAAATATTCGTCTGACTCTATTCCTAACTACTGCATTGCCGACCTTTTTACTGACTGTAAAACCAAACCTGTAACCGTCGGAATTGTTCCTTAAAGAATATATCACAATAAACGGGTCGGCTACTGATTTTCCACGGCTGTATATTTTTTTATAGTCTTTGTTTTTCTTAATAACCTGAAGGACATTCATTGATGCCTCTATCATCCAAAATTATTACCAGAATATTAGATTAACCATATTATAAACATATTATACAGCCAGAGAGGCCACTTTCATAGAGCGGCCTCAAGCAGATAACCTCTTTCTACCTTTTAATCTCCTTCTGTTTATAACATTCCGGCCTGATTTGGAAGCCATTCTCTTTAAAAAACCATGTACTTTTCTATGTTTTCTAGCTTTTGGCTGGTAAGTCTGTTTCAAAAAGCTCACCCCCTTTTTTTTGTTATAAAAAGTAAAAAGCCCGGCAGAGCTTGACAGACACTAAAAATTATACAGTAAGCAAATTTTAACGTCAAGGAGCAAATGGGACCGGGTGATAATCTTAAAATCCTGTTGATAAATAAAGCAAATTTTGGTATGATTGTTTAGAGTCTCAAAGTCCTGTTTTTATTTGTCCACAATTTTCATTTCACATGTTAATTAAACTGTTAGTTAATATTAAACCTGTAAAACCTCCTAAGCATCTTTACGGTGGAGGCTTTTTGGGTTTTAATTTTCTTTTCACAAATATTATTCAGCCCGGGGGTAAAAATGCTTAATAATGAAGTTCAGGAACTTTGGGAGCAAACTCTTAAAATATTACAAAAAAAATTAAATAATAATTCTTTTGAAACATGGATTAAAGTTCTTCAACCTTTGGGATATAATGAAAATACAGTTTTTCTTGAGGCCCCGAGCCATTTTTCCCGTGATTGGCTAAGTGAGCGATATTTACCTCTTATTAAAGAAGTTTTGCAAGAGATATTAAAAAAAGATATCGGTGTAAAGTTTCTTACCTCCAGCGAAACCCTAGATTTAAAGCCAAGTCCCAACAATAAAACGCCGGAAAAAAACTCAGAGGAAACACCTTCAATAGCTTACTTTAACCCGAAATATAGTTTTGAAAATTTTATCATTGGCAGCAGTAACCGCTTTGCCCACGCAGCCTGCCTAGCCGTGGCGGAAGCACCGGCCAAGACATACAATCCATTATTTATTTACGGTGGCGCAGGATTGGGTAAAACTCACTTAATGCAAGCAATTGGCAAATATATTCTTGAAAATAACAGTGGGATGAAGGTTTCCTACGTTACATCAGAAAAATTTACCAATGAATTAATTAATTCAATCAGGGACTATAAGACAAATAATTTTAGAAATAAGTATCGCAGCATGGATATCCTGTTAATTGACGATATCCAGTTCTTAGCTGGAAAGGAAAGTACCCAGGAAGAGTTTTTTCATACTTTTAACACTCTTTACGAAGCCAGCAGCCAAATTATAATATCCAGCGACCGGCCACCTAAAGAAATCCCAACACTTGAAGACCGCCTGCGCTCCCGTTTTGAGTGGGGTCTTATTACTGACATTCAACCTCCGGATCTGGAGACCCGTATTGCTATTTTAAGAAAAAAAGGACAAATGGATAATTTGTATGTTCCTGACGATGTAATTTACTATATTGCTCAGAAAATTCATTCCAACATTCGTGTTTTGGAAGGTGCTTTAATTAAAATAGCTGCCTTTGCATCATTAAATAATGAAGCTATCAATCAGGAAATGGCAGCAAAAGTGCTGAAGGATATGCTTCCTGATCATAAGCCTGTAGCAGTAACAATTGAGCTAATTCAACAGGTTGTCGCTGATTATTTTAAAATTCGCTTCGAAGATTTAAAAGCGAAAAAAAGAACGATGACTGTTGCGTATCCCCGTCAAATTGCTATGTACTTAACCAGGGAGATGATTGATACCTCCTTGCCTAAAATTGGTGAGGCTTTTGGCGGGCGTGATCATACTACTGTAATGCATGCCTGTGATAAGATCAACACCAAACTACAAAACGATCAGGCCCTGCAAAATACAATCGCCAGCTTAATTGAACGGATTAAAAATGATTAACAGCTTGTTAACAATTTGTTGATGATTATGTGCATAAATAATTACCTGTCTTTTAATAAAAGAATAAAAATGCAAATAATCCACAAGGTTGTCTTTCCTTTAGACCAGCAATTTCTATACACATAAAACCACTTTTGCACTTATAAACAGCTCCTACTACTGCTATATTAAAATATTATACATTTTTATTAATATTATTAATCAGGAGAAAACTGATGAATCTGATTAGCAGCAAGGATGATTTACTTTTTGCAGTTCTAACTGTGCAGCGCGCAGTGGCTCAGAAAAGCCCTTTACCGATTCTTTCCGGAATTAAATTTAAAGCTGAAGCAGATCAGCTTTTTGTTACAGCAACTGACCTGGAAATTGGCATTCAATGTTCTGTAAAAGCTGAAATCATTGAAGACGGGTCGGCAGTCTTACCGTCCAAATACATTACTGAATTAATCAGGCGTCTACCCGATGTGCCCATTTTTATAAAGTCAGATCCATTTAAGGGAAACGTTACTGTAAAATACAGCCATTCAGAAACGATTATTAACGGCTTTCCTGTTGACGAATTTCCTAATTTTATATTACCGGCGGGCAATATTACTTTGAACATACCTGAAGATATATTTAAAGAAGCGGTTAAAAAGGTTGTTTTCGCCGTTGGAACTGATGAAAACAGGCCAATATTTACAGGTGTCCTGCTTGAGATTAATGATGGACAAATGCAACTGGCAGCAACTGACACACACCGGTTGGCTTGGCAAAAACTTAATATAGCAAATATTGATGAAACTGAAATAAAGATTGTTATTCCTGGAAAAACTTTAAATGAGCTGAGCAAAATAATCGGTCGTCCAGAAAAGTTTGTTAAGATTACATTAACCAGTAATCAGGTTCTTTTTACCACAGAAGACGTATCTTTAATATCGCGGCTAATCAGCGGGGAATACCCGCACTTTCGCCAGGTAATCCCGCAAGAACCATTGTCACGGGTCCGCCTTAAAACCAAAGATCTGATAGCGGCTGCTGAGCGGGCAGATCTCCTGAACCCGGAGGGTTCATCTGTAATCAAAATGCAAGTGCAAGATAATGTTCTGGTTGTATCGGTTAATGCAGTTGCCGGGAGAGCATATGAGGAAATGTCAGTATTCCAGGAGGGTGAACCGGTCCAGGTTGCTTTTAATGCCCGCTATTTAGTAGAAATGTTAAAAGTTACAGGTAGTGAAGAGATTGATATTGAATTTACCGGCCCGCTAAGCCCGGGAGTAATTAAGCCGGTTGGTGAAGCGGGTTACCTATCCTTACTGCTGCCTGTGCGTATTCGCGAGGAGTAAATATTATGGCTATTCCCGTATCTGTTGATGGAGAAATAAGACTGGACAGCTTTTTAAAGTGGGCCCGGATAAGCTCGACCGGCGGACAAAGTAAGATGTTTATCCAATCTGGCTTGGTTAGTGTGAATGGGGCAGTAGAGACAAGACGAGGCAGAATGCTTCGAAATAATGACCTGATTAAAGTGGAAGATGCCGGTGTTTATATTGTTTGTTTCAAGAATGAGTGAGGGAGTATATATCACTTGTACCTCAAACGCCTGGAGTTAACTAATTTTCGTAATTTCCTCAGCCAGGATATCGAACCCGGTCTTTTTTTTAATATTTTTACCGGAAAAAATGCCCAGGGAAAGACGAATATTTTAGAAGCGATCTATCTTTGCTGTACAGGCAAGTCTTTCCGCACCGTGAAAGAGAAAGAAATAATCAACTGGAATGCTGATTTTTCGACAATATATTGTTTATTAGAAACCAGCGTCCGGGAGTTTGAGCTAAAAGTATTACTGTCACCCGGCCAAAAAAAGATCATGGTTAACGGGACGTTAGCACGAGGCTACCCTTTAAAATGGCCCGGTGTTGTATTGTTTACACCTGGTGATCTAGTAATTGTCAAGGGATCACCCCAGGAGCGAAGGCATTTCTTTGATTCAGAAATTGGTCCTTTTAAAGCCCAATACGGATTTGAGCTTAATCAATACCAGCGGGTGTTGATCCAGCGGAACAACCTGCTGCGTGAAATTAGAGACAAAAGATTAAAAAACGAATCACTTCAGGTCTGGAATGAACAACTCTGCCGGTATGGCTCAAAGATAATAACAATGCGGCTTGAGCTTTTGAAAAGATTTGGTCCGGTAGTTCAGAAACTTTTTCGAGAATTAACAGGTGGAATGGAAAAAATTGATATACGTTATTTATCTTCTTTGAAAATTAATCAACTTTCCACTGAGCGGGAAATATATAATCAGTTTAATGATCATTTAACTTCCGTAAAACAACAAGAAATTGAACGTGCCCAATCACTGATCGGACCGCACCGCGATGATCTGGCCTTTATTATTGATGGTAATGACGCCAGGATCTATGGGTCCCAGGGACAGCAGCGGACAGTAATACTGGCATTAAAAATTGCTCAAATTAAAATGTGGCATATCGAAACAGGGGAATATCCAATCTTATTATTAGATGATGTATTGTTCGAATTAGATCGTGTTCGGCAGGATGCCTTATTTGATCAAGCCGGAGGTGCTGTCCAAGTCTTTATAACCTCCACTGAGTCATCAAATATAAACATTAACCATAGTTATGTTAAAAAATTATACACAGTAAGTAAGGGAAAAATTATTTAACAGGAGGTTTAGCAATGTTTTTACATATTGGAGATGATGTGGTAGTTCTTAAAAAGGATATTGTTGCTATTTTGGAAATAAATACAGAATCATCTCCTACTACTAAAGAATTTCTTGAAATTGCTAAAGATGAAGGTTTTATTGAATACATCTCAGAAAAAGAAAAAGGAAAATCCTATATTGTTACCACCAATAAAGTTTTTTTGTCCACTATTTCCTGTAGTACTTTAAAGAAACGATCAGACAGTTTATTAAATATCTTTCCGTCCTAATATTGCAATATTTGTCCAAACTTGAGAGATCAAAAATTGCGTGTTATAATGTGCCTGTTTAATATAATCTTGTTTAATATAATAAAGGAGCTGTACTGGCATTGAATGATAAAGACAATAACAACGGGTATGGTGCGGAAGAAATCCAGGTCTTGGAAGGCTTGGAAGCAGTACGACGCCGGCCTGGTATGTATATTGGGAGCACCAGTGCCAGAGGTTTGCACCATCTGGTATATGAAGTGGTTGACAATAGCATAGATGAGGCTATGGCCGGTTTCTGCGATCGAATTGAGGTAATTATTAATAAAAACAATTCTGTTACAGTTATTGACAATGGCCGGGGAATACCGGTTGATATACATCCAAAAGTGGGTCGGCCAGCTGTAGAAGTTGCTTTAACGATGCTTCATGCCGGTGGAAAGTTTGGTGGAGGAAGTTATAAAGTATCAGGTGGCCTGCACGGTGTTGGTGTTTCCGTTGTTAATGCCCTTTCTGAGTGGCTTATGGTAGAAGTAAAAAGGGGAGGAGGCATCTATCAACAGAGATATCAACGTGGTGTGCCTACAACCGATTTAGAAGAAATTGGTTATTGTGAAAGCACCGGCACTAAAGTTACTTTTCAGCCGGATCCGGAAATATTTGAAGAGCTGGAATTTAGCTTTGACACCCTTTCTCAACGGCTGAGAGAACTCTCTTTTTTAAATATGGGGATTAAAATTATCTTAAAGAATGAAAATACTGGACAGGAGGCTGTCTTTCAACATAACGGTGGGATTATTGATTTTGTAAAGTATTTAAATAAAAATAAAACTCCTTTGCATAGCAAGGCGATCTATTTCCAAAGGCAAAAAGATGATGTACTGGTAGAAATAGCCTTACAATATACAGATGCTTATACCGAGAATATACTTTCCTATGCCAATAATATTAATACAATCGATGGCGGCACTCACGAAGCCGGCTTCAAGGCCTCACTGACGAGGATAATTAATGACTACGGTCGTAAGTATAACATACTCAAAAACGGCAACAGCAATCTTTCCGGAGAGGATATCCGGGAAGGTCTGACAGCGGTCATTAGTGTTAAAGTGCCCGACCCCCAGTTTGAAGGCCAAACAAAGACCAAACTGGGTAACAGCGAGGTTAGAGGCAATGTGGATATAGCAGTAGGAGAAGGTCTAAGTGCTTTTCTAGAGGAGAATCCTCAGGTAGGAAAACGTATTTTGGAGAAAGCAGTTAATTCTTCCAGGGCAAGAGAAGCTGCCCGCAAGGCGAGAGAGTTGACCAGGCGAAAAAGTGCCCTGGAAAGTTCTACTCTGCCTGGTAAATTAGCTGATTGCTCCGACAAAGATCCTTCAGTCTCAGAATTGTATCTGGTTGAGGGGGACTCAGCAGGAGGATCGGCCAAACAGGGGCGGGATAGAAGTTTTCAAGCAATTCTACCCTTACGTGGAAAGATATTGAATGTGGAGAAGGCACGACTGGACAAGATCCTGGCCAATGAGGAAATCAGGGCTATGATTACAGCCCTGGGCACCGGAATCGGGGAAGATTTTGATATCAATAAGGCCAGGTATCATAAATTAATCTTAATGTCAGATGCAGATATTGATGGGGCACATATTAGAACGCTTTTACTTACTTTTTTTTATCGGTATATGAGGCCGCTAATTGAAGCTGGTTATGTTTTTATTGCCCAGCCTCCCCTATATAGGGTAAAGAAAGGAAAAAATGATCGTTACATTTATAACGATGGTGAATTGGAAAAGCTGCTGGATCAAATTGGTAGGGACGGAGTTACAGTTCAGAGATATAAAGGTTTAGGTGAAATGGATGCCATACAGTTATGGGAGACTACTATGGATCCGGAAACACGGACGGTATTACAGGTAAATTTGGAAGACGCTATGGAAGCGGACGCAATATTTTCAATGTTGATGGGTGATCGCGTTGAGCCACGCCGGGAATTTATTCAGGAAAACTATCAGTTAGTAAGAAATTTAGATGTGTAACTAATTTCATTAAAGGATTATAATCAGTTTGATAAGTAGCCCCGGTCATATTGTTGACAGGGGCTGCCGTCTTTTTAACATTAAATTATTAAATACATATTTTACTATCCTATGGAAATAAAAGTAAATAAAAGATACTGGTATTTAATTGTTTATATTAAGCTTCAATTGGTAATTAACGGGTTTGCTGGAATATGGTAGTATGAAAATCAAAAAAAGGGAGGCGAAATCTAATGAAGCCAGCATCGAATTACCGCCCGGTTGGATTTAATAAACCAAAAACAATATTGATTATGGCCTTGTTATTAGTAATGGCTTTTTTATCTGGGGCAATTGCTGAGAGAACAGATAATATTATCCAGAACCTGATGGTAATCATCCCCCCGGCTATTGAAGAGTTAAAGGCTTTTTTCCGTGAACAGTTGATTATAAAAGTAAATACCTTAGCAGATTGTTTAAAATGGGGTTCAATAATTATTATATCAATTTTTGAACACCGCCTGTCCAGTGTAATTAGAGGGCCCTAGTGATTCTATTATAATAATGCTCAGGTCATTTTAGGTTAAATTTTAATGAGGATCTGGAACTGGTCATTTATTATATTTCAGGTACTGACGGTAATGAATAAGATATG
>MVQL01000174.1 GCA_002067205.1 Pelotomaculum sp. PtaB.Bin104
GTAAAGTATACTGTATTACGGTACCAATATGAAATGTCAACTCATTTTTCCGAGAGATTTCAAATTATTCTTTAAGCCCCTTAACTTGTCTGGCTTGCAGTATATATAAAGTATTATTAACAAAAGCCCATTCAATATCCCGGGGGCTGCCGCCGTAATGATCTTCGATAGCTTTGGCTACCTTGCCAAGTTCCACTAGTTGATCCTCTGTAAGAGACGGTTGTTGGCTTTTTTTCGGGTCAACCTGATATTCCTTCCTGCCGCCTTTAAGGTCTTTGTCTATACCCATCATAACGCTTTTATTACTAATCCTTTTATTTTTAACTTTTAAAGTTGATTTATCCAAACAGAAAAAATCAGTCATTGCTTTTCCTGACACAACAGATTCTCCAAGTCCCCAGCATGACTCGATTACAATTTCGTCCCGAGACATATTAATCGGATTAGCTGTAAATGCGACTCCCGCAACATCAGGATCAACCATGAGCTGTATGATGGGAGCTATAATTGCCGATTTATGAGCAATCCCCTTCTGGTTACGCAACATTGCTCCTCTAGTGGTCCATACAGAAGCCCAGCACAGTTTCACTTTTGCAATAACCTCTTCGGCGCCACGAATATAATGAAAAGTATCCATCATACCTGGAAATGATGAAATATTGGTTCCCCTTGCCCCAACCGATGAACGCACAGCTACGTACGGATCAGTCTCGCCCTCCTCAGCCAACTCAGAATAAAATACAGCAATCTGCTCAAATTCAGGCGGTAGTTCGGCACTTTCAATCAGTTCACGAATCTTCTTTGTTTTCATATCTACATCATTATAATCATCAAAGTTGATGGACTCAGCAATCTCATCAATAACCGATTCTATGTTATTGTACTTTAGCAAGTACGAAAAAGCATCAGACACGACGACAAAGCCGTTCGGCACATTAAAACCTGTTCTGGCTAACTCTCCGAGATGAGCACCTTTACCCCCACACTGCTCAGTTAACTCCGCAGAGATGTCTTTGAATTTCATGGCACATTGACGCATTGTATCCATACTCTGTCTCCTCCCTCTTTGTTGATAATCTATGCTTTCTGATCGATTCCAAAATTAAATTATCAAAATCCACCTCCTGATATAATTAAGCTTGCAAAAATGATGCCAATGGAATCACCTGTCTTTTTATTTACAGCCATTTAACAATTCCTTTACTTATAAAATAATTTTTATAAAATATAATTTTATCGAATTTGTCAAAACCTCATTTAGATTTTTGTTGCAGCGATGTTGTTCATTGCTGATACAATGTAACAAAACTGTACGTTCAAATCATCGTTCTAAAAATTTGAACATGATTAAAATACGCTCTAGCCATATAAGGAACGGTAAAACCTCAAACCGGATTAATCATTCGATTAATCATTCAATATATCTAAATTTTACAGGTTAGGGAATAATAACATCAACTGAGCAATAACCTTTACATTTTCCTTTTGACGTGCTAGAATTAATCAAAACATAGTGTTCACTTTTAAAACATTTTGATCAACTTAGCATATAGTTAAGTGTAAAGGAAGTGAATAGTATAAATGGAAGTTCAGTTTAAATGGGAATGCCTGAAAAAAGCCTGGAACCTTTTCGTAACCACAGGTGACATCAATTCAACTGTCATCAGACCGGTAGTGGCTGATTCCTGGAGACGATGCAAAGGTAGTGGCAGAAACCCTTATTTGTACAAAGTTCAAAGTATGGAACCAGCACAGATCAAAAAGGAACTTTCCGATAACCGCCAATTAATTGAAATTTCTCTACCAGTTATGAAAAATTTACTGAGTTTTGTAGAAGGCTCAGGTTTTTTGATATCTTTAGCTAGCAGTAAGGGAATGATATTAGACCTGTTAGGAGATAACAGAGTTATCAAAAAGTCCAGAGTTCAACGAGGCGATCTTTGGACCGAAGAAACAATGGGTACTAATTCCGTAGGTCTCTGCCTCACCACAAAAAAACCGATTCAAATAATGGGGTCCGAGCATTTTATACAAATATGTAACACCTGGACCAGTTCATCAGCACCGATTTTTAATGAAGACCAAAAACTTATCGGTGTATTAACCATGACCGGTGAATGGAATAAAGTCCATTTGCATACTCTGGGAATGGTAGTAGCAGGAGTAAATGCTATTGAAAACAGTTTGAAAATGAAAAAAATGTATAATGAAGTCATCGTATCTGATGCATATAAAACAGCTGTTATGGAATCAATAGATGAGGGTATACTGGCCTTAAATAGCGACATGACTATAAGCCATACAAACAATGCCGCTAAAAATATTCTAAAAATAATGGAACCGACAGAAAAAATAGTCGGCCAGTCAATTAAACAAGTCATTGGTATGGATCACCCGCTTATCAGTGAAATAGAAAGATGCCTTAAACACTATCATAAAGAAATATTCCTTAAGGACAAAGGTAATTTCACAGTATCTTCCAAATTAATTAAAGACCAATATGCTAACATTATCGGATTAGTATTGATATTAAGAGAAATGAAAATGGTGAAAAAAATGGTTAATAGAATGGTAGGGGCTAGGGCCAGTTTCACATTTAATGATTTAGTTGGCAATAACGATCTTTTCTTATCAGCGATTGACTTAGCTAAAACAGCTTCTAAAAGTCCTTCCAATGTCTTAGTATTAGGCGAAAGTGGCACCGGGAAAGAGATGTTTGCACAGGCAATTCATAACTTAAGCAACCGTAGCTCTGGCCCGTTTCTGGCAATAAATTGTGCTGCTTTACCAAG
This sequence comes from Pelotomaculum sp. PtaB.Bin104, assembly GCA_002067205.1. GTDB lineage: Bacteria > Bacillota > Desulfotomaculia > Desulfotomaculales > Pelotomaculaceae > MVQL01. The sequence continues at coordinate 2,793 of MVQL01000174.1, forward strand.
AACCCTCATTGAAAGTGAATTATTCGGCTATGCCGAAGGCGCGTTTACCGGAGCGAAAAAAGGAGGGAACCCCGGAAAATTTGAATTGGCAGACGAAGGAACACTGTTTTTAGACGAGATAGGCGAAATGCCCCTTGAAGTTCAAGCAATACTTCTTCGGGTGTTACAAGAAAACTCAATTATTAGAATTGGAGGTAAAGAAGTAATTCCCATAAATGCTAGAGTAATAGCCGCCACAAATAAAGATCCTGTTGAACAAATTAAAAACGGCCACTTTCGGGAAGATCTGTTCTACAGGCTGAACGTATTGTCTATTTGTATACCCCCACTTCGTGATAGGCCGAATGACATACCAACATTAGCTAAACATTTTCTCAATAAGCTAAACCTAAAATTGAACAAAAACGTAATACACATTAGCCCGGAGGTGCTTGAGGTTTTGAAAAACCATCACTGGCCCGGGAATATCAGGGAACTGCAAAACATATTAGAACGAGCAGTAAACGTAGCCAACAACGATACTATTGAACTGTCTGACCTTCCGGACTATATACTCGGTTCGGAACAAAATGCAATGAAACATGCCGTAATGCCTTTGGAAAAATACGAAAAGCAATTAATTATTTCTCTTATGGAGGAAAATAAAGGTAACCGAACAAAGGTCGCTAAAACCCTTGGAATCTCGCGAACTACACTCTATCGTAAATTATACGATTACAAGATTAGCATCTGACACATTTTTCTTGTCTAAGTTTACTTTACGAAAGTTTTTTTGGTTTCGCCCGGGGAGACGTGCCCACGATGCAGTAAGATGCGCTCAAACCTATATATTTGAAACAATACTGGCGCCCCCTAAAAGGGTAGCGTTGCCGCTGGTCGGTTTCGTAAGGCAGGACAACATTTTAATCGTGGTGGATTTGCCCGCTCCATTTACTCCGAGCAAAGCGAAAAGCTCTCCCTGGGTAATGGTTAAATTTAGCGAATCCACCGCCACTTTCTCTTTGTATCTTTTCGTAAGGTTCGTTGTTTGAATTGCTATCATTCAGTTTCTTCCTCGGAACCGATAATTTTTTTAATTTCCTTGGCGAAAGCTAAACTATCATCCTCACTGCCCAATCGCAATCGACTTCTTTTGATAAAAATTCCGTATGTGTGATCAAAAATTTAGATGCAGGTTATTATCCAGACACAACCCCCAAAAATAAAGCTAAATTTCTTTACCGTTCATACATAAACGGATTGCTTTCAAATAGCCGTAACATTTTTCCACTTCATCAAGGAAATTGGCAGCTGCTATGGGACTTGCAAGCTGAAGGGCAATGTACGAAACAATATTATCCAAATTGCTGTGAGCATACTCCGAAACAACCAGCCTATACATTGTCCAGCACCTTTCCTTCCGCTATCTGCGCCTCGGCTGCAGCTAATTTGTTGTACAAATCCAGCATAAACAATTTTTCCTCATACATTTTTACGCTCATGATAACCATATCGCCATAGCCGTTTTTAGTAATATATATCGGCTCGGTTGCCTCTTGGCACATTTTCGAGATTTCGCTTGTATTTTTCATCTTTTTGTCTAATTTTTCTTGACCGTTCCACAGGGGAATTCGTTTCAATGTCTATTTTCGAGGTGCAGTACAGTTATTTACGGGGGTTCAAATCCCTCCATTATACCGAGAACAACACCCAATGTGAAATCGGGGCCATTTTACCTGTTTTTTTGTTTTTTTACATCGATATAAGACTCCAGATACTTGCTTGCTTCCGAAAGGGGATAATCGTGGTACTCCGCCTGGGAAATCAGGGTTTCCTCGTCCCCACGATACATTTTGCGGAATTCTGAAGGGGTGCAATGATAGTTTAGCTTGAAGTGCTTGATCAGGTATTTCGGGTCGGAAAATCCGCTTTCCGCTGAAATTTTGGCGATCCGTTTATCCGTACACAAGAGTAATTTTGCTGCCTGTTCACCCCTGATGTGATACAGCAATTCCTGGAAGGTAAGGCCGAATTTATTTTTAATGTCATGGGATAGATGATAGAGGCTGATACCGACCTCTCCCGCCAGATTCTTCAAACCCAGTTTTCCGGGAGAAAACTTCAGGATGTCCCTATACATTTTCTTGTTTCTTTTTACCTGCTTTTCATCAAAGGCTTTACCCCCGGGTCCAAAGCGCAAGTAATCAAAGCTATAGGCCATATAGAAAAGCATTTTCCCCAGACAGTCCCGGACGCTTTCTTCTTGATTTTTACCGGGCTTCTTATTGAGCTCACATATCAGATCGGCAATATACCCCTTCAGCTTATTATACTTTTCCGGCGCTTGCGCTTCGTGATACGGGGAATAACAGTAGATAAAGGCGTATTGATGATCCGGATGAAGCTCTCTATAAAAGGCTGAATCAATTTGCAGCAATAAAAGTTTATTATCCCGGCTGCTTTTGTCAATTCGGTGGATCTCGTCCGGATTGATCACCAGGATGTCCTTCTCTCTCAACAGGTGCGTTCCGCCACCTACACCGACAGCTGCTTGTCCCTGCAGGACACAGACGATTTCCAGGGCATTGTGCCAGTGGTAGGGATAATTGGTCACATTCCGGACCATTGCCCTGAATTGGGTGTCTTGCGGAAAGGTTATTACTTCCGGACGCATGCTTTCCTCAACTCCTTTCCCTCTCCATATTCCATTGTATTTTTTTAGCGGAAAAGATTCATTGACGATTTTGCGCACCCAAGAAAAAACCTTTAAGAATTCTTAAAGGTTAAGGTACATGCATATAATATTTGTCTGCCTCAGCAAGAGGATAATCCTGATATTTTGGCTGGGCGGCCAGGTTTTTATCATTTGCCTGATGCGCTTTGCGGAACTGCGAAGGGGTGCATTGAAAATTCCGCTTAAAGTGCTTGATCAGGTATTTCGGGTCGGAAAACCCGCATTCCATGGCGATATCGACAATACGTCTGTTGGTGCTTAAAAGCAGCTTGGCCGCATATTCTATCCTGCTGTAATACAATAATTCCTGAAAGGTGGCTCCGAACTTATCTTTAATATCGTGACTCAGATGGTGCAGACTGATATCAACCTCCGCAGCCAGTTCTTTAAGTCTGACGGTCTGGCTGCAACCTTCAACTATTCGCTCAGCTAATTGCCTGAGCCTTTCCACCTGCTTTTCATCAAATGCCGCCGTCCCATACCCCCAGCGCAAAAAATCAAAGTTGTACGTAAGATAATGGAGCGTGGCCGTCAGGATGTTTTCAATATTTTTATTGCGATCCGCATGAGATTTTTCATTTAACGCCTTGATCAGCAGGGCGACATGTTCCTTTAGTTTTTTATACTTTTCAGGCGCTTTGGCTTCATGATAATGCGAGCAGCAGTAGAGAAATAAATATCTGTTACCCAGGAGCTGCCGACAGAAGCCGGCATCGATTTGCATAACCAGGATTTTATTATCCTGCCGGCTTTTAGCGAGGCGGTGCAGCTCATCCATGTTAACGACCGCTAGATCATTTTTATGCAACAGAAGTTCATCGTCGCCTAAGCTGATATTGACCGATCCTTCCAGCACCTGTACAATTTCCAGGGCGTCATGCCAGTGATACGGATGGTACTCAACAGATCTGACGAATGCTCTGACCGGCATTTTATCCGCGAATTCGATTGTTTCCGGGCGCATATCTTCATACCACCATCCTGCGCAATAAGAAATCTCCCATCCGCCAGACCGGCCGGTTCAACAGCTTCCTGCCGGGTTCCAGTGAAATGATTTCCTTCATCCTATCACTTTTCTCATTGCTTTTCTATTGATCGTTTGATCATTTTGCTGTTTCAACCATCGCTTTTTCCTTCCCCTGACAACCGGTATTTCTTCGGCCCATAGAGGAAGGCTTCCGCGGGTATGGCCACGCCGCAGCCTCTCAACTGCTGCGCCCGGGAAATAACGGCGGCCCCTTCCAAAAGGTTGAAGGCAATTTGACTGACGGTGCGATTCCCGGGGTCCTCCAGGAAGGAGCCCCTGGTCCAGGCATTAAAAGACCCCATGGCCGGCCCGCAAAAAATCTGGTAATCAAGCTCCCGCCCTTTTTCTCCGGTGACGGCCCATCTGCCGGCCTTTCCTAAATACCAGCGGAACACCAGGGCCATTTTATGCTTGGGATCTCTGTGGGCCCGCTCGATCTGGCCGGGATCCCTCTCTTGAAAAAAGCGGACCGTATCCTCCCATATCTTCTCAAAAGAGGCCCTGAACGTGTCGGTCTCCACTCTCCGGCGAATATCCGCCGGTATTTGCTCCAGGGAGGAATATCTCCGGTAGATCTCATACAATTGCGCGGCCCTGGGACCAAACATGGTTCCCCGCTTCAGCACCTGCACTTTGGCGCCCTGCTCAAACATATCCGCCGCCGGCGCCATCGTGACGTCACTGATGGTTGCTTGGGCCAGCAGGGTTTTTCCCGCCTGGGCAAGGCCGGATTCTACGGCGGCTTGATGGATTGTTCCCACCATGATATAAGCGGCGCCGTGAGCAAAGGCCGCCGCAGCCGCCGCAGGGGCGCCGATTCCGCCGGCCGCGCCGACGCGAATAGGGCGGGGGTAGGAAAAACGCCGCATGCACTCCTCCCTGGTCTGCAACACGGTGGGGAAAAGCGGCCCCAAGGGCCGGTTGTCCGTGTGGCCGCCTGAATCTGCTTCCACGGTAATATCCTCCGCCAGCGGGATTTGGGCGGCACATTGGGCTTCTTCAACGGATATTTTACCCTGCTCCACGAGCTGTTGCAGCAGCCTGGCCGGAGGCGGGGACATAAATTGCCCGGCGAGCTCCGGTCTGGAGATTTTGGCAAAAAGATAATGCTTCCTTTGGATGTTGCCCTTGGCATCACGCTTTAAGCCCTTGGCCGCATACCTGACCAGAGCGGGCGTGATCTGCAGGAAGGCTGAGGCAGAAACGCGCAACACGTGGTAACGCAGGAACAAATCAACCAGCAGTTCTTCCCTTCGCTGCTCATCGGGAGTATGGATCAAATTGATGCCCCAGGATTTGTCCCGGACACCTTGCCGTATCGTCTGAATCGCTCGCTCTATCCGCTGCAGGGGCAAACCGGCCGCGCCAAAAAAACCCAGCAGATTATGCCTGGACAGTTCAACGACCATTTCTTCCGAGGCAATGCCATGCGCCATTTCGCCCCCAACGTAAGGAAACCGTACCCTGTGCACCTCTTGAAAGCTGCGGTCTCCCAGCCACTCGGGATATTGGGGCGCCAATACGGCCAGCACCGGATAGCTTTTCGGGGCGGCGGCCTTATGCCGGGAAGGGATGAACTGCCCGCCAACGGCCATACCAACCGCTCCGCTTTCTTCATCTCTGATCACATAGGCTTGCTGTCTGATATAACTGAGCAGCCTTAATGTCTCCCAGGGGAAAAAGGCCGGCTTCATGTCGCCTTCAATCCAAAAGCCAATGGTGTGGCGGCCTGTATCTGCCTGACCCATCGTTTATCGTTCCTTTCTGAAAATCCCTGTAATCCCGGTGCCAGTCCAGGAAGCAAACCGGCTTCATTTCACCCTTGACCGCCAAGGCGGCCATGAAATTCTCCCCGGCCACCCAAGACGCCGTCTCACCTTGGTGCTCCGGTTCGTTTTCCCAACAAATAAACTTCCCTTGCTGCCGGATACGGCTCAAATTGCCGGCGAGGACCCGGCCATAGGCTTTAACAAAGGCTTCTTTCACCGTCCAAAGATGATAAAAGGCCGGCTTTTTCTGTTCCTGGCTCAGGCTCCCGAGTCGTTCTTGTTCTTCCTTGGGAAAATATCTTTTGATGATGGCGTCCATTCCCGCGAGTTGCTCCATCTTTTGCACATCCGCACCGATTTCCTGACGCCCGGTCAGAGCCACCAGCCATTGTTCATGAGAATGGGAAAGGTTGAAATAAAGCGGATGATTTTTCAGATACGGTTTGCCGTTCCCATGGTACAAAAAGCCGATATCCGGCGCGGGTTGATTCAGATATACGCTTAAAATATGGCGCAAAATCAGGCGGGATTTGACAAATCGTTTCCTCAGCAGGGGTATGCGGCATGCCGCGGCCTTTTCCCGTTCTTGCGCGTCCAGGATATCTTCACCGGACTCGTCAACCTGGTCCAAATTCGCCGACCAAAGATGGATCGCCCGCTCCAGTCCCTTGGCGTCAATCCTTTCCTTTCTCTGCGC
>MVQL01000175.1 GCA_002067205.1 Pelotomaculum sp. PtaB.Bin104
TGAGCCCGGGGAGCTGAACCCCGGGTTTTATTATTTTTTAGATAAGGTAACCGGTGGCACCGGTCTGGTATGAGGGTAGCCTTAGTGGCTGCCAGGCCGGCACCACCGGCATTAAATCAATTTTTTAGGACTGGGCAGACATCCGCCGATGGTGCCTGATGCTGGTTTTCCTGGTAGACCAATCGAATAAAAAATATCAGAAATTAACGGGATGTTAGCACGGTTTTTAAATTCTCTAACTTTTATTATTTTTTAAACTTTCCCCAAACTCTATCGCTACCTTCCCGATATAATTGGTTAAATTTTTTCTTAGTAGCTTTCTCAATATACTTAATTAATTCTAGGCCGTATAGACCTTCTTTTAGAATATACCTTACATCCTGTTTTGTTAGACCAAACTCGGTGAACGATTTATAGCATTCAGAAAGAACTTTAGAAGCGTTATTTCTTAAGGACCGTTTTCGCTCAAACCAATAAGGTTTTTTAGGTGCTATTTTTTTGGGCTTTCGTTTGTGGTGATTAATTTTAACATATATTTTTGGTATGTTAAATCTTTTTGCCACGCATATCCTATGGTTTCCGTTACCAGGGAAAAGAAGGCCATTAAACTCGCTTAAAGTAATATGATCATAATGATTATAATTATCGTAATTATCTGATGAAGATACTAACCTGTTACGTATATTTATACAATGTTCGAATTCGCTGCAATAACTCATAAAATCACTGCTATCGGAAGTGACTGTTAACATTTCTTCTAATCTAAAGATTTCATAACCACGGTTGTGATTCATCAATTGGCTTAAAATAAAACCATTCTGTAATTCACATCTATGACCACCGCCACCCATCATATCGGGATATACGATGATCTGGGAAGGTTCTACCCACTGCATCGAAGAATCCACATATTCAAAATCGTGAGTATTGATGTTATGCCGCTTGGTCGGAGAGATCCTGAATAATGGTCCTTTATTATTTTGATCAATTGCAGATGTATAGATTAAGCGAAATTCCGGGTCTTCTTCATTATTGTCCATAGGATTTACTTTTTGATATATCTCAATATTATCTCTTCTATTATTAACTAACAGATCTAGCTTGATGATCTCCCTTAAATTGAAGTCAAACCGTGAATTTATCACAATGTATCGAAGATTATTTAAAAAACTCCCCACTAGGGACTTACTCTGAAGAAAGTATAAACCAGGTAAAATTTCCTTAAAACCATTCTTTTCGTATTTACCTCCACCGCTATAGATTAGATCGTGCAAATCAAATTTATGATCATTGAAAACAATTTTAATTGGATTGCTAAATACATCTATGTCATTAAATGAGAAGCTTACAGCTCCAGCAAAAGGGTCAAATGAAGACGGCTCCGGGTTACCGTAGACTCTTTCCATTGCAGAAACTTTAATTAAAATTACTCCCTTGTGTTTGGTGTATTCTTCCTCATTAAAGACCTTGCTCTTAATGGCATGTCGTAAAACAGAACTGTCTGAGAGTCCCCACTTTTCCGATGCTTCGGACAGTGGAATTCTCTCCTCGGGATCAAGGTATTCCATCAATTGCACACCTCATTTCACGGATTTGTGAATTTATAAATAATTTAACACTATATAGTGTTGATTGCAATAGGGTCCAATAGCTTTTAACGATATTAAAGAACGGCAGTCTTGTGGATATGTCCAGTTCTAAAATCTAAAGATTAAATACCTTGATTTTAGGCGCTAAACCCCGCCACCCACTATCGCTACCGAGCCCGCCTATTGGGTTTTATTTGGGGGCGTGCGGTCTCGGCTTAACGCTCATGGCCAGCCTAGGGAGTATTTCTTTGGGGTCTTACTGGCCACCGTGGATACCCGGCGGAGCGCAGTCTGTAATAGTCTATGAGGTCTTGTTATAGGCGTGCTCTTTTGTGTTAGCTGTCTTACTGGTAAGTAGAGTAGAAAGGAAACCACATGCAGCCTACGCAAGGCTCCGGCAGCCTGTACCATTGGTTAAATAATAATTTAGGGTCGGGCAGACAGCCGACCATGCTAACTATGGAGTTTGGCTTACATGTTTCACATGTTCGGCTGACCTGGTGCCGCAAAACGTTGAAACGAAATTTCAATTCTTTCCTGGTTTCGGTTGGCTTGAGGTCGGGACGGTGGCGGCGGCTTTTCTACTGGGTTTGCTTCTGGTCTACATCCTGGGGTTTTTCACCACCAGGCCGGCAAAGTATATTTTCCTTTTACTGCTTCCCGCCGCTGCTTTTTTCCTGCATAAGCCCACTCCGGACGGGAGTAGTTTGTACCGGGTGCTGACTGATTTGAGGAGTTGGGTCAAGTCTAAGAAGAGATATTTATTCGAGTATAGGGAGGATTGAAGATGAGATTTGCTGATAAAAACAAGGGCGCTTTGCCGGCGCGAGGGGAGATGTCTTCCGGCGAGCTTGCAGCGCAAGACTGGCTGCCTTTTTATGACGTTAGCGACGGCGTGCTCAAAAGGCGCGACGGGTGGCTTGTTTCTGCTTTGAAGGTGGAGCCCCTGAATATCGACTTAAAGAGCGCTTCCGAAAAGAAAAGGATAATCAGGACCGTGCATGAGGCATTTAACGGGTTGTGGGAGGCTTTCCAAATCATTTGTGTCGGCCGCCCTGTTGATCTCGACGCGTACCTGCAGGATCTGGAGGATAAGGTTGAAAAGGCAGACTCCAGGAGAAAGAAGCATTTGAGGGAATATATCCGGCATGTGGCCGGGATCGTTACGGGCGGGGAGGCGCTAGAGCACAGGCACTATATCCTTCTGTCACAGGAGCCTGATACGCAGGCCCGGGAAGAACTGCTCAAGAGGAGCTATGAAATGGCCGGGGATTTAAAGAAGTCGGGACTTAAGGTATCTTTATGCACTGATGTCGAGATCATCGACTTGTTGTTTACATTCACCCACCCGGCCCAGGCCGCTTACGAGCACGCGCCTTCTTTTTCCAGACCAAAGGTGCCGCCGCTGGTTGACTGGGGGCTGACATGATTTTATCAAAATACTAAACCAAAGGGGGTCTTAATTTTTGATAATCCCGTTTTTGAAAAAAAAGAGAGATAATTCAGTAAAAAAGAGACCGTTGTCGGGGCCAGGCTCCGGCTCCGGTCTCTTGAACGTCCTGACGCCGATGGCGTTTGACTTTAGACAGCGGCAATTCACCATGGGGGACATGTTCTGCCGGGTGATGGTAATTACGGGCTACCCGTCTCGCGTGGAGCCTGCCTGGCTATCCCGCATAGTGAAACTGCCGGGAGTGTTTGCCAGCATCCATGTAACGCCCACCGATCCCTTGAACCTGATCAACAAGATCAACGTTTCCATCGGTGAGTTTGCCGGCAGGATAGATACCGGCAAAGCTCTTTACAGAATGCGCGCGGAAAAAGCGCTTGAGGACGCGGAAACGCTACTTAAAAAAATAGACCAGGAACAGCAGAATGTTTTCTATGTAACGGTGGTAATCCTTGTGCTGGCTCACGACGAAGATACTTTGAACAGGCGTTCCCGCAGGCTTGAGAGCGCCTTGGCAGCTTCCGGAATGAGGGGGAGGGCTTTGATTTTCAGACAGGAGGATGGGCTTTTGGCCGCTGGTCCCTGGTCGGTTCTGCCGGAAAAAGTCAGTAGGGCCGGCAAGCGTAATATGCCATCTGAAACGGTTGCGGCGGCTTTTCCTTTTGCCTCCGGCGGGATCAAAGACGGCTCGGGGGTCGTCCTGGGAAGAGATGATTCCGGCGGTATAGTACAGTTGGACGTTTGGAAACGCGGGGGCGACAGGCCGAATTCCAACCTGTTGGTGCTGGGAAAGCCCGGGGTCGGGAAATCTTTCACGGTGAAGTTGTTTCTTTACCTGGAGTGGATCCTGGGTTCGAAAATTATTATGATCGACCCGGAAAGGGAGTACATGGACTTATGCCGGGGACTCGGCGGTTCCTGGGTAGACTGCGCCGGCGGCAAGGGCATGATTAACCCATTGCAGGTGAGACTCTATCCTGTCGACGAGGATGACGCCGGCAAGAGCGGGGACAGGAGGTCTTTAGGCCCTCTTTTCCTTCACGTACAGTTTTTGAGGACATTTTTCAACCTTTACCTGCGCGACTTGAGCGATATCGAAAAGGCTATTCTGGAGGACGCCCTGGTTGAATTATACTCTGACAGTATCGGGGTAACGTGGGAAACGGATTTTCAAGCTATTAAGCACGTTCCGGCGGAAAATTGGCCGAATATGAGAAACCTTTACGAGTTGGTCTCAAAGAAAGCGGAAAAAGATCCGGATCTTTGGAGAAGACTCGCAATACTGTTAAAGAGGTCCGGCGTGGGTTCGGACGCCGCCCTCTGGGTCGGTCCGACGACTGTTCACGCGAACTCGGACGTGATTGACCTTGATATCTTTAACCTCATGAATGCCGACAATTCGGTCAAAAGAGCGCAATATTTTAATGTTTTGAGCTACGCCTGGCACATTATTGAAACTGACCGCCTGGAGAAGATTTTTTTAGGTGTTGACGAGGCTTATATTTTGGCCGACCCTCAAAATCCACAAACGCTGGAATTTTTAAGAAACGCCAATAAACGGATCAGGAAATACATGGGCGGGCTGGGCGTAATCACTCAAAACGTGGTTGACTTCCTATCGCCAGAGATTGAAAGGTACGGCCAGGCGCTTTTGAACAACCCGACCTACAAGCTGCTATTGGGCCAGGGGGAAAAAGACCTGGAGGCTCTGGCCAGGTTAATGAAGCTGAGCGAGGCTGAAAGTGACCTGCTGGCAACGGCGGAGCGCGGCGAGGGGCTACTGGTCGCGGGCAACCAACGGATCCGTATGAACGTTGAGGCTTCGGCGCACGAGATCGCCCTGTTTGGCAGCGCTGGTGGTGCTTGATGGCTTTCGCTCTAAGAGCTATTCTTGCTTTGCTGCCGGGGGATAAAGCTTTATTTATCTTCCTTGCCTGTCTTCTGGCTCCGGTCTTTCTTTTGTGCTTGTTTTTTTCGGCTCCCGTTGTAATACATGAGCGTGTGCCGATGGTTACGACGGAACAGGCCTGGCTCTGTATTATGACGCTGCGAAAGACGTTAGTGAAAGCACTAAATCTCCTGCGGACGAAGATGGGGTCACCGTTGACTGGCAGAAGGTTTTAGCAATAGACGCGGTTAGGCTTAAACAGAATTTCAATGGTGCAACGATATCCAGAGCAAGAAATTTAGCTAAAAAGTTTATATATAAAGATGGTACAAAAACAATTACAGATGCTAATGGTGATGAACACACTTATACGATTTATAGATTGAAAACCATGACTGCTGTAATGGAAGAATTAGGTTTTAGTGATGAGCAGATGGATCGAGCAAGAAAATACTTAACTGTTGATCTTACATTTTTGCTTAACGTGGGTATTGATGTCCCCGCCGATTGGGTGCCGCAAGCCGGACCTTTGGATTGGCCTGTGCCGGGAGATTATACAATAACTTCCAAGCTTTTTGATTATGGGGCGCTTCTGTTTGTGAATTTTCACCCGGTTATCCTGTCGGGCTGTCTCGATGAAATACTGTCTGATCTGGACGGGTTCAGGGAGAAAACTGTCATTGAGGTTACGGAGTCTTCCAGGCTGAAGCTCAGGCGGTGTGTTTACGACAAGCTAAAGGAGAAAGGGGTGAGGATCGCGCTTGACGACGTTGGTGTTGGTGACAGGAGTTTCTCAAGTATCTGTGATGTGGAAGTGGATTACCTGAAGGTTGATAAGGGAGTAGTGCGGGGAATCTCGTCCGGTAACGGCAACGCTAATAAATATAAATTTTTACTGACTTTTCTCGCTGAGTTTGGTGAGAAGTCAGGTGCCAGGGTTATTACGGAAGGCGTGGAGACTTCCGAACAGGTTTCCTTAACGGAAAAAATCGGTATTGAGCTTATGCAGGGGTTTTATTTCTCAAAGCCGAAGCCGGCTGAATACTGGGTTAAACATAATAATGTTATTTAAGTGCACTTAGTACGTTTACTTATTTTAAGCCATATCAAATTGATATTGTTGGTAATGTCGGGAAGTATTTTGGCCAAGGGTTAGGCAATGAATATGAGTGATCGAAAGAAAGGCAAGGAAAATCATGAAAGGGTCGGCGAAAGCTTGGAATAAAAAATGCCGGTTCCTGGCAATAGTGATGGATTGCCTGGCCAAGCTTAAATTTCAGTAAAGATTCGGGGCAGAACCACCTGAATGTGATCTTTTGCGGTATGTACCAAGAGAGGTCAAGAGGTAACATCAATACAAAAACCGGGTTCTGGGAGGTCCAAAGGATGGCAGCTGCCTTTTTGATTATCTATAGGGTGCCCTTCAACAGGCACCCTATTTTTAGTCCAGGTAGACAAAAGATTGTGGGATATAGCTAATACCGAAATCGGATAAATCCATCGGCGTATTGTATTTTTTTACTTTTCCTAAATGATATGCTACTGCTTTCTGTCTGCCTTCGTAGTACCGGTCAAATAGTACTTTATTTATACCGGCAAATTCCGCAGTCTGTTCCCATATGTATGAAGGCAACCCTTCTATTACATTTATAATTTCTGCTTCTCCAACAATTTTCATTATCGGCGCAGTAGAGTAAATAACCATTTTTTCGACTTTGGAACGGCATCGGATTTTTCTGAATTCATACTTCTTAGTCCCTCTGAAAATATTGTCTACATGAGTCGGATTAATTGATAATAATATTTTGCACATCTTTATCACCCATTTCTAAAATACTTAAAAACTGCTGTTTAGAATAAACAAAATTATAAGGATGAGTATCAAACCATAACCCTAAATCTTTTAACTTCTTATGTATAATATTGTGTCCTTTACCAAAAAAGCCGTTGTATGTCATTTCAAGCATAACCACATTACTTTTTTTGGTATAGATATTGGTTAATTCTTCAGGGGTAAACACTGTTTTATTCCCCGCACTTCCGATAAAATCGCTTAAACTCATCCTTGTTACACCACCACTTTTTATTATGTCAACCTTAGAAATAACACAAAAGGAAGTCGCAACAGATTTATAAGTCTTCTGGCCGGTTCCATTGAATATTCTATATATTACAACCGGTTCGCCAATATAGTAATGAAGTGCTGAAAACGGGGAACCTATATATACTTTAGTTACTCCGTTACCTGCAGTTATCTCTTCAATAAGATTTTTATTCCTGAATAATTCAGAATAAGGGAAGAGTCTGTCGTGAAAATGATCATCAATAGGTATTAATCCGGCTTTATTAAAATTAGGGTTAATAAAAGGAAATGCTTTGTATGGGTCGCTGTAATCTATCTTATTTCGACTTTTTAGATAGACACGCTCACCACGCCGGTTCATTCCAACACATTTAAAGCCGAAATACTCAAAAAGGTTAATCAACGTATCGTGTTTTTCAAAAACAGTCACATAGATATCATCACATTTTTTTTCTTGCCAACGCCAAAGTGATACACCAATAGCACCTTCACCCAGACGTTGTTTTCTAAATCGTTCGGCTAACCTCAAAGTTCCTATCTTAATACGTGGAATGGCAGGTAATACTTTGTCTAATAATTCAATAGCTTCTGTTTCTGATTTTAAGTAGACGAAAGCACCTATACCTTGTTCATCTTTAAAAACGAGAGCCTCTTCCTCTGCTTTGCTTTTTTTAGAGAACCAAGTAGGAAATTCGCTATAATCTTCCTTTAGCGAGTCAAAGAACGAATCATTTAAGTCACAGTCCTGAAACTTGCACCATTGAAACTTACCTGGCATACAAAAACCTCCCTATTTTTATTTTTTATGAAGATTATCAATAAATTGTTGCCAATCATCAGTTGTAGCCTTTTTCTTAGCGGTTCTTAATGCAGTTCTGATAATGTCTGATGACATAATATATTCAGTTAAGTCGGGTGGTGCACAGCCTTTATCACTACCTGCCAAATCATAGAGAATATTTTTTTCATCTTCATTTAATGTTAATATTTTTGCTAATTTAGATAACATGTCTCCCTTGGTAGGAGGGTATCTGCGATTCTTTTCAATGTCACAGACATAAACAGTTGTAACACCTAATGCGTCTGCGACATTTTTTTGCGTGATGCCTTTTATTTTTCTTTTTTTATTTATAAAGTTGCCGAAAGTAAGTGCTGATTGTGACATCGTTATCACCTTAACAATTATGCTAATTAGCAATTTAGCTAATATAATAATATATGCAAGACCATTTATGCGTCAATATCCGGATTGAATTTATTTATAGAAATCCGGGTGTCCATCTGGGCGAAAGCCTTGAAAGATAAAAGTGGAACGACTGATAGTACGGGCTATAGATAATAAGTCTGTTCCAAGTTTAGCTAATACCGGTATCAAAGCCGGTTTTTATTTTTATAGCAAGATTCGTAATGGTGATGAAGTGAATTTACTGGAGATTATAAGAAACAAATCAAGGCCGGCAAAATGAAGGTATGTAAGGGAATGCTTGATATGCAAGGTTTATTTTGCAAATCTCCGCTGGCGGAAGATTGAGTCGGTAATGAATTGAGTCGAAAAGGAGTGATAAGATTTGGGCAAAAGTGGCTCGTTTGATACTGAAAAAACCCTTCAGGATAAAAGGAGAAAAAATTGGTTTTGGGATACGAATGAAGTTTTTGCTTCTGACCTTTCTCCGTTTGCCAAACTGGTAAGGCTCTATCTGGCCAGGTGCGCAAACAGCGACCGGCAGGCGTGGCCGTCATACAACAGGATTGCCAAGGATTGTAAAGTAAGCAGGGATACTGCTAAAAGAGCCGTGGCAGAACTTGAGGAAAAAGGTTGGCTTGAAAAGACTGTTCAGAAAAAGCAGGACGGTGAATACTTGTCAAACATTTACTTTCTCTGCGACCCACCGGAGCAAGTATCTGAAAAGGATACTTTAGGCGCGCAGGGTAGGTGCTGTGAGCACCCACCCTGTCATAATTTAGAGGGGGTAGGTGCTGATAGCACCCAGGTAGGTGCTTGCAGCACCGGGGTGGGTGCTGAGACAGCCTCTAACAATACTAATATAACAATACATAGTGAACAAGAAATAAATGATCATACATACATTCATTCATACATTCATCATGATGAAGAAGATCGGGCGCGCGCGAAGCCCTGTATAGCTCAGCCTGTGGATGTTATTGATAATGTGGATAAAGTAGATTCTTTCAACGGCGAAGAAAAATCTATGGGAGAAATTGCTATCAAGACAATTTTGAAAAATGCTGGATTTGAGGGACTTCCAGTGGAGGTTGCATATATTTCTAAGTGGTTTGATATATTTCCTCTGGGGATGATTGAATATGCGGTCAGTAAGTCAGTTTTAAACGGTAAAAAGAGTATACCTTATATTACCGGTATTTTTGAAGATTGGATAAAAAAAGGGGTTAAGACTATTGAACAGGCAGAGAAGGAAACCCGGTACGATTCTGTAATGTTGAGACTAAAGAATAAGGGAGTTATGCCGAATCGAGAAAGTGAATTAAGGTTGCCGGATCCGCAGGTGTTCAGAGATTATCAGAACAAGAGAGGTGGTGGTTAATTAAAAGGCCTAACTGTTTTTGGAAAAAGTATAGCAATTGCATGGACAACTCAGTAACAAACCGTTACCAGCAAGTATTATATAGCCAAATATGATGAATAGTGATTGCTCACATAGCCTTGTTTATCCGAAACAATTTAGCCCACAAGGGCTATTTGCATTTTTTGAGGAGGTCGTAAGCAATGAAAAACGCTTCGTATAATTTTTTAGACCAGTTTTTTGCCCATTTGACTACACTGGACTTGTCACCAAATACAGTGTCGGCTTACCGGATCGACATGGCCGACTTCGGGAAGTGGTTTGTGGATACCAACGGTAGGGAGATGACACCTACTGACGTGACCAGCATCGACCTACGGGACTACCAGGGATATTTACAAACTGTGCGTGGTTTGAAACCGGTAACGGTAACCGCCGTTTGAATAACGTCAGGAGCTTATTGAAGTGGGCTATGGAAGCCGGATACCTTGAACGTATGCCCAAATGTCCCCCGTAAGGTCCAGACCCAACCTACTCCTCCGAAAGCTCTTGAGCGGAACGAGCAAAACCGTTTGCTCAGGGAGGTGGAGCGCCGGGGGAAGCAGCGGGACGTGGCACTGGTGCGCCTGCTGTTGTCCTGCGGCCTACGGGTCAGTGAGGCTGTTTTGCTCCAGGTATCCGACTTGGACATTGGTGAGCGCCACGGTAAATTGACCGTCCGCCAAGGCAAGGGCAACAAGTGGCGTGAAGTGCCAGTGCCGCCGGAGGCCCGACGTGCTTTAAAGGAATGGTTGGATGAGAGGGAGAGAAGATATAATGCTTGCCTTTTTCTGTTCCCCATAAGGATGGTGGCCATATCACCACCCGGCGCGTGGAGCAAGCCATTGAAAACTATGGCCGCTTTGCCGGCCTGGACATACATCCGCACGTATTGCGCCATTATGGTGAGAGATATAAAATGGTGAGTGGCGACTGCAAGCCAGCTAAACCGCCGGCTTACCCATCGATTCACTCACCATTTGATCATTACCTGCTAAGTGAGCTAAGATACTCCATTAGATTTTTGTCATCGGACCAATCCGGCAGTTCACTTGTCGGCAGGATGTCAATATATGCTGCTTCCAGCGCTTTCCGCCGCGTCTCGGTGTCTGCTTTGGCATAAATCTGGGTTGTGCTGCAATCGCTATGCCCAAGAAAATCCTTGATGTAGATCAGGTTAACGCCGGATTGCAGCAGGTGGACGCTTTTGCTGTGCCGAAACACGTGCGGCGTAACAGGAAAGCGCACCTCGAACCCTTCGTGCTGGCTTGCCAAATCGACATATTTGTCGATGATGTAAGATATGCCCCAGCGTGTCAGTTGCTGCTTCCTCTGGTTCACAAACACATACTGCTCGCCGTTGCTGACCCCGTTGTTGCCTGGACTGCAGCGTAAATACGATTCCAGAAGGTTTTTCGTTTTCTCCGTGATTGGAACATGGCGAGTCTTTTGCCCTTTGCCATGCAAAGTGATCACGGCGGGCTTGTCCAAGCGCAAATCCTTAACCTTCAAGTCTATGATCTCCTGAACCCTCGCGGCGCTGTCGTACAATACAGCCATTAACACCATATCCCGCATCCCCTTTTGGGTTGAAGGGTCAGGCATCGACAGCAGTATTCTCATTTCTTCACCAGTCAGGAACGGCACGACTGTCTTCGCGCACTTCTTGTCCGGGATGTTCAGGATCTTCTGAAACTCAAATAGATTCTCGGGCGACTGCTTTTGCACAAACCTGACAAACGAATGGATGGCCACCAGCCGTTGGTTTCGGGTCGTCACCCCACAATCCCGTGCGGATTCAAGCCAGTCCAAGAAATCAACGATCGTGTCGCGGGTCAGATCCGCCATGGACAGGCGGTCCGGCTTGATCGCCTTCGCCTGCTCAAAGAAAGAGAGCAGGAGTTTGAACGTTACGGAATAAGACTGGATGGTGTGGCGGCTGGCGTTCCTCTCGCCGGGCAGGTATTTACCGAGGAACTGCGTAAGGTAATAGGGCAAATCAGCTTTCGTCATACACGATCCCGCCTTCCGGTATAACGTACCCGAACTCCGCCTCAACCCGCCGCACGATCTCAGGGTGCAGGTCGGATGTCAGCCGCAGATAGTATTGGGTGGCGCGGAAATCCGAATGCCCCATGTACGCCGACAGGTATGGCAGCATGACAGTCAGGTCGTTCCCGGCCAAAACCCATTTTTTA
>MVQL01000176.1 GCA_002067205.1 Pelotomaculum sp. PtaB.Bin104
GGCGGTGATAATATTGGATAACCGGCCGGGTAGTTCCTTGGACCTCCTGATTGATTGTCTTACCCGCGAGGACGGTCTCATGGCCGGCCTCTATTCGGCGTGTGAGGAACAAATGACGGCTCTCAGAAACAATGACGCGGAAGCAATTGAAGCAGCCGTCAAGCGGGTTAACAATATGTTTGCCGACATGACCGCTGTGGAGGAAGAACGCTTACGTATTCAGGCGGCGCTGGATAATGAGTTAGGGCTTTCACCCGGCGGCAGACTTGCTGATGTTCTCCCTCACGCAAGCGGTGAAACCAGGGAAAAGCTGGACATGCTTCTCAAAGAAATGCGCTCAAAGGCTGATTTGCTGCGTGAAGTGAATAAGGTCAACGCGATTATGACCAGGCGGGCGCTAACGTTAAACAGGATAATGCTGAACGCTATTAATCAAGGGGAAGGACTTACATACGGGGTAGACGGCGGTGTCGGCCAGGGAAGTTTTAAAAAGCTGCTGGTTAATAAGACTATTTGATTACATGTTTATTTATAAATAACACCGGTTAATATTCACTTGTTTAGAATTTAAATAGTCAGTATTCAGAATCCAGTAGGGATTCTTACATTCCTTTAGGCGTTTTAAACACTTGAGTTGTACCCTAAAATTATTTTCTGACTACTGAGTAGTTACTAACACCTGTTGAAAGGTGGTTTTTAATATGTCCGGACCAGGTACTTTTTTCGGTCTTGAAATTGGCCGCCGCGGCTTGACATCCGAGCGCAGAGCTTTGGATGTGGTAGGTCACAACCTGTCCAATGCCAGTACGGATGGGTACAGCAGGCAGGAAGCAGTGCATGCGGCCACCGATCCGTATTGCAACCCGGTTCTTAACCAGAAGCTGGTTCCCGGCCAGATTGGCACCGGGGTGGAGATTAGTTACATCCGCCGCTACCGGGATCAATATATGGACAACCAGTGGCGGGATGTGGCCAGCTCGGAAGGTTACTGGGAAGGCCTGAACGAGTCGCTGAAAAAAGTCGAGGCCGCTTTTCCCGAGCCGGATGAAACGAACGGGCTTCAAACCCTGATCGGCAAGTTTTTCAATGCCTGGGAAGATCTGAACAACACTCCCCAGGACATCGGGGCTAAAGCCGCCGTGCGTGAAGCGGGCGCTGAACTGACCACCACCATCCGGCAGACCTATACGCAGGTTTCCGACGTGCGTCAGAACGTCGACAGTGTGATCGACGAAAAAGTCGCAAGGATCAACAGCCTTACCCAGCAAATTACAGAGGTCAGCACGGCCATAGCGCGGATAATCGATCTGGGCGAGCAACCCAATGACTTATTGGATAAAAGGGATCTATTGCTGGATGAACTCGGCAAACTGGGCAAGGTTACAGTAGAAAATTCGCCGGACGGGTATGTTTCGGTGTCTCTGTACGGCCAGGAGTTGGTTGCCACCGACAACAGCAAGGTGGATATAACACGCGCCGACGCCGAAAGCTGGGCGGCCGCAAACCCGGAGACAGGCATGCTGGTCGGCTATATTAACGCCCTTGATAAAATAGACAACTACATGTCAATGATGGATGAGCTTGCCCTGGGTTTGACAAATGCGGTCAACACGTTGCACGCGACCACGACGTCTTCCGGTACTTATCCGGATTTTTTCACAGCCACCGGCGCGGCTGACTTTGACTTGTCGGCGGATGTGAAGTCGGCGATCACCAATGTCAACGGCGACAAGGCGCTTGACATCGGAGGTTTGCGCACGGATTTGACCATGCTGGGTAATACCGCGACATTTGAAAGTTACTACCGCGGCCTGACCACCATGATCGGCGCCGACACGCAGGGGTCGGCGGACCGGCTCGGGACGCAGAACGCGGTGAAGGATCAGGTCAACAACCTGCGGGAGTCATTGATTGGTGTTTCCAGCGACGAGGAACTGACTAAAATGATCCAGTACCAATACGCATACCAGTCTTCGGCCAGGACTGTCACAGTAATGGACGACCTGCTCGACACCCTGATTAACCGCATGGCGGTATAAGCTAAAGCTTTTATGAGAGGTGATTTAAAATGCGTGTCACCCAAAAGATGATTTCAAACAGTATGCAATACGCGTTTCAGAAAAATCTGAGCGGGATCTCCAAAACCCAGGAACAGATTTCACTGGGCACCAAGATTAACCGGCCGAGCGATGATCCGGCCGGTTTCAGCCAGACCATGGCCTTGCAGAGCAACCTGAGCTTAAACAAGCAGTACCAGCGCAATATTACCGACGGCTTGGGGTGGCTTGAGCAGACCGACGTAGGTTTGAATAATGCCACGGTTATCATGCAAACAGCGCGCGAGAAGGCAAATCAGGGCGCGAATGATACTCTGACCCGGGACGACAGGATTGCCGTAGCCAAGCAGATTGACGCTATGACGGATGAGATGGTTGAAGTGGCAAATACTTCTCTGGGCGGCAAATATATCTTTGCCGGCTTAAAGAATACCGCCACACCTTTCCACCGGAGTGGTGATGACTTTACCTTCACCGGAGACGACAGTGATGTGCTGCGTGAAATTGCTCCAGACGGCAGGTATGAGGTAAATATTAACGGAAAGAAGTTTTTTTTCGACAAGATAGTGGATGTAGCCAAAGGGGCCGGTTCAATGGTTGATACTGTCGATATTACCAGTGAACAGGATATTGTTAAGTCTTTTGGCGCTATTACAGATGCGGATTTGACCACGACACCCCTTAACGGGAAGCTAGTGTTGAATATCGACGGCAATGATTACGATATCTCCTTTTCCGGCGAGTCTACCGTAGCCGCGATGCTTGCCAAGATAAACAGCGCACTCGGAGTTAACGGGAGTGCGGCTATGGACACCGACTCCAATTTGGTATTGAGTTCAAACAGTACCAATCCCGGGACTTATATCAAGGTCAAGTCGATTGACGATAATCTGTCGGGATTAAAGCTGCTGGCGGGGTTTAACGGCTTGCAGTTCGGCAAGTACAAAGTGAGCACGGTAGACGGAGCCAGCCCGGGCGATTCCACAGCCGTGGTTACCGATTATTACTCCCAGGCTGGGAACACCATTGTCGGCAATGTGGGTGTCGTGAGCGCGTCCAATACTTTTAACAGTTCCATTTTGATGGAAGTGACTAAAGTTAACTACACCCAGGACCATGCCGAGATTATTTCTTCGGCCGCCCTTGCCATACCGCCGGGAGTTTTGCCTGACGGCAGCAAGCTGGGTTTAAAAATAGACGGTGTTGACTATATGGTGAATTTTTCCGGCGTTACCAGCAACAACGATGTGGTAAGCCAGATCAATAAAGTGCTGGGAACGGCGGGGGAAGCTTACCTCGACGGCGGCAATAATCTGGTGCTTCGCTCAAACTCCACGGGGCAGGATTCAAAAATACAAGTTACCCAGATTGATGACCCTGCAGTGCTGAACCTGGCTTTAAATCAGAGCGGTGGCGTGGGTGTTGCAGATGCTGCTGTGAGGTTTACCTATCATACCTATGATAAGGACGGCAACCGGTACGACGGCTGTGTGGAACAAGTTTTTACCGATACTGATCCCAAGGACGGCATTCCGGATACACCGGCACATCTTATTATTGGCGACGGTTCCGGTACTCACGATATTGATTTGAACATAAGTCTCACCAGGTTTGTCGAGGCGGGCGATAAAGCGGTCATTTCCGTGGCCGCGCAGACAGTTGCCGGAGATGACAGTATAGGTATCAACTATGACGGAAAGGACAGAAAGTGGGTCTTTAATGATAATGCGGTTGATTCAGGCGCCAAGCTTAAATTTTTTACATTAGATGAGGGGAACGGGGAGTTCTACGATGGTAATGTCGACTTGACATTTAACGGGTCTATATCCGATTCCACGGATGCGGCGACTTTTACAGCAGGAAATATTTTTGACAGCCTGGTTTATTTGAGAAAGAAACTCGAAAACAACCAGACGGCCAAGATTAGCCAGTGTCTGGAATATCTTGATGAAAAAATGGGCTGGCTATTGCAGGAACGGGTAAGAGTCGGCGCCAGAACCAACCACCTGGAGTCGGTCGACGAACATTACAGCAACCTTGAGGTAAACATTAACGATATGATGGACGGTTACTACAGCACCGATGTGGCCAAAGCGACGGTGGAGCTTAACGAGAAACAACTGACATACCAGGCTTCGCTGGCGGCAGGGGCCAGGATCATGCAGACGAATTTGCTGGATTACTTGAAGTAAATATGGTGTATTGATCTTCTCAATGGGAAGTGGTTATAATGAAGGTTGGCGCGGGCGGCCTGCAGTCGCTGATAGTCTACGAGGCCATGCCCCAACGCAATCCGGCCGAGGCGCAGGCTAAAATTAGCCAGACCATGAGCATGGAAATGGGTCTGGCCGGGGCGGCGGTAAACCGCAAGGAATTGATTAAAGCGCTGGAGAAATTGAACAGCTCCTCCAAGGTGTATAATCTGGCTTATGAGTTTTTGTTAGCGGAAGACGGTGAGGAGATTTACATCGCGGTGGTTGAGAAGAAAAGCGGTAAAGTGAAGCGTAAACTGCCTCCGGATAAGTTTTTGGCAGACTATGAAGGCACTGGCGGTTTTTCCGGTGTGATGCTGGATAGCCAGAGGTAAGGTTTGGCGTCTTACCTGGATTTGTCTACAATCATGCTCTTACGTGCCAGTATATTGGTGTTGTATACTGTTAGACTTTTTTTGCGGCGTGACAGGTCTGCTAGTTGGTTTTTTAAAACAATAGTTTCATTGAAAATGGCGGCATATGTCTTTTTGTCCAGTTCCAGGGTTTTTTCCAGGATTGTTTTTATTTTTGAAACCATTTCATGCGCGATACTTACGCTATTTGTCATATATTTGTCTATATGTTTATCAATAGCGTCAATCTGCTCCATGCAACGCTGCCGCGCATCTATTAACCGGTCGAAATCGGCGGTC
Source organism: Pelotomaculum sp. PtaB.Bin104 (assembly GCA_002067205.1). GTDB lineage: Bacteria > Bacillota > Desulfotomaculia > Desulfotomaculales > Pelotomaculaceae > MVQL01. Next base: position 4,963 of record MVQL01000176.1, read on the forward strand.
TTTTCCGGTTCGGCGAGGAGGCTGCCCGCCAACGCTGCTTGTTCCTCCGCCATAGACGCAATCTGCCCCAGTAGAAACAGCTTTTCATCGATCGCTTCTCTTATGTTGGCAGGCAATCGTCCGCCACTGTCCGGAGTATGCAAACGAATCACACCTTTCCTCAAACAAGCTTATCCGCATTGTCCGCGTGTTTAGTCTCTCCGGCCACTATTTGCCTGGCTTCATGCCACGTGTCGCGCAGGCTTTCGGCCAGCCCCAGTACTTCCCTCAGTATTTCCGCGTCCTTAGCCACATTGGCGTCCACAAGGCGGCGGTAGACGTAGTCATAAAGGTGGGCCAAGTTGAACGCGAGATCAGCCTTCTCGTTCAGAGTTTCGGCCAGGTATTCAAATATTTCCTGCGCGCGTACAATAGCGTTGTGTGCTTCCTGGACGTTGTTATTTTCCACATGGCTTAAAGCCTGCCGGATGAATTTTACAGCCCCGCTGTAAAGCATTTCCGCCAATTGCGGCTGGTTGGCCGTGGTAACGGCGTTTTTACGGTATTTGTTGTATGGATTATCCGCGTTCAATATATATCCCCCCGTATGTCCTTGTTCAGGTGTTCAAAATTCAGAATGTTTTCGCTGGTTCTCTATTCTAATATTCTAACCATTGAATATCGACTACTGATTTAACTGGAACTGCTGCCACTGGAACTGCTGCCACTGGAACTGCTGCTGGTGGTGCTACCTGTGAGCGTTCCGAGGTAGGAACTAAGATACTGGCTCTGAGCCTGCAGTTTTTGCAGCTTCGTTTCCATATCGGAAAACTGCTGCCATAGCCGCTCTTCTTTAGCCTTGATCCGCTCATTCAGGGCATCCATTTGTTCCTGAATGTCATTTATTTGATTGGTTAATAGCTGTTGTTTTTTGGAAAGAATGCCGCCGGACGCAACATACGAGGCGTAGAAGTTGTCCAGAGTTATGGCCAGACCGGTAACACCGCTCGCCCCGGCGCCGTATTCTCCCACGGCCAGGTTCAGTCCGGACAGTCCCGCGTCAACCCGGGTTACCTGGACGCTCGAACTCGTGCCTGTTTTTAGGGAGCGGATCACAAGACAGTTGTTGGAGTCGAGATAAGCCTGCCCGGCTGAGCCAATTGCGTTGTTGATCTTGGTGACTACGTCGCTGCGGTTGTACGCGCCGGTAAAGGCAATTGTGTAATCATTACCGTCAATTCTCAAGCCAAGCGTACCGCTGCTGGTGACCGGCGTATCCGCCAGAGCGGAAAATGAGGTTATCGAACCCTGTGTGTCTGCGACCTGGGCGGTGAAAAGCGCTGCGAGATCCTTGCCGCGGCCTGAGTCTCCCTGCGCGAGGCCCAGTTTTGCCAGATCGCCGGAGTGGTCCTCCATGATCTGTTTTATTCTGATTACTGAATTCACTCCGGTGGAGCGGTTTGTTATTACCAGCCGGTTGCTGGAATTAACCGACGCTGTGGCCACAGAGCCGATTACGGCGTTGATGTCGTCGACCACCTGCTGGGTGGTTTTCGGCCCGCTGAACTGTATATTGTAGTCTTTGCCGTCGATTTCAATAATCAGCCTGCCTGACTGGCCGGACAGGATGGCGTTGTCCGCGCTGGACACTTTCGTCTGCTCGGTAAAACCCAGGTCTGTAAAAGCCGTGCCGCCGCCGGTGTCGGTCAGGACCACTTGACCGGGCGTGCCCATGGTGTTGCTTGTTATCTGCAGCTTGTTGTCCACTATTGATGCGGTTACTCCAGCGCCTGCCGCGTTGATGTTATTCATGATACTGGTCAGGCTGTCAGTGGCCGACACTGTAATAGACGCTGTAACCACGCTGTCCGCCGATTTGACTGTGAAACTTCCGGTCAGATTTAAAGCGGTGGTGGCCGTGGCAGAAGTGGTTCCGGTAATTTGGGCGGCTGTCTTTGAAATGAAGCTGTTGTATTTCACCGGCGCTTCGTCGCGCCCGGTTACTGATGCTGAACCCGGCGCGTCGGCCAGGGCTTGCTGCAGTTTTGATTCGTCTATGACCAGGGTGGCTAATTGTTTTTCTCCGGTTCCCGAGTAGTAGCTGGTAGTGACACCGATGGCGCTTAACGCGTTCAGTACGGGATTCAAACCCGCCACGTTCCTGCTGACCATCTGGCGGATTTGCGACTCCAGGTTGATGATCGTCGGGTCGCCCTGCAACGCGCCGCGATTGCGACTGGAATCATACGGGGAAAGATCGTTTTCATCCCGAGTGCTCAAGGTGTCCTGTGGGTCGACAGCAGTTTTTTCAGCAATAAAATCCATTAATGAATTGTACTGTTCTACGAAAGCCTTAATCGCGTCGGAAGCCTTGGTGGTGTCGGTCGCTATAGTCAGCGAAACGTTTGTCGTGCTTTCGCCAACGAGGTTCAGGGTGACGCCGTTGATTACGTCGCTGATGCTGTTGGTGGCTCTTGTTATCGTTATTCCTTCATATTCGATTTCGGCATCCTGCGCCGCCGTCGTCTGCGTAAAGCCCAGGTCGGTGAAAGCCGTTCCGCCGCCTGTGTCGGTTAAAGTAATTTGCCCTTCTGAGCCCATGGTGTCGCTTTTAATAACAAGTTTATTGTCTATGATTGTAGCCGTGACGCCGGCGTTTGCCGCGTTTATCTTGTCACGTATGGAGTTAAGTGTGTCCGTTGCCGTTACTGTAACCGAACCGGTATTTGTGCTGCCTGCCGACTTAAAAGTGAAGCTGCCGGTCAAGCCAAGCGCGGTAGATGACATCGCGCTGGAATTATTGGTTATCGTCGCCGCGCTGCTGGAGGCGTAACGGTGATAGCTGGCCAGCTTGTTTACCTTAATCTGGTACGATCCGGCGGCCGCCGCAGTGTTTGCAGACGCTGTAAGCACCTTTTCATCACTCGAAGTGGCCGTCTTGCTGTTGAACGTGGCGCTCATTTTAAGCGCGGTTACCGTACTGCGCAGGTTGGTCAGCCGCGTGTTGACATCCTTCCAGGCTGACTGCGTCGCCTCCAGCAGGTCCTTTTTATTCTGCATCAACGTCAGCGGCTTTTTGTCGTTCTCTGTCAATGCTGTTATAAGGGATTCCGTGTCAAAACCGGATACTATACCACCAATTTGAATACCCGCCATTTTCTATCACCTCGCTCATAACTATATCATAAATTAAAACAAAATGAAGCCTGATTTCCCAAAAACTTAAACATACTTGTCCAAGATCAGACCGGCCATTTCTTCCATCTTGCCGACCATGTCCAGTATTTTTTCAGATGGTATCTCTCGTAATACCTCGCCGGTGTCCGGGTTGACAACCTTGCAAAAAATACGTCCCGTTTCTTTGTGAACGCGGAATTGCAACCGGAAGTTGAAAAGTTCCGACATCTTGTTTAACTTTTCTATGGCTTGTTCCAGGTTTTTTTCATTGATTTCCTTGCCCTGGCTCGCGTCAGCATTTGATTTAAGTTTCTCTTGAGTCTGTTTCGGCGAGAGGACTCCTAAAATACCCTGCCCTTTATTATTGTTGACATTAGTCGATTCATCTGTTTTGACAATGGGCGTTGTTGGCACAATATTGCTAGGTGTGATTTCCATCTTTTTAACCTCCGGTTTAAAAATAAACCTTGACATGCTAATCGGTCAGTGATTATATTTGCCATTTTATGTGCTTGATTGGATTAAATCAACTTTGAGCAAAATATGTAATCTTAATATGTAAGGACGGCCGGCCAGGAGCCGGCCGTCCTCTTTAAAGGAAGCTGGATAACATAGTATATTGATTTCCACTGATTGGTTAATTATTAGCCAAGCAGCTTCAAGACGTTTTGCGGCAGCGCGTTCGCCTGGGCCAGCATGGCCGTGCCGGCCTGGGTGAGGATCTGCAGCTTGGTCAGGTTCATCATTTCTTGGGCCATGTCTACGTCGCGGATACGGGACTCTGCCGACTGCAGGTTTTCAGCCGCGACACCCAGGTTGTTGATGGTGTGCTCGAGACGGTTCTGCAAGGCGCCCATCTTGGCCCGCTCACTGGAAACCCTGTTGATGGCCGCGTCAAGCTTGGCTATGGAGTTGGTCGCCGAGTTGCGGTCGGTTACCAGGATGTTGTCCACTCCCAGGGCGCTTGCTCCCATGTTGCCGATGGAGGCGTTGACGTCCTGGTTCGGGTTGGCGCCGATCTGGAAGACCATGGTGTTGTCCGCCAAGTGGACTGTGGTTGTATGATACTTCGTCTGGTCGCTTTCAGCAACCATTTGGAAGAAACCGGTGGCCGAATTGGTGGCTGTTATTGTCTTGATGCTGGCGTTGGAGTCAAACAGCACGTCCACGTTCTGGTGAATTACACCTACCAGCAGGTTGCCGGAGATAGTGGCGTTCGGGTTGATATCATACGGGTCGGTGCTGTGCGCGTCTTTGTACCAAACATTGAACGTGTTTTCCTTGGAGGACTGGATGCTGGCCAGACTGAGCGCGTTGATCAGATTGTCGTCGTCTGCCGAGAAACGGATCTCGCCGCTCTTGCCGGCGATGGCGCTCTGGATTACGAAGGTGCCGTCCACGGAGTAACCTGTCTTATTGGCGAATTCGGTAGCGTCATTTTTATTGTATACAAACTCGACGAAGTTCCTTTGGAGGGAGGTGTCTACATATTTGCCCTGCTCCAGACCGTCCCGGATGGCGTTGTTCAGTTTCTGCTGGACGGTGAAGATGGTGTCGTTGCTGTCCAGGGTGATGCTGGTTTTCTTGCCGTCGCCCTGGATCATGGTGAGTTTTTGCGGGCTGGTCAACATGAAGTTGCCGCTGGAATCCCAGAACTTGTCTATGTCGTATAGTTTGGTGTCCAGGGAGGCCGCGCGTCCGAAAGCCGGTGTCACATCGAATGTGGTTGTGTTCTGTGTTGTGGCGTAATCGTAGTCAAAGCCGATAGTGAACGTGCCGTTGTAAGCGGTCCCGGTGGCCGTATTCAGGGAGTACAGATTAAAGGTGCGCTGGGTCTTGTCGAAGTAACCGTCCAGGTAGGTTTGACTGACAAATTGTGTCGTATTTCCGGTGACGACATATTTATGTGAAGTAGTCAGTGCTGAAGCAGCAGCTTTTAAGTTGACGATAGCTTTATCGCCCACTTTTAAGGTGTTGGTTTGTGAAGCCGAAACAGCGAAGGTCAAAGTTGTGCCAATACTCGCGCCGGCACTGAGAACAACTGAAGTCGTAGATGTATTAATGGTTACTGTCTGAGTTGTTTGGTTGAAAGTATAAGTCCCATCCACGTCATATTTGTGGGTGGAAATGCGGTAAGTAACACCACCTGAACTGGTGACATTGGTTACTTCAATCAGGATGCTTTCGTTTGCTGAAACAGTACCGCCCGCAGACACAGTGATTGCCGATGAATAGGATCCAAATATGGAAGCGGCGCCGCCCGACGTGAATTGCTGCGTCATGGTTGCCGACCAAGTTGTCCCCGCACTTCCTACGGTCGTCGTCAGGGTATAGCTCCCTGAAACGTAGTTATGCGCGCCTACCATTGTAACATTAGCAGTTGAATTCAGACTCAAGTTCTCAATGCCATTGTAGACGTGCTTGACTTTGAAGATGTCGGTTTTCTGCACTTCGGTCTGGCCCAGTTCTTTAACGCCGATCTTCAATTCGTAGTTGCCGCTGTTGGTTTTTTTCTGGCCGAACTGATCGATGGTGCGCAGGCCGTCCCGCACAAAAATCTTGGTGGACAGCTTGTCGCTGGAGGTCAGGGCCGCGGCCGAGCCGTCCAGCAGTTTCTTGGTGTTGAACTCGGTGGTGTTGGCGATCCGGTTCAATTCCGAGGTGAGTTGGTCGATCTCTTTTTGGATCTCGGCCCGGTCATTGGAGGTAAGGGTGTCGTTGGCGGCCTGGACGGATAGCTCGCGCATCCTCTGCAGGATCGAGTGAGACTCGTTCAGGGCGCCCTCAGCGGTCTGGATTAACGAGATGCCGTCCTGGGCGTTGCGCGTCGCCTGGTTGAGGCCCCTGATCTGGCCGCGCATTTTTTCCGAGATAGCCAGCCCGGCGGCGTCGTCTGCCGCCCGGTTGATGCGCAGTCCGGAAGAAAGCTTTTCCAGCGACTTGGACATGGACAAATTGCTCGTGGTCAAGTTGCGCCATGCATTCAAAGCTGGAATGTTGTGATAAATGATCACCTTGTTATCACTCCTTTTCAAGATATTTGACTGATTTTGTCGCGGCAAGAAAATACCGCCTTATTAACTTTATCGGCGGTTTTTACAAATACTTTAGATTAATTGTGAAACTCATGAAAAATTTAATTTTATTCAGCGGGAAAATCGAAGTAAAGCAGTTCTCTATATTTGTGGAGGGTCTTGCGACAGGTGTCGGCCAGGCGGCCGATAGTGGCGAACCACTCAGTATGCCGCAAGGCGGTTTCCGCCAATGCCACTGACTCATTATCATGTGTTTCGGGGATGACCTGCATTTCCATCTCAAATTTAATGTTAAAGGATTGAATTACATGCATGAAAAACAACTGGTAGGTATCGTGATCCAACGCGCAATTGCGCTTTTGTTCATAAATTTTAGCCATAAACTCTTTGACTTGACCGGTAGCATTCCGGTCGGCGGCGGCTTGGTTCAGGAGGGATTCCTTTTCTTTGATCATTTTCAAAGAATTTTTGCAGATGCGCTCTATTCTCTCAAGCTCCGCCATGGTATGATCTATTTTTTCTAGTACTTGTCTTAATGTTTCTTTGTTTTTTGACTCATCTGGTATCATTAGGTGGCGGTTGAGCGTCTCCAAAGGGTCGAATTCATCGCGCAGGTAACGTTTAATTGCTTCTGCTAAAGGCATGACTCTTGTTCCTTGAATAAAAGCACCACCTTCGGTAGCGTTGATACACGTACCCTCATATTCCGCCAGGTCCACTTCGTAGCCTTTTAAAAAGCCATACAATGTATCACTGGTTTGGATCGGACTTCCATCATTGCCAGTAACTTCTAAAACATCTCTGTAAAACGCGTCCTGCTTTTCACCCAAGGCGTGTCCGCTGGCGTGAGTCGCCCCTTTCCTGCTGAAAGCCAAGTCCTGGCCAACCAGGATGATAGGATTACAGCCCAGCGCGGCAGCGATTTTAAAGGCCATGTTGCCGGCTGAACCCTTAATGTTCAACATGCCCCGGTCGACGCCCAGCCACTTGAAATGGTCAAAAGCCCGGTAAACTATTATTTTCGGACCGCTGTAAAGATTATAAACTTCCCGCCGGATGACCGGGCACGCAGCCAGGTAGACATCATCCAGTTCGCCGAGTGGTATGTCTCTGAAAAAACGCGCCACTTCGATCACCCGTTCCAGCGCCGTTACCAGGTGCGGCTTGACGCCCATTTCCAGAAGGATTTTCAATGAAGCGTCAACAGATATCATTAAAGCACGTTTCTCAAGCCCTTTTAAAAGGTGCTTGTTTTTATTCAGGGATGGTCCGGTGGCCACCACGATGGCCGGTTTATTCCGGAAAGCTCCGTAGAGTTGGTTTATGCCGGGGTTACGGATGATTACTGATAAATTAGCCAGCATGTTTTCGACACCGATCAAGGAATCTTCCGGACAGTTGCCGAAATCCGTCACAGTATGTAAAGACGCATCACGAATTGCTTTCAGCGCTGTAAGGTAGTATTCTTTTTCCAGTCGCAGCGATGAAGGGTGGTAAAGCGGTTTAAGGGCGCGCGAGTAAATAAACCAGCCACTTTCTTTCAGTTTGTTTTTCAGCGGTACATAAAGTTCATCTTCATCGACTCCGATTAAGAAAAAGGTCATGGGATGCGCGATAAGTGTGGTAAGATCAGTGTAGCAACACGCCAACTTGAATAATTCAAGGTCTTTTTCGATTATTATAATTGCTTTTGTCCCCACCGTGTCGGCAATATCCAGGGCGAAGTGGATGATCTCGTAGCCCAGCCCGACACCGAGGAAAATGGCCAGTTTGGCGTTTTTTAAACGCAGGGCCGCCAATTGTAGCTTGGCGTCTAAAAGAGGGTCGGCGTTGTCGTAATATAATGAGTTTTTTTCCGCGCAGTAGAGGTTCGGTGTGCCATCCGGCCTCAAGGAGGGCATTAACCGGTAGCGGGGTGTGAAAGCACACTGCTCCACCCGGCGGGCCAGTTCGGGGTAATGTTTTTTCAATATCTGCATGTTGTTGCGATAAAAATGGGTTGTGGTGTGAAAACTGTCGCTGAAAGGTAAAATTTTCTGTTGATTTATAGTGACTACCGGTGCACTTTTACACGACCGTCCAGGTACACCGGCATCTTTCTTTTTTTTCTTTTTTGCCATATCGGACCACCTCAAGACTGGCGTTGTATTATTTTGTCAGTAAAAGTATGGAGTCGGTATATCTTTCATTTTTCTCAATCAGAATATCCTCAATTGTACCGATTCTTTTCGGAAATATATGTTCTTCATTGATGGAAAAAAGGAGAAAATTATACGGTAAAAAGTGAAGCACATTGATTAAATTGAATTCTTTAAAGTAGTCAATGGCTTCTTCCCGCCGGAAGGTGCGTATCAAACCGGATGTTTTCATGTCATCGTGCGAGGCGACCTCATTTGTAAAGGAAACGAAAGCGATCCCTCCCGGCTTCATTACTCTGTGCAACTCATTTGCCAGTGTTTTAATCATCCCGTCGACCGGGATGTTGGAAAGGTAATTGAAACAAACGATAACGTCAAATGTATCGTCCTCGAAGTAAAGCTTGTCTAAATCAATTTTAGCGGACTCCAAGTGGTTGCCGGACAGGTCCTTCGCTCTTTCCAGCGCTTTGGCGCAGGTATCGGCCAGGGTGATATTCCCGGGTTCCGCCCCAAGTTTCATAAAAAATGAGGCCAGTTCATGGCTTAATCCCAGGATCAGAATAGATTTGCCGGACAACGCGCCGATATTAAACTCAGTCAAAACTGTAAACAAAAGCCGCTCAACGAATCTTTCTCTGATGAATTTGTTTTTATAGTATGTGATGTCTTGCTTTTCCTGACTGAGGAAACCGGTATTTTCATAATAATTCAAAAAAATTTTCTCCAGCTTTTTATTCAGCTCTTGTTTTTCATTTGAAGTCATACTATATTTAGTCCTTTCCATAGAATTATGAAGTTCCTTGGAAACTATAAAACTGTTTCCGTAAATTATATCGTACCCCGGTTAATAAAATAAAGGGAAAAGTGGTAATTTTATAGTTTTTCGTTGACTTATTGTTGACTTATTGTTTATATTCAAAAACCCGCCTCAGGTTATTTATTTTTTGGTAAACCAGTTCGATATAAGGTACTATTTCGTTTTCCAGAGTCTGGCTTATCGCGATTTCATCCTTATTTTCAATTGAGGATAGCATGCTGTTCAACGCGGCTAAATAAGGCTCCCATTTATTTTCTATTTCAATTGCATTTTCGCCCTGCGGCAGCAAAATGGGAAGACTCTGTACCACCTGGTTAAACCACATCAATCCTTCATTGGCGTCGTAGAGGATCTGGTAGCCTTCCAGAGGCTTATCATTATTAAAATAAACAGATGCTTTTGTTAAACCGTTGATTAGGCGTGGCAAGTAATCTATGGCTGATTCAAGCACCTCTGCTGATAACTCGTTATTGTCTTTCATGTTGATAGTCGATACCTTCCTTAGAATTATTTCCACAACAGCAAGCACTTGGCAGTCGTGGATAATCTAACATTTTCGACATAAAATAAATTTTCCCTATCATAAACGTGTTCTTTACAACAATTTTTTCCCCTCTTAACTCCGTTTTGTCCTGGGGCTCGTGTTGCTATATTCCCCGGATATTATCCAAATGTACGCCTGTTGACTAAATAAATCTTACATGCTTTAATAAGTTAATTGACATGTTTCACGTAAAAAGCCATAATTTTTTTATTAAGTAAAAAATTTTTACTTTTTGAGGTGGGCCGGAAGTGAAGATAAAAATGGTGGTTATTATCCAGGCTAGAATGGGCTCAACCAGATTACCTGGAAAAGTTATGAAGGATTTATTCGGTAAATCAGTGCTTGCCCATGTTATTGAGAGGGTTAACCAAATTAAAAGTATTGACGATATAATAATTGCAACCACCACTTCGGAGCGTGACGATATTGTCGAACAGGAAGCTGTGAACCAGGGAGTCAAAGTCTTTAGAGGTAGTGAAGAAGATGTGCTCGACAGGTATTATCACGCGGCTAAGAAGTATAATGCCCGTTCAGTAGTACGCATCACTTCGGATTGTCCTTTGATTGACCCGTTTATTTCCGATGAGATAATAAATTACTTTCAAGAACATGAATATGACCTGGTTACAAATGCGGGCGGTGATTTAACGCAAAGGACTTACCCCAGGGGCCTGGATACGGAAGTGTTTTCAATGCAAATGTTGGAGGAAGCCTTTAATAAAGCGTCTGAGGGATATCAAAGAGAACACGTTACCCCTTATATTTATGAACATAGTAAAAAGATTTATTATTATAAAAACAGTTGTGATTATTCCAGATTCAGGTGGACTCTGGATACGGAAGAGGATTTTATGCTGATCCGTGAAGTATATAAACACTTATATAAAGGAAAACATGATTTTTATTTTAAGGATATTATCAAGTTATTTGATCAATATCCTGAATTGATCAAGATTAATGAAAATGTTAAACAAAAAAGCATTTAACCGGTGTTTATCAGAAAGATGGATTGCCTGATAACCAGAATTCAAATTATTTGCGAGGGAAGAAAATTGAAGCTTGAGGCTGGGAAGCTCAGGCCGATGCAGGAATTCGACCTGGACCGGGTGTTGCAATGGCGAAATTCCGACCGCATACGCGCGAATATGTTCTCAGATCACATTATCTCTGAGGAAGAACACCTTCAGTGGTTTAAGCAATTAAAAAAGGAACAAAATGCATACCTGGTTTTTCAGTTTAACGATAGACCGGTCGGGTTGGTTTATTTTACGGATATAGATAGATATAACAACAAGTGCTTCTGGGGGTTTTATCTTGGGGAAACGGGCTTGCCGCAAGGCGCCGGTCTTTTGATGGGTTATTGGGGGTTGGAGTTTGTTTTTAATGATTTAAAAATTAGAAAGCTATGTAGCGAGGTGTTTGCCTTTAATACGGCTAGTATAAAATATCACAAAAAACTAGGTTTTATTGAAGAAGTTTTATTGGTAAAACACAGGGAAAAAGCCGGTCAATATGTAGATACGTTTATTTTTTCATTATCTAATGATATCTGGGAAGTAAACAAGAAAGGGGTAGAAAAATCAATTATTAATATTAAGTGTAAACATTAATATTAATAGCATCCAAGGAGGGGTTGTTTTGGAAAACGATATTAGTTGGCCTGCTAGAATATTGGAATATATCAAAGTTAACCGCGTTAGTTCTACACAAGTGGCTGATGCACTCTATAAAACCGGCGAACTTGATCCAAAATTGAAGGTTTTGGTTCCCGGAAGCAGAGCAGTAGGTTTTATTCATTACGTACCGGCAGTTAACGGTTCCAACTGGTATACCCATAAGTACTTGCGGGATACTCCAAAAGACAGTGTTGTATATGTTGAAGGCACTAACTGTAATGGGTTGGCTATCTTTGGGTCTTTGGTGTCAAAATTCGTAATTATCTATCGCCAGGCAAGTGGAATAGTTGTTAGCGGATTGCTTCGGGATGTGCATCAACTGATTAAAGAGCGTTATCCCATCTGGTGTTACGGGACAACACCTATCGGCTGTGTTAATGAGGAAACGGGGTTCAACGAATATGCGTTTGAAGAAAGAAAAAGGCAAATGGACGGCTCTTTGATTGTTGCGGATGATACGGGCGTAGTACTGATAAAAAGGAAGCAGCTTACCGAAGATTTATATCACAGGCTGGAATTTATTGAAGAACAGGAGGATATCTGGTTTGATTGTATTGACCGTCTCAAATGGAATACATTTGATACCGTGTGTCTGAAAAAATATAAAGAGATTAACTCGAATACAAATTAAGGTAATGATTTAGATTTTTGACGGGATGTGGATAATTTGCGTACTCAGTATTTTGGGTGGGGGAAATTTTTAGATGTTGATAAGAATTATTTTGAATCATTAGAAGCCATATTACAACTGGATATTGATAAAAAAGATTTTATTTTTCAATTTCCGGTGTTTACCGGGCATGTGAATTTGGGCAGGTATTTATTTTTTTACGATTTGTACAAGAAGGTCTTAAACTTAAATGGACACCTGGCCGACGTGGGAACCTATAAAGGCGCGTCATTTTTATATATGGCGAAATTAGTTAAACTGTTTGAACCTTATAATACAACACAGGTACACGGGTTTGACTGGTTTGAGGGGATGAAGCCTTCCGAAAAAGATGATCCTGGGCAGGAGAACAAATATAAAGCCGATTATGAAATTTTACAGAAGTTGATTAGATGGCAAAACTTAAATGATGTAGCCATTCTTAATAAAATGGACATTACCAAGGAACTGGATAATTATTTTGAGCTTAACTCTCATTTACGGTTTAAAATGGTTTTTATAGATTGTGGAATTTCTGAAGTATTACAAAAGTCATTAGAACACTTTTGGTCTCGCCTTGTTAAGGGCGGGGTCTTAATAATGGACCATTATAATTGTGAAGTATCTCCTTCAGAAAGTGATTTACTGGAACAATACATAGGGAACAATTATGTATTACAAATGCCATTCAACAGGCAGCCTACTTGTTACGTTGTGAAACAATAAAAGATTGAACTGATATACTTGGGAAAGTTCCTGCCAGAACGCAACCGATGCACTGAAAGTGGTGTTTTGAGATAAAGATTTATATTAGATGCGATGGTTCAAATGTGATTGGATACGGTCATGTAATGAGGATGTTAGCTTTGGCAACCCAATTGTCAAGGTTTTCTTATAAACCTGTCTTTATAATGAGAAATATTTCCGATGCTGCTATAAACCTGGTCAGAAAGTTTGGTTTTGAAATAAAGTTGATCGCAGGGCGGGTGGATATATTTAAAGTTGATTGCGAAAATGAGTTTAAATTCTTAGATGGCATTGCGAAATTGGATAATGGAGAAAAAACACTTATTGTTGATCATTATGGTTATCATGCGTTAATTCTGAGAGAATGCAAGAAATGGTTCAGTAATATTGTTGTAATTGATGATTACCAGCCTGAACGGTGCATTGCGGATGTAGACATAGTAATTAACCCCAATATATCTGCGGATACGCTGGAATATGTTCAGCATAAGGGACAAATACTTCTCCTGGGTTCCAGGTACGCCATTTTACGTGAGCAATTCACGGCAAGGGTGAATGACTACTTTGTCCGCGAACAATGCTATAATATAGCGATATGTTTTGGGGCCTGTGACACGGCGGGGATGATTTTCCCTGTTTTGCACATGCTCAGCCAAATAGGGCGGGAGTTGTCGGTGACAGTTATCGTCGGAGCCGATTACAAATTTATAAATCAATTTCAGGATTTGGGGGCTGCTTATCCTCACGAATTGGTAGTGAAACAGGACGTGGACAATGTGGCGGACTTGCTTTTGAGACAGGATTTATTGATAATGTCTCCATCGTCTATAGCTTTGGAAGCTATGGCCTTAGGCGTTCCAAGTGCGTTTTTTATTTGTGAAAACAACCAGCGAACAGGTGGTTACGGGATGCGGGATGAAGGAATAGCGTGTTATCTCGGCGAGGCTGGCTTAGTGGACTGGAAAAAGGTGCGGGACAAGGTAAAGCAACTTATTAATAATTACAGGTTGCGGCTGAAATATTCCCTTCGTTCCCAAAAATACGTGGATGGAAAAGGTGCTTTGAGAGTTGCCGGGCTGATACATCGGCATATTGGACATTTATAATCAGCATATTTTAACGTGTTAAGGCTGGTGACGAAATGCCGAAAGACATTGTTATAAATAAGGGATTTTCTTCGCGCGTAATCAATAAGGAAAACAATCCATACATAATAGCCGAAATTGGTTCGAACCACAACCAGGATATCGGGCTGGCGAAAGAATTGATACATATAAGCGCGGACTGCGGAGCCGATGCCGTAAAGTTTCAATCGCTGAATCTGCGAAAGCAATACGCGCCATCAGAGCATAGCCAAGATTTAATTGATTTATTCAAACAAATTGAACTTGATGAAAGATGGTATCAAACTCTTTCCGACGAGGCATGTAAAGCCGGTGTTTCTTTTTGCTCGTCACCGACCTATATTGAAGCCATTCCGTTATTGGAAGCGGTTAAGCTACCTTTTTATAAATTAGCTTCTCCGCAGGTGCGAACTTTTCCTTCGCTGGTTAAGAAAGTAGCCGCTTGTAAAAAGCCCTTGATAATATCCGTCGGTTATTGCAACTATGCGCAAATTGAAACGGCAATAAATATTTGTTGCTCCCAAGGCAACGATCAAATTATACTCTTGCATTGTGTTTCCGAGTATCCGGTCAGTTACGAAAAAGTAAACCTGAACAGCATGGTAACATTAGGAAAAATGTTTGAATGTTTGGTTGGTATTAGTGACCACACGCCAGCTTTTGAGGCGCCTTGTGCCGCGGTTGCTTTGGGAGCTGTCCTGATAGAAAAGCATATTACTTTGGATAGAACGCTGCCGGGGCCTGATCATAATTTCGCCCTTGAACCGGATGAGTTCAAGAGGATGGTCACTGCGGTTAAAAATGTACATGCAGCTATGGGTAGCCATAGAAAAAAGGTGACTCTTCATGAAAATAATTTTGCACAGAAGTTGTTGGTACGCTGGTTCGCAAAAAATGATATTGCATCGGGAGAATTAATTGGCGAAGATAACGTATTTTGGTTAAGGTCAATGGAAGGGATTTCGGATGAGAATTTTGGTTTGCTGGGGAAAATAATGGCAACCAGGGACATTCGCAAAGGATCTCCTATCAAGTGGGAAGATATAAAGAGGGTAGAATAGAGACTCATCGCCGGGGGAGGTAGTCCATATGCAAAAGATTTTAATAATAAACTCGGGCTGGGAACAAGTTGATTTAATTAAAACAGCCAAAAAAATGGGGCTATACATCATAGCGACTGATGCTTGCCGGGACGCTCCCGGATTTTTATTGGCTGACGAGACGGCAGTTGTTGAACCAAGAGACATAGTGAATTTGTTTAACCTGGCTTTTGATAATAAAATTGATGCTGTTGTGGCCGACCAGTGCGACTATTCCTATTACGCTGCGGCATATATAGCTGAGCGTCTCGGATTGCCCGGCTCAGGTCTGGTTGCCGCCCAAAACACCACCAATAAAAAGTGGATGCGTGAAGCTTGCGAAAAATCCGGGATAAAACAACCCGGGTATATTCCGTGTAAAACCTTGTTCGATGTGAAGAGGGCGGTAGAAAAGTTTTCTTTTCCCTGTATTGTCAAGCCTGTGGATAACAGGGGCAACTTCGGTGTGAATAGAGTTGATGAAATGGCACAGGTTGAAAGCGCCTATTATGAAGCGATAGCTTGTTCATATGCGCGCGAATGTCTGGTAGAAGAGTTCATTGAGGGTACCATGATTACAGTGGACGGTTTTGCCTTTGGGGAAGGCGTCCATCGCTCTTTGGCGGTGGCTTCCAAAGTGATGCTCGGGGGACGGAAACGTGTGGCCATGGAGATAATGTATCCGGCCAGGCTTCCGACCAATGCGATCAAAAGATTACAGGAAAACCACACCAGAGTGGCAACGGCTTTGGGAATACGGACTGGATGTACCCATGGAGAATACATGATAACGGATGATGGAGAGATATACCTTATAGAATGTGCGAACCGCGGCGGTGGTTGTTACACAAGTTCCAGGATCGTCCCTGCTGTTTCTGGTTACGATCTGAGTGAACTCCTTATTTTTACAGCTTTAGGCAAGCAGGTTGCTCCTGCTCCTGACGCAGAGGAAATGAAGGCTGCATCTGTTCTTAGTTTTTTTAAACTCTCGCCCGGTAAAATACTATCCATAGAAAATGAGGATAGAATTTGTGCGGACGAGGATGTCTTGGCTTTTCGCCTTGCAGTCAAACCTGGAGATTCAGTTGAGTCAATTACAAATGACGCCAATCGGCACGGATTTGTAATTACCAGAGGTTCTTCCCTGGAGGCAGCCTTTGAAAAAGCCCAGATTTCCAAAGAGATGCTGGTGGTCAGGTATGAGTAAGATAGACACTCCTGTTATTGATTTTCATATGCACCCCGGGCCGCCTTGGCTTCCGACTGAAAGGCGTCTTCATAAAGCTGTCAACATGAAAGAGCATCTGGAACAATTGCTGCTTGATATGGATCGTGCAGGAATTGACAGGGCGGTAACCATGTTGCTTGATGAAGGCTGGTTTCAGGGAAATGCGGGTAAAAGGCTCATTGCGTTATGTAAGAAAGAGTTGTGGGACGAACGCTTTATATTCTGTGGCATGTTTGATATTTTTAGGCCCTATGAGGCAAATGATGTGTTGATGAATGTTGAAAATGCCGCCGGCATGGGTGTGCGTGGGATTAAGATTCATCCCGTTTTACAAAGGATCACAAAGGCAGATTTTCCCAATCTGCAGCTGCTTGTGCGAAAGGCCGAAGAGTTGGGGATGTTCGTGGTAGTGCACGCTTACAGCGAAACAATTGAAGAATACGATAACATGGGACTGGAGATAGTCGCTTATATTGCGGCGAAGGCAAATGTTCCGATTATTATTGCCCACGCCGGGGGGATTGACTTTTCAAGAGCGGTCATTTTGGCTCAAAGATTTTCTAATATCATGATTGATTTATCCTATTTTTACAAGTTGGAGAATATGTTGGACTTAAACATGACTTTAAGATGGGGAATTAGTATTTTAGGTGTTGGGAGGTTTTTGTTTGGTTCCGATCACCCTAGTTGTCAGGCTGCACAATATAAGGAAAGAATGTTGGAAAGTTTAAAAGAAGTAGGTCTCAATGAGCCGGAGATTGCCATGATTATGGGTAAAAATGCGCTCAGAGTACTAGGTGTAACAAAATAATTATTATTACGAAATGGCATACGGTAATTTCTATTTTATGGCATTTGCGGCGAAGGATCATATTCAACCCGATTGGGAGGAATTTTATGAGTAGTAATGTTGTTGTGATAGCTGCGCATCCTGACGATGAAGTTTTAGGTTGTGGAGGAACCATAGCTAAACATGTTAGAAATAATGATAAGGTGCATGTTGTTATCCTTGCCGAAGGTTTGACGAGTCGACATGAAAGGCGTAATCGTGAAAAAATCGGTCAGGCATTGGCTGAGTTGGAGCAATCAGCGCGTAAAGCGAATAAAATATTGGGAGTTTCTTCCTTGGAATTGCACGATTTCCCCGACAACCGTATGGACTCTCTCGACCTTTTGGATGTAGTCAAAGTGGTTGAGAATATTATTGGAAAGTACCGTCCGGAAATCATTTATACTCACCACGCTGGTGATGTGAACATTGACCACCGGAGAATTCATGAAGCTGTAATTGCCGCCTGCAGGCCGATGCCGGGTTGTCCGGTAAAAAAGCTGTTGTTTTTCGAAGTGCCTTCAAGTACTGAGTGGCAAGTTCCTGGTAATGTACCTTATTTCATGCCTGGCTGGTTTGTGAATATATCAGAAACCTTAGATGTTAAGTTAAAAGCCCTGGGGGAATATGCAAGTGAAATGAGGGACTGGCCGCATTCTCGTTCTATCGTGGCAATTAAGCATCAGGCCCACTGGCGTGGGGCGAGTATCGGAGTCGAAGCTGCGGAGGCTTTTATGCTGGGAAGAAATATTGAATAGTTTGGTTCAATGCCAATGCTATACAAAAAACCGGGCATAGAACTGGAAATAACCATTGCCGGCACCCTTGTTTAAACCTTAACCTTTGGTTTGTTGAAGCTTAAGAGGGTGAGAAAAAAAGCATTCGTTGTATTTTTCAATCTTCAGGAAGAATTGCGCTGCGTTTCTTGACACCCAAGCCTCCAATATATACAATAATATAAACGTTAATTGATACATGGAGGTATTCATTTATGGAACGTATTATCGGGATTAATGACGCCCGTCCCAAACTTACATCCTTAATTGAATCTCTGGCCGGGGGAGCCAGTCCGGTAATATTAACTGTCAATAGTGAGCCTAAAAGTGTGTTGCTCAATTATGAAGAATATCGCCGGCTCCGTGAAGTTGAAAAAGAGTGCAAGCGTTTGGCGCTTAAGCTGGCCATAAAGAAAGCCAGATCCAGTGCCAAGAAAGCAAACATCACGGAACAGGATGTGCTTGAAGAGGTACAGGCGGTAAGGAACTTAAAAAGAGGAAATAACAAATGAAAGTAACCCTGGATACTAATGTGGTCATGTCCGGTTTTCTGGTTCCCGGTGGACCTCCTGCAATAATCGTGGACTTGTGGGCTGAAAATAAACTTACTGTTGTTGTAGGCCAGGCCTTGATAGAAGAATATCTAGACGTATTGCTCCGTCCCAAATTTAAAAAAATAGGAACGATCATTAAAAGACAGGAACTATTAATGGCATTACTCGACGTGGATAATACTATTTTTGTGTATCCCAAGATCCGTCTAGACGTTATTAAAGATGATCCGGAAGATAATCGCGTACTGGAATGTGCGGCAGATGGCAAGGTGAAATTTATTGTGTCCGGTGACAACCATCTTTTGGCATTAAAAGAATTCCAGGGGATTTCCATCGTTTCCCCGGCGGAATTTCTGGTTCTCCTAAAATCTAATTGAACATTATAAGTGTTTGCGGAATCTGGTAGCCTTCGTCATACTTATTGAATAACCCATCCGCTGACTATTCTTCACTATCTCAATTTTGGGGAGCTATTCTTTAAATAACTCGTATGTCCCCTTCATTAATGAATTTTCAAGTCCTTCCTCATACCACATATTTATTTACCTGTACAAAATGTTGACTTCCTCCACCACCGCTTCTATTACCCTCTCTACGTCGTTATCGGTTATTGCCGGGTAGAGGGGGATGGTGAGCGCGCGCCGGTAGTAATCCTCCGTATTTGGGCAAAGATTCGTCTGGTAACCCATCTCCCGGTAATATGGGTGACGGTAAACCGGCAGGTAGTGCACCTGGGTGCCGATGCCTCGCGCCACGAGCCTCTCAGCCAGTTCGCGGCGCGGCGGGTTGCCGCCCGCCAGGCGCAGTACGTACAGGTGCCAGGCCGGTTCGGAGCCGGGCAGTTCCGGCGGCGTGACCAAGTGCGGGCAGCCGGCGAAGGCTTCATTGTAGCGGGCGGCGATCTCGCGCCGCCGGGCGAGGAAGTGTGCGAGCTTTTTTAGCTGACTCAACCCCAGGGCGCATTGGATGTCGGTGAGGCGGTAATTATAACCCAGGTGCTGCATCTCATAGTACCAAGGGCCGTGGTTTTCCTTGAGAAGGGCCGGGTCACGCACCACGCCGTGCGAGCGGAAAGCCAGCAGTTTTTCGAAATATTCCGCGTTGTTAGTGGTTACGGCCCCGCCCTCGCCGCAAGTGATGTGCTTTACCGGATGAAAAGAAAAAATCGTCATGTCTGCCCGGGAGCCAACCGGGTGACTATTGTAACTGGCTCCCAGGGCGTGAGCGGCGTCTTCTACCACTGTTATGCCGTAGCTGCGGGCGATTTCCACTATTTCCTCAACCGGTGCCGGCAGGCCGGTCATGTCCACTGGCGCGATAACTTTTGTGCGGCTTGTGATGGCTGCTTCTATCAGCGCCGGGTTGATGTTGAATGAGCCGGGCGCTATATCGGTAAAGACGGGTCGCGCTTCCAGGTAGAGGGCGGCGTTGGCCGTGGCGGCAAAAGTAAGAGGTGTGGTAATTACCTCGTCACCGGGCCCGACGCCGGCGGCAAAATAAGCGGCATGAAGCGCTGCTGTGCCGGAGGAAAACACCACGGCATACCTTGCGTGGACGGTATCAGCCAGCGCCTGCTCGAAACGGGCGACCTGCGGGCCGGTGGTCAGCCAGTCGGAGCGCAAAACGGCCGCTACCGCGGCGATATCGTCTTCATCAACCTGTTGTTTGGCATAAGGTATGAATCCGGCCATTGACGGGTGACACCTCTGTAAACAATTTTATTCACCGACCATTTGACGCAGTTCCTCTGGTGTCAGCCACCAAGTGTTGGTGCCGCTGGAGTACACGAAACCTTCTTCGAGGGGAAGTCCGCCGTTCACTTTTTCT
This sequence comes from Pelotomaculum sp. PtaB.Bin104, assembly GCA_002067205.1. Taxonomy (GTDB): domain Bacteria; phylum Bacillota; class Desulfotomaculia; order Desulfotomaculales; family Pelotomaculaceae; genus MVQL01. Next base: position 25,142 of record MVQL01000176.1, read on the forward strand.
CTGCTCCACCAGGGGAACTCCGGCATGATGATGAAGTGGTCGTTGAACTCCAAAGTATGCCTGGCGTCATCCTCGGTGATCATAACTTCATGTATTTTCTCGCCCGGCCGGATGCCGGTAAACTCCAGTTGGCAATCGCGCGCTATGGCTTCAGCCAGGTCGGTAATGCGCATGCTGGGCAGTTTCGGCACGAAGATCTCCCCGCCGTGCATCCGGCCGAGGGAAGCAATCACAAAATTCACACCTTGATCCAGCGTGATCCAGAAGCGGGTCATGCGCGGGTCGGTAATGGGCAGCCTGCCGGTGTGGCGGATGGACTTGAAAAAGGGGATGACGCTCCCCCGGCTGCCCACCACGTTGCCGTAGCGCACCACGGCGAATTTTGTATTCTTGCCTGCGGCATACGAATTGCCGGAGACGAAAAGCTTGTCGGAGCAAAGCTTGGTAGCGCCGTAGAGGTTGACCGGGTTGGCCGCTTTGTCGGTGCTGAGGGCGATTACCCGCCATACGCCGCAGTCGATGGCGGCGTCAATGATGTTTTGGGCGCCTAGAACATTTGTCTTGATCGCCTCAAAGGGGTTGTACTCGGCAACGGGAATTTGTTTTAACGCGGCCGCGTGTACCACTATGTCCACCCCTTCAAAGGCGCGGTAGAGGCGGTCCTTGTCCCTTACGTCGCCGATGAAAAAACGCAAGTCGGGGTGGCTGGAAAATTGATGGGCCATTTCGAACTGCTTTAACTCGTCCCTGCTGAACACTATTACTTTTTGGGGACGGTGCTCGCGCAGGACGATTTCGACAAATTTCTTGCCAAAAGAGCCGGTGCCGCCAGTAATGAGGACGGTCTTACCATTGATTACACTCATAACAATACCTCTTATTATTTATGTTGTTTTGTTTTCACACAAAAAATATTCAACACAAAATAACATTTTCCTTGCGAAGTATGTCCATGAATGGATATTCTTTCATATGACTTATTGCTCGGCATATTACTACGCTTTAGGACGTATGTCCCATATAAAATTAGTGCTTTTGCCCTATTTGCTACAAGTTTCATTAAAGATAAAATTAGGGAAAATTACCTAAAAGAAGTGAACAATGTTAAAAAAGGAAAAATATCAGGTGATGATGGACATAAAGTTATTGGCTTGACCTATAATATTGAATGGCAACCGATTATAACAAGAATAGCAGTAAAGAGAGAAAATGACAATATTAAGTTTTTTTCCTTATATTTAATTTCTAAGGGAATATTTATTTTGCGCGATTGGTGGTAAAAAATGTCTAAATAAAGAAATTTGTGCAAAAAAATTTTAAATAATTGGTATTATTTTGTCTTTTTTAGAAGGATAAAGTTTTTTTAATGTAGAATAGTTCAGTAAAATAACATCAGGTAAGTAGTTCCTGATATGATAAAAAAATACCATGCGCTGAAAAATAAATGGAGGGCTGCTAGTGGACCTTTTTTCTAATACAGTTATGGTCGCTCTGGTAAAAGAGTTGGATGCCGGTACTCTGCGTCAAAGAGTAATGGCTAATAATATCGCCAACGTAAATACTCCATACTTTAAAAAATCTGTCGTGGAATTTGACAGTCTGTTGAAAAAAGCTCTGGGCCGGGAACCGGTGGAGATG
>MVQL01000177.1 GCA_002067205.1 Pelotomaculum sp. PtaB.Bin104
AAGCATATAAAAAATGTAAATCTGTGATATCAGGAGATTTTGGGATATTGACTCCAATAATAGGGGGTTGAACCGATCGAAGCAGAAAACCTATTTAAAGAGAGTATGGGCAACATGGCTGAAGACGCCAGGAAGTGGAGCATAGCACTAAGTAAAAGCCTTGGCCTCAACCAGTACGAGCTACGTAAGAACCTCGGCATGTTCAATGTCATGTTCGGTTCCATGGGCTTTAATGAAAAAGCAAGCTATGCTATGGCCAAGGGGCTAACTCAACTTGCCAATGACATGGCATCCTTCTACAACCTTAAGCCCGTGGAAGCATTTGATAAACTGAAATCCGGCATAACCGGTGAAACCGAACCTTTGAAAGCACTCGGCATTCTGGTTATGGAAGAACAAGTTAAGCAGTATGCCTATCAGAACTCGATTGCCAAGACAGGCGCTGAGTTAACCGAAGGACAAAAGGTATTGGCCCGTTATGGCTTGATCATGAAACAGACATCCAAGGCCCAGGGTGACCTCGCTAGAACGATTGACAGCCCAGCCAACAAAGCCAGGATTGCAAGAGCAAAATACGAGGAAATGAGCGTTACCCTGGGCACAAAAATGCTCCCTGTATTTGAAAAGGTAGTTACTGTTCTCAGTAAGGTCATGGATTTCATTAACAAGCTTCCGGATGGTATGCAGATTGGAATTATAGCAGCGCTAGCATTGGCGTGGGCAATGGGGCCGCTAGTTTTAACATTTGCAGGACTTGTCGCTATAGCACCAATGGTACTGGCAGGATTTATGTCGTTTTTACGTCTTAAAGCCGTTTCAGCAGTAATTAACGGAGTTACCGCTGCGTTTAAAAAGCCTCACGTTGGCAATAATGAGAAACCCAATCGTGCTAGCAATCGCGGGTATTGCTCTGGCTGTTCTATTAATAGCCCGAAGTAGTAAAACAGCATCGGCATGGATAGACAATCTGATTGCCAAACTAAAAAGCCTGGTTGGTTTGGGCGGTACTGCAGAAGCTGCAGTACCTAATGCAGAGGACCCGGCTGCAGCGGCCGAGAGCTATGCGGACTATGCAGCGGCCCTGGCGGGAGCAGGGGATGCAGCCGCTGGTGCCAGTAAAGATCTGAAAAGGTTCTTGGCTGCTTTTGATGAGGTCTATCAAGCAGGTGAGGACCAGGATCAGGGAGGTGGCGGAACCGGAACATTACCACCACCACCTGGCGGAGGGGATAGTGGAACAGGAACTGAACAAGCAGAAGAAACTCCGGGGATTCTGCAGAGAATTAAAGACGCTATCGCCAACCTTATTCCACTGTTCAGGTGGGAGGACTTGATCCCTCCATTTCCGACAGCCATTGTGACAACATTGGAAATGATTAAGCAGGTATGGCAGAAAGTCAAAGACTTTCTGCAGCAGCCAATAACCATCCCAGGCCCGGTTCCCGACCCGGTACCACTATGGCAAGCCGCAGCAACGGGTATCATTTTAGCCCTGGCGGCCGTGGCCCTGGCAGCGCTGTTGACCGGTGTAGGGGTCAATGTGGCCTTAGCACCGGCTATAGCCCTGGCCTATGTTTTTGCGGCAGCGTGGCAAGTAGGGGCAGCTTTAGTACAAACGGCCTGGGGTAAATTGGTCGGAGCATGGCAGGCAGGGGGAGCACTGATTCAGGCCGCTTGGGATGGCCTGGTCACGGGTTGGCAATTAGGTGTAGTTGCTATCCAGGAATCATGGAGTGGCCTTATAGCAGCGTGGGAAACAGGAGTAGGCCTAGCTGAGGCCGCTTGGACTGTGCTGGTAACGGTAGCAAATACAGTATGGCAGGCAATCACGGCAACCTGGCAAGCGGGCCTTGATCAACTACGCCGGGCTGTAGAGGGATTTCGTGATTGGGCGCAAGAGGTGTGGAACCGTTTGGGCGATAGCCTAAGAGCAACATGGGAAACAGCACTCAGCACTGTACAGGGTCTCTGGGAAAACCATAAAGGCGTAATTATTGGCATAGCAGTCGCTATAATCATTGGGGTAGTCGGGGTGTTCGCGGGAGGTCCAGCAGCTATCGCCGGAGTGCTGGCTAGAGTTGTACCAGCGATTGCGACAGCGATCTCCGGGATACCTGGTGTGTTTCAGTCAGTCTTTTCTCGGGTGCCAGGTATTGTGTCCGGGATCCTCGGCGGCATATCCAGTACGGTGTCGTCCTGGGCAAGCAGGATTGGATCGGCTATTTCCGGCATTGCCTCACGTGCAAGCGCAGCCATTAGTGGTAGAAGTTACGGAGGATATATCCCATCCATGGCCCACTATGCTACCGGAGGTGTTGCTCTAACACCACAGGTGGCGACGGTAGCCGAGGACGAACCAGAGGCTATTATTCCATTGTCGAAATTGAATCTATACCTGGGCGGCGGAGTAGGCGGCCCAAACATCACTCTGCAGATTGGTACCCTGATCGGGGACGAGAGGAGTCTGAAAGAACTTGAGCGGCGCCTCCGCCAGATCAGAATAGGTGAGGCAGCCAGAACGGGGGCGGTGTTATGAGCCTAATTATCGGCGGGGTTACAGTAAAAACACCAACCGAAATGCCAATAGAAAAGTATAACCTAACGAAGTCCGGTCGGGTGGCCAGCGGGAAAATGACTATGGAGTTAGTAGCCCAGAAAAGGAAATTGAACTGCAAGTATAACACTATTCGGGAAGATGACCTGCAGGTGATCCTGGGGAAAATATATGACCCGGCTAACCTATTTTTCTCGGTGACATTCGATGATGCTGGAGGGCAAACCACCATCACGGCTTATGCCGGAGCCATCAAGGGATACCCATTCCGTCGGGATACCGACAATGTCTGGCTATGGAAGGATGTGGAATTTGCTCTTGTTGAACAGTAGGGAAGGAGGACGTGATGATCACCGTTACCCCTCAATTTACAGCGGCCATAAATGCAGACACCAGGTATATAAAGCCCCGGGTGGAGTTTTACTTCGACGGAGACGGCAACCCCCCCGTGGTGTTCGATGAGGATGAAATCACCTCGATTAACCTCTTGGAGGAAAGCAGGGCAGAATCAGGGAACCCGATCGGTTTGGTATCGGCAAATGAGGTTACGATCAGCCTGAATAATTCCAGCAGGGTCTTCACTCCGACAAACACCAGTAGTCCATATTACGATAAGCTGCGACCAAAGGTAAAGGTTAAACCATATCTACGAGTACGGACGGCAACAGACCCCGAGGTTTGGGAGGAAATACCTCTCGGGGTTTTCAGAACCGGGGACTGGTCAGCGCAGGCTTCTTCAATTGAAGCAACAGTTACTTGCTACGATCGACTTTATGACCTGGTTGAGAAAGATATCCCGATGATCCCGGTCAAGAAGGATACCACAGTTAAGGCTATGTTTGAGGCCTTATTCTCAGCACTTGGTTTAGCTCCCGTGGAATATGATGTGGATGCTAGTCTGACCCAGGCCATCGGGCGGGGCTGGTTTGACAATAATAAAGTTAGGGATGGCTTAAACGCCCTGGCCGTTGCAGGTAATTGCGATGTAACCATGAGCAGGTACGATATTGTCCGGGTGAGACCGAATGTCGTATCCGGCGACGCCGTAGCCATTTTTACCGACGACAACCAGATAGTAAGCGGCGATAATCCGCAGCGCTACCTCGAGACATATTCCGCTGTAAAAGTAAAATACCGGGTGCCATTTACAAAGGCGAGCGATGTTGTACTTAAGATAGAGGACTTGACTATCCAGACCGGCACAACAACGCTCACGCCGCTTTCATTTACAACCGGCCCGGTAATGACAATTAACCAGGTAAAGCTCACCGGGGCCGTAAACTCCAAAGTAACGGACATCAGCCACGGGGCATGGACAATGACAGTAGTGATCGAGAACACCGGCGTTGCCGAAACCGTAACCCTAGAGGTCTTTAGTCAGGCCATCGATGCCGTAGGGGCAGAGTATACTGAGACCGATCCGGGGGCCTTGTTCGACAAAACCTTGACTATTGAGAACAGTCTGATCCAAAGCGAGGCGGCGGCCCAGGCTTACGCCCAAGGCTTGCTTAATTACGTCAAAGACCCGAGTGCCACATTCAGTTTCAATATTCGGGGCAACCCGGCAATAGAGCTGATCGATATACTGAGGGTGCTAGATCCGGCCGATAAGATACCGGACGTGAAGGTCGTCCCAACCAGACTGCAGCTACAATACGACGGGGCACTTTCGGGGCAGATGGAGGCAAGGAAGGTATGAGTAATAATCTGTTAACTAATCCGTCTGCTGAGACCGGCGATTTAAGCGGGTGGACGGCAAGCGGCGTTACTGTTGGGGATGGAGGGACCAGTGGCACCAAGTGTTTTGTATTCCAAGCAAATGCCAGCATGTCTCAGAACCTTGGACCCCAAAATCCGCTGGCAATCTTCGAAGTAAGCGCCGATTTTGCACCCGCTATCCCTTGGGGCAACGACGATCCGCATGTGGGGGCTTACGTTTATTTTGAGCTTTCCTATGGGGATGGAACTACAGATATTCATATGATGCCGTTACGTACTGAGGAAATAGTGTCGAGTGGCTATTTCAGGGCGAAGGCCCAAATTGCTGTTAGGGAGAACAGTTCCCCGACCCAATCCAGAATAATCGCTGCAACCCGAGGGTGTGCCGGTTCTTTCGATAATTTAAGCGTCACCATAGTAGGTGAAGCCGCCCTCCAGGAGGGTGTGTCGTATTACGGGGTGAAAATAACAAGGGCGGACGGGATCACGGTTGAACGCTCGGACGGAGCTAGTAAAGTCATTTTTAACAGCGATGAACTAAAGTTTCAAGCCAAAGATGAGCTAGGAGCTCTAGTAGACAGGATCTATTTCGATTCTCTAACTGGTAAATACATCTTTGATGGTGTTCTGACGGCAGAGACCATCGAAGCTAGCAATATAGAAGTAGATGTAAATGTAACTAATATTCTTTACGCTCAGAAAGGTAATATTTCAGAGCTTACCGTAGACCAGTTAGATACTTCCACTATGGTCGCTAAATACTTGGCTAATGATACCAGCGATATGGGGTACATTAAGATTTTTGGGGAACATATCCAATTTATTGAAGCCAGTACAGACGGAAGTCAAACGGCCCAGGTATTAGACCGGAATAGTCAACCCATGTATTGGACTGATGATACTCATACAACCCCTACCTTGGATGTTACCGATTATCCCGTACTTGTTTATGTATATACAGAACAAGTTAAGATGGAGTTATACCACGAATTAGATTCAGCTACAGGTTTTTATGTCCCGAAAATGATTTGGGGCGTAGGCACAGGAACTTATGACTATGGTAAAGGTTTTATAACAAAAGATGATGATGGACTTATACTGAAATATATTACAACTACTGGTAAAGTACAGACCATTAAGTTAAGTGAGACGGGTATAGAATTATTGCCTTCAATAACACAGATAGATTGTTATACAGATGGTATGATAATCGCCTACAACGATGGAACTACCCAAAATTGGAGGAAGTCTTTTAGCTATAGGTTTGGCTATAGGTAGTGGCATGAGTAGTGGTGAAAAGAGCGGAGATATTGAAGTCAAATTTTTGTCTTTTGATTACATTGTGACGGAAGAAGATACCAATACACCTATAGAAGTTGCTTTGGAGTTAGGCGAACTATGAAAGGAGAATATAGAATATGACAATATTATCTACTATGGTTTCATCCTCCAAAAGTCAGGGAGACTACTCTTGGATAAATGAAATTATGGGGCAAGTTAAGGACTTAATACTACAATGCCCCTTTTTTACTTTAGAAAGTGATAATAATCCAGGCGATGGTGCTGTCGGAAGAACTATTTCTTTCACAACTCCTGGACGAAAGCTTAGGCTCACTTACAACTCATCCAGTAAAACATCTTTTTATTCCCAAGTTAGAAACGCGGCAGATACAAGTTATGCTGACCAATCAAGCATATCTGTTTCTAATGGTGTTAGTATTCGTCTTTGTTATGATAGTGATAGTTGCTTTTGTAATCAAACCACTTCAGTCATATTTGTAGGGCTTACTACTAGCGATGCAGAGTTTGTATTAGGACTATCGCCTTCATCTTCTTATATGCCAAATTTGGATAAATATTATACCCCAAACCCTACTGGCGGGTATACTAGAAAAGCAGATGATAAGTATGTATTAGTACCCGCTAGATGTTACAGTTCTTTAACTACAAGATTAGAAAATACAAAAACTTTTAATAATTTGTTTGTATGTGGCGTGGCTTTTACTACTGGTAATATATACAATGATGGGACTTACAATTATATAGCTGTTAATCTAACTGGTTTTGTAGGATTTATTAGGCTTTCAGACTAAATTACAAAAGGAGTGAAAAAGTTGGGAGAAGGCATCAGCAAGGACACAAATGTTTGCAGGGCCGATATCGTGAAATAATTTACCGCTCATTTAAGGGGCGGTTATTTTTTATGGGGGGTGAAAGAAATGGAACGTTGGGACATAGGCTGGGACATGGCATGTAAAACTATCATTGCAGTAGGCGGCGGGACCGCCTCTTATTTTTTTGGGGGGTGGTCGGTGTTGCTGGGAGTATTATTGGCTTTTGTGGCGGCGGATTACGTTACCGGGATGATGGCAGCCGGGGTTGAAGGCAAGCTGTCCAGCAGCGTGGGGTTAAAAGGTATTGCAAAGAAGGTGGGTATTTTCATCCTTGTCGCTGTTGCTCACCTGGTGGATACTGCCCTGGGGAATGCACATATTTTTAGGGATGCCACTATCTTTTTTTATCTTGCCAATGAGCTTCTAAGCATTATTGAGAATACCGGGAGAATCGGCTTGCCGGTGCCCGAAGTCATTCAGCAGGCTGTTGAAGTATTGAGAGGTAAGGGAAGTGGAACTAATGGCTAGAATTTGCATTGACCCTGGGTATGGCGGCTCAGATCCCGGCGCTATTGGCCCTAGCGGTCTGCAAGAAAAGGTAGTCACCCTGGCCGTAGTAAAGAAACTGGCCTATATTCTTAAGGCTGCCGGTGCTCAGGTGAAGCTGACACGGGAGGATGATTCCTATGTGAGCCTGGCCGAGCGGGTGGCAATTTCTAATGACTTCGGCGCTGATGTGTTTATCTCAATCCATGCAAATGCAGCCACGAGCCCGCAGGCGAAGGGCATTGAAGTCTGGACCACCTGGGGGCAGACTGCGGCCGATCCGCTAGCAGAGAGCATTGCTAATTCCCTGCGAGCGGCCTTCCCGGGGCTGGTATTCCGGGCTGACATGTCGGACGGTGACCAGGACAAAGAGGCCAATTTCCAGGTACTTTACTACACCAAAGCACCGGCCGTGCTAGTCGAGCTTGGTTTCATTACAAACTCGACGGAGGAGGAATTGCTGAATATCCCGATTATCAGGGACAGGCTGGTCGGGCCATTGCTGAAGGGGTGTCCGGGAATTTGGGGTTCTCCCTGCCAGTATCGGCGTCTTTTGACGAGACCGGCGAGGCAATTAAGGTCCTCCAGAATGCCGGCGTCATTAACAGTCCGGAATACTGGGCGGAATATGCCAGGCCGGGCAAGCAGGCTAGTGGGGAGTTTGTAGGGCTGCTGATTCAGAAAATGGCTAAGAAAATAGGGGGCTAAAACCATGCAAGAACAAATTAATCAATATACCACTGAGATCGCTCTTGCGGTTGTCAGTATCCTTGTAGTGCTAGTAAAAGGCTGGCTTAATGGTCTCAAAAAAAAAGCTGAAGCATATTACGAATCAAAAACGACAACCGAACAAAGAAAGACACTGGCTTTCCTAGGTAAGGAGGCCTTTTCTTTTGCAGAAACAGCCTATAAGGAACTTAAGGGCCCTGATAAATTAGCTGAGGCAGTGAAGTATTTAGAAGCTAAGGCTGCCTCCAACGGGCTAAGTATTACAGCGGAAGAAGTTCGGGCAGCTGTGGAGGCGGCTTGGCTTGAGGATAAGCGCAAGGAGTTTGCCCCAGTGGAACTGGCGGAGATCAGGACATTTGAGGCAAAAGACGGTGTGAATTTCATCGATCCGGCGCATCACAAATAAACCCTCATCGGAGATAGGCTTCTTTTCAGGGGGCCGGCGATAGACGCTGGTACGATTGATGTTTAATAACTCGGCCTGGCGCTTGACACTGATATGGGCATTGTTTCGGTCAACGAGATCTTTTCTTCCAGTCCGGTCCGAGGATTTCTTCAGATTTTTTTTCAGCCAGTCTACCTCATACTCCTGTTATCTATGTTCTTTATCGTCTGATTATTCCTTGCAATTCATAGAATGGCTTGTAAGCTTCTTAAATATCGGGCTAGGGTATTTATACCCACCATGGTTTTTTCGTGTCTTAGAATTGATTTTAGGAGTCACTTTTTTAGGCTCTACCAAGGTGGATTCCAGGAGATTTCGTTTACATTGACAAGCTTAAAGTCCTTATCAGCTACAAAGATATATAACTTCTCAACTCTCAGCAGGTCTTCACAAGACCTCCTTAATAATTGTGGTTCCTCACCAGGAATAGTGGTTGTAAACATTGTGTCTCCTGTAGGATGAGGGAAAATAAAACTTATTACCAAATCCTTATAACCACTATCATCGTTTTCCTCCAGAGACATCTCGCAGTCAATAATAGTTTCTTCATCTGGAGCTTCAAGCCTGAAACCTTTTATCATAAAATCGTTTGCTCTTATTAAAAAGGCTACTACTATAGGCTCATCAGATTTGTCATTGTAATAAAATACCTTGGGAATCATACTGTCAATTGGATATGTATTCCGCTCAGGGAATAATTTTTCCATTATTTGTTGATTGCTCTCAGTTGATTCTTTAGACATAGCTATCTTCCTTTCCAGGGTTCAATTTTGTGTCAATGAGCTTCTGCACATTTTATTCAATAGTATTAGCTCTTCCCCGGTTAACATACAATTCTTATCCACGCATGAAGTTAATCTCCTTTAAGCAAAATAACAACATTACAAAGGGAAGGATTCATCATTATGATAAACGACTATATACTTGAAGAATGCTCTAATAAAAGTCTATTTGGTTGGTTAAAAGATGCTGAGACAAAGACAAAATGGATTGACTTTCTACAGAATTATAAAGACTACTTTAAGGATTATGATGGTTTTTTAAAGATAACAAGAAATAGGTTTAAAGAATTAGACAATCTAATCAAGTTGATTTATATTGCCAGTGCTGAAGGCGAAGCAGTTAAGCCAGTACACAAACCGTTAATTTTCAGCATATTTGTTTTGCTAAGCTCAATCACCACAAGAAACGGTGTTTTTATCTCCACAGGGGAAATAAAGGAGCTATTAGGATTTAACAAGGAATCCAATAGTATCGATTATATTCTTAAGGAAAATGGATTACTTGACAGGTACGGTGTTACAAAAAGGGCTTTGCCGTAAAAAAGGAGTAACATGGCACTTGGTGCTCCGTTTATATAGATTATGCCAATATAGGAAATTTTGTGCTTACCAGAGATTCACACATTAATCATTTATTTCATATGCTATAAAAAACAAAGGGAGGTATCTCTGATGGGATTCGGTACTGATGTTGTATCCGCTGAAGGTGGCGGCATCTGTGGCCCACGTTTTGGCAGCTCAGCGTTTATTATCTTTCTGATTTTGATCCTGCTTGTTTGTGGTTGTTGTTTCATTATTTAAACTGTAATCATCTGAGAAAATAAGCCGGGGAGCTACACTCCCTGGCTTTCTATATTATTAGGTTACCCTTTTCAGGAACATTATCTAAACTAGAAAGAGCAGAACCCGGCCAAATATAGACCGGGTTTTACCACAATAAGGAGGCAAATAACTCTTATGTCCGATGTAATAATAGATTATTCCATAACCAGTAAATTGGTGCATAACCACAGATTAACACTATTACCATTTGTCACATATAGTGTAGAAAAACAATAAAAACTAAAACTTTTATAGTAAGGAGGTATTCTCTATGGTCGAAGTTAAAACTCAAGAAGTTGGTTGCGGCACTGGCATAGGTTGTGGTGTTGGTGGCTCAGCGTTCATAATCTTCCTGATTCTGATCCTGCTCGTTCTGGGCTGTGGATGTGGCTTCGGTATCTAAGCGGTGACGTAAATATGAGAAATAAGCCCGGCGAACTGTGCTGGGCTTATTATTTTTGGTGAGGGATTAGGATGGTTAGAATATGGTATTCCTAGCTAATAGTAAAAACCCGGCCAACGATCGACCGGGTTTTATAAAGGATGGTAACACGGCTGATAAGGTCCAGGTTTTTTAATTCATGATAGTCACCTTTTTGATGGTGTTGATGATAGACAGGTGGCAACAGCTCTACAGATTGGTGCTAATAAAGCTAAAGAATTGGGTTTTCAATATATTGTAACAATGAATTCGGATGTAGTTCCGAAGGAATTCCCTGAAGGATTTAATTTTGAAGAACACGTTCTACCAACGCGACTCACAGATGCAAATGAAAATGGTGGTCTGTTTGGAATTAGATTTTAACAGCAAAGCATTTGTATAATACCCCAAGAACAGGAGGTATATTTCCCCATCCTCACCGCAGGGACCTTCCGTAATACATGGTAATCTCATAGTCCCAAACTCTACTCAACCCATTTAAGTTCAATCACACGAGCTACCGATAGCTATTTCATTAGTAAGTAGCGATTTTGATGCTGCTATTCGGGAGGGATGTCAAGAAGTACCAGGACTACAAGCATACCTGGCCAGTTGATAAAGTTGAAAATGCTTGACCCGGCAGGTACCGGGACTTTTATTTTTTTAATCCGTTTTATCCGTTATGCCAACGGCTTAATAAGATCATATGAACTAGAGACCCTTTCATCGGAGTAGGGCTTTTTATGATTCATGTAGTATATAAGCTACATACGGCTAGTACAAAGCCCAAAGCATGCTAAAGCAAAAAACAATTTTTGCAGGAAAATTGTTATAAAGGTTGAAGTATGTTTTTAGTTTTGACATGCTGCCAGGTACGAGGAGGTTATGCAAATGACCGACAAAAAGGCATACTCCGAAGAAGACATCAAGATGAAATACATCACCCCTGCTGTTATCAATGCGGGATGGGATTTAGACCGCCAAATAAGGGCGGAATACTCATTTACCGACGGTAGGGTTATTGTGCGCGGCAACGTTACTGCTCGTGGCAAGAAAAAGAGAGCCGATTACATCTTGCTCTATCAGCCTAACCTCCCCCTAGCGCTTATTGAAGCGAAAGACAACAACCACAGCATCGGTGCTGGGATGCAACAGGGCATTGAGTACGCGGATGCGCTGGATATCCCATTTGTATACAGCTCCAATGGCGATGGCTTTTTAGAACACGATATGAAAAACGGTACGGAACAAGAAATCGCTCTCGGAAATTTCCCGTCTCCCACAGAGCTCTGGAGCCGGTACAAGCAGATAAAGCAGATCACCGAGCAGGAAGAAAAGCTCATCACCGAACCCTACTATTTCCAATTAGGTGATAAAAGCCCCCGCTACTACCAGCGCATAGCAATAAACCGCACCCTGGAAGCGATAGCCAAGGGACGGCAGCGAATCCTTTTAGTGATGGCTACTGGCACAGGTAAGACTTATACCGCTTTTCAAATCGTTTACCGGCTTTGGAAATCCGATCAAAAGAGGAAAATCCTCTACCTGGCTGACAGGAACATTCTGATTGACCAAACAATGCAGAATGACTTTAAGCCCTTTGAAAAAGTAATAACAAAAGCTGAAAACAAGACCTTAGACAGCTCTTATGAAATCTATATGTCCCTGTATCACCAGCTTTCCGGCGAGGATAACTTTGAGGTATTCAAGCAGTTCAAGCCTAATTTTTTTGACTTTGTTATCGTGGACGAGTGCCACCGGGGAAGCGCCAAGGAAGCATCTCGCTGGCGCAGGATCCTTGAATATTTCAGTAGCGCCACTCAAATTGGCATGACTGCAACGCCGAAAGAATCAAAGGACGTTTCCAATCTGCACTACTTTGGCGAGGCGGTTTACACCTATTCTTTGAAGCAGGGCATTGACGACGGCTTTTTGGCCCCTTATAAAGTTGTCCGCATCGGAATTGATAAAGACCTGCACGGCTACAGGCCAGAAGCAGGCAAGATCGATGTCTACGGCAATGAGATTGAGGACAGGGAGTATAATATCAAAGACTATGACCGGACCCTGATCATTGATGATCGAACAAAAAAAGTGGCTCAGACAATCACCACGTTCCTTAAAAAGACAGACCGGTTCGCCTAATCCATCGTGTTTTGCGTGAATATCAACCATGCTGAGCGGATGCGACAAGCTCTAATCAATGAAAATGCTGATTTAGTGGCTGAAAACCCCAGGTATATCATGCGGATCACCGGTGACAACCCGGAAGGCAAGGCGCAGCTGGACAATTTTATCGACGAGGACAGCAAATACCCCACCATCGTGACCACTTCAAAGCTGATGACCACCGGTGTGGACTGCAAAACGACGAAGCTGATCGTGCTGGATAACCATATCGAGTCAATGACCGAGTTCAAGCAGATTATCGGGCGCGGCACGAGACTGAAGCCGGACTACGGCAAGCTGTTCTTTACCATCATGGACTTTCGCAACGCCAGCCGCCTCTTCGCGGACAAGTCCTTTGACGGCGACCCAGTGCAGGTGTACGAGCCGCCGGAGGGCGCAAGCCCCGTGCCTCCGGACTCTGGGGATGACGGCGCCGGCGATTTTGGCCAGGAGCCCGGCGGCGAATACCAGGTAATCTACCGGGTCAACGATGTCCCCGTGCGGATTATTTCCCAGAGGGTCCAGTATTACGACCGGGACGGCAAGCTGATTACGGAAAGCCTGATCGACTACACCAGAAAGAATATCCTGCAGGAATACGCCACGCTGGATGACTTCCTGCGCTCCTGGCGGGCCGAAGAGCGCAAACAGGCGATCATCGACGAGCTGAAAGAACACGGCGTTTTACTTGCCGCCCTACGGGAACAAGCCCAAAACATCGACCTGGACGATTTCGATTTAATTTGCCATATCGTCTATGATCAAAAGCCATTTACCAGAGCCGAACGGGCAAACAACGTCAAAAAGAGGGGCTACCTCCCTTAATACACTTCTATTATCTTTAAATATCTTCTGTTTTCTTAGAATTTCACATTATGGTCGGATAGTCT
>MVQL01000178.1 GCA_002067205.1 Pelotomaculum sp. PtaB.Bin104
GACATCTCAACTGATCATCGGTTATTGCCTCAATTCTCCTGCGGGCCTACCTCTGATATCTTACGTTTCTAGACATTTTTTTAGGAGTAAATAAAAAATAAATCGAAAAGTATAACCTATATGCAAATTTTTAAGAAAATTTTTCAAGAAAAAACCGATTACAATATACATGCTGGTGAAGCCTATGTAGCAGATTTACCTCATATTGAATATTATTTATCAAAATTTAAAAAGGAGGTAAAAAGATGCCACAGAACATACCAGAAAAATGTATACAACCAGATATATCCTTTTTTAAAAACAGTACAAAGGGAGAATGTACCAATACTCCTGTTTGGCCAGCTCCGATAACAACTGGTGTTATAGCTAAAATACCGATTTTACTTGCTGAATTGACTGTACAGATTAATGTTGATTCAACATTCACATTGCCAGAACCAGCTTATGAGGTTAAGCAAATTAAAAAGAGACTGAAAGTTACCCAATGTATTATTGCACAAAATACTAATAAGTTATTTTTAAAAGGATTTGTCCGCAAAAATATCGATTATTCGACACGCACTAGTTCAAATCTAGAAGTATTCTGCGGAGATATTCGTCATTGCACCGTTGATATACCTTGGTCATGCGTAACGCCTATTGTTTATAATGTTCACACTCCGGAGCCAGTTATCTTCAATACGACTGATCAGTATCAGTATCTAAGAACCGGAAAACTTGGCCCCGAATTTGCGGAAAAGGATCTTTTAGAATCTGGAGATTTTACTAAATTTAATCAGGTAAGCACTGAATTCTTTAATGAATTGCCGTTTTGTGAAATAATCAGTGCTACTATCACAGAGTTTGATGAGTTTCTTGGCCGTAAGCAACCATGCGGTGTAAAGGTTCCCTTTGAAGAATTTGAATTCAAAACGATCGAAGAAAAAATGGTAATTGATCTTACTATTAAAGTATTACAGAAAAGTCAGGTGACAGTTCCAGCTATTAAACACAAGCACAAGCACAGGCACGAAGAATGTTAAGTATTCTGTATTTTAGTTGGTTAAAGGGTTAAAGAATTAAAATTAACTTTTACTTTTCTTCTAACTATTGGTAACAAAAACTCCGGGACAATTCCCGGATAAGTTTTTGTAAATGGAAATTTATTCTTAAATTTGGTTATACAATAAATGGCTCTTAACCGCTAGGAGGTGGCAACGCTAAAGAGCGACCTGATCGCCTGCGGGGTTCTGCCGGAATAAAGGGTGACTTAATAGATCACCTTTTATTCTTTTTTATCAACTTCTGACGCTACACCGGTAACCACCGCGGGCCCTATGAAGGCTGGCTGATGACCACCAAGGCCGTCCGCACCACCGTTCCAAAACCCTGCCGGGCTTAAACAACTTCTACATGGCCGGACAGTGTTTCGAGCCAGGCGGCGGCATCCCGCCGGCCCAATTCTTCTCACGTGAACTGTCCAAGTTGGACAGTTCATCGCGGAGTCACCTCAAAAGTGTGCTTACAATTTGGACAAGTAACCTTGAGCGTGCCCTTATCGATAGGCACACGCATTTTTGTGCGGCACTTTTCACATTCGATGAGACGGTGGTCGACGAGCTTAAGGATTTTAGCCGGATCAAAGCCGACTACGATATCATCACCAATCAGAAAAGCCGGCACACCCCTCACATTTCTTTTTATTAATTCGGACCGGGCCTGTTCATCAACGTTAATATCCTTTTCCACAAAGTGGATCTTGTGCTGCGAAAGAAAATCTTTCGCCGTCGTACAGTGCGGTCAGGTTTTCGTTGTAAACATAATGACATCCTTCATTAAAAATTACCTCCGTTTGTGATTTCTTACTGCAACACCTTGTTCTAATTTAGTACATGATAATTATCTCCCTGTCCCCTCGCATCGGATAATACGTCTCTCAATAATCTGATACATGTGTCATCTGGCCGGCAAGCTGGAGGTAGTGACTATCGTGATCACTGGAACCAATTTCCCGCGTGGCAGTTTATTAAACGCAATAGGGCCTCTAACTCGCCGCAGTTGTTGCCTATATAACTACCTGCACGGCACAGGACTAGTCGATTAACTCGATTAAAGTCCCAGCAAAGCCCTTGGGATGCATAAAGGCAAAGTTGCTATTCCGCCACCGGCGCGGCTTGTGATCAATCAGCGGAAAGCCCTTTTGCTCCAGCTCCGCCAGACCGGCCACCACGTCCGGCACCTTAAAGGAGATTAAGAAAACGCCCTCGCCGTTTTTCTCAATAAACTTAGCTACCTCGCTGTCCGGGCTGGTGGCCTCCATGACCTCGAAGGCTACATCTCCGATCATAAAGCGGGCCACCTTGATTTTTTCATTTTCCTCGACGTAGTGGTCTATTGCCTCTAAATCAAAGGCCCTGGCGTACGCCTCTTCCGCCTTTTTAACATCCTTGACGGCGATACAGATGTGGTCGATTTTTTCCAGCTTCATACTTCCACTCCTCCCATTTTATTTGCAGATTATCAGGACCTCATTATTCCATTCACTATATTAATTAACAGAGGGCCGGCAAACAGGGCAATGATGGTGTATGATATTGGCTGTATCTACCATCACCCGTTATAAGGTTACAAGAATTGCAACTATATCTGAAGTTTCCTCGGAGTTTACCTGCGCCTGCTCAACCCAGGATCACCCTGGCGTCCAGCGCGACCACCCGGTCAGGGTAGGCTATTAGCGGGTTCAGGTCCATTTCCGAAATGGATGGGTTCGCCAGCACCAGGTCTGACAAATTGGCCAGGCAACTGATCAGCAATTCCTGGTCCACGGCGGCTGCGCCCCTGGCCCCGGCTAGTATTTTGCTTATCTTCGTTTCTCCAATCATTTCCTTGATTTCTTCCCTGCTTAAGGGCGTAACGCGCAGGGATACGTCATCCAAGATCTCCGTGTAGATTCCCCCGGCGCCAAAGGCCAGCACCGGCCCAAACGCCGGGTCCCTTTTGCTGCCCAGCAATAGCTCCAGGCCCTGGGGCAGGTGCTCCTGGATCACCACCCCGTCCAGGCGGGCGTCAGGCAGTTTTTGGTTTATTGCCGTATACATGGCCGTAAAGGCCTCCTCCAGCTCGTGGGCGTTTTGGATGTTGAGCCGCACCCCGCCCACATCCGATTTATGGACGATGTCCGGACTCAAAATCTTCATCGTCACCGGGTAACCGATCTCCGCTGCCAGTGCTTTGGCCTCCACCAGGTCTGCCGCCTGTCCCCAGCTTGCGGTGGGAATGCCGTAGGAATCCACGAGGCTGAGGGCGTCGGCTTGAGACAGGTTGCCTGTTTTGCCGGCGAGCAGCGCGGCGGCCTGGCTTTGTCCCGGGTGAACAGCAGGCACTGCTGTCCGGTGGTCTTTATTTTTGATCTGATGGTGATATCGATACAGGCCGGCCAGTGCCCGGGCGGCGCGGTCCAGGGAAAAATAATACACCACCGTGTTTTCTTTTTCCAATTCCTCTTCATAATAGCGATAATAATTGCCGCAGGAGGAAACAACTACGGGCTTATCCGGATACCTGCCGGCAATTCCCCTGATGACGCCGGTGACATCTAAAAAGTCCTCCTCCGGGGGCAAGAATGAGCCGGTCATGCAGATCACCGCATCTATCTCCGGGTCCTCCAGGTAGGCCTCCAGGATGCGGCGGTAGCTGTTCTGGTAGCCGTTAATATAGCTGGTCGGCCACATATCCATCGGATTGGAGCAGTGGGCCCACGAGGGGAACAGCTCCTCAAGCTGATCAAAGGTGGCCTGGCTGGGAGTAGCGATTTCCAGGCCCAGCCTGGTACAGGCATCCACAGCCATTACCCCGGCGCCGCCGGAAATGGAAACCACCCCGATCCGTTTGCCCTTAATCCCGTTAAAGGTACAAAATGCCTTATTCAGGTCGCCCAATTCTTCGATGTCCGCCGCCCGGATCACGCCGGACTGCTTGAAGGCGGCCTCAAAAACCCTGTCCTCACCGGACAAAGAGCCGGTATGGGAGCTCGCCGCCAGTGAGCCGGCGGGGCTGGAGCCGGTCTTATAAATAATCACCGGCATTAGTGCCACGGCATCTTTGGCTGCCTCCATGAACCTGGTGCCGCCGTGCGGCAGGCTTTCCATGTGGATATTGATTACCTTGAGGTTGGGGTCCCGCGCCAAATATCCGAGCACATCGGTGACGCTGATATCGGCGGTGTTGCCGGAATCGACAATTATGCCGATGCCGGTGCACAGCTGGGAGGCTCCTAAATAGAAGGTGCCCGTTTGGCAGGTTATCCCGATTGGCTTAACAGGGTTGGCAAAGTCAATGAACGAGGTGCAGAAATTATGATAGTTGTTAACAATACCCAGTGTGTTTGGCCCTAATATCCTGGTCTTGCTTTTAGCCGCTAAATCAAAGAGCTCTTGCTGCATCTTAAAGCCTGCCTCATCCCCGTCGAAAAAGCCCTGGGCGGTGATGATCACAACCTCGACCCCTTTGTCGGCACATTGGCTGAAGAGCTCAATCACCGCTCTGCGCGGCGCGCAAATAACCGCCAGATCCGGTATTTCCGGCACCTCCTGCAGGGAGGTGTAGGTGCGGCGCCCTAAAAGTTCTCCTCCCTTCCGGTTGACCGGGTAGATCCGCCCCTGGTAGCCCCTTTTGAGCAAAACCTCCAGCGGGCTGTTGCTTCCCCGTCCGGTCCGGCTGGTCACGCCCACTAGCGCGACCGACTCCGGCTCGGTCAACTTTTTGTAAATACTTTCCGGCAGCATTCAAGAGGACCTCCTTTAATGGTTGATGAGGCCGGGGAACCCATTTCAGTTCAGCTGCTGGTTTACCCTACCCAATAAAAAACACAACCCTTCTCTTATAAGCTAGGGGTTATGTTATTGAACATACATTAACGTCCCTGCGATAGCTATCCCCTCTATCCATATTGACATAGTACTTCTATATTTCCAGGAATATTCCTGCGATTCTAAAAAAAATAACTATTAAATTTATTTTTAGCCGTCGGCAGTAAGCTAGGATGAGCGCAAGTGGGTTCGGGTAAGCACAGGTAGCCTGGATGAGCGCGGGGGCCCATTAACGGATAGCGCCTCAAACCAGGTAAAACTTGCGGACCCGACGGGTCACGCTGCCGGTCAGTGTCGTTTTCAGTGCCGGTTAGCGTTAGAGCTAGGTTAGAGCAGTTCGCAGTGCCGGGTTCACGCTGCGGTTAGTGCCGGGGGCTTGCTCCAGTCAGCGCCTCCTCCAATAAGAAAAGACGCAACTGAAGTTACTCGTTGCGTCTCCTAAACCATGATTAAATCCATGCAATTATAATCTTTTCTTATAAAACTCCATATTTTCCTTAACCAGTTTTTCTTCCCAAAGCATTTGCAGCACAGCCAGCTCTTCCGTGTAGTCGTTTTTCGCCTCATCCTTATCATATTCAAGAGTTTCAAGAATTTCCAGGGTAAAACTATTAGCGCCAAATTCATTCCATTCCTTTTGCAGCTCCCGGTTAGGGTGAAACCCCCCGCCGAGCCGGGCCAGGGCGCCGTTCATCACGCCCCGCAAGTCCTGGGTGGCTTGAATATAGCACTTGTTATTTGCTTTTGAGCGGATGATAAAGATGCCCATCTGTGGCTTCATTAGCTTATACTGCTGCTTTAATTCCTTTTTTCTGTCCACCTCTTAGTACCCCATATCCTCTAATATTCTTGACAAGGTGCGCAGGCGCTCACCAATCAGCTCATCGTCATTACTGAGGGCCTGGTTGAACAACTGAATGTCCTCATCAAGCTTTTCATTGTCGGTGCAAACAGCCACGTTCATGGCGTCACCCTGCAAGCCCACGCGATCAATCACCGGCTTCTCCGGGTCATATAATTTCTCATAGCGGTAGGCCTCCCGGAAGTGCTGTTTGGCCCGGCAAACCAGAATGGCTAGATCCAGCACCCGGTGCAGCGGCAATTCTTCGGATTGCCTGGACCACTTTTCCCCGGTGTGCCGCCAGACTTTTGCCGAAATGTCCACCTTGCCCCGGTCATTCCACTGGGCCAGTCCCAGCGAGAGGCCCTTAGCGTCTGATTTATAGGCGTACCGGCCATCCACATTCTCGTAGTTGTCTGACACAATCACCGGCTTATGCTTTAAAGTAGTCGGTATTTTCATAAACATACCCCCTCGACAGTGTAGTAATTTAGTAAATTAGTAGTTAACTTAATTACTATAATAATATAGTCCTGTTAACGGGCCCTTGTCAAGTTGCACTGAAGAATAAATGTATGCTAAAGTAAAAAAACAACTGCGTCGAGGCTGGCGGGCCAAAAACGCAGTTAAGAATTATTAATCCGATCTTAATCATTTATCTTAGCGGATGATCCTGGTCGTCAAGGTACTAAATCCGGCTGACTGGTTTTCCACCGCAACCGGGCTAGGACCATGGATATACGCCCCGGTCGCCGGGCATCAGTGTGGCAGCGATGTTTCCAGTGGGATGGCAGGTCACAACGCTGCCGAAGGCTTTTAAAACCTTGATCAGCGGCAGCATTATATAACCTGCCTTGCTGTAGACGGGTATGGACAGGTCGATCCTTTCGTCTCCGGCCTTCAGGAACCGGTCGCCGGGCCGGGCAGTTAATACTATGCCGCTTTTGACCAGGGTCATCGTGTTTGACTCCCGGTCAAAATCAATTGCTGCCTCCAGAGCATCAGCCAGCGTCACCGCCGGTGTGAATAGATCGCCGGCGTGTGCGTCCGGGGCCACCTGATAAAAGACTTGCCTTTTACCGGCCATCAGCTTGCTGTCCCCCGGCACAGCGGTGATCACCAGGGGGAGCGGCTTGGGCGGGACGGCCAGCCGGGCGTAAATGTGGTTGATCACAGACTGCTCAATGTTGCTGAACCCGCTTTCAACAAACTGGTAATACCCGCCGTTGGTGATGAAAATAACGCCTCTAAACTCATCACGGTCGAAATTCATGGCGCTGAGCAGGCCGTAGGCATCCCCGTAATGGCCGGTCAGCCGCCTGCCCGCCAGGGCGTTGGTGATGTGGAAGATCAAGCCCATCTGCCGGAAGAAACCCTCCAGACCGAAGCCGTACCACTGGATTTGGTGCATCAGATCCACTGTAGCTCTTCTGAGTATCCGCACACCGTTATAGACCCCGCCGTTCATGTGCGCGATCATGAATTTGGCCAGGTCCAGCACGCTTGCCCTGACCGCCCCGGCCGGGCCGATATAGTAATTGCCCAGAGGAAGCGCTGACACCCGTCGGGGTGGCCTCTCCCCCTCGGGATAGTAGTCGAAGGACGGTGTAAACCTCCCCCCCCCGCTGGCCCGGTACAGGACGGCGAGCTTTTGAAAACTGACCAGGTCCGCCGCCGCATAGCTGGCGTCCATCCCCAGCGGCCGGAAGATGTGCTCACGGGCATAGTGGTCAAAAGGCTCGCCGGAAAGCACCTCCACCAGGGCGCCGATTATCCCCACGCTAAAGTTTGAATAATTGAACTGTGTGCCCGGCGGGTGGTCGTCCCAGGTCGCACTGCTGTAGGCCGCGCCGCCCGGGACCAGGATTTCCCGCAGGGGTGGCCTGCTGGTCGCACTTAAAGCCGCCGCATAGCCGCCGGTGTCCAGGATGCTGGAGGTGTGGGTCAGCAGCATGTGGAAGGTAATTTTAACCAACGGGTAATGCGGGTTGCGCACCGGATACCCCAGGTAGCCGCCGATATCGTCGTCCAGGCGGAAACGGCCCTGCTCCCAGAGCTGCATCAGGGCGGTGGCAGTGATGGTTTTGGAGATCGAGGCGATCCGGTAAATCGTGTCGGCGCGGGCCGACCGGCCGGCCGCAAGATCGGCCCACCCATAGCCATTGGCCCAGCTCACCCGGCTGCCCTCCACAAAAGCTGCGGAAATGCCGACAATTTGACTCTTGTGCATTTCCGCCAGGATGGCCGCATCCAGGGTGTTTCGGGGAACGTTGGGATAAGGTTTTAAAATGACCTCCCGGGGCAGATTGGCCTGCTGCGGCCAAAAGGGCTCGGCCGGGTTGGCCGGGTCATCACCGCGGAACGTAAAACGGGACATAAATTGATACCTCGCTTTGTTTTTCTACACAATATGTAATTTAAAGACTGCACCAGCATGAATAAATACCCTGGCCGCCTGTGATCATATTCTATGCAAGCAGGCTTATTGACGCTTATAGTGAAGGCGGAGGCTAATAAAGCGCCCGGGCATTACCCCGGACGCTCCTCAACCTCAATTCGTTAAGTTTTAACATACTCTCATCAAAAGATTTACCGATGCAGTCCTAAAAGCAGCCTGGTACAGTATGTTTCCGGCAAATTCTACCGCGACGGCGCACCAAACAGGACAAAGAAACTATAATTTGCGCCGGCATCAGTGCCCGTGCCAAAGGTGATATTAACGCTTTGCAGCACAATTCTCATCCGGTAACCGTTTTTGGACACGTCCAAATTCACCGGTTCCAAGGCCTGTTTCGGCGTGTTTCCGACTCCTGTCAGGGAGTTGGCGAAGTCGTAGAGCCCGGTGCTGACCAACTCAGCCCCTGCCTGATCCGCTACCGTCACCTTAACCTCCTGCGGCGACAAGCGCTCCACGCTCAACTTGTATTTTACGTTGCGAACCTGAAAATCAACAGGCGGGGTTTCCGGTCCTTCCAGCCTGGTATAGGAATTCATATTGATCATCACATCATAGCCACTAATGTCCAGCGGCTTTTGGAAATCAAAGAAGGCATCAAAGTGCCTGGCATCACCCGGCATTGCCTCATAGGCAGTATCAAAGCCAAACGTGCCCTTCATCTGCTCATGGGTTTTGAACCCGGGGGGCAGCCACTGGAGGTATTGCAAATAATTGCGAAGCTCCAAATAATTAAGGATGCTGGTCGTCTCCAGCCTCAACTCCATCGACACATCGGCCCTGGGAACAATTTTGCCGTCTGCCAGCACACCCTCTGCCTGCAGCATTTTTTCCAGGCGCGCCACCTGGGAAGAGCGGGAAACGGTAAAGGCATCCAGCGGCGGGAGCACTGAAAATATGGCCAGGCCAGCCGCTATGAGGGCAATCACACTGTTTTTCCCCACTGGCTTAAAGCTCAGCAGGATCCCGCAAACCAGCGAGAACACGCCAAAAAGGGCCACATAATAGCGTGATTCGGTGATCCCATAGGCGTTTAAACGGATGGCCACTGAGATCAGCTGCATCACCACCATTAAGATCAACGCCTTGGGGAAAACCAGGCGGTAAAGGGTGGCAAAGCGGTTTTCCAGCCGGCTGGCCAGAATAAACACCAAAAGCCCCGCGGCCGAATAGCCCAAGATCATCGGCCCGAGTTGGCCTGAGGGCCACTTTAGGGTAACCAGAATCTTGATAAAATAAGCTAACAGGACCAGGCTGTAGGCAGCAACCAGGGGTACCGCAATATAGGAGATGAGCACCTCCAGGGACCGGGGACAGCTGGCGGCATGGCGCGCGTAGGCCTGATCGACTTCTTCCTCTGAGTTAAAATGCGGCAGCAGCGAAAGGTAGTACAAGTTGGCAAAAAATATCCAGATCACACCCATAGTATAGGCATAGGAGTCCGTATTGACCCGGAAAAGCAGCACATCAATGGCGGCAATAATGCTGCTGCAGCCGGCAGAAAGAACGGCTGCATATAATATCGCGGTAAACGCCGTCTTGAAGTGGGTCAGGGCGATACTGTTAAAATCAGCCTTGCCTCTAAATGAGGGCACCCAGATAAAGGCGCAGAACATGGCAAAAACAGCCACCAGGGTGCGCGCCCGCACCGCATAGTTGATGCCCGGCACCGGTAAAAGAATTAAATAATAGCCCAGGATTAAAAGTGCTGCCCCTATATAAACAGCCACCCGCATCTGCATAAGCCGCTGCCAGCGCTCACAGCTAAACTGTGCGGCCACCCCCATAAAAGCACCTAATAAGCTGGTAAACATCAGCTTTTGCAGCAACAACCCCGGGTCCTTGTGCAGGGAGATCATATAGCAGACCAGGATCGTGGCCGCCCCAAGACAAAAAACCGTCAGGGGAAACCGGGAGACAGCCTTAACCAACCCCCGGGTAGTCAGCCAAATTGCCTCAGTAAAGCGGTTCATCAGAATCGCCCTCCTTCTTTTCATCGCTGTCGTCACGATGTTTCCAGCCCCGGCTCCAGGCGGTGCTCTCGAAAACCTCTACTTCCTGATTATATGGTACGCCGGTCATTTCTGGCAAAGCAAGCACAGGATTTCATGCCCGCCGAGAAAAAGTTAGATTCAAGAACCTAACATAAGCGTCTTGTTCAAAAACGGCACTCAAAAGTGCCGTTTTATTATCTAAAACTTCACCGCAGGTACTTCTTTTTCCCATTCAGCAATGAATTTAGGTAACTCTTTTACCATCACTGGGACGAGGTTCCCGGTCACACCGCAGTGTAGACATTTCTCACCTTTAAAGCCCTGCTGGTCACATTTATTCACAATCTCCTGGACGCAGCCGTAGTTGCCGCACACGGTGCACCTATATATCGGGTTTTTGCAGGGGTGCTCATCTTTAGTGCCGGTGCATCTGGCAACATTAGCTTTCTCCTCTTCCGTCATGTCCGCATGGCGTTTCTGATTTAAATTGGCGCTACCCAGCCAGAACTTGTTTTTTGGAAAAACTCTTGGCATAATCAGCACTCCTCTCACATGTTTAATGTTTGAATTGTCTAAATCATTTAACATTTTAACATCATTGTCAAGGACAAATTTTTCCATTACAGCCGCCTTGAATAAAACGCAAAATAGCAAACAAATATAAAAATCCTAGCCTGGCATGCTAATTTATATAGATTTTTTTAAAGAAGGTGGGAGATGGAAAATAAACACCAGGGTACATTGCTAAATTTAAACCTTGATTATTGGATAAAAACAAACAGTCCCTTATCCATATTCTTTCATAGTTTAAGGCTATGAGAGAAAGCTTGGAATAAAATAAAACAGCCGGTAAAACCGGCTGTTTTATTTTAATTGGTACAATTATATATAAAAGAAAGTCTTTTATTCTATAATTTAACCACATTGGCTGCCTGTGGACCCCTGCTGCCTTCAATGACGTCAAACTCGACGCTCTGCCCTTCATCCAGTGTTTTAAAGCCTTCACTCTGGATAGCTGAAAAATGAACGAAAACATCATTTCCTTCAGCGGTTTCGATGAAACCAAAGCCCTTGTCCGCATTAAACCATTTTACTTTTCCTAACAAATACCTTACCTCCTAATAATACCTCTAGCGAGGCGAATAACAATATTATACACTATCAACAAAAAAAAGCAAATTTTTTTCAAAAAGCGTAAATATTTTTGAATCATTTTAGTCTTAATCACCTTTTATTCGAGATCTGCTTTCTTTTGTTTAAACTCTTCGGCATCAATTTCACCCTTCGCATACCTTTCCCGGAGGATCGCCATGGCCCCATCTTCTTTTCCTTTAACGTCATCGATTTTTTTAAAATGCTTAAATAGCCTGATTCCAATATAGATGACGACAGCCCAGAAGAGGATATTGACAAGCAAGGACAGCAGGTTCATCCACCAGAAATTGCCCATTGTGAAGCTGCCTCCCGGTCCGTACCAATAGTGCATCATAACCGCTACCTCCTTTGTTTTGAAAGATTATATCCAAAAACAAACAGTCCAGTGAAGTGATCCTTTGAAAAGCTGAGTTGTGGCATCAGGCCGCTTACTCCCCCATGAGAACTGAATGAATCTCCACCCCGTAGCGGCGGATCATGTCCTGTTTGGCCTGCCGATAAGCCTCACTTTCCCCTTTGTGCGTTGTCCGGTCCACATAGCGGCGGGCCAGCTCGTCGCTGATCACATCCAGGAACAATTCCGCCAGCAACAGCCGGGCCCCGTCTTTAAAATGGCCCTGGCCATTTACATAGAGCCGCACGGTAGGCGCCTCGGTATTGATTAAAATTAACCGCTCATCGGGGCTATAGACGGCCCGGTCCATGTCATTGCTCAAATTGCGCAACTCATAGCCCCGGAACAGGTCGGTGGAGTTGTCCATGTTCCACTCCGTATGTTTGCCTGAAGGGTGGCCGTACCCTTTTCCGGAAGCCTGGGCAGCAATAACTACTTCGCAGGAAGCGGAGTACGGGCCGCAGGCTGCGCCAATCCTGCCCTTGGCACCGATTTCCACCCCGGTCAAGGTCCACCTCAGGCGGCCGTCCTTCGGCAAATTGGCCACGGCTATGTCCTCTACAGGCGGTTCTATGGTCATGCTTTCCGGCAGGTCATAGCTAAATGACAATAAGTCCTGCTCCAACAGCTGGGTTTTGTCCACGATCATCGTCACCTGAAAAGAGTGGTCCACCTGCCGGAAATAAAAGGGAGTGCTGAAGCGCAGCACCGCCGGCCTGCTGGTATTATAAGGCCCGTATTTACCCGAGCCCGGGCCGGGGGGCAGGATGATCCCCAGCTCTTCCACAGCAATTTTGTTCATGCGCTGCAAGATTTTTTCGATCATTGTCTGGGTGCGCCTGGAGGTCTTGGCATGGTCAATGTGGCTGAGCCGGATTTGCTCCCTTTTGATCACGTCCGAGATCACTTCACTGACCGCATCCGCGAAGGCGGCGACAAAAGGCTCTTTGAGGTTTAAGCCCTCCCGCTCGTCGCTGATCACCGGACAGCCCTCCGCCAGCATTTCAGCCAGGCCGGGGCAGGCCACAGTGCCAAAAAGATATTCCGTGCCCAGCTGGTTCTCGTACTGAAAAAACTGACAGTCAAACACTGCAGTACCCGAGATCACCAGCAACCCGTTGGTGCGCTCGTCCCCCTTCAGGACTAAATCCACATCCCGGGCCTTTTTCAAGGTCAAGAAAAACGGATATTTTTTATCCTTATATTTGAATTGGCCCGGCTCTTCCGTTCCAATCAACAGCTCCGATTCAGGCTCTGCAAAGCTAAGCCGCAGAGCCGTCTGTTTTCTTCTGCTCTGGTTGCGGTTGCTCAGCTCCACCAGCCGGCGGTTGAGAATATCCCGGATATAAAAATTGTTGGTGACCGCCACCGCCAGGGACCGGAAATAGGGGATGTTGGCCTGCTGGTTTTCGATCACGATGGTAACCCGGGTGCCGTTGCCCCATAATTTCCACCTCCATTGCTTGATCAACTAACTGGTATGTTTTATTTATTTCAATTTTTATAAATTTCTAGACTATTTAATAAATTCCTTTAATTTAGAATTATTTAGCTTGAAAAAACCCACCTGCCGTAAACAGATGGGTTAATGAATTAGAAGATTAATTTGCCTAGCCCGGAAAGACTGCATCCTTCGCACACAAAGAGGTAATAGCCCCATTTTTAGAGAAAGTGTACCAGCCACTAACCTCCGGTGAGGCTGAGCTGCCAGCCCGGGCCGTGAGCCAGAGTTTCCCCGGTTGTCTTTCTGGATGCCATTCACTGCAAAGTGCGCTAGGAAAACAGGAGCGAACAAGACCCAATACTATACTTATTGCTCTTGAGATAAATTAATCGTCCTCGCCCTCTTCCCCGCCATCTTTATTGTCCCCATCTCCGGAACTCTCTGAGCCGCCATTTTCACTGCCGGGTATGATTTGCTTACCGGCATCCTGAAGACTTTTATTAACATCCTGAGCGGCTTTGTTCACGTTCTGGACGCTGTCGTTAACTTTATTTACGCCGTCGGTAATGTCCTGGGCGGTGCTGCACCCGGATGCGAACAGAACGAACATACAAATAACTGCCAACAAACAAAACAATTTTTTCACCGAAAATTCCTCCCCCAAAATTTGGCCTATCCGTCAATATTCTACCCCTTTTTGCTGATAAGCTATGCAAAATACCAACGGTTTTGTAAAATGCTATAGGTGTTTACTGTCAGTGCTTGTGTTAGTGCCCCTCCGGTGTAGCGCGGTCATGGCGCTGTGGTGATGTCTTGATTACCTGAACACCTTTCTAATAGTTAACCGATCTCACCTTTGAGGCCAATCTCCTCAGCAACATTCTGCATCCCTTTGATTGTTTCCCCGATGATTACCTCAAGCTCCATGCCCAGGCTCCTGGCCCCGTCCTCAATTAGTTCCCTGTTCACTCCCGCGGCAAACCCCTTTTGCTTCCATTTCTTTTTTACAGATTTCACATTCAAGTCCAGCACGCTTTTACTGGGCCGGAGGAGCGCTGTGGCCATGATTAGCCCGGTCAGCTCATCAATTGTGTATAATACTTTTTCCATCTTTTCTTGGGGCTCCACCTCTGTGCAGATTTTCCAGCCGTGGCTTTCCACCGCGCGGATATAAGCCTCCGGCCAGTTTCTTTCCGCCAGGATTTCTCTCGTTTTCCGGCAGTGCTGGTCGGGGAATTTTTCATAATCCAGGTCATGCACCAGGCCGATCACGCCCCATTTTTCCTTATCTTCATTGAGTAACTCCGCAAAGTGCTTCATTACGGCTTCAACCGCCAGTGCGTGTTTAATGAGGCTTTCACTTTGGTTATACTCCTGCAAAAGCTCCAAAGCCTGCGGCCTGTTTGGGATCATCTTTTCCATAACTTATGCCTTCTTTTGTTTAATAATCTTGCTGTTAATGCTGGTTATGTATTTTTTTGGACCCCGAGTCTGGTTTTCAATGACGAAGAATAATCTTTCTTATAATTTGCAGAGCATTAAATTCTACAGCAGTTGGCTGGGATCGCATCAAACCGCAAAAAATTTGTGGTAATAGATTAATCATAGTCGAAATAAAGCCTTTCGTGAGATTAATCTAGATGGCACCGGCATCAGCGCAAGGCACTAAAACCTTGATTGCGCCCGGTGCCAGTGAAACCCGCACCGGTGTCTTGGTGATAATTTCACCATCCACCTCAACATATTGGGGCGGTTCGGCTTCAAGAATAACTTCCTTTGTTCTGAAAAAACGAATCTGGGAAAAAGAGAATGACCGGCGCAGTAAAAAGGCGATCCATAGCTTGAGCGTCTGCCAGCGGCTGGTAGTGTCCATGACCATGATGATAATCTCCCGGTCGTCCGCTGTGGCATTTTGCGCAATCGGAGTAACGCCAAAGTAGCCCCCGTTGGCGATGACCACCTGATGGGTGTTGAATTTTACCACCTCGTCGTGCATCGTCAGTGTGCAGTCAAAAGAGCGGTGGGAAAGCAAAATCTTAATTCCCATCAACCCGTAGGCCAGGGCGCCTGTATATAATTTCAGCCTGCTGGTAATGTTCCCGGCCACCTTGGCGGCCAATCCGACGGCAACTATGTTGGAGAAGTAAATATCACCCACTCTCCCCAGGTCCACATCCACGGCCTTACCTCTGGCAATGACTTGAATGGCCCCCTTTAAATTCAAAGGGATGCCTAGGGTCCGCGCAAAACTGTTGACCGTTCCGAGCGGCAGTATTCCCAGCACCGCCTCAGAGTGGGCAAAAAACTTCACCACTGAGCTGATCGTCCCGTCCCCGCCGCCGACGATGATCAGATATTGCTTGTGCTTTACAGCCTCCTGCACCACTTCCGGCAGGCGCTCTGGGTATCGCACCGGATAAGAGGCTACCACTGATACACCTTGCCTGGCCAATTCATCCAGGGCCGCAAAAAAAAACCTTTGCCCCCTGCGGGAGCGGGTGTTTACTATTAGTATTGCGGGGCGATCCTTATTGATCGTGTGATCCAACGATTTTTTTATACCTGGTTGAGTTTTTATCATTAGCCCGCCCCCGTATGCTAATGCCCTCTGGTGGTGAACAATATGTTCTACATGCTTGATTTTTCAACGAATATTCATCAACCCGTTAAATTCGACCTCGTCTTGCCAATCAGCTTTAAGACCAGAAGCTTTTGCGCGAATGGCTGCGGCGGTGATGATGTGAATGCGAATAAGAGTGACTTCTTGAAGCAATAACGTCTATGAGCTTTCCTAAAATTCCGTGCGGTTTGCCTGGTCTCTTGTAGTAGTCACTGCCATGTGTGCCGTGACGGTGGTGCCCCTTGCTCCTGGAACGCGAGAACTTGGATAAAAACCCCATGATTAAACCTCCTACTTTTTATTTATCTATATTATTGATGGCCATAAGATAAAAAATACCTGTGGCAACATAATTTTAAATTATAGTCCCACAGGTATTTTTACCTGCTGCTGGCAAGTGCCAATCCAGCCCTACCTACTTCAGTCTAGATGAATCGCTTACCGTCTGTTAGTTAAATATTTACCTTTTTAATAGTTTATGTAAGATTAAATTGTTTGTCAACATACTTTTTATATTACCTAATAAGTGTAATCAATGCCAGTTTTAAACTCCATCTTGAAATCTGTACCTCGGAGGCAGCAGGTCAATTAGATTAGTAAAAGAGCAGCCAGCTAAAAAACACAACTTTTAAGGAGAAGGATGATCAATATATAGCTCAACTTTAGTCAACTAGATCGCTTTTCCGTGAAGGACATCAAAATTCATGTTTTGTACCCTGCGGGGGCAGTTTAAGGTCATGCCCAGGACTCAGGCGAGCAGCCGGAACAGCAATGGCAGGTTTCAGGCAACATCCAGTGCTTGGTAAACATACTTTCACCCCGTTTCATCAGTATAGAATCATTGTATGCGGCACCGCTGCCGCTAATGTTAATCAAAAGCCGTCAGGAGACTCCAATGAAAGCCCGCAGATAAAATCACTATCATACCCCGAGTGGTATACAATAGAATAAGTCACCAACCGCGCCGGTTAAGCATATAAATAATCACAAATAAAACTATTGACAGCACCTTCCCTGTTATGATATTTATTATGTATAATATACCCCCAAGGGGTATATAGATCAACAGAGATGGAGATGTTAGTCAATATCATATGCAGGCTGTATCACTGACGGACTTAGTTGATCATTATCTGGCTAACTGGTTGGACATTTGTCAATTAGAAAGGAAGGTGCCGCATGTCACACGAATTAAAACCTGCGGAATTTAGGAAGAAACGGCGCCGGCTGCAAGCCTTAACCTGGCTCGGGCTGCCCTTGGTCGCGGTGGGCGGCTGGTTTTACCCGCCGCTGGGATTTCTGCTTCTAGGCTGCATGGCCGGTGCGGTAGGCATTGCCTTTTACCGGGGGCGGGCCTGGTGCGATTGGATGTGCCCCCGAGGAAGCTTCTTTGACCTGTTTTTCAGCAAAATCAGCCCCAAGAAACAAATTCCGCCCTTTTTTAAAAGCAAGGCCACGCGCAGCTTCATGCTGGGTCTGATTTTTATAGTGCTGGGGACCCAGCTTTACCTGGCCTGGGGAGACCTGTACGGCATGGGGCGGGCGATGGTCCTGGTCCTTAGCGTTACCACTACGGTCGGGATTGTACTGGCGCTGATTTATCACCCAAGAACCTGGTGTTATATTTGCCCGATGGGCACTTTGGGCAACTGGGTCTCCAAGGGTAAAGAGCCCCTGCTGGTCGGCGGCAGTTGCACTGGCTGCAAAGCCTGCACCAAAGCCTGCCCGATGCAGCTGAAGCCTTATGAGCATGTCGCCCAAGGCCTTATGGATGAACGCGACTGCGTCAAGTGTTCTTCCTGCGTTGCCACCTGCCCGCATAAAGCCCTTGGTTTTGAGCAAAATCATCTACAAATACAAGGAGATGCGTCATATGAAAAGCAGCAGCGGCCGGAGCGAAAATCAACCCCAAAACAGCGTCGTAGAAGCAAGGCCTCCTGAGCATCCTTTTGTTGATCAGCACCAGCTCCTACAGGGGGAAGTGCTCACCCGGCTGAAAAAAATCGAAGGACAAGTGCGGGGCGTTTACAAAATGATCGAAAGCGGCCGCAGCTGCAGCGAAATCGTCATCCAGCTAGCAGCGATCAGGTCGGCGGTAAACCGGGTCGGCGCCACCGTTCTCACCTGTCATATGGCCGAAATTATTGAAAACAACACTAAGGATAACAAAGACATCCATGCCTCTCTTAATGAATTCATGGATGTCTTTAAAAAATTTTCTTAAAGAAACGGGAACCAGCCATGGTTAAACAACATCGTTTAAATTAAGCATATTGCCTTAATTTCCCCTGATCCAGGCAACCCTTTTTGGACAAACTACGTACCAAAGGAGGGTTGAACCATGTACAAAAATAATAACCACCGACCGCCAGGGTCGCCCCAGCCCCGGGAGCGTGAGTCTCAAAAAGCACAGCTGGAAAGCATACCGCACGGTGAAAATAAAGACGTTAAGCGTAAAATCGCGTATAAAACCGGCGGGGATGAATGGAAAGAAAAGGCCCGGTTTGCCCCCGGCAAAGAAACGCGGGGAGGGCTGCCGGACCAGGTCCAGGCTGCTTTGGACAACAGCACGGACCTGCGGCGCTACGGCTTAAAGGCCAGCGGCAGCGGCACCAAGGTGGCAATCAGCGGTATCGTTGACACCTTGAGCGAGAGCGAAATGGCCGCGGAGCTGGCCGCTGGCCTACCTGGCGTGCAGGAGGTGGTGAACAATATCACCATCAGTACTGACGGCAGCATTACAGATGCCGGTGTGACCATGGAGGTCCAGGAAGAGCTGGAGGCCGACCCGCAGGTGGACTTATCGCACATCGGTGCGGAAGGCTTCGGCGGCACTGTGATCCTCACCGGCAACACAGACGACCCGGCTGAAATTGAAGCCGCCAGGCAAGCGGCCGCCAGGGCCCGGGGTGTGACCAAGGTGGTCAGCCAGGTCAAACGGGCTGGCCCTAGCCCCGTAGATATGAGCCTTGAGGAAATTTTCCACAGCCAGGTACGAAACGATCAAGAAGATTGAGGGCAAATATCTTAACGTTAGGACAGTAAACTTCACGTGTAGACTTGGGTGAAGTATAAAAGTACGATTCAGCAATCCATGAAATGAACAAGCACTGGCCCCTCTCACCTGCCTGGAGGGGCTCCTTACAAAAAATCATCCTTAAGAAGTGCCTTTATTGCTTCCTACTTTATACCTGCGGTCACTGGCCCTGTACTTTTTTGTGTAGCATAACTTAAAGTACAGTAAGCAACTTTTTTCCACCACCAGGTTTTCCCACTTGTTTTTGGCTAGTTGAAGGTTACTGCAGGCGATTTGCACAGTTTGCAGTTCCTGATAGTTTGTACCAGCATCTGACCTCACATGAATAACTGCATATTTCTATGTTAGGCCGGTATTTCCCAACAGTAATTATGTCCTCCCTATACCACTTTACCTAAAATGCCCTCCTGCGTGTATATTTTAATACAGTTTTTCATATCAGCCATATATGCGTAAAATGGTTTACATTCATATTATGTATTTGACTGGATATAGTATCAAACAAAATAACTCAAGATTTAAGCAAATCAAAAGCCCGGTTGGTAATTGACATTTTATAAAATAAATTTTACAGTAAAACAGTCAAAAGATTATTTTACTGTTTGGATGAGGTGCATATAACGTGTCATCAAAAAGTCAAGCGAATTCAATAGAACCGGCACCAGTTTGCCAGGTAGATTATATTAACGAGGAAAACGTTAATCGCCTTAAACCTCAGGTTGACCGGATTGAGGGGGTGGCAGCGGTCTTTAAAGCACTGGCCGATGATACCCGGCTAAAGGTGATTTACGCCCTGAGTGAAGCTGAGTTGTGTGTTTGTGAAATCACTGCCCTGGTCGGCACAAGCAAGGCCACCGCTTCCTATCACTTGAGGCTGTTACATCATATGGGACTGGTTAAATACCGGAAATCCGGCAAGCTCGTGTACTACCGGCTGGTAAATCCATTCATTGGAAAAATATTGCGCGACACCCTAATGCACACTAATAAAATTTTAGAAGGTGAAGAACTTGAGTAGAGCCACAGCACTGGAAGCGCCCGTTGCTGTTTACCGGGTGGAGGGCATTACCTGAATGGACTGCGCCGTCAAGTTTGAAAAAAACGTAGCGGCCCTCCCTGGTGTAACCAGGGCCAGTCTAAACGCAACAGCCGGCAAACTCACGGTTGAGGGCACGGCCAGCCTCGACGCCATCCGGCGGGAAGGAAAACATGAAAACTACACCATTATCCCGGAAAGCGCCCCCCAGGCTGAACAGGTGCAGCCTAGGGGCAACTGGGAGATAGTCCGGGTAGTAGCCGCCCTGGCAGCGCTATTGGCCGGTTATATTGCCGAGCAGGTGAATGGCTCTGCAGCGGTCTACATTCCGCTTTATGTGGCAGCCATAGCCACCGGCGGGTGGGGCAACTTCCGGAAGGCCGTTTACTCTCTCCCCCGCCTGGACTTCAACATGAGCGTGCTGATGGCCGCGGCAATAATCGGAGCGATGGCTATTGGCGAGTGGGAGGAAGGCGCTGTAGTCGCCTTCCTGTACGCTGTCTCAGAAATGCTGGAAGCCTGGACAATGGACCGGGCGCGCCAGTCGATTCGCGGGCTAATGGACATCGCCCCCAAAGTGGCCAGGATTTCCCGGCCTGCCGTTGAAGCGGATGTTCCGGTGGAGGAAATCCAGGTGGGTGACCTGATGATCATTCGCCCTGGCGAGAAGATTGCCATGGACGGGCGCATCGTGAAGGGCGAGTCGGCGATTAACCAGGCTTCCATCACCGGCGAGTCTGCGCCGGTTGAAAAAGCCCCGGGTGCTGAGGTTTATGCGGGCACGCTGAATACCAGCGGCTCACTGGAGGTGGAGGTGACCAAGCTGGTCCAGGACACCACCATTGCCAGGATTATCAACCTAGTGGAGGAAGCCCAGTCAAAAAGGGCGCCCTCTCAGGCTTTCATCGAACGGTTTGCCGCGATCTACACCCCTATTGTTTTATTTCTGGCTGTCGTGATTGTCCTGGCACCCCCCCTGCTCCTGGGCTACGACTGGGGGCCCTGGGTTTACCGGGGGTTGACTCTTCTCGTAGTCTCTTGCCCCTGCGCGCTGGTCGTATCCACACCGGTGGCGATTGTAAGCGCCATCGGCAACGCCGCCCGGCGGGGAGTTCTGATTAAGGGCGGCATTTACCTGGAGGAAGCCGGCTCTCTCGCAGCCATCGCCTTTGATAAGACAGGAACCCTGACCAAAGGCGTGCCTGCCGTAACCGACGTTATCCCCACCGGGCGCCGGTCCGGGCAGGAGCTGCTGCAAATCGCCGCCGCTCTAGAAGCGCGCTCAGAGCACCCGCTGGCGCAAGCGGTTGTGAGGACTGCTGCAGCCAGCCAGATCGCCTGGAACCCCGTGGATGATTTTAGCAATATTGCAGGCCGCGGGGCGCAGGGCACGGTAAACGGGCAAAAGGTTTATATCGGCAATCCCCGTCTATTTGCAGATCTGGGCGTCTCGTCGAATATTGTGGATGAGCAGGTCGGTCGTCTGCAGGGAGAAGGCAAAACGGTCATGATGGTCGGCACTGCCGGTGAATTCCTGGGTATTATCGCTGCAGCAGATGAAGTTCGTGAAGCCAGTAAGGCCACTCTTGCCTCCTTAAAAAAATTAGGCATCCGGCACACAATCATGCTCACCGGGGATAACAAGGTCACTGCCCAGGCCATGTCGGCGCGGGTTGGTGTGGATGAGTTTTGCGCTGAACTCCTGCCCCAGGATAAGGTAACCGCCATTCGGAATTATCAAGAGCAATATGGCAAGGTAGCCATGGTCGGTGACGGTGTCAATGACGCCCCGGCTCTGGCCACGGCAAGTGTGGGTATTGCTATGGGCGGGGCCGGCACAGATGTAGCACTGGAGACAGCCGATATTGCGCTGATGGCAGACGACCTGACCAGGCTCCCCTTCACGATCAGGCTCAGCCGGGCGGCTCTTAAGATTATCCGGCAAAACATTACTTTCGCTTTGGCCATCAAGGCCATTGCGGTGCTGGCCGTCTTCCCGGGATGGCTGACCCTTTGGCTGGCCATCCTGGCTGACATGGGGGCATCAGTCCTGGTCACCCTGAACGGGATCAGGCTGTTGCGGTTAAAGCCCGAAGAATAGTCATTGATATGCTTCCTGCTAATGCCGAAATCTACTTCATACGGTGGGCCTATACCGGTCAGTTTCCACACCGTTTTTTTATTCCGCAATAATCCTTTTTTTAAATACACCGGATAAGTAAACTAAAAGCAGAGCGAGGAAGCTGTTAACCAATAATCAGTACTTACGATTGTTGCAAATGCAGACAAAACATTGTAAAGTGGTACTAAATTTGTTTAATAAATGATATAAATTTGGGAATTTATGAGCCTGTCTGGCAAATAAAGGTGGCTGATTATGACTGGATTAACTGAAGCAGGACAGAAAGTTTTTGACGCCCGCTACGCCTTGAAAGACGAGCATGGTAAAATTATCGAGACTTTCGAAGAGGCGGTCTACCGCCTGGCCCGGGCAACCGCCGGCGCCGAGCGGGAAAATCAAAAGCAATGGGAAGAGAAATTCGCCAACATGATGGGCGATCTCCTCTTTGTGCCGTCCACGCCCATTTGGGCTAATATGGGAAAACCAGACCGGCCGTGGCAGCCTTCCGCCTGCTTTGTCCTGTCTGTGGAAGACTCGCTGCACTCCATGTACGAGACCTTGATGTCCACCGCCATGATTTTTAAATCAGGCGGCGGGGTGGGATACAACTTCAGCACGATCAGGCCGCGCGGCTCCCTGGTGCGCTCCACCAAGGGAAAAGCCTCTGGCGTGGTTGAGCTGATCAAGCTCTACAATGCCTCCTCCGATATGGTTATGCAGGGCGGCGTGCGCCGGGGTGCGTCGATGGGCATTTTGAATATCGATCACCCGGAAATCCTTGATTTTATCAACTCCAAGCTTAACGGCGGGCTGACCAACTTCAATTTATCAGTGGGCGTAACCAACGCCTTTATTGAGGCCCTGGAACAAGGCGCCGATTGGCCGCTGCAATTCAGTGGCGAAGTCCATGAGGTGCTGCCGACAGCCGCGCTCTGGGAACAAATCGTTAAGGCCGCCCACGCCTGCGGCGACCCGGGCATCATTTTCTTAGATACAATACAAGCTTACAATCCCATACCGGGAAAACAGTTAAACTGCACCAACCCGTGCGTTACAGGAGAAACTTGGGTCTTAACAGATGAAGGTCCACATATGGTCAAGGAACTTCTGGACAGACAGTTTACCACCATAATCAACGGAAAACATTATAAAACCGGATTAAATGGTTTTTTTAAGACCGCAACAAAACCAGTTGTAGCTCTAAACACGCTTGAAGGTCATTGTTTGAGGCTCACTTCCGATCATAAAGTCCTTCGTGTAATGAACAGAACCCGATATATTTTAAAATACGAATGGACACCAGTATCAGACCTTGCGCCAGGCGACAAAATTGTTCTGCATAACCATCGGTCCCTTGGAAAATGGCCCGGGGCTTTAACGGAAGGGGAGGGATACTTGCTGGGTCTCCTGGTTGGAGACGGTACCCTGAAGAGGGATTCTGCCGTCCTGAGTGTTTGGCAGAGGGAGACGGCCGTGAATGACACTGGTGTGAACGGGAGTTTTTCCATGATGAAAACCGCTTTAGATTTTGCTATGGAATTACCCCATCGTCGTGACTTCACAGGCTGGTCTTTGATCAAGGATCGAAACGAGTACCGGTTAAAATTGGGATACCTGAAGGACCTAGCTCAAAGAATGGGCTTAAGTCCAGGTAATAAAAGGATTACACCGGAAATAGAAAAAGCCTCTTCCGACGGTTACGCCGGCTTTTTGCGGGGATTTTTCGATGCAGACGGTACAGTTACCGGAGACCAGAAAAAGGGAGTAAGTATTCGCTTATCCCAGAGTAATTTAGAAATCCTTCACGCTGTACAGAGGATGCTTTTAAGGTTTGGTATTAACAGCACCGTTTATAAAAACAGGCGGCAGGCCGGTGTAAAATTTATGCCGGATGGGAAAGGAAGTCTAAAAGAATATAATATCAAGACGCAGCATGAACTGGTAATTAGCAATGATAACATCCTGGTTTTTGCCGAGTGTGTTAACTTTGAGGATTGTGAAAAGAACCAGAAGCTGCAGCGGCTAATAAAAGGATACAGGCGTAAAGTCAATCGCGAGCGCTTTCTGGCAACTGTAACATCAGTAACCGAAGCTGGTATAGAAGATGTCTACGACGTGCAGGTGCCGGGTGCTAATGCTTTTGACGCCAATGGCATTTTTGCCCACAATTGTGGCGAACAGCCGTTGCTCCCCGGTGAATCCTGCCTATTGGGCAGCATCAATCTGGCCCGGATGGTGGCGGACAACGGCCTGCTTAACCGTGATTTGCTCAATGATACTGTCTACCATGCCGTCCGCTTTCTGGACAACCAGATCGACATTGCCGAGTACCCGCTGCCCATGATTGCCGAGGCAACCAGAGCCACCCGGAAAATCGGTCTGGGCTTTACCGGCCTAGCCGACGCCCTGATTAAGGCCGGAATGCCTTATGACTCGGCTGAAGGCAGAAAATATGCGGGCGAGATTACCGCCCTGATCCAGGAGACCGCCAGCGCCGCCTCACGGGAGCTGGGCGAACAGCGGGGATGCTTTCCTGACTGGGAAAACAGCAAGTTCTACCCGTTGGAAAAGCGGCGCAATGCAGCCTGCATCACCATTGCCCCAACCGGCTCCGTGACAACTATGGCCGGGTGCGAGGGCTATGGCATCGAGCCAATATTTGCCGTTGCTTACAAAAAATCGACCAATGTAGCCGGGGATTTTGAGGTGTTCAGCCCCTTATTCCTCAAGGCCTGCCGCGAGCATGGGGTCTCCCAGGCAGTTCTGGAGGAGGTGGCCCGGCGC
The DNA here is from genome assembly GCA_002067205.1 of Pelotomaculum sp. PtaB.Bin104. GTDB lineage: Bacteria > Bacillota > Desulfotomaculia > Desulfotomaculales > Pelotomaculaceae > MVQL01. Next base: position 24,730 of record MVQL01000178.1, read on the forward strand.
GGCACCTGCCAGGACGTGGTAGGGCTGCCCGAGCATATTGCGCGGGTCTTTAAAGGCGCTCAGGATATTGCACCCAAGGATCATATTTTAATGCAGGCGGAAGTACAAAAATATGTGGATAACGCGGTAAGCAAAACTATCAACCTGCCCGGCTCCGCTACTGCAGACGATATTGGCCAGTGCTATTTAACGGCTTTTAAGCTCGGGCTCAAGGGCATTACTGTTTTTCGGGACGGCTGCAAGGAAGGCACGGTAACCATCGGCAAACAGGATGCGGCCCCGGGGAAAAAGGTCCTCCAGCGCGGTGACATCTTGCCCCGGCCGAGAAGCGCCCACGGCATGACCCACCGTCTCGACACCGGGTGCGGCAAGCTGTACCTCACTGTTAATTACCAGCCGGACAGCGGTGAAATTTTAGAGACTTTTATCACAACGGGGTCTGACGGCGGCTGTTTGGTTTACACAGAAGCCACCTCCAGGCTGATCAGCCTGGCCATCCGCGGCGGCATATCAATTGACGAGGTAGCGGAACAACTTCAAGGTACTCACTCCTGCCCGTCCTACATGCTGGCCAGGGGGAAAGGTAAAAATCTTTCACCCGGCAGGTCCTGCGCATCAGCAATAGCTAACAAAATAGCAGAAATTAAAGCGGAACTGGATCAACAGTTTCATGAAAACAATGGGCAAGATCAAAAGGTCATCGATGAAAACCTCTTGTGCGAGTGTGGACAGGTGCTCGAAAGAGCTGAAGGTTGCTTAATCTGCAGAAGTTGCGGCTTCTCGAAATGCTAGAAAATGTAAATCAAGTTCTTCTCTGATACATTTCAAAAACAATAATCATTAAACTAAGAAGGTCATGATTAATTACTTGACAGCGAAATCACGTCAAAATCAAGTTTATTAAATTTGCAACACTTATACGTGGTTATTAACTAAGGCGGCACGAACCACCAGGCGCTGGCTGGCCCTCCCCACCGGGTGACAGGTGGTTAGGGTCAAGGCCGGGTAACCGCAGGGGTCGATGACGCTCCAGTCATCTTTAGCAACAACAAAAACCTCTTCAACCTGATATGAATAAACCCGCCCGGCAAAGGTAATTTTTATTAAATCATTTTCTTTAAGCAGATCCAACTTGCGGAACCAAGCCCCATACATTGTCCGGTGTCCGGCAATGGCTGTATTCCCCCGGCCCGGCAGTGCCGACTCTACATACCAGCCGGGCCCTCTGGCTAAATCCAGCAGGGTTGTACCTCGCACCACCACCGCTGACAGCCCGATCGCCTTAATTTCGATTTTGGCTTCACTGAACTCCGTATTTGATGAGGATACATCAGCTGGTTGAACAGCAACTGGCGTGTCCTCATCAAATCTCTCTGAAACAGCCGGCACATTGCTGTCAAATAAGGCGCTCAGTTTTTCCTGTTCGCTCCGGGCGTAAATCTCTGCACAAAGGGGGTAAAACATCAGCAATACCCCCAGAATAATTAATCCTAAACTTAATTTTTTCATCTTTGTTTTATGACCTCTCCATGATCTCGATTACGGTCCTTCCAGCACCATTATTTTTGCTTGGCCGCCTCCCGGTCAAATCCCGGTGATTAATATTATACTCAATCGCACCGGCCACAACAATTAAACAAATAACTAATCCCGTGGTATTATTTCCCACCCAAACCTCATAGATATAATCTGAGGTGGGAATATGAACATTACCAAGTTGATCCAGTCCTGGATTAAAGATCTTGTAAATATGACCCGCAAATTACTGGCCACATCCGCAGGAAAACCTAAGCCTCACGATCTGGTGGCTGCCGCCGACAGTGCCCGGCTGAACTGGCAACAGGCATGGAGAGAATTTGATCAGGTCGGGGGCAACTATACTGATTATGTGATTTTCAAAATCAACTCAGCGGAGAGGTATTATATGCTCCTGCTCAAACAGGCCCGGCAGGAGGGAATTGGAGCCTGGCCGGCCGTGACCGTCGAGGTTATAGCCGATCCTTCCAATACTCATCCCTGATTTTTTGAAAGTCCTCCCATACTGGGCGTTTCTTGCTGGCATCCCGCAATAGGGCGGCCGGGTGATAGGTGGGCATAATCTTAATCCCACTCTTGCTAACCAGCCACTTACCGCGCATAACCGTAATTTTGGCTCCTGGCTCAATCAGATTTTGGAGGGCGGTGCTGCCCAGCAATACGATAATCCGGGGGGAAACCAGCTCAATCTGGCGGTACAGCCAGGGCAGGCAGGCCGCCGCCTCGTCCGCTTGCGGCGCCCTGTTGCCAGGCGGCCGGCACTTAACTACATTGGCAATATACACATGGGTAAACCTTTCCATATCCACTGCGGCCAGGATCCTGTCCAAAAGCTGCCCCGCCCGGCCCACAAATGGGCGGCCTAGCCGGTCCTCATCAGCACCCGGCCCCTCCCCGATAAGCATCAAACGGGCCTCAGGATTCCCCTCCCCGAAAACTACGCCGGAGCAGCCCTTTCGCAGGCTGCACCTGGAGCAGGCACTGGCCATATTCTGTAATTCAGCAAGGCTATCGACCTTGCTCAGGTCATGGTCTTGGTCATAAACTACCTTATTCAAACCTGAACCTCCATAGACATATCGTTTAAAAGCTGCGGCGCTGGCTCTATAAATTTTTAACCCTTAACAGGCTCCATAACTTTTTAAGCCAGCGACCGAACAGGCTGCCCTGCAGCAGCTCAATATATGTATCCTCGTTTTCTTCCGGCACAGGCAGCATGCCCCACTGCCGCCCCGGGCTTATAGCGGCAAAAACCCCGCGCCTGCTTTGACCTCCCGTATAACTGTAGTAATCTACTGTCTGCGGGTATGTGGCCGACTGCTGCAATTGCTCCAACTCGCTTTTACTGCCCAAACCCACACCGTTTATCGCCAGGATGATATCTCCGGAGCGGATGCCGGCCCGCCAGGCGATCCCACCAGGCAGCACGTCCAGGATCCTGACCCCCCGGCCGGGCGCAACATAAAGAGGTTTTTCCATAAATTCGGACCGACGGCTGATTAAGACCACCGCCTCATGGCCGAGTGGAGAAAACAGCGCCGCCGCCAGCATTACCGTGCTGCTCTTTCCCGCCAGCACCGCCATAATCAGCAAGGCCAGGCTGTAAAGCCCCAGATATATTGCAGACTGACGACTTTTTTCCAGCGGGTTTCTGGCAATAGCCACGTCACCATAGCCCAGACCGGCAATTACAGGCATGAGCATGTAGGCCATATTCTGAGCATCCCCGTTGGGTACCGCCTTAATTAATGGCCACCACTGGGGCATCTCCACGGCACCCTGGAGCGGGCCGGCGCCGGCTGCGGCCAGAACCACCAGTGGAATGGGCCAAAATTTTTGCAAGGTGAAGCCGCCTGTTACCCGTCCAGCCGCGCCCTTAATGTAAGCCGGCGCTGCCCCCAGGTGGCCGCCGGCTAGAATTAAAAGGCTCTCCACCATGTGCAGCACGGCTACCAAAGCCATTATTTGCGGCACACTAACCTGGGGAAACCCCAGCAGCAGGCTGGATAACGACAACAGGCCGCCTGAATAGGCAAAGCATAGAAAGCGGACATTGATCAGCATCAGCAGGATGGCTAACGGCCACAGGTAAATCAAACCCGACTCAGATAAAGACAGTCCGATAAAAACCATCAGTATACTGCCAACAAGCCCGCCCAGCAAGCCAAAGCCCGTTGACATGAATACGTCGGCCCAAAATCCGCCCGCTTTTACGCCAAATAAATCTTTTTTAATTTTTTCCGCACGCCGGTACTGCATGGCGATGATGGTCACTACCATAAGATATAACGGCAAAAATTGTAGATCCGTCAGCGTCTGTAGAAATATTTGTATAATCAGCGGTAAAACCTCAGCAAAGGGAAACAAGGCCTTCCACTCCAATCAAAGCGCCCGGCGCAAAATATAGCTCAGCTTTGAACAACTAAAAAGCCGCGGGGATTTTTCCCCACGGCCAACCGCACATCACCCATATTGTTCCTAAAAAGCAACACTGGTGCCGGCAGTTCAACACCGGGCGGGAGAAAAATTCTATCCACTTATCTTCTGCCTCATCACTTCGACCGCCTGCTCAAGTTGAACATCGCGGGAGCGGTCCTCAAGGGCTTTGACCTCTACATCAGGCTGGATTCCTTTTTCGTGGATATCGTTTCTGGCCGGCGTCAGGTAGCGGGCTGTGGTAAGCTTTAGACCGGCCCCATCTTCCAGCGGAAACACTGTCTGTACAATTCCCTTGCCGAAAGTTTTAGTGCCGACCAAGGTGCCCGAGCCGGTGTCTTTAACAGCCCCGGCTAAAATCTCAGCGGCGCTGGCGCTACCCTCATTGATCAGGACTACCAGGGGAAGTTGTACTGCCTGCCCCTCAGACTGCAGCACTTGTTCACGACCCACCCGATAATCAATGTAAACAATAGGCCCGCTGGGAATAAAATTTTTCGCAACTTCCACAGCTACGTTTAGCAAGCCGCCCGGGTTGTCCCGCAGGTCCAGTATTATTCCCTGCATAGGTTCGGTTTCTAGTTTGCTCAGGACTTCTTTCATTTCCTCGTCTGTCCGCTCGGTGAACTGGCTCACAACAATATGCTGGATGCTGGTGCCCGGAATGGTCTGCCCCTCCACCGTCGGCACGCTGATCTCTTCCCTGGTCAGGGTCCGGGTAAACTCATACCTGCCCGTTTCTCCCTGCTGCCTCTCCAGCGTTAGCCTGACCTGCGTACCAACTGGTCCCCGCATCAGGTTGATGGCCGTCTCCAGGTCAATCCCCCGGGCATTGCGGTCATCGATCTTGACAATTATATCACCGTTCTCAATACCCTCCCTGGCTGCCGGCGTACCCTGGTAGGCGCGCACAACCGTCAGGTATTGATCTTTGATGCCAACAAGAATACCCAAGCCGCCAAAGGAACCATTGATTTGCTCCTGAAGCTGGGAAAAAGTCTTTGGCTCCAGGTAAACTGAATACGGGTCATTTAAGGAGTTGACCATGCCCTTAATCGCCCCGTCAACCATCTGGGTGCCATCTACCGGCTGCAAATACTGGGTTTTAATCAGGGTAATGACTTTAACCAGGTTGCCGGCATGCATGTAATTACTATAAAGCAGGGCGCCTGCCGCCAAAAAAGCGGCAAGGATAAAAATCACCAGAACCGGGCACCCTTTACCTGGTCTAGAACCAGCCCTGAAATCTTGATAATCCAATTTTATCTACACCTTCCGATTATGTCCTTGCAATATTATACTACAAATTTATGGTAATTAGACTGGCTCTCCCTAATCACAAAAAATATAATTTTTAAACTTCTATTGGTGCTGGATCATTAAAGTGGCGCTAAAATTCATTTCGTTGTATTTAACCTGTATACAAATATATTTGCCATTTTAACCCACTTTTTTTCGCTGAACAGAAAATCTTCAATTTTAATCTGTGCCTGCTCATAGTTATAATGATTAATTTTTGATTTAAGAAACATTAACAATTATATAATAGTTAAAGGGAATTTGATTGGAAATAAATTATATCTAAGTTTGCCGCACGCGGGGGATGCAAATCAATTGGATAGCCAAGCCACCTCCCGCAGTGCCGGCTGCTTTACTCAATAGATAATAAAAAGCCACCGGACGGTGGCTAAAGGTAGTTCAGCGGGTTAACCGGGTTGCCGTTTACTCTTACAGAAAAGTCCAGGTGCGGTCCAGTTGATAGGCCGGTGCTTCCCACCCTGCCAATGGCCTGACCTTTATTAACTTCCGCCCCCTCGCCAACCAGCTGTGATGACAGGTGGGAGTAAAGAGTAGTGAGCCCTCCGCCATGGTCGACCATTACGATTTTACCATAGCCGCTCATATAGCTGACGTCGATCACTACGCCGGACAGAGAGGCCACCACTGTTGCACCGGTAGGACCCGGAATATCAATGCCGTTGTGCATCCTGGAGGTCCCCATCACAGGGTGCGAGCGCATGCCGAACTTGGAAGATATGCTTGTATACCCGGGCACTGGCCAACTAAAAGCACCTGAGGAGCGCACCCGGGAACTCGATCTCGAAGTAGAAACCGCTCGCTGTCTGGCTATTTCCCGTAAGATTTCCTGCTCCTTAGCCTCCAGGCTGGCTGCCTCCGCCTCAATATCCCACAGGTTCTCATTTGCCTCTCTGAGCAGGGCTTTCTTTTCACTTTGTTTTTCCGCTAGCTCTGCACGGGCTTTTTCCTTTTCCGAGAGCATAGTGGCCAGCTTTTGCTGCTGAACTTCCTGGGCGGCCTTGCGGTCTTTTATTTTTTGGCGGGCGTCTCTAACCTGCTCAACTATAACCGCATCCTGCTGGGCTACCCGCTTCAAAAGTTCGAAGCGGTTGACGAAATCACTGAAATTTTGAGCGTCCAGCAACACTTCCAGATAGCTGATATTACCAGCCTGGTACATATTCCGGACCCTTTGATTCAGCTCCGCAGAGCTTTCCTCCAGCTTGACCTCGGCCTCTTTGAGTTCAACCCCGGTCTTGCGCAAATTTTCTCTGGCTGCACCCAGGCTTTCTTCAAGGTCCTTGATCTGCATGGTTTTTTCATCGATGGACTGGTTTAAGGCAGTAACCTGTCGGGAGTAATCCTTGACGACAGTCTTGGCCTGGCTAGCCTCATTATTTTTCTGCCCCAGCTGCGCCCTGGTTGCGTTCAACTGCTGCTCCAGGGTGCCCCCATAAGCCACTCCGAGTGTTCCTGCCATTAAGGCCAAGCTTAACGAACCTGCAAGTATTTTCTTCTTGAGAAAACCGGTTCCCATTCGCGGCCATCCCTCCCGGTGTCTTATATAATTAAACTTTTAAAAACCTGCGCACAGAGATCATACTGCCTGCCGCACCGATAAACAGCCCCAGCAGTAGCAGTCCCTCCATCATAATCAGAATCAAATTGGGATCACTGACCATTTGCATAAAGGGCAAGGAAATCTTGATGCTGGCTATAAGAGAAAAATAACCGTAATATATGGCGGCAACCGCCAGCAAAGAGCCGGCCAGCCCTAAAAACATCCCTTCCAGCAGAAAGGGGAAGCGAACAAACCAGTTGGTTGCCCCCAGGAACTTCATAATTTCTATCTCCCGGCGCCTGGCAAAAACAGAAAGGCGGATCGTGGTAGCAATGAGAAAAACAGCCGCCACACCCAGCAAAACCATGGTGATCAGCCCGGCCACCCGCACCCAGTGACTCAAGGCCATCAGTTTTTCCACCACACCCTGGCCAAAGCGAACCTGATCCACTTGAGGCAGGCCTTCAAACTGCTTGGCCAGGGGTGCCACCTGCTCAACCAGATTTGTCTTGACCCTAAAAGCATCCGGCAGTGGATTTTCTTCTTCAAGGCCAGCTAGTATGTCCTGTCGTTCTCCAAAATTGTTCTTCATTTCCTCCAGTGCTTTTTCCTTGCTCACAAACTCAAACTGGGCCACCTCAGGCGAGCTGGTTAATTTGTCCTCAACCTCTTTTATTTGCGCAGAAGTTGCCTTGTCCTTCAAAAATATACTGATTTCAACACTTGACTCCAAATTGTCTGCCACATTGCCGGCATTTAATACGAGCAAAAGTGAGCCGCCCAGGATCAAGAGGGACACGGCCACTACCCCGATTGAAGCTATGGAAAGCCAGCTGTTGCGTAAAATATATTGGAAAGCCTCACGAAAATAATAGCCGATAGTCTTTAGTTTCATGGGTGGTACGTCCCCTTTTCCTCGTCCCGCACTACCCGGCCGCCAGCCAACTCGACCACACGCTTTTTCATAGCATCTACAATATCCCAGGCATGAGTTACCATGATAATGGTGGCTCCTTGCTGATTGATATCCAAAAAAAGCTTCATCAGCTCCCGTGAGGTTTCGGGATCTAAATTACCCGTGGGCTCGTCGGCAATAATCATATCCGGGTTGTTGACAATCGCCCTTGCCACACTTACCCGCTGCTGCTCACCACCTGAGAGGTGCTCGGGAAATGCGCCGGCCTTTTGGGCCAAGCTGACCAGCTCAAGCGCCTCAGGTACAGCCTTGGCAATTTTCCGGCTGGATGCCCCGGTTATTTCCAAGGCAAAGGCGACATTCTCAAATACAGTTTTTTGCGGCAGCAAGCGAAAGTCCTGGAATACCATCCCGATTTTACGGCGCAGGTAAGGTACCTCCCGCTGACGCATCCGGGTGACATTTCTCCCATTGAAAACCACCTGGCCGCTGGTGGGAAGCTCTTCACGGTAAATCAATTTTGTCAAAGTTGACTTTCCAGCCCCGCTGGGGCCTACCAGAAAAATAAACTCACCTCTATTAAAGCTGATTGTGATATTATCCAGGGCCTTAATTCCACCGGGGTACACTTTTGTGATATCGTATAACTGAATCAATCATCCACCCCATTTATAAAAGCCAAAAATCTTACGGAACTTAACAGATATAAATTTTATTTTTGAGCCTGGATAATTAACTGAGCTATCAAATGACAGGTTAATACAAGATATTAGTTAACTTCGACAAGTTTTTATAAATTCCTGCCAGGGTCGGCGAACTTCCCCCAAATCTGCCATTAAGGATCCAGTCTGCCTGCCACTGATAAAACTAAATTTTTTTTGCGGTAAGCCGACAAACCCCACCACTTGCCCAATCTGTTTACCATAAATAAACCAAACCCCCGCTATTTAGACTAGCGGGGGTTCTTTAAAAGCACGACCCTTGCACTTAACCTTTCCTGGCCAATACCTCTTCCACAGCAGCAATTAGATGGCGTGGGGTCAGGCCGAATTTTTCCAGCAACTCAGCAGGCGCTCCCGATTCACCAAATTTGTCCTGAATACCCACCCGCTTTAACGGTACGGGGTAGTGTTCAACAAGCACTTCGGCCACGGCCCCGCCCAGGCCGCCGATAATACTGTGTTCCTCCGCAGTCACCACTGCACCGGTTTTTCTGGCGGATTTAACAATAGCCTCCACGTCGATCGGCTTAATGGTGTGGATATCCAGCACACCGGCCTGAATGCCTTTTTCTGCTAACTTGTCCGCTGATTCCAAGGCAGCTGAAACCATAATACCGGTGGCAATAATGGTCACGTCAGTTCCTTCCCGCAGCACCACCGCCTTGCCCGGCTCGAACCGAAAGCCGTCCTCGTGCAAAACCGGCACAGCGGACCGTCCCAGGCGGATATAGACAGGGCCGTCGATGGCCGCTGCCGCTCTAACCGCGCCAGCCGTTTCCAGCGCATCAGCCGGAACAAACACAGTCATGTTCGGCAGCACCCGCATGAGGGCGATATCTTCCACCGAAGCGTGAGAGCCTCCATCCTCGCCAACAGTGATTCCAGCATGGCTGGCCCCTATTTTAACATTTAAGCGGGTGTAGGCTACGCTGTTGCGGACCTGCTCAAAGGCACGGCCCGAAGCAAAGATGGCAAATGAGCTGGCAAACGGAATTTTTCCTGCCGCAGCCAGGCCGGCCGCCGTACCGATCATGTTTTGTTCAGCCACCCCCATATCAAAAAAACGCTCAGGGAAAGTCTTGCCAAAGTCGTAGGACTTGGTGGACTTAGCCAGATCAGCGTCCAAAGCCACTATATCGTTGTTTTCCCGGCCCAACTGCAGCAGCGCCTCACCATATGCCTCTCTGGTTGCTATTTTTTTACTCATTAAGAAGAACCCCCTATGAAATATGGTGCCATACTTCTCGACTCTCTACTCCAATTCCTTCAGTGCCTGCTGTACTTCATTGGGCTTAGGTGCCACACCATGCCAGCCCACCTGGTTTTCCATGAACGAGCAGCCCTTGCCTTTAGTTGTTTCCGCGACAATCATGGTCGGCTTCCCTTTAACAGATTTCGCTTCAGCCAGGGCGTCAATGATCTGCATTATGTCATGGCCATCTATATTGATCACATGCCAGCCAAAGGCAAGCCATTTATCAGCTACCGGCTCTGGAGACATCACCTCGCACACCGGGCCGTCGATCTGAAAGCCGTTGTGGTCTACAAAAGCTACTAGGTTGTCCAATTTATAGTGAGCGGCTGCCATCGCTGCCTCCCAAATCATTCCTTCGTCCAGCTCACCGTCACCGATGAGTACGTAAACGCGGTAGTCTCTATTGTCCAGGCGGCCCGCTAAAGCCATGCCATTGGCAGCAGCAAGACCTTGTCCAAGGGAGCCGGTCGACATCTCCACCCCGGGCAGCTTGCGCATATCCGGGTGCCCCTGCAGCCGGCTGCCCAATTTACGCAGAGTCTTCAGTTCCTCCACCGGAAAAAATCCCCGCTCCGCCAGGGCCGCGTATAGCACTGGGGCGGCATGCCCCTTGGAGAGCACAAAGCGATCGCGATCCGGCCAGTCCGGCTGGGCAGGGTTTAGGCGTAATTCATGAAAGTACAGCGTCGTAACTATGTCGGCTGCCGACAGAGAACCGCCGGGGTGCCCGGAGCCGGCCTCACCCAGCATCTTAATGATATGCTTTCTTATTTCTTTAGCCTTTTGTTGCAGTACCTCAATTTCCCCCATGCTAAAACCTCCGGTCATTTTTTATACTCTTTAAAGCCCTCACCGAGCACCTCGTGCACATCCGCCAGGATCACGAAAGCATGCCGGTCAACTTGATAAATAATTTCTTTTAAACGGGTTACCTCGGACCTGTTCACCACCGACAGGAGCACCTCCTTATCTACCCCAGTGTATACCCCACGAGCAGGCCAGGCAGTGGCGCCCCGGTTTAACCCTTCCACAATAGCTGTCGATATTTCCGCCGGATAATCGGAAATAATTAAAAACGCCTTGGTATAGCTGAAACCCTCTTGTACCAGGTCAATCAGCCAGGCTGTAACAAAGATGGTAATCAGAGCATACATAGCCAGCTCAGCTGAGTCGAAGACAACCCCGGCCACCACGACGATGGTAGCGTCCACCAGAAAAAGCAACTGCCCGATATTAATACCCGTATAGGTGCGCAAGATCGCCGCCAGCAGGTCGGTGCCACCGGTTGTGCCGCTATACTTAAAGACAAACCCCAGTCCCAGGCCCACCAGCACCCCGCCGAACAGGCTGGACAATAAAAGGTCCTGGGTGGGAACAGGCAAAAAGGGCGCCAGCGCATCAACAGTCAGGGAAAGCGTGATCGTTCCATAGAGGGAGCGAAAGCCAAAATGCAGCCCCAGCCGGTAGAGCGCCATTGCAAAAAGCGGCACATTTAAAACAAGCATCGCCGCCCCGACCGGTACATTAATAAGATAATACAGGATTGTGGCAATACCACTGACCCCGCCGGCCGCAATTTTATTGGGAATGAGAAACATGTCCAGACCCAGGGCAGTTAAAAAAACACCGGCACTGACCCCGGCAATTTCCCGGATAATTTTAAAGCGCATGGTCTGACACTCCAAAAACCATATCAAAGCTTTATTGGATAAATCTATGTTGTCCAGAACACCTCCATGCTATAAAAAGTATTATTCTTTTCAATACGACAAATTCCTCCCCAAAACCCGAAATTGACCATATAAAAAAGCCGCTGCCTCCGGCATCGGCCTTCCCTGTTACTTATATTTGACAAAGCATCCCTATCTTCTACCGTGTAATAACCCTGGTTAAATGCTGCCTACTTGTTCTGTCCCCGCGCTTTTTCCTTCAAAAAGGCCGCAATAAAGGAGTCTATTTCTCCATCCATAACCGCATTGATATTTCCGGTTTCCTCATTGGTGCGGTGATCTTTAACCAGGCTGTACGGGTGAAAAACATAGGAGCGGATTTGGCTGCCCCAGGCAATTTCCTGCTGATCACCGCGCAGGGCTGCCAGCTCAGCTTCCTTTTTGCGCAATTCCAAATCAGTCAGCTTGGCCCGGAGCATTTTCATAGCCGCCAGGCGGTTGGAAAACTGGGAGCGCTCATTTTGACATGAGACTACAATCCCCGTCGGGATATGGGTGATCCGGACTGCTGAGTCTGTTTTATTAATATGCTGCCCGCCGGCACCGCTGGAGCGAAAGGTGTCAATTCTCAAATCTTCCTGGTTAATCTGTATATCAACATCGTCTTCCACCTCAGGGAGCACATCCAGCGAGGCAAAGGAGGTGTGCCGCCGGCCGGCAGCATCAAAAGGGGATATGCGCACCAGCCGGTGCACCCCTTTTTCTGAACGAAGGTAGCCGTAGGCGTTGGGGCCACTTACCTCAAGAGTAGCGCTTTTGATGCCCGCCTCGTCGCCGGGCAGCAGGTCGAGCACGTCGATCTTGAATTTGTGGCGCTCCGCCCACCGGGTATACATGCGGACCAGCATCTCCACCCAGTCCTGGGATTCAGTTCCCCCGGCTCCGGCATGAAGAGAAATGATTGCATTGCCACGGTCATACAGGCCACTCAGCAGAACGGCCAGTTCCAGATCCGCCACCCTGCGGGTAAGAGCGATCATACCCTCCCTTATTTCAGCTGCTACAGCCTCATCGTTTTCTTCTTCGCCCAGTTCAGCCAGTACCACCAAGTCTTCAAAATTTCCGGCCAGTTCCTGAAATACTATGACTTTGTCCTTTAATTGCGAGATCCGCTGAACAATTTTTTGCGCCTGGTCCTGATCCTCCCAGAAGCCGTTGTCCATCATCTGCTTTTCCAATAAATAAATTTCCTCTGCTTTATCGGCTATGTCAAAGAGAAACCCTCAAATCTTCAATTCGTCTTTTAATTGGTTCCAGCTCTTTTTTAATGTCTGTGTACATTATCTCACCGCTTTTTAATTATATTTACGTTACACTGCTTGCGCCCGGCCGCAGCATTTCTTAAATTTTTTGCCGCTGCCGCACGGGCAGGGGTCATTGCGCCCGATCTTACTTTCCTTGCGCACGGGCTGTTTCGGCCCGTCATCCGAATAGCGGTTTTCTACAACCACCCGCTTTTTCTGCTGCTCCGGCTGAACCACATTAACCCGGAAGATGTAACGCACCACTTCTTCCTGAATAGAGTCGATCATATTCTGAAACATATCATAGCCCTCGAACTTGTACTCTACCAGAGGGTCTTTTTGGCCGTAGGCCCGGAGCCCTATGCCCTCCCTGAGCTGGTCCATGGCATCAAGGTGGTCCATCCATTTTTCATCAACAATGCGAAGCATAACTACCCGCTCAATATCCCGCATCGTGACAGGTCCAATTTCCTGCTCCCTGGCCTCATACTTTTCTCTGGAAAGAGCGGTTAGATAGGACTGCAACTCTTGGCGCCCCATCCCCTCCAGGTCTTCAGGGGCCAGTTGGTGGGCCGGCAGGTATAGCTGCTCAGAATGCTCCAATAGCCCTTTCAAATCCCACTCTTCAGGGTAAACCCCTTCCGGTGCGTAGACAGCTATCGCCCGCTCTACCGTTGCATCGATCATTTCCATAATATTATCTTTCAGATCACTGCCGGTTAGCACCTGGCGGCGCTGCTTATATATTATTTCACGCTGCTGGTTCATCACATCATCGTATTGGAGCACATGCTTGCGGATATCAAAGTTTCGGTTTTCAACTCTTTTCTGAGCTGTTTCAATAGACCGGGTAATCATGGCGTGCTCGATGGGCATATCCTCCTCAATACCCAGCCGGTCCATTATCCCTGAAATATTATCTGAGCCGAAAAGGCGCATCAGGTCATCCTCTAAGGAGCTGAAAAACTGGGTGGCACCGGGGTCACCCTGACGGCCGCAGCGGCCGCGGAGCTGGTTGTCAATCCGCCTGCTTTCGTGCCTCTCCGTTCCCAGGATATACAGCCCCCCCTGCTCCACAACTAGGCGCCGCTCTTCTTCTGCCTGCTTCCGGTATTTCTCCTGCATCTCCCGGAGGATCGGGTCTTCCGTCCCAGTGGCGGCAACCTGGGTGCCTGCTTCCAGCTCAGGGTGCAGCTTGCACATTTCCTGGCGGGCTAAAAAATCCGGATTCCCCCCAAGCAAAATGTCAGTACCACGACCAGCCATATTGGTGGCGATGGTCACTGCTCCCCAGCGCCCGGCTTGAGCGATAATTTCTGCCTCTTTATCGTGATACTTGGCGTTTAATACCTGGTGGTCAACACCCCGGTGTTTAAGCATACGGCTGAGCACTTCTGATTTTTCAATAGAAATTGTCCCGGCCAGTACAGGCTGTCCCAGGTCATGCCGGGATACTATTTCGTCCACCGCGGCCCGGAACTTGGCCTGCTCGGTTTTGTAGATCACATCCGCAAGGTCCTTGCGGATCATCGGCTTGTTGGTTGGGATCACCACCACGTCCAAACCGTAAATTTTCTTCAGTTCCTGTTCCTCTGTTTCAGCGGTACCAGTCATCCCAGCCAGTTTATCATACATCCGGAAATAGTTTTGAAAAGTAATGGTCGCCAGAGTTTGGGACTCCCGCTCAATCTTGACGCCCTCTTTAGCCTCGATAGCCTGGTGCAGGCCGTCGCTGTATCTCCGGCCGAACATCAAGCGGCCGGTAAACTCATCAACAATGATCACCTGACCGTCCTTGACCACGTAGTCACGGTCCCGCTTCATCAAGCCGCAGGCCTTCAAGGCCTGGTTCAGGTGGTGGGTAAGCTCAATGTTTTTGTCATCGTAGAGGTTCTCCACACCGAGCATTTTTTCCACCTTGGCCACTCCTGACTCGGTAATGGCCACCGCATGCGCTTTTTCATCCACGGTGTAGTCATCCTCGCGGGTCAGCCGGGGGACAATTTTAGCAAAGGTGTAGTATAATTCAGTTGATTTTTCCGCCTGGCCGGAAATAATCAGCGGGGTTCTGGCCTCATCGATCAGGATACTGTCCACCTCATCCACGATGGCGTAGTTCAGCTCTCGCTGTACTAGCTGGTCCGGGTGGATCGCCATATTGTCCCTCAGGTAATCAAAACCAAACTCGTTATTAGTCCCGTAGGTAATATCAGAGCGGTAGGCCCGCTGGCGGTCACCCCATTCCAAACCGTGCGCCACCAGGCCGACACTTAAACCTAGATAGTTGTACACCTGGCCCATCCACTCACTGTCCCGTCGGGCTAGATAGTCGTTCACCGTAATCACGTGGACCCCTTTGCCCGTTAGGGCATTCAGGTAAACCGGCAGGGTAGCTACCAGGGTTTTACCCTCACCGGTTTTCATCTCGGCGATGCGCCCCTGGTGCAACACAATCCCACCCAGCAGCTGTACATCAAAGTGCCTCATCCCCAGGACCCGGCGGGACGCCTCCCGCACCACGGCAAAGGCCTCGGGGAGAATATCATCAAGGGTCTGCCCCTTTTCTAAACGTTCCCTGAAAACCGCAGTCATGCCTTTAAGTTCTTCTTCCCGCAGGTCGGATACTTTCGGTTCAAATTGATTAATCTCATCGACAATCCGCTGGATCTTCTTCACTTCACGGGCGTTGTCATCAAGCCAGTCTTTTATGAATCCAAGCACCTATACCACCTCTAATCTTGGCAACAAAAATCACAAGCGTACAAAGATATTATACTTGATTATTTATAAGATGGTCAATTATACAATATTTACAAAAGTGAAAAGCGCCCCTTGTGGGGCGCTGGACCAGTCTTCTTCAATATTATAAAATTATATCCCTTAAATGTTTAGAAATCTTCTTCAATCAACCCGTAATTACCGTCTTTACGTTTGTAAACCACATTTACCTTCTCTGTTTCAGCATTGGAAAAAACAAAAAAATTATGCCCGAGCAAATTCATCTGGAGCACAGCCTCCTCGACCGGCATGGGCTTGTACGCAAACCGCTTGGTCTTCACCAGCCTCGGCGCTTCTTCTTCACTTACTGCAGGCACTGTTATGCTTGGCTCACTAATGATCCGCACACCACGCCTTTGCAGCTTACCCTTGTATTTCATTATCTGCCTTTCCAGCTTTTCCACCACCAAATCGGCTGTGGCATACATATCTCCAGTGCTTTCCTCGCCTCTAAGGATCATTCCGTTAACCGGTATGGTTACTTCGATCCGGTGCAAACCCCTTTCTACCGTCATAGTAACTTGGGCATCGCCTAAATTGTCAATGTATCTATTCAGCTTGCCGACACGCTTTTCTATATAGTCTTTCAACGCGTCCGTAACTTCAATATTCCTGCCGCGCACCTGTACTTTCATAGCCAAAACCTCCTTTTACGAATCTTAGATCAATATTATTCCCCAGGATTAGCGCAATTCCTGCATATTTTCTTGAAAAACAGGTATTTTTTGTTATCATCAAGATCTTAAATAGGTTCTGATAAGTAAAAACCCCAGGCTGGCTGGGGTTAACCACATTTATATTTTTGCAACGTTGGCCGCTTGCGACCCCCGGGCGCCTTCGACAATATCGAATTCAACCTTTTGACCTTCATTTAAGGTCTTAAAGCCTTCTTCCTGAATCGCCGAAAAGTGGACGAATACGTCTCCCCCATCCTCCCTCTCGATAAAACCATAACCTTTTTCCTGATTAAACCACTTGACCTTACCTAACACAAAAACATACCTCCTAGAAGCTTAATTCCGTGGGTCATTAACTCACGCAAAGCCATGTTAACATAGGGGCATGCCTATGTCAAGCCTTTCCATAGGATACTTCTGATATACATATATCCCTGATCCATCTTTATCTTTGTCGAAAAAATCCTGTTGAAGGCTGTATGTGCAGAAGTTCCTGTTGATAATGTGGATAAGTCTGTTAGTAACTAATAAAATCTATAGTTTTGTTGTGTGTAACTCAAGCCATCAGTGCAGACGGTGTCAAATTTTGTAATAACCTGGCATGATTTTTGTAGAATCTTATAGACATCTACCGGTAGCCGCAGTAAAACAGAACACCCGTGCCGCCCCGGCCTGACTCAGTGTTGTCGCGACAGCCGACATTGTAGAACCTGTAGTAAAAACATCATCAATTATTAAAATATCCTTGTCATTAATAGTCGCTTTGTCCGCTACCTGGAAAGCATTCTGCAAATTTATTTCTCGGGCAGCCCGGTTTAGCCCGGTCTGAGCTGGTGTTTCCAATCTTTTATGCAAGGCCTGCCCGTCAACTGGTAGGTCCAAAAGGGTGCCAATCTCTTTTGCCAGCAAGCCTGATTGGTTGAACCCCCTTTCGCAAAGCTTGTTCCTGGCCAGCGGCACCGGTATGATCAAGTCAAACCCGCCAGATATGTCTCCCGATTTTATTTCCCCAGCCATTAAAACAGCCAGTGGCCTGGCCAGCCAGCGGCTGCCACCATATTTAAGACGATGGATCGTCTGCCTCAAGACGCCCTCATAGGGTCCTAGAGCGCGGGCCAGGACAAAGGGCCACGCATGAGTCCGGCATTCGCGGCACAATTGCACTCCTCCGGCCTGAGGATCTTGCCCCAAGATCCGGCCACACCGGTAACACCGGGGAACCTGGCGGTACTGATCAAATAGAGCCCGGCAAGTTGCGCAGATCCCCGCCCCGACGGAGCCGCAGAAAGGGCATTCCAGTTTTGAGGGGAAAAACAGGTCCAGCAAACTGTCCAACCATCCGGAAAGCACCATGGTTCCCCCTTATCAACGAGATAATCCAAGCATGGAGACAATAGCGGCGCTGACATGGTCCCGGCCATCTTTTTTTGCATTATCCAAAGCCCACTGAGCTGCCCTGAACAAACCCGCCGCATTGCTGGCATCCCGGGGAAACTCCGCGATCCCGATACTGACAGTAATTCTAGCCTTTACCCCAGCATCCTCCAGAAAATAGCAGCTGCGGATCTCCTCAATTAAGCGCGCCGCAACATCCACTAGCCGCCTGATGCGGGCATTGGGCAGCAAAATAGCGAACTCGTCCCCCCCGTAGCGACCGGCCAGTTCATCTCCGCTGATGTTAGCTTCAATCAGCCCGGCCAGCTCAGCTAGCAACCGGTCGCCGTGCAGGCGTCCATACCGTTCATTGAAAATTTTAAAGTGGTCCACATCTATGAGCATCAGCCCGACTGCAGCCTCTTTATCCCCCGTCTCTTCGCAAACCACAGCGGCAGCCTGATAAAATACACTGGAAATTAATAGGCCGGTTAGTGCATCCCGGGAAGCTGCAAACTCCAAACTGTGGGACAGGGCCGACTTTTCCGCTGCAATAGCTGCCTGACCACCAAGGACAACCATAATATGTAAATGTTTTTCATCAAAGGACATCGGCCCCTTTTCTCCGAGTACAATTACCCCATTGGCTTCTTTGCCGGAGTAAAGCGGAATGATTAACAATGAGCGCATGACCCGGCACAAGCCCGCCTCATTTCCGACACGTGGGTCATGCCTGGAATCGAAAATAATTACCGGTTTACGGTCCGCTAATGTCCGGCCGATCAACCCTTCATCCTGATAGACAGCGGTATTGTGCAATTGCTTGGAATAAGGCCCGGAGGCAACAACCGGCAAAAAGGCGCTTCCATTACTGGATCTCAGATACGCCACACCGGAATGGTAAGGGAACACCTTCCTTACACTTGCTAAGACAAAATTTAGCACCTCCTCCAGCCGGGGATCCTTCTCCAATAACCTGGCCACTTCATAAAAAGCAGTCAGCTCACGGTTAGAGAAATGTAGCCTGACATAAAAACGCAGGATCAACTGAAGGGTTAGAATGAAAGAAAACAATAGTAATATGCCAAATAAGCCTGTATAACCGTAGATCATCGCCACCAATAGTCCCATTGGAACAGTAAGCAGATAGGTAATGCCATCCCACTTCAAAGCATCCAGCCATATTGTATAGGGGGTAAAGCGCCGTTTTGGCAGCAAATAAAAATAAACCAGCAGGTGATTAGTAAAGATATAAGATGTAGTGAAGGCAACCAGGGGGAAAATATTGCTTGTACCCACCAAACCGGGCACACCACCGCATAACTTAAAAATATACCCCGCCGCTACTGCTGCCATGACGTTTTGACAGGCATTGAATAAAGTGGTGCGCACAGGAACGCCCCGGTTGGCAATCCCCAGGCCCAAGATTGTTGCAAGACCACTGACCCAGGCGGTGGCCGCCGGGCCAAAAATTAAAAATGTTGACAGTACCAGGGCAAAATTAGAGGATAGCTGGCCCTGAGGGAGAGACACTGTCAGCCATTCAGCCATCATACCAAGAAAGATAAGGTAAGTTAAATCCCTGCCCTTGTCCAGATCCAAGGCAGGAAAAAGGAGGTAGAGCTGCCAGGCTGCCAAAGCTGCTACCAGCCAGGTGTAAATGACATGCATAATACTCTGCCTAGATTGCAAATTACCCACCTCAAACGCTTTATTTCGACAAAATAAAGGATTTACCTGCGTAGAAACGGGTTAGATGGGAAAATAAGGGCGCATTTAGAAGATCTTTTTCCTTTAACCCCCTGACATCGAATTTCACTAACACCGGGAACAACTTGTTTGCATCTACCAAATTCATCATATTTATTTCTGGCTTATCCCCGGCTGCAGACAAAAGTTCAAATGGATAATACTTTTGCAGGCAGTTCAGGACCTCCGATGTTTTATCGCTGGAACCGTCATTGATAAAGAAGACCTTTGCCCGGGGGATATTTTTTATTTGAATAAATAATTTACGGACAAAACCCTCGATCCAATGCTCCTGGTCCTTAACAATAATTACAATGCTAACCTTAGCGTCTCCGTCCCGGCGCATGCGAAGCCGGGCCAATCTCCTTAACAGAAAAACACCTGCCACAGCCAATAAAGCTATCGACATAATTAAAAGCTTCACGCTGCTCCCCCCTCTTACGACACTTTATTCCATAGAGCCGGAGGGGGTGATTAAAGAATAAAAAGCAGTCTCATCAGAAACTGCTTTTTTGCGTGAATTAAACCATTTATCAAGCTTATTATAAGCCGGCATCCCGTCTGAGCGCATCTGCCTTATCCGTCCGCTCCCAGGGTAAATCCAGGTCGTTCCTCCCAAAGTGTCCGTAGGCCGCCAACTGCCTGTAAATCGGCCTGCGCAAATCGAACTCTTTGATGATGGCAGCCGGTCGCAGGTCAAAGTGGCGATCAATGAGCTGCACCAGGGCTTGCTCATCAATCTTGCCGGTACCAAAGGTATCCACCATAACCGATACCGGCCTGGCCACTCCGATAACGTAGGCCAGCTGAAGCTCACACCTGTCAGCCAGTCCCGCAGCTACGATGTTTTTAGCTGCATAGCGCGCCGCATAGTTGGCGGAACGGTCGACCTTAGTCGGGTCCTTGCCGGAAAAGGACCCACCACCATGCCGGGCTGCACCACCATATGTATCCACAATGATCTTGCGGCCGGTCAGGCCGGTGTCCCCTTGCGGCCCGCCGATGACAAAGCGCCCGGTGGCATTGACCAGGTAGCGCGTCGAATTATCCAACAATTCCGGCGGGACGACCGGCTTAATCACCTTTTCCAGCATATCTATGCTGATTTCTTCCAGAGTAGCTTCCGGGTGATGCTGAGCGGCGATGACAATGCTGTCCACCCGTACAGGGCGGTTATCTTCATATTCGATAGTTACCTGGCTCTTTCCGTCCGGCCGGAGATAAGGGACCAGCCCGCTTTTCCGGACTTCAGCCAGACGCTTGGCCAGACTGTGAGCCAGGAAGATGGGCATGGGCATCAGTTCCGCTGTCTCATTGGTGGCATACCCGAACATCATGCCCTGGTCGCCCGCCCCGAGGGAGTCCAGCTCATCTACAGAAACCTGACTAGCCCTGGTCTCCAGCGCCTGGTTTACCCCCTGGGCAATATCACTGGACTGCTCGTCTATAGAAGTAACTACTGCACAGGTATCGCAATCAAAACCGTATTTTGCCCTGGTATAGCCAATATCCCGGAGAGTTTCCCGGGCTACCTTAGAAATCTCGATATAACAATTAGTCGTAATCTCCCCGCTTACGAAAACCAGTCCGGTAGTAACCAAGGTTTCGCAGGCAACGCGGGCAAGCGGATCCTCCTTGAAAATTGCATCGAGAACCGCATCCGAAACTTGATCGGCAATTTTATCGGGGTGCCCCTCAGTAACCGACTCGGAAGTAAAAAGTCGCCTGACCATTAACATCACTCCTTATTCTGTACAAACTCAATGCATAAAATTAAACCTCCGGAGCAGAGGTTTTTAAAACAACCTATTGATAATACACTTATTGGCAAAGATCTAAGTTTACATGATATTCTAACAAAAACGGGCAATAAATGTCAACAAGATCCGGTAAAATATGTGGACTACAGACTTTTTAACTGCGCAGCAGTTATTCAATTTCCAATAAAACTGTATGAACTCCTATTTTTTTGATTTTTTCCCATGGCACTTCCACATCCTTGCCGGCAGAAACAAGTCCAAAATATTTCCTGCCCCCCGACAGCACTATCGAGAGCACTTTCCCCGTCTCCATGTCGATATGGACGTCCTTCACCGGGCCTAGCTTGGAACCATCAATCAAATTTACCGTATCCCGCAATCCCAAATCAGAAATTTTAAACATGCTGGACACCTCCTCCCACTAGGGTATGCCCCTGCTGCTAAAATGGTTCACAGTAGGGCTCTCCAACTACCAAAAAAACTTCCATATAATCAAAATACAATAATCAAAACACAACATTAGTGTTAGCCACGGTAACTTCGGCCATTTAAGGCACCTCTTAAAAGTGTCAATAAGCTGGAGAACTCCTCAATCTTAAAAATAAAGGCCGCTGCTGCAAAAACTGCCACGCCGGCCGACATGGCGGCGCCCACCTGAACCGCCAGACCGAAAGTGTTACTCAAATCAAGATATCCGGACACAACAATGCTAACAAAATAGCTGGCTGCGGCCATCAACCCCGAGGCGATCAAAACAGGCAGTGAGAATTTTGCCAGGCATGTCCACTCTAAGGGTTCGATTTTCTTTTCCAGATAGATCATGAACAGTGCGGTGCCGGTCAGCGAAGCCAGCGAGTTGGCCAGGGCCAGCCCGCCGTGCTGGAGATACCTGATTAAAACCAGGCTCAGGCCTAGGTTGACTAGAACAGTAAATAAAGTAATCTTTACTGGTGTCCTGGTATCCTGCAGAGAGTAAAAAGCTTTTGTCAGGATTATATTGGCAGCCTGCCCGGCCAGACCGACAGAATAAAACAACAGCGCGACAGCTGTCAATTCCGTATCCCACCGGTCGAAGGCTCCGCGCTGAAACAAAAGGCTGACAATAGGATAACGCAGCACCATTAAACCAGCACAGGCCGGGAACATCCCCAGGATCAAGAGCTTGAGCAGCCTGATTATAATAGCAGAAAGCTCCTTGCTCTCACCGTGTGTCGCCATTTTAGTGAGCGTGGGGAAAACCGCGGTGCCCAAAGCCAGCACCAAAAGACTGACCGGAAATTGCACCAGCTTGTTGGCAA
Source organism: Pelotomaculum sp. PtaB.Bin104 (assembly GCA_002067205.1). Classification (GTDB taxonomy): domain Bacteria; phylum Bacillota; class Desulfotomaculia; order Desulfotomaculales; family Pelotomaculaceae; genus MVQL01. The sequence goes on from MVQL01000178.1 coordinate 47,065, forward strand.
AATTGAGAGCTGCAATGCTCCCTGCCGGCATCCCGGACGCGATCACTTTTTCAATTAGAATATAGGCCTGATTGACTGTAATGGCCAGAACAGCCGGCAGGATCAGGCTAAAAACCTTTTTCACGCCCAAGTGCCCGAGTTGCAGCTCCGGCCGGTACCGGTACCCGGCACTGAGCAGGGCAGGCACCTGGACCAGCGCCATCGCAGCCATCGCCAGCACTGTGCCCACAGCCAGGCCTTGTACCCCATAGACACTGCCCAAGGTAAGAGCGGCCAAGATGATCACCAGATTATTGACTACATTTGAAAATGGCGGAATCCCAAAGATGTTGTTTGCGTTTAACAGGCCGGTAAAAAGAGAGGCCCAACCTGCAAAGATCAATAAAGGGAACATAAGCCGGGTCAGCTCAGCAGCAAGGACAGCTGTTTCCTTCTCAAAAAATGGCGCCACCAGCCTGACAATATAAGAGGAACCAAGCATACCCATAACGGCAATCACAATAAAAATGATTGTGCTCACATTAAAAACCGTATTAAATACTTTCCAGGCCTCTTTCTTTTGATCCCTTGCCGTAAAATCTACAAAAACAGGCACGATCACCGCCGCCAGGGAGCCGCTAATAATAAAGAAAAGCAAATTTGGCGCCGTTAAGGCCACCAGGTATGCATCGGTAGCGCTAGAGGCGCCAAACTGGCGGGCGATCACAATATCGCGCAACAGCCCCAAAAGTTTTGACAGGAAGCTGATAAGGGCAATTAATAACGTAGCTTTAAAAATTATCACACCGGTGGTTTCTTTTTCCACAGCTCATCCTTCTTAAGGTAAATTATGGAGCCGCAAATGCCGTTCACAGATAAGGCTATTCCTAAGGTACAGGCTGTTCGGGCCTGGGTGGCCGGAACACCAGGGAACCAAGCACTAAAGCCAGGAAGCTTGCCAAAAGCCCCGCATATAAGGGGTCCATTCCATTTGGAAAGAATAATTTCCAGGCCAAATCTGCCACCGGCCCGGCAACCAGGGCCAGTGCGCCGCCCGCTGGGCTGACATATTTCCTAAAAAATATCGCCCCCAGCAAAGGTAGAAAAATAGTCGCCCCGCGCAGACCCATTGAAAGGAAGCTCCACTCCAGGATCATCGTTTTCAAGTTTCCAATAGCAAAGATTATGGTTGCGCCGATTACAGCAACCAGAATAATCCGTGAGACAACCAATATCCGGTAATCATCAGCATGAATATCAATGAATTTCTTATAAAAGTCCCAAGTCAGCATAGTGCTGATTCCCAGGGCCAGGCCGGCTGCAGTCCCGATCACAGCTACTAACAGCACCGCCAGAACCAAACCCCCAAACCAGGGGGGGAGAAATTTAATTACAAAGGCGGGTAAAGCCTCCGCGGCCGGCAGATCAGGAAAGGCTAATTTCATATACATGCCCACTGCAATACCAGCCAGTCCGCAGGGCATAATCAACACCGCCGAGAGCAAAGCACCGCGCTGCGCCGCCAGTACATCTTTCCCTGAAAACATAGCCTGCCAGTAGGTTTGTGTGGACAGGACACCGACAATTACTGAAAATCCTGCCGCAAGATCTACTGTAAGTCCCCGGCCAAAGAGGCTGAACCAGGGAAAAGGCGGGAAGGACTGAACCAGTCCGGACAGGCCTCCGGCTTTGCTATAGGCAAGCCCCCCTGTAACAAGCAAAGAGACGTATAGCAAAACCACCTTAACCGAGCCAACAATGCCGGTGCCCATCACTCCACCGAAGATGACATAGCAAACCACTAAAATTACCGCTATCAATGCCGCATATAGACTATTTAAATGAAACATTGCACCTAATAAGGCGATGGCGGATAAAACCTGGGCTACGATGTTGATAAAAATGCCGGCAGAGCTAAAGACACTGGCAACAGGCCCGGCAATTGGCCCATAGGTCTTCACCAGGAATTGCGGTACCGTAGCCAAATCCGGATCTCGATGAAGACGGCCGATTAAAAGGCTTAACATCAAGCAGGCTAACCCCGCCCCAAGGGTAAACCACCAGGCCGACAATCCAAATTTAAAGGCCAGCTCAGCAGTTCCGATGGTTGTCGCCCCGCCCACTAATGTACCGGCAATGGTTCCGGTGATCAGAATAGGCCCTGCATTCCGCCCGCCAACTGAGAAATCAGAGGCCTTTCTAACCTGTCTGCCCGCATAAACCCCAGCAAGAGAAACCACACTTAGAGTAATCACAATACTGATCAGGTGTGTGCCGGTTAAGGTATACATGGGTTTACCGCCTTAAACAAAAATAATCTGACATCAATTAACTTTATTCGCCTACACCAATCCTTTCTCCTGCAAGTCAAGCCAGGGTCTCTTGATGTAAGGATAGCGGCTATCGCCTTCCGGCGGGTAAACTTCCTTGCATCATCATCTTTTCATCAATTTATCCAATGTGAACCACCACAGCGGCACGTTACAGCTGTCTCCAAATATACCAGCCACCTAAAAACTACAAGATAAACACTCATAATTTATATTTCCTCCCAGTATAATCTACGGGATATAGTCTGCCAGCAGTGCAAGACTTATTCAGAACAGGTTTATTATCTCAATTTATGGGAATAACTATTTCTAGGAGTGATTTATCATGGAAAAACAAAACGCGCTGAAGAAACTGGATTCGAGAAAAAAAATGTTTGAGGCATATCTCAACCAAATGAAAACCTCCTCAGGCAAAAAGGGTATAGCGGTAAAAAAAGCAGCCAAATAAAATGCGCTCAAAACCAAAACCCCGCAGAAAAGTACATCCTGCGGGGTTTTTATGTTTTATTAGAAGGTATCCTTTGGCGCTCACTCTTATGCTCAGAAAAAACCAACCCGGGCCATTCTTCTAATTTTTTAAATTTCTTTAGACAGTGCTTTGAGATACTCCCTAAACCCATCAGCCAAATCAGGCCGGGCCAAAGCAAACTCCACCATCGCCTGAAGATAACCCAGTTTATCCCCCACATCATAACGGCGGCCCTCAAAAGCCAGCCCGTACATTGCCTGTTCACGGCACAGCGCTTTGAGCGCGTCGGTCAACTGGATTTCCCCGCCTGCTCCAGGCTTGGTTTCAGCCAGAATGTCAAAAATGCGTGAGTTGATAATATAGCGACCCATGACCGCCAGCCGGGAGGGAGCGCTTTCCACCGAGGGCTTTTCGACCAGATCCTTAATCCGGAATACCTGATCCCGCTCCTGAACAGCATCCAGAATACCATATTTGCAAACATCCTCACTGGGAACTTCCCGCACCGCCACAATTGTAGCTTGAACTTCTTCATAGAGGTCCATCAGCTGTTTAAGACATGGAGTTTCACTCTGCACTATATCGTCACCCAGGAGCACTGCAAACGGCTCGTCACCAACAAACTGACGGGCGCAGTAGATGGCGTGTCCAAGGCCTAACGGCTCTTTTTGCCTGACATAATAAATATCAACAAGATGGCTGATATCCTGAACCAATTTTAAGAGCTTCAGATTACCTTTTTCTTTTAGCTGATATTCCAGTTCAAGAGACTTGTCGAAGTGATCTTCGATAGCGCGTTTATTGCGTCCCGTAATAATCAATACGTCTTCTATTCCTGAATCAATTGCTTCCTCAATGATATATTGAATAGTAGGCTTATCAACAATAGGCAGCATTTCTTTCGGCTGAGCTTTTGTGGCAGGCAAGAAGCGGGCACCAAGGCCGGCTGCGGGAATAATCGCCTTTCTTACTTTCATCGAATACACCTTTCTTTACTACATTCGGGAGATATGATGCTGTTTCTCAGGCTGTGTCAAATATGAAGCCTGCCGCTCAGTCCCGGTAACACCAACTTTGTTTGCCGCTATTAAGATGATGGTAGAAAGCATTGCCAAAAATAGCACGGCCTGTTTTTGTGTGATCAGAGTCAGGACAATCGCGCTCAACCCAAGCACTACATTCACCGCATAAATACATAATACTACCTGAGGGTGGCTCAACCCCATCTCCAGCAACTTATGGTGCAGGTGTTCTTTGTCCGGCTGAAAAATAGGCTTATGACCACAATACCGCCTGATTATCGCAAAAACAGTGTCCAGCAGGGGGATTCCCAGAATCACGACCGGTATAATCACCGAAATAAAGGTAGCGCCCTTGGCCAACCCCATGATCGACAAGACTGCCACACTGAAGCCTAAGAACATTGACCCTGAGTCACCCAGGAAAATCCGCGCCGGAAAAAAATTATAGCGCAAAAATCCCAGCACTGCACCCGCAAGAATTAGCGCCAGAATAACCGCATCAACCTGACCTGGGGAACCGCCGGTCCGGGCGATCTCAATCCCTACGGCCGCCGCAAGAGTTAGAAGAGCAATGAAAGAGGTGCCTCCGGCAAGCCCGTCCAACCCGTCAATTAGATTTACGGCATTGGTAACAGACACCAGCCACAACACGGTTACCGGTATACTTAACATGCCCAGAGCAATTACTTCGCTAGAGAAGGGGCCGGTCAAAAATTTCACCTGCAGGTCAAAAGGAGCCACTGCAACCGCACACGCCGCCAATACCTGCCCCGCCAGTTTAACCCGGGGAGAAACCCCCCTGGTGTCGTCAATAAATCCCAATACAACAATTAGAGACCCACCGAAGATTAAGCCCGCTATCTGCAGGTTTACGTTTTGGGTAATAAGCACTGTGGCAACAAAACTCAGGTAGATGGCCAGCCCGCCAAGCCGGGGCATAAGCTCTTTATGCACCTTTCTTTTGTTCGGGCAATCGACGGCCCCACATTTGAAAGCAAACTTTCTAACTAACGGGGTAACCAGCAAAGCTATCCCGAGAGCCAGCAAAACAGCCGTTACCGGCATTTGCACAAACATCACCTTCCAATATAGGACAAGCACAACGCTACCAGTATTTTATCTTAGCACGGCTAAACACGACAATTATCAAAAATAATGTTAAACGAGCTAATTAATTAACTGTAATAAAAAAATAATTCATTTTCTTGGTGATGCTCTATATTGCGCTTTATTTCGTCATTATTATCCTTTATTACTTTTGGATCATAAACATCAGTTCCGCCTCAGCTGCCAGTTCCTCACCGACTCGGGCAGTAGCAGAGCTTTTTCCAACCGTACCACGCAGCCTTAAGACCTCTACCTCAATATGCAGTTGATCACCAGGTACCACCTGCCGTCTGAAACGAGCCTTGTCTATTCCGGCAAATAAGGCGATTCGACCGGCAAACTCAGGCAGTAATAGAATAGCGACCGCACCCACCTGCGCCATCGCCTCAATAACCAACACCCCGGGCATTACCGGATAGCCGGGAAAGTGACCTTGGAAATAAGGTTCGTTAGCGGAAACATTCTTAATGCCAACCGCACGCTTGCCTGGTTCCACGGAAATAATCCGGTCCACCAGCAGAAAAGGATAGCGGTGTGGCACTATTTTCTGAATCCCGTTAATATCAAGCAAAGGAAGTCCTCCCTATAATTATGTTTTACAACTCATAATAAAGGCTGGTGATTTCACCGGCCATTTTTTCAGCGGTAAATTTCTCTTCTACTTTTGCAACAGCCCGCGCGCCCATTGCCTCTGCCAGGTCCTGATGCTCCAACAGGAAATTTACTTTCGCGGCAATAGCCCCGGCGTCTGCCGGTGGGATCAGACAGGCGGCGCGCCCGTCCTCACCGGCAATCTCCACCAGTCCGCCCACCGCACTGGCCACGCATGGCTTGGCCAGGCACATGCCCTCAAGCATACTGATCCCGAAGGCCTCCGTCAGCGACGGTATAACCAATACATCCATCATCGCCACAAATTCAGCGATATTATCCTGATAGCCGGTAAAAAGCACATACTCACTGATCCCGAGCCGCCGCGCTGTCTCCGCCAGTTCACCGGAAAGGGAGCCCGTTCCAACCACGATAAATAAGACGTCCTTTCGCTTCTTCAGGATGATGGCAGCTGCCTCCAGAAAATAACGGTGTCCTTTTTCCGGTTCCAGGCGGGCCACAATGCCCACTACCCGCCGTTTATTTACGGTTTCCTGCCAGGGGCCCGGGCACGCCAATCTGGCCTGCTCCCGGAATTTTTTTATGTCAATGCCATTGTAGATCAACGTTATTTTAGCTTCAGGCACACCACTGTGCAAAAGGTCATCTTTAACTGCTTGGCTGACAGCGATTACCCGTTGGAAGGTCATGTTGTTTAAGATAGCAATTGCCTGCTTTTTGATCAAACCTCGGGAAAATTCCCAGTCCATCCGGTGCTTAGTATAAACAATGTGCCGGACCCCAGCGGCTTTAGCCGCCAGGCGCCCTGAAAAAGAGGCGTGGGTGTGTACAATATCGATCCGTCGCTCCTTAACGAAGGCGCCTAATTCGCGGGTAAGGCCGCTTAAACCGCGCCAGGAAAAAGAGCGGTCTCCGGCCAAACAGGTGCTGGTTAAGGCTTCCACACCAGCTGCGGCGCACTGTTCCAGAAGTTGGGATGCCGGCGGGCAGAGCACCCATACCGTCAGCCTGGCACGGTCAAAGTGCTCCAAAAAGGTTACCAAATGCCTGCCTGCCCCGCCAATATTAGTATCACTGATTATATGTAGCACCCTGAGCACTGGCATTTCACCTGCAATAAATGATAAATAACATTTTCAGGCCAGCACCGCTTGATAGACTCTGGCCGTATCTCGTGCCATCTTAACACTACTGTAGTTCTCAACAATATATTGCCGCAATTTAATTTCCATTTGCTGCCTCGATTCAACTGGCAGGTATAAAAATTCTCTGACCGCATCCACCAAATTTGAGGCAGTAGCTTGATTCTTAAACTGACGTCCAGTATAATTATCCTTTTCAAACAAGGGGAGGCTGCCCTCGCTAACAAGCCCGCCATAACCTTCTCCACCGGCAAGAATAATATTCCTGCCGGTGGCCATAGCTTCCAGCGCCACCCGGCTTACCCCGACAATTAAGTCACCAGCCGCCATGATCCTGTTTATATCTGTGCGCACCCCAAGCAACCGGACTAATTCGGCGCCTGACCCGGCATTCACTTCTTTTGCCCGGGCCGCCACCTCCCCGGCACATTTACCGTCGCCGACAATAATTAAACGGATGTGTGGAAATTCAGCGTGCAGCCGCCCGCAGGCTTCAATAAGGCTGATGCTCACCGGCGCCAGAAAATTGTCCAGCCTGCTGATATAAACAATCACGGTGCCATTATTATCACCCTTCAGTTCCCTGACCAGATCATCCACTTCTAAGTCGGGGTTAAACATTTCTAGATCTATTCCGTTATGGATCAAAATAATATTAGCTTCCGGCACCCCGAAACGCTTGATCATGTATTCCTTTATATCGGAACTTATGACAATGGTTTTTTCACCCCACCTGGAAAGGCTTCTCAAATGAAACTCGGCAGCAAACATAGCATGTGCGGTGGTAATCATGGGCACACCGGCAAAACGCCTGGCCAGGTCAGATACAAAGGCCGGTATCCGGGCGTGGGCATGAACCAGGGCAACATTTTCCGACTGTATTATTTTTCTTATCGCCGCCACAGAGTGGATAACCGCCGGCAGCCTGGAGTTATCCAGCGGTAACCGGTAGTGTCTTATCCCCTTGCGGGCAACTGTCTCCTCATAAGCACCGCCACTTGAGGCAATTAAGACGCGATAGCCCAAATCTTGCAAGTGCCCGGCCAAAACGACAACATGCGTCTCAGCCCCGCCAATGCCCAGGCCCATTAAAGTTAATAATACCGTTACCGGCGCCAAGTCAACCTTCCACCTTCACATAGTTTAACCCGATGAGACGGCTGATTAAAACGGCCATTTCAGCCCTGGTAAGATTAGCCTCTGGTTTTAATAAATTCCCCTCATAGCCTCTCAATACTCCGGCTGAGACAACTCTGCCCATGGCCGCCCGCGCCCAGGCGGGGACAGCTGCAGCATCAACGAAGTCCAACGTTGCCGTACCGGAGTTAAGTTTGACGGCATTACCAATGATCACTGATACCTCGGCCCTGGTCACCGGGCGATTGGGCTGGAAGGTACGGTCCGGATAGCCCCTTACCACACCATGTGAAACAGCAAACGCTACGGCATCCCTTGCCCAGTCAGGCAAGCTGTCTTTAAAATCCGGCTGTTCCTCTCCAGGAGGCCATTGCAGCAGGCGCGCCAGCAGGGTAACGACCTGGGCGCGGGTAACCGACTCTGCCGGACGAAAAGTGCCGTCCTCATACCCCTTGATAATGCCGGCCTCGGCGAGATCATTAATCTGGTCGTTAGCCCAGTTATTTTCCGTGTCCTTAAACAGGCTCGCTGCCCGAACAGGAACCTGTACGGTCAGACCTTGGTAATTTGCCTCCAATATGCCACCACCACTGTTCTGATCTGGTGTAAAGACACCTCCGCTCACTGTGCCGGTAGTAGTATGAAAGGTAATATAGCAGGCCTCGAGCGGAAACGCATTTCCGTCCTTGGTTTCAATGGAAAAAGATAATTTCACCGGCTGACCATCTTTTACTTTTATTTCTGCCGGCACAACTTTTAAGGCCTTGATTTCATTAGCCCCAATCACATGTACCTTTTTTATTCCCTTAACGCCTTCCGAAAATACCTCAATAACCACGTCCCCACCGCTGCCGGCGGTAAAAACGCCGTTATCCATGCTGCCGTTGCCACTTGCCCGCCAGGTTATACTTTGCGGCTGCCACGGGTAATAGTGGCTATCAAAGCCTTTTACTGAATAATTACTGCTGGTTGCAGCTAAAACCACATCCGGGCCGCTCACGATGATGCCCGCAGGATGACCTGGTGGCGCTGTGTTAAAGATCCCGATGCTGTCGGTAACGGATCTTGGTGAGCCTTCCTTAGGCTGGATAATATCAGAAAGGTCCGTTTCGCCTAAGTGTTTGGCAACCATCGTCGTCGAGCCGCCGCCATCTAAGTTCAGGGCCGTTTCAGCGCCCAGATCCACCAGCAACTCCGCTAACTCGCCCTGCTCCACACCGGCGCTCCGGTCGCTTTTTTCCACCGCCACAAAATACAGGACCGTACCCCTATCAGACGTCGCTACCGCTGTACGGGAATTTTTCCCTTTGAGCTCCTCCTGAAATTCCGCCACTGCCCCGTGCTGAACTAGAAAGCTGTTGCTGCCTGTGGACAGCCTGATCTTTTCAAAGGCTGGGGTAGTTTGATAGCTTACCTGCACTTTTGAGCCAACCGGCATGCTGGTGGTCATAAAATCGGCGGCTTGTCCATGTCCCCATAAGATGTAGCCATCATTCGGGATTGTTAGCGGCTCACCCGCATAAACCTGTTCTATTACTGTGCCCTGCTTGACCACAGTCTCAATAGCGCCGGGCAGTTCAACATAACCGCCCCGGCTGTGCTGCCCCCAGTATTGGTTGTACAGGGTCAAATGGTCCGTATCGGACATCCCGCCGTCCTCCAAGTCATAGCGCAGCTTATTTACACCATAAAGAGGAAAGGCACTGCCGTTACCGGCCACTACTCGTCCGCTAAACTGAAAAAAGTCCATCAGCGGCCGCATGTCCTGCCCCAGGGCAAATACCGGCATATCGCTGCGATTAATCGGACTGGAAAGCATTTTTCCATCCTGGACAACCATCCCCAACGGTTTGCCTTGCCCCATGATGAAAAAGCCGCCGTTAACAGCAGCCACGGCTCCGGCACCTATAGCCATTTTGCTCACGGTCTGGGTTTTTTCCAATGAACCGTCAGCCCCGGTCAGGACATCCAGCTTAACATAAGGATTGCTTAAATCCACCTGAAAAACCGACAATTTGACCGGCCGGTCACCAATGGTGAGCGAGTAAGATGTCAAGGTTACCCCTTCACTGATTATCTCCGACTGCCGGTCCTGTACACGATAAAAAGAACCTTGGCCCGGCAGTTCACCGGCGGCTGCGCCCGCTGCTACTACCAAAAAAAGACCAACAGCTAAAAGCAGCGACAAAATATTCCTCATCCCGTGCCAACCTCCCAGGTTTAAAAAAAATCTCCTGTATTTAAAAATTCTACATTATTTACAAACGTCCTGCAAATAAAAAAGGGAGGCCGGCAACAATATGTCGAAAACAGTTTAGCTTCAAAGTTGTTTATAGAAACACCTCCACTAAATGGTGGAAATATCTGAAGGCAACATGCCTGAATTGCCTGATATAGGACCTATCCGGCTCGAGCAATTCTGCAAATCCAGCCGGGGAAATCTGGCCATCTACATTAATCCTGCGTACCGCCTGAACATTATCGCCTCTTTGATTCATTCCCGTTCTTATAGTGACGAGGTACTTGAATCCCGCCTCGCGGGCTAAGCGCAGGGCTGTCAGATTATAAGCCCCCGAAGGCCATGCCATAGTATCCACTTGTTTGTGTAGGTTAGACTCAATGACAGTGCGCGCCTGGATAAAATCCTGATATAATTTATCATTATACTCTGTTGCTGTTTCCCGGCGACCCCGGTCCGGCAGGTAAGCCCGGGTAACCACCGCCGGCCCCTGCAGCGTTTGCTCCCGGTTTTCATAAACTTTGTGGTGCAGGTCAAAAGAGTGTGCCTGAATATCTACCAGTCCGCTTTGCTCCATTTCCCTCATCTCCATCCAGGATAGCATGGCAGGTTCGTCCGGTCTATTTGAACCAACTTTCCCGGCAATAAGAAAAATAGTAGCGGGGAAATTGTATTGTTTGAGGATTGGGAAAGCCAGGGTATAGTTGCTTTCATAGCCGTCGTCTATAGTAATTACCACGGCTTTTTCCAGCACCGGTTCTCCGGTGCTCATGTACTTTAGCAGACTTTGAAGCGGGATAACCTGATAACCGTTATTATACAAATAGTCCATCTGGCCTATAAATGCATTCCTCTCGGTCAGCATCTTATTATTTCCAGAAACATTGTTGCTCCATGAAAAATTATGATAGATTAGCACCGGGACACCCTTGTCCTTTAGCGTTAATAAAGTCATCGCCATTAGCCAAATTAAGAGCACAAGCACCAGAAATATGACACCGGCAAAAGACAAGCGTAAAGCCCTTGAAACAGCTTCCTTCCTCAAGTTATTTCCTCCATCTAAGCCTGTGAATTAAGGCTCGTCCGACCAGGTCCCAAAACTGGCCGGCCTCACTTAAACGCAAGACCGTAAGCGCCAGCAAATAAACAGCCAGCCCAATGGCAGCGGCCAAACCAACCTGCACCGCTGAGTCGATCATCCCGGTTGCATCGAACAGCCCGGCTGTTTGGATTATTACCTGAAGCAGGCCGGTCGTAACCAGGGCGGCAAGCAGTACGCGAGCAGAAAACCACCACATCTCAGGCAGCCACAAACCGGCGATACGGCGGTTAAGGAAATAAATCATCATGACCATATTGGAAATAGCGGCGATAGAGTTGGCCAGAGCCAGGCCACCGTGCTGCAAAGGTCCGATTAGAGTAAGGCTAAGGCCCAGGTTGATCAGCACGGCAACAGCACTAAGGACCATCGGGGTCCTGGTATTCTGTACAGAAAAAAACCCCCGCGCCAGGATGAATTCACCAGCCTGCCCGACTAGCCCGAAAGAGTAAAAAAACAGGGCGACGGCGGTCATTTCAGCTGCCCTGGCATCAAAGGCCCCACGCTGAAAAAACAACGTTACCAGTTGCTCACGCAGCACCAGTAAAAGAACTGCGGCCGGCACACAGACCAGAACAACAATCCGGAGCGACCGGCGCACCCCTTCTCCCAAACCGCTTAAATCATTTTCTGCCGCGCGGCGGGTAAGAGCGGGAAACATTGCTGTCCCAATGGCTGTAACAAAAAGGCCAAGCGGCATCTGAATCAGCCTGTTGGCATAATTTAACGCTGCAATACTGCCCACAGCCAGCCCGGAGGCCAGATAGCGGTCAATCAGGATATAGGTTTCGCTGATCGAATATCCAATGGTTATGGGAAGCAGCAGCTTGAAGATTTTTTTCAGGTCCGGATGGTTCAAGGCTACCCCTGGACGGAAATGATAACCTGTCCGGCGCAAGGCGGGCAGCTGCACGACAGCCCCGGCCACGCCGCCCGCCAGCACCCCCAGCGCCATTCCCTGCACACCCCAAAGACCGCCTAAAGCCAGGACTGCGACAATGACCGCAATATTGGAAAGCGGCCCGTTAAGGGCAGTCACCGCAAAAATATTCCTGGCATTGAGCAATCCGGTAAACAGGGCGGAAAGGCCGCTGAAGATCAAGAACGGAAACATCCACCTGGTCAACATTACAGCCAGGCTAGCCGTGTCTGCCGGAAAATCAGGCGCCAGCATTTTGACCAGAACGGGGGCAAAAAGCATGCCTAAAGCTGTGGCCAGAACCAGGAACAGCAGCAGCACATTAAAAAACGTACCGAACAGATCCTGTGCTTCCCGCTCCTCCCCGCGCGCAATATACTCTGAATACACAGGTACTACTACCGTAGCCACTGCGCCGGTAAAAAGGAAAAATAAGACAGAAGGCAGCGAAAAGGCTACCAGAAAGGCATCCATGGCAGCAGTGGCGCCAAACTGCCGGGCAATAACCACTTCACGCACCAGCGCCGTTAATTTGGACAGGACATTAAACAGGATCAGAACAAAGGCTGCCCGGGCTATTGTTCCGGTAACAAATGACAACGACAACCACCACTCTATCTAGAAGTTATAGCACACACCTGGCCCTGCCTGGACAAAAGTAAAGACGCGGCATTGTACCCCACGTCTGTAAATAATAATTTGTTTAAAATATAACATACTCAGCACGAATGCACCAGCCAATAAAAAGTCGATGTTTCTTATCCATCTCCATTCGCTGCTTATTTCCTCACTACGTATTTTAAATAAAAATGATACTGATACAAATATAGGTAATTCAACCCTTAATTGTCATTTAAGATAAGTCCCATTAAACTATATTTCTTTTTCAAAATCGGTATCATATCACTACCTAATTATAGATTTATTTTTATGCACGTTCCAAAGAGGTTCCGGTCTTTTTGTTGTGTACAGTGTAATGAGGGAAACCATTCTGAATAATTGCGTTCCCATACTAAAACAAAAATTTTTTTTCCGCGATAAATTTGGATCATTGAGTCTTTAACCGCCATGTATTAAAATAACCTTTAAGGCTTTCCCCGTTTCTGAAAAACTTTTATAATATTTCATAATGGTACACTAATGGAGGTAGTACCCTTGGGGAAAATAAGGGCTGTAGTCTTTATCGGGATGAACCCCTGGCGTCTGAGCGAAATACATGATTCAGTAAGGTTTCTGGCCTCCACCTGCTCCCAGGTGGACAGACTGTATATCGACCCGCCCAGGGGGCTTAAGGCAACGATCCGCACCCCGTCTTATATCCTTGGCGCCTTCCGCTGGCGCCAGGCTGTTTGGGAGGGCGTTACCGTGTACGAGCCACCGCTAGGGTTTGCCCCCGTAAGCCTGGGGCTTAGGAAGTTGGCAGACGGGCTTGCGGCAGCCACCTTTGACCGGACCTTGCAACAGCTTTACGGGCAGGACTGGCGGGAACAGACCCTGCTATATATTTCTTCCTGGAGTTACACCCAGACCAGCTTCATCAAAGAATTAAAGCCTAAATATCTGCTTTTTCATATCCTGGACGACTCCTTTGCCTTTCCGCTAATAAAGAATTACCCGCGCGTGTTGTCCGTGAACAGGTCTTTCTTCCAGTACATGATGGCTAACAGCAGTGCTGTGATCGCTGTTTCCCGGGAGTTGTCCGAAAAATACGGTGCGCTTTATCAGCGAAAGGTTCATGTGGTTAAAAACGGTGTGGATGTGGACCACTTTCAAGGGCGAAAAACCCTGGTGTCAGTGCCGGAGATGGACGAAATACCCCAGCCGGTATTGATGTACACCGGCTCGATCAACTCCTGGGTTGACCTGCCGCTTCTAAACGGACTGGCCGACGCCAGGCCAGGTTATTCACTCGTTTTAATCGGCCACTATTACGAGGGTACCACAGACAGTGGCCTCTGGCAGGAACTTATCGGTAAAAGCAATGTCTATTGGCTTAAAAGCAAGCCTTACGCCAGGCTGCCGGAGTATATTCAATACGCCGCAGCGCTCCTGCTGCCCCGGACGGAAGCCGAGCACTCCCGGGCCTCAGACCCGCTCAAGCTTTACGAATACCTTTCTACCGGCAAACCGGTAGTGTCCACGGCCCTGCCGGCAGTGGAAGATTTTCGTGAATTCGTACATGTATCAGACCAGTCCGGCTTCGCCATAGCAATCGATAATGCAATTATGACGCATTACCCAAGCAAGGCTGAACGACAAGCAAAAATGATGGATAAACACTCCTGGCCGGCAAGGTTAAGGGAAATTTCAAATATTTTAGCAGCCAGCGTTGGTATAACACTATAACAAAGTTTTTTAGCAACCCCAGGTCCATGGAGGACAATGGGGATAAACATTTAATCCTGCTCTCTAAGCAAACGTTATCTAAGGAAAGTGGCTAAAGCCAAATACTGAGATAAAGGTCGCTGATTGCCCGTGCCAAGCATGTTGATCAATCTGGGGAAAAATCTGCTGAACAAAACGCAAGCAATGTTGGATCAAGGCTATGACACCAGCTTGTCCGGTGCCTGCGCGCGCCGCTTGCAGAATGCTTATCAAGCAAGTTACACCCGCAAGCTTATAAACCGCAACCGGATCAAGGAAAGCCGCTCTTACTATCTCCTGCTTAGATTCGGGGCAGCCCTCGAAAAACACCTGCACCTGCCGGCATGGCTTCGTGCCCGGCTTCCTGCGCTCACCTACGGGAGCATGCTTGCGCTGGCAATAATCGCCCTCCTGTCTTTTTTCTTTTTACCTTTGAGGCAGGCGCTGGTAACCGCAGGAGCTGTGCTGCTGATCATCGGGGTGTTTAACCGGACGGAAAACGGCGTATATGCTGCAGCACTGCTGCTTCCCTTTGTACCTTTTAAGGCGTTATTTGGACTGGCTGTGTTGTCCCTAGCCTCACTTATTTATAAATCTACCGGCCGTCCCCACTTTCGCTTTTATCTGACGCCGCTATTAATCCCGCTGTTGTTGTTCTTTGTCATAATGTTCTATGCAACAGTTACCTCAATTTCTTTTTGGGACAGCGCCAGTGAATTTTTAATCCCTGTTACCGGGTTCATTTATCTATTGGTCATAATTAATACCTTCGACGACCGGGATAAATTGGATAATTTAATCCTATGTATAGCTGCAGCCGGCCTGATTACGGCGGGCTACGCCATCTACCAGTATTACACCGGCGCGAGTGCGGTGGAATTAAGAAAAGAATGGGTTGACCTGACGCAAAACCCGGAAATTAAAAACCGGGCTTACGCAGTTTTTGAAAACCCTAATCTACTGGCCCAGTATCTGGTTTTACTGGCAACTCTGACTTTAGGAGCTGCCTTTAACACAGCAAGGACCGGACCGCGGTTATTTTTCATGATTACCACAGCACTGTCCGCCTTTTGTCTGGTCCTTACCTGGTCTAGGGGGGGCTGGCTGTCGTTTGGAGCAGCCCTGGTGGTTTTTGCCTTATTAAAAAATAGAATCGTGGTGCAAATGATAGCAATTGCTGGGATAGCGGCTTTTTCGGCCATGCCTCCGGCGATTGTCAACAGGCTTTCAACAATTACATCTATGAAGGATAGTTCTAACGCTTACCGGCTGGATACCTGGCAATCCGCCCTGGATTTAGTCAAGGTGCACTGGGAAACCGGGGTAGGATTAGGGAGAAAGGCCTTTGCCAGGGTATATTATACACATATGATCAACTCTAACATAGTGCCTCACTCCCACAACTTATATTTACAGCTAATCAGTGAATTTGGTATACTTGGCCTGGCGGTGTTTTGCTGGCTATTTCTGGGGATTTTTAGACTGGGGATAAAGCTCAGCGCTGCAGGCGACGCCCGCATAAAAAGTCTGAATGCAGGTGTAGTAGGGGCGCTGGCCGGGTTTTTAATTCACTCGTTTGTTGACTATTTTCTCTGGTACTACAAGTTAGGTATTTTCCTCTGGCTGTTGGTAGCCGTCATCCTGGTCCTTGAAAAAATATCATGTCAGCCGTCAAGCTCTGAAAGGAATGAATAAACATGCAGAAAAAAACAGTCAAGACAAAATTCAATTTTGTTGATTTCATTATTATCGCCCTGATCGTTTCTCTGCTGGCAGCCGGGGCATACAAACTATTTTTCGTTAACAGAGGTCTTACCGAGCAAAACGGCTTAATTGAGTATAAGGTCTTAGTTGAAAACGTGCGTTTCCCAACAGTAGAAGGTATCATCGAAGGCCAGCCAATAAGGGAGGTCCAAACTAACATCGTAATGGGCACTGTGATTAAAAAAGAAGTGTCCCCTTACAAACAGACAGTGCCAACTCTTGATGGAAGGGTCGTTTTGGCCGAGGTGCCGGAGAAATACAACGTAATTATTACTATCGGGTCCCCCGCTATTGTAACAGAAAATAATATTATGATTGGCAATAAGGAGATCAAGATCGGAGGTCCGATTTCGATCAAAAGCAACATTTTTTCTGTAACCGGAATTTTCTACGGCGTGACCGTAAAGTAATATACCCAAAAAAATGTTGAGTTAACAGAAATGCTCATGGACAAGTGATCATTTTTTGACCGGTACATCAGCAGCAGTTGTCTATTAGGTGCAAGCAAAAGATAAAGGACATCTTTCTTTGGAAAGATGTCCTTTCTTATCTGGTATATCGTGCTTATGTTTTGGTTCCCTGGATACCTGAGATACTGGTTCCCGCTTGCCCTGTATTGACAGAAGAGGAGGTTCCACCGGGCTTGCTTGTTCCCGTACCTGATTGAGTACCTGTGGTACTCCCACCTGTTCCGGTGGTGCTGCTGCCTGTTTTGCCGGTGTTCGTTCCAGTCCTCGTTTCAGGCTGAGTGTCTCCAGGTGTAATTTTTACTGTGCCACTTTCGGTTGAACTGCTTGAACTGCCGGAACTTTTTTGATTAGTTTGTCCGGTCCTGTCAGTAGTTTGTTGGGTCTTAGTACCAGCCTGTTGCTGGTCCTGATCAACAGTGGCAGCAGGTTTTTGATCAGTTTTGGGCTTTGTCGCTGTTTTTGATCCAGAAGAGCCGGTACCCGGACTGCTCAGCGGAGTATCCAATACAATATTTGTTACTGTTTCACCATTAAATAGCTTGGTTACTACCTGTCTGGCCTCAGAGGGATTTACTCCCCAGTAACTGCCTCCGTTAATATTCACCGGACGGCCCGGTAAAGTCTGGGTGACTATATTACCGTTTTCCAGATTCCTGGCGGCTGACGCCAGGGTATACAAATAGCTGGCACTCAAATTGGTCTTTACATAACGGTTAATTTCAGTAACCAGTTTAGGCAGTTTGGGAATAGTACTGGGCTGGAGCATTTCTTTAGCCAGCGCCACCAAAAACTTCTGCTGGTACTTGGTGCGATCTATATCTCCCATCACATAATCCCGGTAACGCACATACTGGAGCGCCTTATCACCGTCAAGACGCTGGACGCCCTTTTTCAAATTTATCTGGTAAGCCCCTTTATCTTCGGGGTCCCAGTGATACATATTCTGCTCCACATCTAAAGTAACCCCACCGAGCGCGTCAACGATGTCCTTAAACCCGCTGAAATTAACCAGGACATAGTTTTTAACCGGTATCCCCAGCAGTTCAGAAGCAACCTTCATGGAAAGCTCGGGCCCGCCATAAACGCTGGCGCTATTGATCTTATCATAACCGTGCCCGGGTATATTTACCCTGGTGTCCCGCGGAATAGAAAGCAGGGACATCTGCTTGCTCTTCTGATCGATACTGGCCAGGATGATCGAGTCGGTACGGGCTGTGGTTTCACCCTCCCTGGCGTCAACACCCAGCAGCAGCACATTTACCCGTTCCTGTTTAAAGCTAGGGATGAAGCTATTACCCGGCTCTACAGGCAAGACTTTGTCTTTTAGTACATAGCAGCCCGCCAGCAATATTATTAACAACAAGCAACAAACTATAAAGGGCGTCTTTCTTGTTAGCCTACGCCTGGTCGATTTCAATTAAACCACCCCACCCCAAAAGCCTTCTAAGACGCAATTCCTTGTCCCTTACTAACCAATTAAAGTTCCACAGCAAGAGCATTGACCTTAATACTTGATCTTGCAGCCCCGAATAGAAACCACACAAGCTGCAAGATTGCTATTGTATTGAAGCTCCACCCCGATACATGATCACAACCGGTGACTGGGCTTTGACCCCGCGGCCATCGTCCCTGGGAACTACCAGCAGATGGTTCACCGGTGCCTGCGCACCAGCATGAATATCCGCCCCCACCGTGATATCCGGAATACCGTTGCCGGCCGGATCAACTACTGTTGCCTGTCCCCGCCTGATAATTAACTCGGTGCCCGCCTGTGCCACCAGCTTCTGGCCGGTTTTCATATCGGCTACCTGCCATTGCACATACTGGTCAACGTAGCTCCGGGTAACCAGCGGATCATTGCTTCCACCCGGCTCATCGCCTGTACCGGCAAATGCGGCATAACTCAATATAGAAATTACTAAAACAACTACCGCAACCGTTGCTGTTGTTTTAACCTTATTCACTAAGACATACCTCCAGCTTACTTCTTCGACATAGCCCGGCATAATTCCTGCATTATGAAACAAATTGTACCAATACTACTTGGGCTGTTGCCTCACTCTATCAGAACCAAGCAGTTCCACTGCCAGCGCAGCATTTTTTAAGGCTTTCTCCCTTAATAAGGCCACCCGCTCTCTAAGACCGGCACAAATCTTTTCCCGGTTGTCCAGGATCTGTTTTAACCTTAAAGACAGTTTATTATATTCAAGATTCTCCACACTTAAGCCCGGGGCTAACCCTATTGTATGTAAGAAACTATTTACTTTAGGGTCATAGGGAATGCCGATTACCGGAACCCCAAAAATCACACAAAAAATTAAGAAATGAAGCCTCATCCCGATGGCCAGGTCCAAATTAGCCGCAATGGATAACAAATCGCTGTATTTCACACCTGCATCTAACAAAAAAGGTTTGCGGCTCATCAAAGCCGCCACCTCCCGGCAGGTTACATTGTCGCCTGGGCAGTGCACCGGTACGAGCAATACCTGCCAGCCGCCTGCCATCAGATCATCAGCTATTTTTGCCAACACTCTTTTATAATCCTCAAGCCCCATCCAGGGTCTCACCGATATCCCGGCTACCGGCCCACTGTTCATCCCCAAAGAAAGAAGGATCTCCCGTCCTGTTTTGCTGTCGATTTGGAACGGAGCCAGGCCAAATACCGGGTCAGCCGTGACATAAACCTCCGGACGCGTTACCCCCATTGCCGCCAGCTCGTCTTTTGAATCAGAGTCCCGCACAGTGATAACGTTAACACTATTTGCCACCAGATGCAACAGCGACCTGCCCGTGCTGCTATTCACCGGCCCAATTCCCTGGGCGTATAAAAAAACAGGCTTGCCCAAGAGCCTGGCCATAGAGATGATGCCCAGGTAATAAACCAAACTCCTGTAGCTGGTTACATCCTGCAGCAGACCGCCACCCCCGCTGATTAGCATATCCGCCGACCGGAGCGCCTGCAGCACCTGCCCGGGGCTATCCCGCGAAATTGATTGGACACCAAACTCCCGGGCTGTATAGCCCGGTTCCTTGGAAAGGACAATGGCCTCCAGACCGGGAACAAGACCCCTGAGCGCCTGGAGCATGGCAAACAAAATTGCCTCATCACCGCAGTTATGAAAACCGTAATAACCCGAAATTACTACCCTGGGCATTTAAAATGCTCTCCCCGGTCAAGTCTTTGTCCAAAACTTCTTAAGCTTGTACTCCCTGAACACCTTCCAGGCAAATAGGGGCAGAACCAGCTGCCTGCGCCAGCGGGAGGGTTCTTTCAGCAGGCGAAACAGCCACTCCAGCTGAAGGCGGCAAACCCACCCGGGCGCTCGCTTCGCCCTGCCGGCAACAACATCAAAGCTGCCGCCTACCCCCACAGCCACAGCAGCTCCGGTTTTAGCTATATTCCTGTCAATCCACCACTCTTGTTTCGGGGCCCCCAGGGCGACAAAAAGTAGATCGGGACGACTCTGACGCACAATCGAATTTACCGCTGCTTCTTCATCAGCGCTAAAAAAGCCATGATGTACACCGGCAATCTGCAGGCCTGGGTACTGCGAGGTTAATTTGGCTGCTGCCTCGCCGGCAACACCAGGTGCGGCGCCCAGCAAAAAAACGCGCCACTTATTCCTGGCGGCCCGCTCCACCAGGCGCAACATTAGGTCAATTCCGGTTACCCGCTCCGGGACTGAATTTCCCGCCAGGTGACAGGCCCAAACAACTCCCACACCATCAGGTGTCACCAGGTCGGCGCGTCTTGCCAGGCCGCGCAATTCACCATCTGACTGCGCCCGGTATAAAAACTCCGGGTTGATCGTCAATACCCGGTGTGGACGGCCGGACTTTATAAACCTGGCCACCATGTCTACAGATTCTTCCATACTAATTGCATTTATTTTGATGCCAAGCAGGTTAACCTCCATGCTTATATAACCTTCTTGAATATTTATATAAAATTTATTGATTTAACGCCCTACCCGGCAGCCGCTTGTCACCAACCCGGCGGGTCAGTTTTTCCTTATCGAAGTACTCCAGCAAAGGCAATGCATATTTGCGGCTTGTCTGCAGCAAATCGCGCAGCTCACCAACTGATATTTCACCCTTATTTTTTAAATAATCAGCTACTTGCCCGCGTGCCGCCTCAAGGGTTTCCTGGGGAAAGTACAGATTATCACCAACCTTCACCAACTCACCGGCCCTTAAGAGATACTGCAGCAATTCCAGACCTGCCGTCTCGTCCAATCCGTGCGCATTGATCAGTTCAGACCAGGCAGGTGGCTGAAAACCGTTCCCGGACATTTCTTTCAGGATTTTTTCTATTAACTCGGCTTGTCCCGGTCCGGTTCCCGAGGTGAAAGACGGCATGGCCACTGCCTGAGCCGTGCACCTCAGCTTTCCGTCCCTTCCTAACGAATTCAAGAGAAATTGAAAAACTTTATTATTCAAAAATGAAAATTTCCTGGAACGCAATTCTACCTTGGGATAACCCTCCCGCAGGGGATACTCATGATGGTAGGAATCCAGCATTTGCTCCAGTTCACCGGCCCAGCGCCAGTACACTTCACCGGAGGCAAGATATGCCTTTCCGTCACCTGTAATTATTTTGACCCGATCTTCTTGTGCCAGCCTGTTCGCTAATTCCTTTGCCAGCGACAACTGAAGACCGGTCCCGGCAGCAACATCAGCTATTTCTGGCAGTGTGGAATTTCCGCGCAGGTACTGCTCCAATATTTCTTCAGGCGTACCTCTTTCCCGGGTGGCCAGGGCGCCCAGCACTTCACTGCGGAATCGTTTGTGTTTTCGGCCGGGCGCGGCATCAATTACCGTACCACCGCCGATAGTCTGCATCGGTGAATAAGACCGGATGACAAAACGGTCTTCTTTAACTGCCGCCACCATTTCTTCAAGCTCAATCTGGGCATAGGCCATCGACCCCGGCTCCAGTTCCTCGCGGTCCAGTAATACAACTCGGCCAAGGGTCTCTCCGGCGCCCAGATAAAAACGCACCCGCGACCGGTTCTTCAGCGGCCGGTCGGCGCTTTTTAGCAGCAGCAGGCGCACGTCCAGCCGGTTCGACGGAACTACATTATTAACACCGGCCACCACACTGCCGCGCCTGACCTGCTCGACCTCCAAACCAACCAGGTTGGCCGCCACCCTCTGTCCGGCCCCGGCCACATCAACTTTTTCACCATGCACCTGCAGCGAGCGGACCCGGGCGGTCAGCCCGGCCGGCTGTACTTTTACCACATCGCCGATCCGCAGCTGCCCGGCTACCAATGTTCCGGTTACCACTGTTCCAAAACCGGTGATCGAGAAAACTCGGTCCACCGGCAGCCTGGGTGGTCCGGCACCAGTTTTGGCCTCTGTTTCTTCAGCCACATGATCCAAAAGCTCAAGCAGGGTGTCAATACCCTGGCCGGTCACCGCTGACACTGTAATAAGAGGGGATTTTTCTAAAACGGTATCCTTTAAAAAGTCCCTGACTTCTTCTGTAACCAGTTCCAGCCATTCCTCATCCACCAGGTCGGCTTTGGTCAGCACAACAACCCCTTTTTTTACCTGAAGCAACCGAATAATATCCAAATGCTCGCGGGTCTGGGGCATCACCCCTTCGTCCGCGGCAATCACCAGCATCACCAGGTCAAAGCCACCGGCCCCGGCCAGCATATGTTTGATAAAGCGCTCGTGACCCGGCACATCAACTATGCCTGCCCTGCGCCCGCTTGGTAGCTTAAGTGAAGTAAAGCCAAGCTCAATGGAAATTCCGCGCTCTTTCTCCTCTTTTAACCGGTCTGTATCTACACCGGTCATAGCTTTGACGAGGGCTGTTTTCCCGTGGTCAACGTGACCGGCAGTACCAATAATTAGGTGTTTCATTTGTCTCAGATCACCTTTCCCACAGCTGCGGCCAATTCCGGTATTTCTTGATCGCAAACTGTCCGGACATCCAGGATCAGCCTGCCGCCCTGTACCCGGCTCATGACCGCAGGATCCCCCTGTCTAAGGGCAGCCTGCAGGTCACCGGCTGATATCCGGCCGGGGGCAATTGTTACAACCACAGTGGTAAGTTCAGCCGCTGGAAAAGCGCCGCCGCCCACTGCTGAAACTCCCTGCTCAACTGCAACTTCCGCCTTAGCGCCGGACAGGCGCCGGAGCTGGACAGCCAGGTCAGCAGCCTTTTCTTCCAGTAAACTAATCGGTGCGGTAAGCATCTGCAGCACCGGCAGCTCTTGAACCGCACGCTGCTCATCCAGGTATTCCCGCAAGGTAGCTTCCAGCGCCGCCACTGTCATCTTGTCGACCCGAATAGCCCTGAGCAGGGGATGCTTTTTCATCCTTTCGATATAATGTCGCCGCCCCACAACAATGCCCGCCTGCGGCCCGCCAAGGAGCTTGTCTCCACTAAAGGTCACAACATCCGCTCCGGCCGCTACTATTTCCTGCACCGACGGCTCGCGGGGCAGGCCAAAGCGGCTTAAATCTATCAGTGAGCCGCTGCCCAAGTCGGACATCACCGGCAGGGAAAATGTCCGCCCGACATCGACAAGTTCACTGATGGTAGTTTCCCTGGTAAACCCGATAATCTGATAGTTGCTGGTGTGGACGTGGAGCAGCAAAGCGGTATTTTCGTTAATTAACTTTTTATAGTCATCAGGATAAGTTTTGTTCGTAGCGCCAACTTCCACTAGACGCGCTCCGCTCTGGACCATCACTTCCGGGATTCGGAAGGAGCCCCCGATTTCCACCAACTGCCCCCTGGAAACAATAACTTCGCGCCCCTGGGCCAGCGAACTCAGCACAAGAAGGACAGCCGCGGCATTATTGTTCACCACCAGGGCGGCCTCAGCTCCGGTCAGGGAGGTCAACAGGTACTCCAGCGGTGCGTAACGGGAACCTCGCCTCCCAGTTTCCAGCTCCAGCTCGAGGTTAGAGTAGCTGGAGGCGATATTGTTAACGGCATGCCTGGCCCTTTCGCTTAATAGCGCGCGCCCCAGGTTTGTATGCAGAACAACCCCGGTAGCATTGATCACCGGGCGGAGTTTTACACTCAACGACTGTTCAACGACTGCTATAGTTTTGGTTATGATCAAATCTAAAAAATATTGTTCATTCAAGTCCCTATTAGCTGGCTCGCCACCCAGGATCAGCCTGCGCTCTCCGGCAAGTGCAGCCCTTATGGCCTCTATCACTATACCCCTAGGATAGCCTGTCAAAAGATCGGCAATCCTGTCGTCCCTAAGCACTTCGTCAACCGCAGGCAGCAGCCTTAACACCCGTTGACTTGCCTCTTTACTCATATAACCCCCATAATTCCTTAAATAATTCATTCAATTATAAAATTATATGGCAGCAATGCGGTAAAAGCAAGTACACGAGGCCAGACGTGAGTTTTACAGGCACAACTTTATTTTTTATGGCATTAACCACCTCTATAAAGTTTAAAACAATTATACTATAATAAATAATTGTCGTAATGTAGTATAATTGAGTGGTGCCTAAATGCTTTCATGCGTTGCTTTAATAATTTTTCCCACGGGCAGGAAATAGCGCATAAGCTGCCGTATTATTAGCTGCAGCAACTTGGACGGGAGGTAATAATCATGCTTCAAGAGGTACGGGTAATTACGAAGAAAAACCTTCCCGACAGCAAGGGAGAGGAAGTCCTGTACGATATCATCCATGCTTTGTCCATTAATTCTGTGCAAAAAGTCAGAACAGCACGTGTTTTCCGATTTGAAGGCATTGGCGCCGGTGAAGCCGCCCTGCTGGCGGAAAAACTGCTGGCAGAAGATGTTTTTCAAGAGTACAAGGTCAACGGCCCGGTAATCACGGATGCTAATGTTGTCCTGGAGGTAGCCTACAAACCTGGGGTGATGAACCCGGAAGCGGCCTCGCTGATGAAAGCCGCAGCCGACCTGGGTATAACTGGGCTTATGGCAGCCGATTCCAGCTGGGAGTAC
Organism: Pelotomaculum sp. PtaB.Bin104; assembly: GCA_002067205.1. Classification (GTDB taxonomy): domain Bacteria; phylum Bacillota; class Desulfotomaculia; order Desulfotomaculales; family Pelotomaculaceae; genus MVQL01. The sequence continues at coordinate 71,676 of MVQL01000178.1, forward strand.
GGCTTTTACGGAAACACGATTACCAGTGCGGATGTAGAGCGGATTACCTCCAGCCTTTTGGTTAACGCCACTGTGGAATACATCGTGCAGGAAAGGCCCAAAACACTGGTTATTCATGGCACACCTGGCCGCATGGAAATGATTCCGGTAAGGCAAATGAGTGATGATGAGCTCCTAGAGCTGAGTCGTGATAAATTATTTTTAAATTTAGAAGAAATGCAGGTGATTAAGGACTACTTTTTACGCATTGGCCGGGATCCCACCGACATTGAGATTGAGACCATTGCCCAAACCTGGTCCGAACACTGCGGCCATAAAACTTTTAAAGCCAGGCTAATTGTTGACGGTCAGGAAAAGAAGCCCCTGTTAAAGCGGCTGCAGAACGCGACTGAAGACAGCAAACACCCGCTGGTGCTGTCGGCATTTGTCGACAACTCCGGCGCAATGGAATTTTACGATGGCCAGGCTATCTGCGGCAAGGTGGAAACCCACAACTCCCCGTCAGCCATCGAACCCTATGGCGGCGCCATGACCGGCAGCGGCGGTGTATTCAGGGATATAGTGGGCACCGGGCGCGGCGCCAAGGTGCTGGCCTCAACCGATATGTTCTGCTTTGCCCGGCCAGACACGCCTGAGGAGGATATTCCCGCCGGCTGCCTCCGCCCCCATTACCTACTGCGCCGGGTGGTCGCCGGGGTGCGTGACTACGGCAATAGAATGGGAATTCCGACTAACAACGGCTCGGTGCACTTTCACCGGGATTTTCGCGCCAAGCCGTCGGTTATTGTCGGCGCCTACGGGATCCTGCCGGCTGAGCTGTGCCGCAAGGGCAGGCCGCGGCCAGGAGACCTGGTCGTTTCTCTGGGCGGACGTACCGGGAGGGACGGCATTCACGGCGCCACTTTTTCCAGCGGCGAGATGACCGACCGGACTATCGATGTAAACTCCAGCGCGGTGCAAATTGGCCATCCGATCGAAGAAAAGCGCACCTTTGATGCGATCCTGGCCGCCCGTGATGAGGGCTTGATCAGGGCGATCACTGACTGTGGCGCCGGCGGATTCGCCTCTGCCATCGGGGAGATGGGCGAGGAAGTAGGGGCCAGGATCGCCCTCGACCGGGCACCGCTGAAGTACCCCGGCCTGGCGCCGTGGGAAATTCTCGAATCTGAGAGTCAGGAGCGGATGGTACTGGCGGCAGCCCCGGAAAACGTCGACCGGTTAATGGAAATTTGTCAGGGCTACAATGTGGAAGCCACGGTGCTCGGTGAATTTACCGGCGACAGGTGCTTTTCCGCCACATATGAAGGCCAGGAAGTAATGAACCTGGAGATGGCTTTCCTCCACAACGGGCTGCCCCAGCGGGTAATGCAGGCCGCCTGGCGTCCAACAGTGTACGAAGAACCGCCGGCTGTCGCCACGGCAGATTGGGTACAACTGTATTGCCGGGTAATGGGACATATAAATACCTGCTCCAAAGAGCCGATTGTCCGGCAGTACGACCACGGCGTCCAGGGCACCAGCGCCCTGCCTCCGTTTACCGGTACAGGCTGCGACGGCCCGAACGACGCTGCCATCATGACACCCATATTGGGTAAACCATACGGAATGGTAATCTCTCACGGCCTGAACCCTGTGCTGAATATGATTGACCCTTACCAGGGGAGCCTGTGGGCCGCCGCCGAGGCAGTCTCCAATGCAGTGGCCTCCGGCGCCAGCCCGCGGGATTTGGTGCTGATGGACAACTTTATCTGGCCCTTCCCCGACGAAGAGCTGCTGGGCGCCCTGGACCTGGCCGTTGATGCCTGTGTGGACTTTGTCCGCGCTACGGGGATGCCCTTCATTTCGGGTAAGGACAGTCTGTCCAGCACTTACCGGGGCAAAGACGGAACGGTTATCAAAATTCCGCCCATACTATGCATCTCAGCCTTCGGGAGGATTCCGGATGTTTCCCGGACTGTATCGGCCGACTTCAAAAAGGCCGGCAGCCAGATTGTCCTGGTCGGCCACCGCAATACCTCTGAAATGGCCGGCTCTATTTACTACGATATACTTGAATATCTGGGCAACAACCTGCCCCGGCTCAGCCCAACCGCGCTGATGCAGGTCTTTGAAGCTGTTTACGAAGCCATAAGCTCAGGGAAAATCCTGGCCTGTCATGATCTTAGCGAAGGCGGCCTGGCTGCAGGTCTGGCCGAAATGTGTTTTGGCGGCTCTGTTGGCGCTCAAGTAGAAATTCCGGACAAGGAGCTGGCCGAGAATTTTCTATTCAATGAAACAGCCGGCTGCTTCCTGGCTGAGCTGCCGGCTGAGGAAAATCCAAGTGATGTTTTTGGCGCTGTTCCCTGCCAGGTAATCGGTAAAACAACCACCGGCAGCAGCATATCGGCTGTACAAGCAGGGGGGCTGCTATTCGAAGTTGAGCTGAATAAATTAAAAGAAGCCTGGCAGCAGCCGATGAGGGAGGTGTTCCGGCAATGAAAAAGCCGCGTGTATGTATACTGAGAACTGACGGTATTAACTGTGACGAGGAAACCTTTTATGCTTTTGAAAAGGCCGGGGCGGAAAGTCAAATGGTGCACGTCAACCAGTTGCGCAGCAAAGAAAAGCAGCTGGCCGACTTCCACATCCTGGCGTTGCCCGGCGGCTTTTCCTACGGAGACGACGTACACTCCGGAAAAATCCTCGCTGTGGAATTGACTTCCTTTTTAAAAGAACAGCTCAGTGAGTTTGTATCCGCTGGTAAGCTGATGATCGGCATCTGCAACGGTTTTCAAGTCCTGGTGCGCACCGGGCTGCTTCCCAACCAAAGATTGGGTAAAATTGAAGCGGCTCTGACTGCAAACGACAGTGGACACTTCGAGTGCCGTTGGGTCACCCTGCTGGTGGAACACAGTCACTGCGTGTTCACCCGCGGGATGGAGGGCTCTCTGATAGATATCCAGGTCGCCCATGGTGAAGGCAAATTCTATACCGACCCGTCGGTGATTGAAAAAATAGAACAAAACGACCAGGTGGTCTTTCGCTATGCCGGCATAGACGGCAGGCCGGCCTCATTATATCCGGCCAACCCAAACGGTTCTTTAAACGCTATTGCCGGCATTTGCGACTCAACGGGCAGGATCATGGGTATGATGCCACACCCGGAGCGGCATGTTGAAAAAACCCACCACCCGAACTGGCGCCGGATGCCCAAAAGCACTGTACCACCCCATGGCCTGGCTGTTTTCAGGAATGCTGTGGAATATGCAAACCAAATGTAAATAAGTATTTAGTTCATAAATTAATGCTATAATGTTAACAACCTGAGCCGGTTATAAATAAAAAGGCTGTAGAGGTGTCGCCTAACCTCCGCAGCCTTTTTAATTCACTGTCCTGGTGTATTAAAATAAATTGTGGATAAGAAGTAAAACCCCAGTGACTAGACAGAGATAATCTGATTCTTACCTCTTTTCAATGGGAATGTAATTACGCCGTTCAGCAACGCTCTTGTACGCCGGCCTGATTACTCTCCCGGCATTAACAATCTCCTCAATGCGGTGCGCGCTCCAGCCGGCTATTCTGGCAATGGCAAAAATCGGAGTATACATTTCCAGCGGGATGTCCAGCATTCTATATATAAGCCCCGAATAAAAATCCACATTGGCACTTACGCCTTTATATATTTTCCGGTGTTTGCCGATTATCCCGGGAGCCAATTTCTCTACTTTTAGATAGAGATTGTGTTCATCTTCCAAACCTTTCTCCCTGGCAAGCTCATCTACATGCTTCTTTAAAATCAGGGTCCTTGGATCTGAGATTGAATAAACTGCATGTCCAATACCATAAATCAGTCCGGAATGATCAAAAGCTTCCTTTCTAAGTAACTTAATCAGATAATTTTCGATCTCTTCATCATCGTTTAGATCTTTGATGTTTTGTTTCATATCCTCAAACATCTGCACAACCTTGATATTGGCACCCCCATGCCTTGGCCCCTTGAGTGACCCCAGCGCCGCTGCTATCACAGAATAAGTGTCTGTCCCTGTTGAAGTCACAACGTGTGTCACAAAGGAGGAATTGTTGCCCCCGCCATGATCCGCATGCAGCACCAGAGCCAGATCGAGCAGCTTGGCCTCCAGCTTTGTAAATTCGCTGTTGGGCCTGAGCATATGCAAAATGTTTTCAGCGGTACCATAATCCGGCCTGGGGCTGTGAATAATCAGGCTTTTATTCCCATGATAGTGGGAGTAGGCCTGGTAACCATAAACCGCAAGCGCCGGAAAGCGGGCAATCAACTTGATGGATTGTTTTAATACATTGGCAATTGCTGTGTCATCAGGGTTATCATCGAAGCTATATAAAGATAATACACTCCTGGCTAGCACGTTCATCATATCCTTGCTCGGCGCCTTCATAATCATACCACGGTCAAAATCATCCGGCAGGTTCCGGTATTCAGAAAGAAGCTGCTCAAATTCTGTTAACCTTTGTTGATCGGGAAGACCCCCAAATAGCAATAAATAACAGGTCTCTTCAAAGCCAAAGCGGCCCTCCTTTGAAAAGCCGTGGACAAGATTACTGATATCAATACCCCTGTAAATCAACCTGCCCGGTACGGGTATAATCTCGTTTTCATCAATAATATAGGCATGCACCTCACCAATTTCGGTTAGACCAACCAGCACGCCCTTGCCATCCTGATCACGAAGCCCACGTTTGACATTGTACTTGCTGAATAACTCCGGGTTGATCAAGCTGTTTTTTTCAGCGATAGAGCTTAATTGATTAATTAATTGACATTCAAATTGTTCAAATCGTTCAATATTAATATTATTCTTCATAAACTTTACTCCCTCATATGATTAAGCTGGCAAACGATTTTAAAACCCCATCATTAAAACAGAAACAGGGGAGCTAAAAAAAACACGTCTGTTCATGGAGTTACTGTCAGTAAAAATTTTCTATATTATATTTTACGTGAAGGACAGAAAACAATCTCGCACCCGGAGCAATAGCGTTTAACACTAACTTCGAGCTCATAATACTTTATTATATATAAATATGGATGCGGACACAATATTTTTAGAACTGATAACAAGTATACATTACAGAGATTTAAGCCCGGTTCATTTTTTATGACCAGAGGCATACTCCGGCCACTCACAAGAGAAACTAGTGCTGTAAAAATATTTTACGGAGGGTAATGGCCTTGCATAAATTCTACTGCTTGTTGACAGCCGCAGTTTTTCTGTTTTTTTTATTGGCGGGAGCGGATTCGGAGGCAGCACAGGCGGCCGGCCCGTCCCCGGAAAAAACCAGTATCCTTGTTGACATGGACAGGCTGACCTTAACTGTTTTCAATGGTGGTGAACCCGTGCGCCAGTTTCCGGTAGCGATGGGCAAATATGAGACACCCACTCCGGTGGGCAATTGGGAGATTTTCTCGCAGGATACAAACCCGCCTGACGTTATGGGCACACGCTGGATGGGCCTGAATATTCCCTACGGGACTTATGGCATCCACGGCACCAACGCTCCCCACAGTATCGGCAGCTTTGCCAGCCACGGCTGTATCAGGATGCACAACGCCCACGCCGAACATCTTTTCGGTTTGGTTACTCACGGGACACCCGTGACAATAATCGGAACCCCCTTCGGCGCGCCCGGCACCCCCCCTGCCGTACTGGCCCGAGGGAACCAGGGGCCGGCGGTTCTTGAGGTGCAAAGATCCCTGAAAAGGCTTGGCTATCTCAAATGGAACCCTGACGGCTTCTGGGGCGAGGGCACTGAAAAGGCGGTGAAAAAGTTCCGGGAGGACAACAGTCTTAAAGGCCCGAACGTAGTGGACGACAAAGTCTATAAGCTGCTTGGTTTTTAATGTAAACTATAAAACCATTCATAGAATATTTATCGTTAAAATCAGCGGCTTTTTCTTTATGCTGAGGGAAACCGCCTGACAACCTGGTACCCCGTATTCCGCTGGGCTGCTGTATAGCCGGCCTCTTGAATACAGTGCACGATTTCTTCTACAGGAACCCGGTAGTTAACTCCCGCGGCCCGGACAACATTTTCTTCCAGCATGGTGCTGCCGAAATCATTGGCTCCAAAGGCCAGGGTTACTTGGGCTATTTTAGCGCCTTGGGTAACCCAGGAGGTCTGAATATTGGGTATGTTGTCCAGCATCAGCCGCGCTACAGCCAGGGTTTTCAAATACTCTACACCGGTCGCGGTATCGCCTCCCAGCTTGGTATTTCCAGGTTGGAAACTCCAGGGGATAAAGGCGGTGAAGCCGCCGGTGCGGTCCTGCTGCTCACGCACCCGGACCAGGTGCAGCACCCGCTCCCCCGGGGTTTCTACATGGCCAAACACCATGGTGGCGGTGGTCTTTAGCCCAATTTGATGTGCCTGTGCCATCACCGCCATCCACTCTTCCCAGGATAGCTTGTTGGGGCTGATTAAACGGCGCACCCGGTTGACCAGAATCTCAGCACCGCCGCCCGGCAAGGAATCCAGTCCCGCCTCCTTGAGTTTTGCCAAGACCTCCCGCACTGTCATGCCGGCGGTCCGGGCCATGTAAGCTACCTCCGGCGGTGAGAAAGAATGGATGTGGATCTGGTACCGCTCTTTTATAGATCCGAGCAAATCCAGGTAGTAGTCCAAACCAAGCTTAGGATGCAGCCCGCCCTGGATCATTACCGCCGTGCCACCGGCAGCTAGTGTTTCTTCAATCTTTTTAAACAGGTCTTCCTTGCTGATGATATATGCGTCCGGGTCGCCTTCCCTTCGGTAAAAAGCGCAGAAGCGGCAGCCGCAGCTGCAAATATTTGTGTAGTTGATATTTCGGTCAATGATGAATGTTACCACCTTGCCGGGGTTCATCCGCCGCCGTACCAGATCAGCGGCGCGGCCCAGTGACAATAAATCAGGTGAGGCCAACAGGGCCACACCCTCCTCATAAGCAAGCCGCCCGCCCTGAACAGCCTTATCCAGAATATGGTCAAGATCATTCATTTGGCTTCACCCCAGACATGGAGGCTGACTCTTTCATCAATCAATCCGCTTTTATATGCATAATCATAAAAAGTAAGCAGCGCTTTCCTGGATTCTTCACCAAATTCATATTGCATAATCTGAAAGTAATCCTCGATAACAGACAGCGGCAGGCCGCTTCTCAGCTGAGCTTTGGCCAACAGAGAGGGATACTGGATGAACCCGATTTTTAAGGCGTCTACCAAGGTTTTACTGATCAAGTCCACTGTTTTTGCGTTTTGGTCGGCATAAGCCTTGCGCACCACCCACAAAGCGTAAACCATCTTTCCGCCGGTAAACTGTTTCCACACCTCACCCAGGTCAGTCACCTTGTAGAAACAGTTCCGCTCCTTTACAAACTGGTGCGCCTGCATGGCGTCATCACCAATTAACAGCGCCCCGTCCGCTTTCTCCAGCATACGCTCCAGGTCAGGCGGGACTGTTTCATATTCCACATCAAGGTTGTAGTAGTGTTCAAAAAGAATTTTCAACAGTACGACTGAAGTGGCGGAAGAACTGGTCAGGCAAATTTTTTTGCCATCAAGTTCTGTCACCGGTACTTTGCTGATAAGCAGAATGCTTTCCACCCGGCCATCAGCGCTGATACAAAGGTCGGGAAGAATGATACACCGGTCTGAGTTCCGGGCGTACTCAATTGAAGACATGGGGGTTACGTCCAGTAGATCACTCAGTAAAAGGCGGTTCAAGGTAGTAGGCGGCCCCTTAACCAATTCGGCCTCCAGGGGGAGCAAACCCTCTTCCAGAGGGTGGTAAACGGGGAGGCAATTAAGATAATCAACCTGGCCGAGACGTATTCCGGACATTAAAAACCCTCCTCGACAACATTATATAAAGTATCACGCTCTACAGGGACAAACCCCGCCGCTTTAATAATTCTTATTATCTCTGCCTTCGAGGTAAACTGGCCGGTAGCGGCACCTGCATCATGGGCAATTTTCTCCTCCACAACAGTGCCGTCCAGGTCGTCTGCCCCGAAGAATAGGGAAACCTGGGCTAATTTTAAACCGATGTAGATCCAGAAGGCTTTGATATGATCAAAGTTGTCCAACATCAGTCTGGCCACCGCCAGGGCCTTCAGATCATCATAACCGGTGGAGCGGGAAAGCTTGAGCGGCTCCAGGCCGGTATGCTGGGGATGGAAGGCAAGCGGAATGAAGGTTAAGAACCCCCCGGTGCGGTCCTGGGCCTCGCGCAGCCGGATCAGGTGGTCCACTCGCTCCTCCACCGTCTCCACGTGGCCGTACAGCATGGTGGCATTGGTGCGCATGCCCAGTCTATGCGCGGCGAGGTGCACCTCCAGCCAGCGCTCACCACTGATCTTCCTGGGGCAAATTAATTCACGCACCCGCGGTGAAAAAATCTCAGCGCCTCCACCTGGCAGAGAGTCAAGCCCGGCCTTCTGCAAAACGGTCAGCACTTCCTCCACCGGCATCCGGTGTACCCTAGCCAGGTAGTCCACTTCAACTGCGGTAAAGGATTGGATCAGAACGCCCGGGAGCGCCTGACGAAGGCGCTGCAGCATCTCCACGTAATATTCCAGTTTCAAACTGGGATTTAAGCCCCCGACCACATGAATTTCAGAGATCCGCTCTTTTGCTGACGCCAGCGCTTTGGCTTCGATCTCGTCCAGGCTGAGGGTATAAGCGTGGGGGTGGTCTGCTTCCCGGCCAAAAGCACATAGTTTGCACAGGTTTTCGCAGACGTTGGTGTGATTGATATGCCGGTTAACAATAAAATAAGCCTTATTGCCGTTTTTGCGGCGGCGCACCCAGTCCGCGAGAGAGCCCAGCGCCAGGAGGTCTTTGGTCTGATAAAGACGGATGCCGTCTTCCCGGCTCAACCTTTTACCGGACAGGACTTTGTTGCCCAGGTCAGCCAGTTCGCTGTTAAGTATAAGCTCCAACACGGATACCCTCCTCTTAAGATTATCGCCTTACTTCCAACCTTCAGCCGCTGTCGCCTAAAATAACCTGATGGGATAAATTACGTCGAGAAAGGTAAAGACAAACATTACCACACTTAAAGTTCCGTTCAAATTAAAAAAAGCAGCACCAGCCCGGGACAGGTCATCAGGCCGGACCAGAGTGTGCTGGTAAAAAAGAATTGCTGCAGCTATTGACAAACCGACTAAATATAGAACACCCAGATCCAGGAGCAAGCCGGCAGCCAAAAAAAATAGCGCCGCCGCAACATGAAACACCGCAGAGATTTTTAATGCCCGCTTAATGCTGAACCTGGCCGGGATGGAATAAAGACCTTCTTTAAGATCAAAGTCATAGTCATCACAAGCATAGATGATATCAAAACCGGCCACCCAAAAAAGCACACCCAGCGCTAAAAGCACAGGCGCCAAATGGAAAGACCCGGTGATCGCAATCCAACTGCCCACCGGAGCCATGCCTAAAACAAGTCCAAGGACTAAATGACACAACCAGGTGAAGCGTTTTGTATAGGAGTAAGTCAAAAGCGCCAGCACCGCTAACGGGAAAAGACGAAATGCAAGCGGGCTCAATTGGTAGGCTGAATAAAGCAGAATGATAAATGAAATAAATACATACACCCATACTTCTCCTACACCCAAAAGACCCCTGGGCAAGGCCCGGCCAGCGGTCCTGGGATTTTTGGCATCAATGTGCCGGTCGATAATCCGGTTTAAGGACATAGCTGCCGTGCGGGCGCCGGCCATAGCCAGAGTAATCCAGAGCAGGTCATGGGCTGCAGGAATCTTTTTCTCTGCCAGCAAAGCGCCTGAGTAGGCAAAAGGCAGGGCAAAAACAGTATGTTCAAACTTGATCATTTCGAGAAATACTTTTAACTTGCTAAAGGCCATATTCGCTCCATTTGCTGTCAACCAGCAGTTTAATCCGCTCTTCCATAATGACATCACCCGGCCACTCGCGCAGGTGTCCCTCCGACGGCAACTTTTTAGTGGCGTCGATGCCCATCTTTGTCCCCAGGTGCGGCAGCGGCGATGAATGATCCAGCGCGTCCAGGGGTCCCTCCACCATCACCACATCCCGTTTGGCGTCGATGTTATTAAACACCCGCCACATTACCTCCCGGACATTCTGCACATTCACATCACCGTCGACCACGATAATCAACTTGGACAGCATCATCAGCCCGAGGCCCCACAGCGCCGACATCACTTTTTTAGCCTGGCCGGGATAGTTCTTGTTAATTGATACAATTACACAATTATGGAAAACACCCTCAAAGGGCAGGTTCATATCAACCAATTCGGGAATCATCATCCTTAAAAGCGGCAGAAATATGCGCTCGGTGGCCTTCCCCAAAAAAGCGTCTTCCATCGGCGGACGCCCGACAATTGTTGCCGGATAAACCGGGTTTTTCCGGCTGGTCACGCAAGTCAGGTGAAAAACCGGGTATTGGTCGGCCAGTGAATAGTAACCGGTATGATCGCCAAAAGGCCCTTCCAGCCTTTTTTCCAGCGGGTCAATATACCCTTCTAAAATTATTTCAGCATTTGCCGGCACTTCCAGGTCCACTGTCTCGCACTTAACTAGCTCCACCGGCTCCTTACGCAGAAAACCGGCAAAGAGCATTTCATCGATGCCGGCTGGGAGAGGCGCCGTGGCAGAATAAATGACTGCCGGGTCAGCACCCAGGGCAACAGCCACCGGCATCTTTCCTCTGCCACCACCTGAACGCATATTATCGCAATGCCCGGCTGCGTCTTTATGTACATGCCAGTGCATACCGGTAGTACAGTCGTCATAGACCTGCATGCGGTACATTCCTGTATTTCGCCGCCCGGTCAGGGGATCTTTGGTAAAGACCAGGGGCAGGGTAATAAACGGCCCGCCGTCCTCCGGCCAGCACTTTAGAACCGGAATTTCCGCCAAGGAAGGATGATCTTTTTGCACAACTTCCTTGCAGGGGCCGCTTTTTACGATTTTCGGGATAAAGGCTGCCAGCTGCGACAGCTTGGGCAGCGATTTCAGCTTATCTAAAAACGTGACCGGCAGCTCAGCCGGGTGGATTATCGACAATAATTCCGCACTAATCCGGTCCAGGTCTTCCACCCCAAGGGCAAGTTTCATCCGCTCCAGGGTACCAAACAGATTGGTGACCACAGGCATTTTATAGCCCTTGACATTTTCAAAAAAAAGCGCCGGCCCCCCGGCCTTGACCACACGGTCACTGATTTCAGTAATTTCGAGCTCAGGGTCTACCTCTACCTTAATCTTCTTTAAGAAGCCACGCTTCTCCAGTTCGGCCATAAAGGCACGCAGATCACTGTAAGCCATCACATAGCACCCCCACTCAAAATTAGTTCATTCTTAACAGCTTTTTTCTCCCACGTGCACCGCCACAATGCCACCGGTAAGCTCGTGGTAGCAAGCGCCGGTCAGGCCGGTCTCCTCAAAAATTGACCTGACTTCCGACTGGTGGGGGAAATTTTTTAAAGAATTAGGCAGCCAGCTGTAAGGTCCGTCCAGGCCTATTCCCAATCTGCCCAGCACAGGTACCATGTGATTAAAATATAAGTAATATATTTGCTTAAAAACCGGTGTGCCGGGCTTGGCCAGCTCAACCGATACAACTTTTCCTCCGGGCTTAACCACCCGCCTCATTTCATCTATGGTTTTTCTGATGTCCGGTACATTGCGCAAGGCAAAGCCGATGGTAGCACAGTCAAACGTATTATCAGGGAAAGGGAGGCTAACCGCATTACCCTGTACCAGTTCAATAACCTGCTGGTAAGGGGTGCGCCTGATATTTAATTTGGCCTTGGCCAGCATATTTTCACAGAAATCAAGCCCCGTCACATGCCCGCCCGGGCCGACTACTTTTGCCTGCTCCAGTGCCAGCATTCCAGTGCCGCAGCAAACGTCCAGCCCTTTTCCGCCCGGCGCCAAACCGGTTTGTTCTACCGCAAAACGGCGCCAGTACTTATCCCGATTAAAGCTCAGGGTGGTATTGAGCAGGTCATAACGGTGCGCTATCGAAGAAAATACAGCATGCACAAACTCTTCTTTGTTACGATACTGATCTGCCTGCATAACTCTCTCCTTAAGAAAATCCGACCAGGCTCCGATCTAACCTACCCGGCGCCGAAAAACCACTTCACTACCGGAACATATTTCAACTAACGAACCCAGAATTTCCTTCTCCGGCCGGTAGGGCAGCATCGACAAATATTTCATGGCCTCTTCAATATAAATAGCCCTTTGCTCCAAATTAACACCATATTCTTGCAGACCATAGGCCATGCCCAGGTTTCGGCCGAAATTCCGCAATACCTGCTGCCCGTCTTCCGGCGCACCGCCTAGCTGGCCCCCCAGGCGGCAGCAGCCGGCAAAAAATTCTGCGCTTTCCTTGCCAATTATTTCTAAAATCATCTGTGGAGCCGGCTTTAGCGAGGCTAACCTCCTTTTTAGTATACCGCTCTCGTTAATCTGACCGATAATCTCAGCCAAATACCGGAGCATTCCGGTTATGCCTGCTTCAACCAAAATTGAATAGGACTTGCTATAAAGGTAGTCCCCCACTAATACAGGAAACCGGACCTCATCAAATAACCCCGGGTCATCTTGGTCCGAATTATATTCAGCAATACTGTCATGTGCTCTGAAAGCCATATAGGCAAATTGAAAAACACTGGCCAGTGCGATCGTTTTATCGGAATTGCCGCCATAAATACGGGATGATAAAATGACCAGCGCCGGTCTTATGGTCAGATCCGCCTGCGAATATTTAAACCCGGCAGAATTCCTCGCCAGAGCCACATTGGCCGGGATCTCGCTCCTGATAAACTTATTTACTTGATCCAGGTCACTCTCTATCGATTGTATGATATTGAACATTAATCGCAGGCTCCTCCTTTACTAATTCTGTATATATTCGATACAGTCCGACGATTTCCTCTAAAAAAATAGCAGGCCCTGCAACATTCTCATTGCAAGGCCTGCTAATTTCTACTACCTTTGGTACTAATAAATATCCCCCCTAAAGATTTACAGCTTCCTTCAGGCAAGCTTCTGGAGCAATTCCCCGCTTAATTTCTTTAGCAGTCATATTTTTTGCACAAAATTGGTCGGTAAGGTAGTTGCACGCGTCCCATGGATTTACTTTTTCCCCACAGGTAAATACGTCCACTGCGGCGTAACCCAGTTCCGGCCAGGTATGGATAGCCAGGTGTGATTCTGAAATAACGACCACCCCGCTTACCCCTTGCGGGCTGAATTTATGGAAAACGCACTCCCTGACTTCAGCGCCGGCTTCCAGCGCCGCATTAACCAGGATTTCTTCAACCCTGTTAATGTCATTGAGTACCTCAAAACCACAACCATAAATCTCAGCCAATACATGGCGGCCCAATTGTTTCATGTATCTGCCTCCCTTTTTGGACAATATTTTTGGAATTAACAAACGCCCCTTATGGGAAAAGGGGTCTGTTAATTCCAGTCAAGCTCAATTTTAGCCATATTATCTTATCTTGTCAACAAAATTTTAAGTTTAACATCATAAACTCGCAATATGTACGGACATGCACTAATTACGACAGAATATTGCTGATTTCAACGGCTAACGCCATTTTCCAGCACTCCAATTCCCTGGATTTCAACTTCAATCCGATCACCTTCAGCAATCGGTCCGATACCTCCCGGTGTCCCAGTCATGACTACATCCCCGGGATTTAGGGTCATCACTCCGGAGATAAAACTTACCAGAGAAAAAACATCAAAGATCAAGTTATTGGTGGCAGAACTTTGGCGAGTTTCCCCATTTAAGCGCAGATCCACAGTCAGGTTGCCCGGATCCAGATCAGTAATAATATACGGCCCAAGCGGCAGAAAGGTGTCAAAGGACTTGGCGCGTGTCCACTGTCCGTCCTTATTCTGAAGATCCCTGGCGGTAACATCATTGCCACAGGTATAGCCCAGGATATATTCCCGCGCTTCCCCAACTCCAATATTGCGGCAGGTTCTACCGATAACAACTGCCAGTTCCGCCTCATAATCCACCTGATTACTTGAGGAGGGGTAAATTATGTCTTCACCGGGACCGATTACTGTTGTTGACGGCTTGATAAATAAAACCGGCTCCTCCGGTACGGGATACCCTAATTCTTCAGCGTGATCACGGTAATTTAGCCCGACACACACAGCCTTGGTCGGCATGCACGGGGCCAGGGCTTGCAGCTGGTCTTTCCTGTAAAACTGATTTATAGGCTTGATTTGCCCATAGGGCCCGCCTTCCAGAGCTGTAACAATGTCTCCGTTAATAATGCCATAAAAGGTTTTCTCCTGATCTTTAAAACGCCCTATTTGCAAAGAACATCTCCTCTTTTTTAACTAACTTTTATATAAGATCTGTAGATTATAGAATATGTTTATGTCCGCCAGCTTAGCAAGTAATCGCAAACAAGCCGCTCATTTCCGCATGTTCTTCCAGAAAGAGCGGCTATTAACCCATTAAACATGATTATATATCAGTGATTGCTTCAGTAGGACAGCTTTCCACAGCTTCGCGGGCCTGTTCTTCTAAATCAACCGGCACCTCATCCACTGCACTACTGGCTTTATCATCATCATTCCACTTAAAAACCTCCGGACACAGATCTATGCAAGTCCCGCAGCTAATACATAAGTCCTGGTTTACCTCAACACGCATAACACAATACCCCCTTTTTTGTAAAAGCATGATTAGTTTAACACATAAAGCATAAATTATGTAATTCTCAGAATCCTTCATTTTGTACCGGCCAAGCCAATCAAGGTTTATAAATTCCTTTTCCGCACCGCACCCCTCCTTCATAAACGTTATCTCAGGCAAAATATTAATATTACACAGTTGGCCGACAGCCGCATATATTAAAGTAACCTGCTCAAAAAGCAGTCCTGCCGCAAATTAATAAAAACAAATGGCTTAAGGCTGGGAAATATACACGTTCCAGGCGCTGAGAATTGAGCCATCCATAAAACAATGAGGTGAACTCATGACAATGTACGCGGATGCAGTTTTTGAGGGAGGCGGAGTTAAAGCTATTGGCATACTGGGCGCGCTTTCTGAGGCAGAGCGCAGGGGCTATCGCTGGGTTAACGTAGCAGGCACTTCTGCCGGCGCAATTATAGCCTCACTCGTGGCTGCAGGCTATACCGCAGCTGAGATAAAGGACCTGTTTTACGAACTTGACTTCAATATATTTAAAGAAAAAGGCTGGCTGAACCGGGTACCCTACATTGGGCCAGCGCTAAGCCTGTGGTTTGAAGGCGGGCTCTACAAAGGTGATTACCTTGAGCAATGGCTCAAGGCAAAGCTGGCTGCCAAAGGGGTTCATACATTTAAAGACCTTATTTTAGAGGGTTATGAAAATGATCCAAGGTTTCGTTACAAGCTGGTCGTTATTGCCACCGATGTTTCCAGGCGCAAGCTATTGAAACTACCGCAGGATATCGGGGACTACAATATTAGTCCAGATGATTTGGAAGTTTGCAAGGCAGTACGGATAAGTGCTTCCCTACCCTTTTTTTACGAGCCTTACAAACTATCGTACACCGATGCCGCCAATCAAAAACAAACCTGCTATATCATCGATGGAGGGGTATTAAGCAACTTCCCCGTCTGGATTTTTGACAGCGGGGAAATACCCCTGTGGCCAACTTTCGGGTTTAAAATTGTAGAGCCGAATGTAACAGCACCTCTTCAAACAAATAATCCTTTTACGCTTTTCAAAGCCATTATATCGACAATGCTGGAGGCGCACGATAAGCTTCACGAACTGGATCGAAAGAGCAATATCCGGACTATATCTATTCCTTCAGCAGGTATTAAAACTGTTGATTTTGATATCAGCAAGCGGCTAAAAGATAAGCTGTACCAGACCGGGGTTCAGGCTACTGTTGTATTTTTTGAAGGGTGGAGTTTCGAAGAATATAAGCTGCATTTATCCTCATGAAATTCCAGGCCTAAGCTTCCTTTCTGCTCAGGTTAAAAGTTAGAGTTTCCAGCTTAACTGACATATCCACGTTTCGCAACACGATATTGTCCGGGATATTCAGCGCCACCGGCGCGTAATTTAATATGGCCTGCAAACCATTCTTGACCATCAAGTCGGCGATTTCTTGCGCCGCATATTGCGGTACAGCGATAATCCCTATTTTTACATTATATTCGGCGATAATTTCCGGCATCTTTTTCAGAGGTGAAACCTCAAGGTTATTAATTTTCTTGCCAACCTTATTCTGGTCGTTATCAAAGACGCCAACTATGGAGAAGCCCCGTTCATTGAACCCCTTATAGGCAGACAGAGCAAAACCAAGGTTGCCCGCACCCACCAGGATCAGCGGCCAGGGTTCATCAATGCCTAAAATCTTTCTAGTGTAGCGCATCAGGTCTTTTACATTGTATCCGACCCCGCGGGTTCCGAATTCACCGAAATAAGCCAGGTCCTTTCTGACTTGGGCCGGCCCGACACCGACGCCTTCAGCTATTTCAACTGACGAGACAGTGACTATACCCTTTCGCTCCAGCTGTTCCAGAAACCTGGAATAAACCGATAGCCTGGTAATAGTTGCTTCTGGAACCTTTAAAGTTTTCACCTGTTTTCTTCCTCCCGTCCTGATTACGAGTAACATCTATTTTAATAAGTAGTTAATATTTTCACAATCATTACTTTCTTATATCATTTAATAACATTAATGTCAAACAACATTTTCCGATTCATTAGAGTTTAACGGCCTTAAGCGGTACGATACCTGCGTTAAAAAATAAAAACAGGCCGCATAACCGGCCTGGTCTTTACTTTCTAGGTCTTATTAAGAATTATTTACTGCTCTGGCCCCTGTGCGCAGCAGGAACCTGGGGTGCATCCATTTTCTCCCGGCACACCATTGCAGCACGGGCGGATATCGCCATTAGCAGGCTTGCCCACGGAACTGGGCAAAAAAGGGGCCGAAATCATTTTTTTTAAGTCTGTGCTGCCGCAGTCAGGGCATACCGCTTTTTTATCCGCATGACCTGCTAAAAAAAGCAACTCAAAAAATTTCCCGCATTGACTACATTTGTACTCAAAAATTGGCATAGTAGACCACCTCTAAAAATTTTCATAATGAGCAATAAAAATTCGACGGTAATTATATAAATCCTTCCTTATTAACGAAGAAATTTTCAGTGACTACTTACTTCTCTACAACCGGCACCCTTTTTAGCTCAAAAATTACCGGGCGTTCCGGATCCGGGCAGGACCAGAACGACACATCGCTGTCTTTTGCCCAGGGGAACTGGCCGCCATAAAGCAGCGCCGCCACGGCTGAACGCATCGAGTCATAGGCAAACTGACATAGCCCGGCCGGGGTAAAACGGGTGAATTCAAAGCTGTCCCCAACATGATGGCCATACGAACATTCTCCATCCCCCCGAATCTCCACAACAGTAGCAATCACCTTATACTGATACAACTTGTCCCCCCCCGTTTCTGTTAATATTCTGATCATGAATGTTATAAATAATGTTGAACATAATAAATTCATGAGTAAACACAAAAGCCATGTGGACCGAAAACGTAATGAATATGGCAATGCCGTCAATAAAATGCGTATAAATCAGCTGGAGCGGCTGAACAAGTCCGCTCCATTAATTGAATACAGCCTGGAAAACTTCACAGGTAGATTTGAGGTATATACACCAAATAAAAATAAAGGCAGAAAACCTCCCTTGTTATAAAGGCAATACTTTCACCACCAGAGAAATATTACGATTTTGCCGGGCCAGCCAGTGGTGGGAAGAGCCAGTTCGCCCCTCTATTTACGGAATGTACCTGCTGAAGCGGCTCCACAACCAGAGTCTGGTATATCTCCGACCAAGAATGCCTGCGGTAGATTAGTTCCGGCAGATTTCCCTGGTTGTAAGGGGCATCCATCAGTATAACCGGTATTCCAGCGGCGCTTACCTCAAGACCAATCTCCAATGTGTCCTCAACCATCACACCCAACCCGTTTTCAACACAGGTCTCTTTTTTATCATAACTGCCCAGGAGAATCAGGTCGTCATAAAGTATACCATTCTGTTGCAGCCAGCTTCTTGTTTCTTCTTCAAACTTCTTTTTCCTGGCCGTGATAATAAATATGTCATGGTATTTTTTAAGCTTGCTCAAGTAATACGCGGCTCCCTTTAATGGGCTGGGTGCAGACATTAAGTACCGGCCCCGTTGCTTGAGAAAGGTTTTTAATTCACCTGGCGTAACTTCATAGGATTGAATTATATTTAAAAGACTGACCTCTTCAAATTGAATGTTCTTATTAAAATAACGGTTTAGCTCATGAACCCACAAAGGCAGGCTATCCGCCAGCACTCCGTCAATATCCACTCCCACTTTCATCTAAAATCCCCCGTTCATGTAATTTAACCGTTAAATAAATATAATTCGAATTGCCACAGCAGGTATAGCCGCATGATCAGTATATGTTACATGGCCGCAAATTGTCAATTATGCTGAGCGGCACATAAAATAATAAACCCAAAAAGCCCGGCTAATCCGGACTCTTTGGGTCAAAACCAGAACCTCCTCAAGAGTATCCGGTGATTTATGATAACTAATAGGTAAAGGCAGCTTTCCCGATAATAGTGCTTAAAGGCCTGGACCACAGCCATTTGCTATCAACACGGGTGGCAAAAAAATAAAGTGCCCCATTAGTCGGATCAATTCCTCTAATCGCGTCTTTTGCCGCCTTGATAGATTGCGCGCTGGCCGGTCGGTTAATCCACCCATTCATTACCGGCTCAAACTGGTAGGTACCATTGTCAAACTGATTAATAACCTCCCGGATCGTGTCTGGAAATTCGGGGCTTTTGATCCGGTTCATTACTACGGCGCCAACAGCCACTTTACCGGCGTACGGTTCACCGTCTGCCTCTGCGGTGATTAACCGGGCTAAAAGATCAACATCCGCGGCAGAGGGCCTTTGAAATATCCCTCCCCTGCTTACCTGGGACACGGGATTCTGAGCAGCGGCCCCGGCAAACGCTCCCGGAATTGCTAAAACCATACCCGGGTAAATATTGGTATTAGTGAGGCCATTGGCCTTTATAATCTCCTGGAAACCGACCCCGAATTTTTGGCCAATCAAAGAAAGACAATCCCCTGCCCGGACGGTATATGAAGCGCTGCTGCTGCCGGATTTAGTTCCCGGAATAAGTAACTGCTGCCCCGGGGAAATCAGAGAATTTTTAATCCCATTGACCTCCATCAAGGATCCCAGGGAAACACCATATTTAACACTAATGTTGTAAAGGTTCTCCCCTGGGTTCACCGTGTGGGTGGCTGCATAAGCACCGGCCGGGATTAAACAAAACACCGCTGAAACCAAAACACCGGCAAGGACACGGAAAACCAAAGACAACTGCATCCCTCCTCTGCCTCCGGGGTTAGCTGAAGGGTTCGGGTAGAGGGCACCCTACCATTTCAAGCTGAGCAATCACGATCGACATTGTAAAAAAGTATCATTTACAATTGATCCTATTGCAGGCTGATTTGGATTCACCCCAAAAAAACCTTGTCCCCCGTACCCCGGCTGTCCGGGGATTCGGCGATTTTTTACAATTATATCAGTCCTTAGCTTTGCCGGCCATGCACAAATATTGACATACTGGTTCCTTTTAGGGTTTTATTCTCCCCCTGAACAGTAGCCTGGACAGATAACGGTTATGGTAGTACCATTCACCCAGCCCAATCAACAACACCACCAGGACCAGCCCGATAGTTGTAACTTTAACACCTTCTATAATCCAGGCCGCTTCCCATACAACTAAAACAGTGAGAATGCCGTCGACTAAAACCGCCATACGATTGCCGAATAAAGATAGAACTATTAAGTCGGCAACCAGGTAGCCAATTAAAGTTAAAATTACTGCCGCAATTACCGCTGTAATCGTCGTCAGATTACCTATTAGAGGTAATAATAGGCCAAGCACCGTGATAACAAGGAGAAATTTTGTCAGCATAGCATTAAAGTGTTTGTTTCTAAACATAGTGCCCCTCCCTTACATTTAATAAGTTAACATTTTTAAAAAAATAACCCCCAATGGGGTTATTTTATTCGATTGGGTTATCCTGCTCCACCTTGTTTCCGCACTCAGAACAGTATTTTGCGGATGCAGGGAGCTCTGTATTACACTTAGGACATACCGGCGACTTCGGGTAGAGCTTATCTATCTGTGCCTCAAAGCCAGCAATTTCTCCCTCTAATGCTCTCGTGCTGTTGATCAGCCGCTCCATCTCTTCTTCAAGGCCCTGCTCACCTTTGAACTGCATATAAACCAGTCTGCCCAGGGCAGTAAAATTGTTCTCCCTTTCTTTTTCCAGTTTGCCTATCTCAAATTTAAGCTTCGCCACTTCCACCAAACCACTGGACTTCTTGCCAATTGATTTGGCGCCTTCGCTGATTGTCCTGGCGCCTTCCCCAACTTTTTTAAATATCTCCAATATCTTGTGTCCCTCCTTATTAATCGAATTAAAGTTACAATTCTAGACAATTTATTTACTTCCCTGCTTGATCAAAGAAAAACAATTTATACTTTTTTTGCTATCTCTTCGTTAAACCGACTCACGATTGTCAGCCTCACCGGCAGGCACCTACTCGATAAATATTGAAGATTGAATTAAAAATCCCGTCTTTGACATTCAACTGAAGAGTACCATAGTTCTACAAATGAAGCAAGTTTGCTCTTGTCTCCTTTATATAATTATTTTTCGCCATCGCGATTCATCACTAAATAATCCGATTAAATAGCAGACGTTTGCATGAAACAGGATTAGATTGACTTTCACCTCTAGCTCGGCTAAAATAATAAAGGCATATTAGTAATATATAATTAGGATCATGCTGATGTGGCTCAGGGGTAGAGCAGCGCACTCGTAATGCGCAGGTCGTCGGTTCGAATCCGACCATCAGCTCCAAAAAATACAATAACGGCAAGGGTTCCGGGGTTGGAACACCTTGCCGTTATTGTATAAAAGGCTAATTTAGTAACAAAACAGTAACATACAATAAATGTCAGCTTATTTTTCAGCTAAAAACTTTTCAAACCCCTGGGCAGCCTCCCGCCCCATGCCAGGCAGTAAATGGCTGTAAATATCGCCGGTAACGGCTATACTAGAATGCCCCAGCCGGTCAGAAATAACTTTGAGCGGTACGCCATTATTGCCTAGTATTGACGCGTGAGTATGCCGCAATTTGTGAAAGGTTGTATATACCCCCAGCTTGGCAGCCTCTTTAGTAAAACAGCTTGATAGCGTGGGCGGGTTAATCGGCCAGCCGATTTCATTACAACACACCAGGTTAAATCCATCATGCCATGCTTCCCCTGCCGCCACCTTCCATTTTTTCTGCCGCTTTTCATGCTTCTTTAATTCAACAACCACCGCGGGGCTAATATCAATAACGCGCCTGCTCTTAGCTGTCTTGGGCTGTTTAAACTCCGGCTTATCAGGACTCACCTGGCAGCTTGTCTGCCTTATGTGAATTGTCCCTTTGGCAAGGTTGATATCCCTCCAGGTCAGGCCTAAAATTTCACCCAGCCGGCCGCCGGTGTAAATAGCTAGAAAAACCGGCATATAAAAATAGGTTCCTTCCAGTCCTTGCAGCAAAGTTTCAATTTCCTTTTTGGTTATTATCTCAGCTTCCACCTTTTCAGGTTTGGGAGGCTTCACCCGGTCAGCCGGGTTATAGCTTAACAATCCCCAATCAACCGCCTGGTCAAGCGCCTTATGTAATACATTAAATTCATACCTCACCGATGCCCTTAAAAGCCCACTGCCGGTCGTCTTTTTATTGTCTACCCGCCCGCCGGTCAGCTCTGAATTGATAAACTCCTGTATTAGTAAAGGGGTCAGGTTCTGGAGCGGGCAGGCGCCTAGGCGAATTAAGCGAATTAAGCGAAATATGTTCAGCCCGGTCCGGTATACCCAAGGCCGGGCTGCTTGCTATCTTACTTGTTCGATAAGCTCTGCAAAGAGGTAATTTACTTCAAACGGCTTAGAAAAAGCTGCCTTTATTTTCAGCACATCCTCAAAATAAAGCGTGGTCTTGCCTGAAAGCTTATCTCTCAGTGACTTTAAGGAAATACCAGTGGTCGCTGCCATTTGTTCTATTGTTATATTGTACCTGGCCATCTCAGAACGAAGGTTTCTAAACATGACTTACAACACCCCCCTACTACCAGGAGCATACTTCATATTAATAAGATGAATTACAGGTTCGTTAAAATCTGTGCCAGACTCCAATTCTTCAGGCAGAGGTGCAAAAAAGCATTTATCTCTGTGCAGTGAATTTATCAGTATGGTGTCAGTTTTTTTAATATACCGGGAAAATACCGTTGGTTCTAACTCCATGTAACAAACTTTGGACATAAATATAACCTCCTTATGGTATTTCCACCCCCGGGAGGCTATAATAATGAAAACCTCCTTGCGAGGTACTTTCAGGAAGTCCGAGTCTCTTGGTCGGGAGCGGACTTCCTTTAATTTTTACTATTGGCTTGTCCACTAATAGCTGTAAATGTCATTTTCATTCCAAATCCTCCTCAAATTTTCTTAAAAGTGGAAGAAAATCGGTATCGATAACATATCCGGAGTTAAATGGATAGCAATCCATGTTAATCCCCGCCTTGTACCAGTGCGCCAATTTCTGCGCATCAATGGCAGTAAACGGATGGCCATCACGGTAAACCTGTATGACAGGCTCGAAATGAGCCTTTTGTCTTACTTTTTCGCTACCAAGACGAGTGTAGCTGGTTGTTTCTTTGCGTAAATACTTTTCAAAATACAAGCGGCCATTGCTGAATGGCTCGAAATTTTCAATAAAAACATATGCCCTGTCTATTAGCTCAGTGTTATTCATTTTTATTCCCCCTTCTGCCGGATATGCTCCGGCGGGCTATTGTTTTGTAGGGCAAGGGCCGGTTACGGTGATTAGTTTTTTTCCTCAAGCTTTTTGAGTCCGTTACACAAAGCGTTAGCTTCATCTTCTGTTAGATCGTCTTTTACATATTAATCTTAACACGAAGTTTTAATAAGTGTAAATTTTCCCTTTCCACCAAATGCTGATAAGGTTGTTCTTGCTCTGTTTAACTCTCACTTATCCGGTCTTGCTATTACTTCCGGCGGTTTTTTTAAGGTTATTTCGACACTGTTTTTTGTGTCAATGGGTGTATTACATATAATGAATTTTTCCTGCCTCTTGGTAAAATTTTTTTACCGGTCGCCCCGCACAGGGATTAAAAAACAGTAACATAGTTTGCTGCCGGGCCTTGTCCTGACAGCAAAAACAGTAACAAAACAGTAACATCCATTATTTACTATTGTGTTTTTTTGCGTCCACGTGTTCGCTGTAAAAAAATAGAAAGCCTTATTTTATGCGGCTTCCCGGTTTGGACATATGTACCGAATGGACGTAAAACCCATGAAAATACGTCTTTTTCGCCCTCGTAATGCGCAGGTCGTGGGTTCAAATCCCACCATCAGCTCCAGAGAAATTAAGGCCTCCGGGGGTTTAGACCGGAGGCTGCTTTGATGTCTTTGGGGATAATTTGGAGATAATGTATTAATAACTATCCCCTTAAAGCCACCAATGCCATAATAAGCCTTTCTTAATAAGGAGCGGCTCTCTTACACCTAATCAGCCGAAACGAGCTTGAGTATTTTTGCCGGATCAAACCCCACCACCATCTCGCTGCCAATCAGGAACGCCGGCACACCGCGCACGTTTCTGCTGATTAGCTCCGACCTGGCCTGCTGATCAACACTGATGTCCTTTTCGATGTAGTTAATCTTGTGCTGCGAAAGAAAATTCTTCGCTGTCCTGCAGTGGGGTCAGGTTTTTGATGTGAACAGAATGACGTCCTTCATAAAAAAAACCTCCTTCTTCAATATAGTATTAAATACCAGCTCTATGAAAACAGCTTATCATTTCTTACTATAATCCTTCAAGAGGTTTTTTGAATTTTTAGAATAAGGAGGCTGCGGCAAAACGGCCATGACCAAAAGAGTGTGAACCCGGACCAGTTGTATCACTAGCTATTAATTATTCTGCCGATTTCTTCGATCTCCAGCCCGTTTTGCCTGGCTACGACAATTGTCAGCGAGTTAATGCTTTTTTGAAAATCTTTGATGACCGGCTCCAGCCGGATCAGCAAATAGCCGGCCACGACCATTGGAAAGCCGTAATTGGCGAATTTGGTAGGAAAAGATTTCACCTGTGACCAGGAGTGATCCAATACGTCGCCTGACAATATCTCAAAAGCAGAAGGGTTTAATATCCCCTCCGCTTAATCAATGCCATAAGATAATCTTCGCGCTAATTTGCCTAAATAATTCATCAAGCCAAAGCCTGCAATTTTTGATGCTATCTTCCCGAATTTACGATAGGCAAAATTGAACAACAAAAAAGGAACTCTTTGGTTCCGGTAACTGGGGAGTCTATTTATGATATTTTTAATTGAATAGAAGTCCTCATATATTTTCAGATAACCTTCATAAAGTTGTTGCCGGGTCATTTTATTGGGTGAGAAAACTGCGTAAGATGTATTATAATGGGTTGGTTCATGATCAATAATGCGGCTTTCGGATTTCAATCTTTGATAAATCTTTGTTCCCGGGTACGGAGTCAAAATATGGGCTGTCATTGTCTCTATTTTATTTTTAACAAGCCAATTCAACGTCTCCTCAAATACGGTATGTTCATCATCATCAAAACCAAATACTAAACTGGCATTGACCATTATGCCCCTGGAATGTATCTCCTGGATTAACTTTTCGTAACTCTCGATATTGTTTTGGTATTTATTTACGCTTTCAATGGAAGCTTTATTAATCGTCTCAAAGCCAATGAACAGACTTTCACATCCTGAGTCCTTCATTTCATCCAAAAGGTCGAGGTGCTGAACTAAGTTAGCTGAAACTGCTGCATGCCATTTCAGATCAAGCGGCTTAATTTGCCTTAGGAATTCCTTTGTCCAGCTAATATTTCCAATAAAATTGTCGTCAATAAACATGACCTGCTTAGTACCCAAAGCTTTGACTTCTTCAATAACGTGTTCAATAGGGCGATTTCTAAACTTGTTATGTACGTATTCACAACTGTTATAACAGAACTCGCATCGAAAGGGACATCCCCTGCTAGTTACTACAACGTTGGTGTACAAATACTTAGATTTGTCGATTAAACTCCATTTGGGAATAGGAGTATTGGCTAGATTAGTGGGCTTATCATTATAATATTTCTTTTTTAAATCGCCTGTTTGGACATCTGCTAAAACTTGTTCCCATAACTCCTCCGCTTCCCCAATGCAAACTGAGTCAGCGTAAGCTAGGGCCTCATCCGGATTGGCACTAACGTGAATCCCGCCTAAAATAACCTTAATTCCTTGCTTGCGGTAATGTTTCGAGATTTCGTAGGCTCGGTGTGAGGTGTCCACGTTTACGCTAATTCCAACCAAATCAGGCTTGTCCTTTAAATTCAACTTTCCGACGTTTTCATCTTCTATATACACTTCATGTTCATTAGGAGTTAACGCAGCTATGGTTAATAAGGCAATGGAAGGTGACATAACCCTTTTAAACTCAGAGTCCATCGGCCTTAATGTCATTTTGGGGGAGATCAATTTTATTTTCATATATACCTCGAATATATTGTCATATTAATGAGCGCCGGGGTTAAGGGAAATGATCTAGCTAGTCAAGTAGTAAGGTTTTTGCCCTCAGCGCTTTAATGTTATTTGGTTTCTCTTTTGTATTCTAAAATATCTCCGGGCTGACATTCTAAAGCCTTACAAATCGCCTCTAGAGTTGATAATCGAATCGCTTTTGCCTTTCCATTTTTCAATATAGAAAGGTTAGCCATTGTTATTCCAACCCTCTCCGAAAGTTCTGTTACGCTCATTTTCCTTTTAGCCAACATCACATCAATATTGATTATTATCGCCATGTTATTCACCTCAAACCGTTAAATCATTTTCTGATTTTATATCTATGGCATTTTTTAATAGCTTTTGAAGAACAGCAGCAAAGACTGCAATTACAATTGAAGCAAAAATCATGACCATTCCGATCAGTATGGCACCTGGGGCGTCATCTGCCTCCCCCAGGAGATAGAAGAGTGGCATGCCTAACACATACAAGATACTGATTGCAATTGCACAGTTTCTTATATTTTTTAAGGCAGTTACAGATAATTCCGAGAACGCTTTGTTCTTGTCAATATAGCTTAATAGTTTAAAAGCTTGATACAGAGCAAAGTAAAAAGGTATCGCCGCTGCATACAAACCGATGAAAAAGAGATATTTCATATAAGCCCTATCTGGCAACAATTCTGCTGCATAATTCGCTATCTCAGGCACAAAAAATATGCACAAAGCAAGAACTGGAAAGCCCCATAGAATAACAGCTACCTTTAAAAAGAGTGTCTCTCGTTTCATATAAGCACCTCACTTGATTATTGTTAATTTGATTTTAACACAAGTTTTATCGTTTTCCAATAAATAATTATCAATTTTAAATATATTTTTATTGTCCTACCACATAGAACTCTCGTTCAAGAGGTGTACGACAAGGCATATACCTAAACAGGGCTTTTCTATAGCGATTCATCTTTTTAGGTCAGCCGGCCCCCTTTAGGGCCTAAATGGTGAGGGAAATAAAAATTTTTTATAAATTTCTAAATTTAACAAATATTTTAGGAGGTAAAAATAAATTGTTGTCAAATTAAAAAAGAAACACTGAAGTAATTAGCGAGAGGGTGAAAATTTTGGTCGTTGAAATGAAAGAAAATAGAGGGATAAGGGATATTACCAATAGTAGTTTAACCCAAAAATATGCCTATTTAAAGAAGGATATAATTAAAGATATTCAAGAGCTTGAAGCAGAAAATATCAGGCTTAGAGAAAAAATCTTAAAAAGTGAAACACATGAAAAAATTTTTAAAGTCCTACTAAAACATACAATATCTTCAGTTGCCATCATGGATAAATACTATAATTTCATCTGGGTTAACGAGGCGTATGCAAAAAAAGACTTTCGAAATGTATCTGACTTTCCTGGTCACAACCATTTTGAATTCTACCCTTCGGATGCCAAAAAAATCTTTGATCGAGTAGTCAGCACAAAAGAAACTTATAAGGTTTATACCAGGCCTTTTGAGTATGCTGATCATCCAGAACGTGGAGTTACTTATTGGGACTGGACTCTTGCACCTGTACTCGATTCTTCCGGAGAAGTCGAACAATTAATTCTATCTCTAAATGACGTGACTAAATATGTCAGGGCTCAAGAGCAGCTACGAGAGAGTGAAGAGCGTTACCATTCTATTTTTGATCACAGCCTTGATGGTATTTTACTGAACCTACCAAACGGTACGATACTTTCAGCAAACCCTGCGGCTTGTCGGATATTTGGCCAAACCGAAGAGGAATTATGTGCTTCTGCCAGGCAAGATACCACTGATTTGGATGACCCGAGGGTAATGCAAGCTGTTAAGGAAAGAGAAAAAACGGGAAGTTACCATGCTGAAATGACCCTGTTACGTAAAGGCAAAATAAAATTTACAGCTGAAGTTACTTCAAACTTATTTAAAGATAGCCGTGGTTGCACTTTATCAAGCCTGATTTTTCGGGATATCACAGAACGTAAAAAGTCTGAAGAAGCTCTCCGCTTGTCTGAAGAAAAGTTCTCTAAAGCCTTTTATGACAACCAAACATTAATGTCTATTACTAGGCTCAAAGACGGTGTTTTTATTGATGTAAACCAGTGCTTTGCAGAAACAATGGGTTATTGCCGGGAAGAGATGATAGGTAAAAGTGTTTATGATCTAGATATCTGGGCGGATCTGAAAGACAGACAATCATTTGTGAAGCAATTTTCTAAAAGTGATTTAATAAAAAATTCAGAGTATAAAATTAAGAAAAAAACAGGTGGGATAGTTTATGTTCTTACGACTTTTAATTTAATAGATTTAGGTAGTGAAAAGTGTTTATTGGGTTCCGCTATTGATATTACTGAACAAAAGAAAGCTGAAGAGGCTCTACGTTCAGCTAAAGAGTTATTTAACAAAGCCTTTAATTCTAACCCACTTCCGATGATTATTACATCAATAAAAAGACATGCAACAATACTTGAAGTTAACGAAGCTTTCCTCAAAAGAGGTGGTTATTCCAAAAAAGAGTTGCTTGGTTTCAGAATAACTGATTTAAATATTTTGCAAGATATTAATGATCGAGTAAAGATGATAGAAGAAATTAAAAAGAATGGGTGTATATATAATTTTGAAACCATATTATCTTTAAAACCAGGTGAAATGGCGATATGCTTAATTTCAGGCTGTCTCATTAATTGGAATGGTGAGGACTGCATACTGGGCATAGCTAATGAGATTACTGAGCTAAGACGCTACCAGAGGGAGTCTGCTCGCTTGGAACGTCTGCATCTAATTGGAACAATGGCGGCTGGAATCGGTCATGAAATAAGGAATCCTATGACTACTGTTAGGGGCTTTCTGCAATTATTAAAGGAAAGGAAGAGGTATGCTCAAGACAAGGGTTATATGGATTTAATGATTGGGGAATTAGATCGGGCTAACGAGATCATTACAATGTATCTTTCATTGGCAAATAAAGATATAGTTAAAAGGAAACGTCAAAATCTTAATGAGCTAATTGAGGGCCTCTTCCCGCTGCTTAGTTTCGATGTTATGAAAAACGGTATAGAAATAAACCTTGCTGAAACATCAGATATCCTCATTAATAAAAATGAATGCCACCAACTTATTCTCAATCTTGTTCGAAATGGTATTGAGGCTATGGAGTCAGGCGGCGTAATTACGATTAAAACATACCAAGAGGGCAATTATGTGGTCCTGGCTGTGCAAGACCAGGGCAAAGGCATTGCCCCGGAAGTGCTAGAAAAAATAGGCATACCTTTCTTTACCACTAAAGATAGCGGTACTGGGCTTGGGCTGGCCACATGTTACAGCATTGCTGAGAGGCACAACGCTAAAATTGACATAGAGACAAGTCCACTTGGCACAACTTTCTTAGTTCGTTTTAAAATTAGTTAACGATGGTTCAAGGTAAATATTTAGTAAGAAAGACGCTCTGGAATCTCTAAGTGTCTTTTTTATGTTCCTGTTTTGGCGAAGCTGGTTAAAAATTTGCGCCCCATTTCATTCCCATGTAGCCGCTCCCTGCGCGGAGTTCTTCAAGCATCTGGTATAGGCGCTTTTGTCGAGTCTCCTCACGCTTGCCGCGAGTAATCCAGCCGATGTAATCGTTTTGCTGATACGGGGGTCGGGCGCGGTACTGCTCCCAGAGAGCTTTTTTATCAAGGGCGTCAACCACGTAATCGGGAATATCGTAAACCGGGCGTGTCATACGACTAGTGTCAAGCTCATTTTTCATCGTCAACACTTCCAGCCAATTTTTGCCGGATTCGGCTCGTCATCAACTGACACGGCACGCAGCGCGTCAAGCATACGTCCGCACTCGTCGGCGGCACATTGCTCCAGCTGCTCCCACGGAGTTTTAGTTCCGAGAGTTTCATACGCAACCGCTAACGCTCCATATAGAGCCAGTCCGATACAGTGCCTTGCCGAGTGGATAGTCGACGCGCACTGACCTACCGACCTTGCGGCAGCTTGCGCAACAGGGTTCGAATCTGCTTCGCGGGCGGCAGCGTGGCACTCGAGGATTGCCGTTTTCGCTTGCGGCAGTTTTATTGCTCCCGATAACCACTCCCGAGCGGCGTTCAGTGCATTTTGCGGACGCAGGTCATCCGGGTAGTACTTGCTCCACAGCGGCAATATAACTCTCTCGGCATAATCAACCGTCCAATGCGCAAGCGTTGACTTACTCTGCGTTTCAATCAATTTTACAAGCGACTGAATATACGGCGCGTCCCAGTCGCTTAGCATCTTTCGTGCTTTTGGCATACTCATTCTCCTTATATTACTGTTGATAAAGTATTAGAGCGGGTCGCACACCGTAACAAGTTAAGCTGACACATCCATAACTGCGAATACTGCTGCGAGGACCTACAAAAAAACGCACGTGAAGAGGTATAAACTCCTGCTTATAGCAGCGGTAAACAACAAAAAGAGAAACCACATAGATATCCCGGTTTGGGGAGGATAATAAGGAGAAAAAATGAGGGTTTCGAATTATATTAAATAATGGCATTATCCAACCTCATTTCAACAAGTTCCGACAAAAAATTTTCAACATCATCACTTTTGTATATATACCCGGTTCGTTATTATATTTCCTGCTTTCTTGACCCTTTGAAATTTTTGAGAGAATATTTCCTTATATTTTTCCTTCATCCCACCGAGTATCAATTGGACCTTGACTATCTTTATTTGAATACGCTTTTGTTAACACCATTTCAAACACTGTACGTGTACATAGCGCTACCGGATTTAAGCGAGCTATCTATACAGGATTTGACGTTGTTTGTTGTTTTTGGTTGCCTTGAAAAAGGTTTTCATGCTAAGATAATCACACTGGCAGTGTAAAAGGGGAACAAAAATGTTAGCGGAAAACATAAAGTGGGCACGGAAATCTGCGGGGCTCAGCCAAAGCGAGCTTGCCAGAATTGTCGGCGTTTCTGTGAATACTATTTCAGGGATCGAATTGGGCCGGATTAAGCCTAGTGTGGACACTTTTATTCGAATCGCGCGGGCGTGTAATGTATCGCTTGACATTTTGGCGAGAAACTATAACGCTGGTATAGAGGAATCCACATCTTTAGGCAAAAGAAACAGAAGCAGTTAATGTGAACAGGTTCAAGAGGTGATTATTGTTGGCTGCTGCAACAATGAAAGATGGACTTCCCTTCAATTTAGACGATTTAATCAACATGCGTGTTTTTGAGAGCAACCGGATTGACTTTAAAGCAACTTGGGACAAACCTATAAAAGCGGCAGTAATCCGCACTATATGCGCTTTTTCCAACGATCTTCTCAATCTAAATGGTGGTTACGTAGTATTAGGCATCGAAGAAAACCATGGTATGCCTATTTTACCGCCGCGCGGCTTGGAAGGGTTTAATTTAGAGTCCATTCAGAAAGAAATCAGAGGCACTTGCAAGCGAATCAAGCCGGAATATCAACCCATACTCTTCCCTGTCCATTATCAGGGGAAACCTATTTTAATTATTATGGCTCCTGGCAGTGAAAACCGCCCTCACCAGGCGCCCGATGATGTAAACCAAAAAGGAAGTACATATGAATACTATGTCCGTCAGGGGCCTGAAACAGTTGAAGCTAAATGGGAGCTGTTAACACAACTGTTGGAATTAGCAGCAAAAACTCCCTTCGACGACCGGCGGAATTTGGAGGCAAAGGTTGAGAATTTGTCTCCGATCTTGGTTAGGCGATATCTGCATGACATTAGAAGTGACTTGGTGGCGGACGGGGCAAGATTTGACGACCGGGATCTATACCAGAGACTGCGTTTGGTGGCTCCCATAAATGCCCATGAAGTTCCCAGAAATATTGGCTTATTGTTCTTTAACGAAGACCCCGATCAGTTTTTTTCCGGGGCACGCATTGAAGTAGTTCAGTTTGGTGATGACGCCGACGGCGACCTTATTGAGGAAAGAACATTTCGCGGACCGCTGCCGCAGCAAATTAGAAACACATTGGAATACTTAAATAGCCTGGGAGGGACTTTAATTCAAAAAATCCGGGGGCAGGCTGAAATAGAACGAACAGTTCCCTATCCCTATGAAGCAATGGAAGAAGCTATCGTCAACGCAGTATATCACCGTGGTTATGACGGCCCTCCTGAGCCGGTAAAGGTCTATTTGTACCCTGACCGCATGGAAATTACCAGCTACCCTGGCCCGGTTGCCGGCCTGCAAAATAAACATTTTGAGCCGGATCAAAATATTCCCCAAGTACCTGCACGTAACCGGCGCATCGGAGAATTTTTAAAAGAACTACGTCTGGCAGAGGCCAGGGGCACAGGAATTCCCAAAATACAGCGAAAAATGCGGGAAAATGGGTCTCCGGCTGCTCAATTCGATTTCGATGAACATCGCACTTACTTCCGTGTAATCCTGCCGGTGCATCCCCGTTACCAGGTATTACATGCGTTAAGAGAGGCCGCTCATTTATGGGCTGTTGGTGAGAAAGCTAACGCGATCAGTCATTTGGAGCGGGCTTTTGAGCGCCAGCCTTCTTCGGGCGCATTAGCCAGCCAGCTGATCGAGTATTCTTTTGGCTTCGGGAAAAGTGAATTGGCCTATAAGACTTTGAGCAAATTTGAAGAGCAATTGGTAAAAAGTGAACCCTCTCATCCATATTTGACAATGGCACGGCTGCTAATCGATAGATCACGAGTCAAAGAAGCAAATGAAGTGTTGGGACGGATACCCTTGTCCCGGACGATAAATGATACAGTGGAAGCGGCCATCCTGATGAAAAAAACAAATGATTATGCTGGAGCCCACCATCTATTTGCTGAAGCGTACACAATAAACCCGGATGATCCTAAAATTATTCATGAATTTGCCCAAACTAAAATGAAATTAGCACAAAACTTATGGAAAAAATCCCATATAGATGCCAAAAAAAGACTGAACAGAGAAGCTGCGGAATTGCTTCGACGAGCAATCCAGCTTGCTGAAGATCCTGTACGTGAAGGATGGTGCTGGTTCGACTTGGCCCGTACCCTTGACTGGCTCAGGGCACCTTATAGCGAGGTGGAGGCAGCATATCAAAAAGCCCTGTCATTTATCCACGATGAACCCCGTTTTTTGGAAGGATATAAGAAATTTAAAAACAAGGTTAGGAAATGATTAAACGCCCAGCAATTTGCCGCGGCGTTTCCTTTGCCATTCTAAAGCATGGCTTTATTCAGGCATTTTTCACCTGAAGGTAATATTACAAGGTGGCTGCTCCTTCCAAGTGCGCCGGTAGATCGGTTCGATAAAACAGGATCGCGCCATTCATGAGCTTTTGCAGACTGGTTTCCCCCGGCTTTCATAATTGCAGCCGGCAATAATATTATTAATCCAACAAAAACCCCCCCCATTACATCTGTATAACAAAGTTCACGCCGCCGGATAGTTGGAATACACAAACTCATAAACTTTTTGCCGGTATAGGGTTAAAGCCGAGTCATCGTAGCTTTCCGGCAACTCGTTCCACAGCGTGTCACGGATCAGGACATCAACGACGGCCTGCGTTTTTCCGGAAGTACTAGACATTTTTTTGTATTATGCAATTGGCTCCGATGTGAATATTGAGGTCCAGCACCTGCTGGTTCCTTGGTTGTTTTGTTAATCCGGGTAATCGGAATGGGCGTTGCGCCAGCAGAAACCAGCCCATAGTGCTTAAACAAAAGGAAACGACGCTAAAAATTAAAAAATAGAGGAGCACCACCTAAAGTGGCCTCCTCTATTTATCTATCTTAATACTGTAATAGCTACATGGTACCGAAATCCTGTTTGGCCCCAGGCATGTTTTTCACCTTAGCCTGTGCTGCGGCCAATCGGGCAATAGGTACCCGGAACGGTGAGCAGCTCACGAAATCCAAACCGATTATGTGGCAGAATTCGATTGAACTGGGTTCACCACCATGCTCCCCGCAGATACCGATTAGTAAATTGGGTTTGGTGCTACGCCCTAATTCTACAGCCATCTTCATTAGTTTGCCTACTCCATTGCGGTCTAACACAACAAATGGGCTGTCTGCCAAGATCTTTTTTTCCAGGTAGGCAGGAATAAATTTACCTTCGGCATCATCCCTAGAAAAGCCCAATGTGGTTTGGGTGAGATCGTTAGTGCCGAACGAGAAGAACTCCGCCTGGGTAGCTACTTCATCAGCCAGCAGCGCCGCCCTGGGCACTTCAATCATGGTACCGATAGTGTAGTGAATATCGATCCCGGTCTCTTTCATAACTTCTTGGCCAACATTTATGACCAGCTCCCTCAAGAAAGCCAGTTCTTTTACGTCTATTACCAGCGGTATTTCAATTTCCGGAACAGGGTTGTAGCCCTCTTTGATTAATTGGGCAGCAGCTTGCAGGACCGCTCTGGCCTGCATGGCGTAAACTTCTGGGTAGGTAATGCCCAGGCGGCAACCCCGGTGTCCCAGCATCGGGTTAAACTCGGACAGTGCCCGCACCTTGCTCAAAAGCGCTTCTTTCTCCGCTATTACACCTTGATCACCGTTGGTCAAGCGCAGAGTAGTTATTTCCACCATCAGTTCCTCTGCGTTAGGCAGGAACTCATGTAACGGCGGGTCAAGGAAGCGGATGGTTACCGGAAAACCGTCCATAGCTTTTAATATGCCGTAAAAGTCTCCCTGTTGCATCGACAGCAACTTATCCAGCGCGACCTGCCGCTCTTCCAAAGTGGAGGCGAGGATCATTTCCTGAACGATGGGTAGACGATCCTGAGCCATAAACATATGCTCAGTACGGCAAAGCCCAATACCGGCCGCTCCGAATTCCCGGGACTTGGCAGCATCTTCCGGGGTGTCTGCGTTTGCCCTTACCCCCAGGGTGCGGATTTCGTCGGCCCAATCTAAAATCCTTTTGAATTCCGCGGAAATTTCGGGGTCGATCATGGGTACCTCTCCGAGCATAACACTGCCGGCAGCTCCATCTATGGAGATAACGTCGCCTTCTTTTACTACCAGGTTCCCAATAGTGAATTCTTTACTGTCATAATCAATCCGCATGGCTTCACAGCCACATACGCACGGTTTCCCCATACCTCTGGCTACCACTGCAGCATGGCTGGTCATCCCGCCCCTAGAGGTCAGCACCCCTTGCGCCGCAACTATCCCGTGGATATCATCGGGAGTTGTTTCGGTACGGACTAGAAGTAACTTTTTACCATCCTTAGCTAATTCTTCAGCTAAAGTGGCGTCAAAAACCACAGCTCCTGACGCTGCTCCCGGGGAAGCGGGCAAACCACTTGCTACCACTTCTAACTTAGCAGACGGGTCAATGCGGCGGTGTAAAAGCTGATCCAAATGGGCTGCTTCTACCCGTAAAATTGCTTCTTCCTTGTTGATCAGACCTTCGTCAACCATATCCACAGCAACTTTGACCGCTGCCGAAGCGGTGCGCTTCCCGTTACGGGTCTGAAGGATATAAAGCCGGCCGCGCTCAACGGTAAACTCAATATCCTGCATGTTGCGGTAGTGGTTTTCTAAAAGCTTGCAGATGTTGGCAAACTGCTGGTATATCTCCGGCATATCATTTCCAAGCGCAGAAATAGACTGAGGTGTGCGTATCCCGGCCACCACATCTTCGCCCTGGGCATTAATTAAATACTCACCATAGAGATTATTTTCCCCTGTTGAGGGGTTGCGGGTGAAGGCCACGCCGGTACCGCAGTCATCCCCCATATTACCAAATACCATAGCCTGAATATTTACGGCAGTGCCGTAATCGTCAGGAATCTTGTTAAGTTTACGGTAGACAATGGCGCGGTCATTATTCCATGAGTTAAACACCGCAAACACAGACATAAACAGTTGCTCTACAGGATCTTGCGGGAAGGAGCTCCCCGTTTCCCGTTCAATCAATTTTTTGAATTCAACAATCACTTCCCGCAAATCCGCAGCGGAAAGCTGATGGTCAAAGCGTACATCTGTCTTTTTCTTCTGCTCTTCCAGGATGCTCTCGAATTTATGGTGCTCCACGCCCATAACCACATCGCCAAACATGGTGATAAAGCGGCGGTAGCAGTCCATGGCAAACCGCTCGTTCGCTGTATTATTGGCGAAAGCCTCCACAGTACGGTCGTTCAGACCGAGGTTGAGCACGGTATCCATCATGCCGGGCATCGAAACAGGGGCGCCGGAACGCACCGACACCAGCAGCGGGTTGGCCTCGTCCCCGAATTTCTTTCCTAAAATAGCTTCAAGCTCGATTATCTTTTCCTTAACTTCTTCTTCTAAACCAGCCGGGAATTTTTGTCCCTGGGCGGAAAAGTCATTGCATGCTTCAGTAGTTATCGTCAGGCCAGGGGGCACCGGCAGACCAATATTGGTCATTTCGGCCATATTGGCGCCCTTCCCGCCCAGCAGAAATTTCATTTCAGCGTTACCCTCACTAAATAAATAAACATATTTCTTTTTAGACATATCTTCCTCTCCTTTGAAAATAATTAAAATCTGACATTTTCAATGAATGAAAGCTGATGGCATCATGATTTTCTATAATTGGGATCATTGGCTCGGATTTCAACCAGGTGGCCAGCAGGGACCGGTGAAAAACCGCAGTGTAGTATCCGTAATTTTCCCCGTAATCTTTTCCCTCCCTTATACATGTAATATTTAAATTAAAATAACTTTTCAATAAAACAAGCACATTCCCTGAGTATATTTTTAAAAGGGTTAATTTCGTTAAAGCTTTGCAATACGCCTTCGCACCCTCACAGCACCGGACTTGTGCTATTAACATATCCGGCTCTTCCTATAAACATTCGAGTCGCCAAGCTTTACATAGATAACGGGTATTCTTTAGTCCTTCTATATTCAGGCTGCATAATCGCCAATTAATTATAACATAAAATAGCTGCATTGGTTATAATAGTGCGCCTTGTTAATGTTTATGTGTTTACGGCTGTTTTAGGACAGCCCTTCCAGCAGCCGGCATTTGCTAGTTAACCTTTTTTAAGGTAGCATGAAAGATAAGTGATCAGGGTACTCCAGGCTTATGAGCCGGCCAGCAGGTACCAAACAACCTGCTGACTTGAGAATAAGCCGGTAAAATGTAATGGAGAATAATGATGAAACTAATCTCGTGGAATGTTAACGGTTTGCGCGCCGTCATGAATAAGGGGTTTATGGACTTTTTCCGGGCAGTCGATGCCGATATTTTCTGCCTGCAGGAAACAAAAATGCAGCCAGGACAGGCAGAGCTTGACCTGGCCGGCTACGAGGAATACTGGAACAGCGCCGTAAAAAAGGGATATTCCGGGACTGCTGTTTTCTCCAAGAACAAAGCAAATGGGGTTTTACTGGACCTGCAGCAAGAGGAGCATGGAATGGAAGGACGTGTGCTCACCCTGGAATACGACCAGTAGCGGGTTTACAGAATGCTTACGTTTTATGTTATTGGGAGATAATACTTAAACTATATATATAATAAGGGGTACATACGAAGTGTTTCGTAAGTATGTTATGGATGAGACTCACCGGGAGTTGTGGAACAATTACCTGGATATGAAACAAACAATGACAGTTCTCAGATACGAAATATGGAAAAATTACGAACTGTTCGAGCCCCAATGGTGGTTTATAATAATTACCACGTTAACTACAATTATTATCTGGTGGAAGCTCCTGGATAAAAAGCGTTTACTTGAAATTTTAGTATTTGGCTTTTTCATAACTACATCAACAGTTATTGCGGATGGTATAGGTAATCAGCTTATTGCCTGGGAATATACTACTAAAATTTATCCAATGTTATATCCGCTATTAGCAATTAATTTAATCACGCTGCCACTCGTATATACTTTAATTTATCAGTATTTCACTAAATGGAAATTATATGCTATGATGATAATCATAGCATCTGCTGTTTTTTCGTTTATTTTTGAACCTTTACTGGTATTTGTGGGAATTTACGAGATGTATTACTGGAAGTATTACTACTCTTTTCCTATCTATATTCTTATTGGATTGTTTAATAAATGGTTGACTCAGGCTGTTATCAATAAACAAAACAAAACCTAACGGCGCAGGGAAAAACAAGGACGGCAACACAGTCACATCAGCCTGGAGGCACCGCGGGACAACTTGACCCAGGCCGAGGTGGAGGCAGCCATGGACCTGGTGATCACCAAAAACATCTTCAAACCGCTTCCTGGAAAATCAACCTGGAAGTGGTTTTTTAAGAACTAGGCTTGCCGGCACGCTTAAAATTCGACACATTGTTCTCTTTAAAGGTAAAGTGATCTTATAAAAGCTTTCCGCTTGACGGCCGCCGGATCTTGTTTGCGGCCGGAAAACCAATTACACAAAATAGTGGATACTTCCGTCAATAATATCATGGTCAAACATCTATTCCACCACCTTCAAGCTAGTCATTAAATATCATTAAAATATCCTGTCCATATTTTTCACACTTCTTCTTTCCGAA
This sequence comes from Pelotomaculum sp. PtaB.Bin104, assembly GCA_002067205.1. Lineage (GTDB taxonomy): Bacteria > Bacillota > Desulfotomaculia > Desulfotomaculales > Pelotomaculaceae > MVQL01. The sequence goes on from MVQL01000178.1 coordinate 109,828, forward strand.
ACCCTTTACCTTAATTAATTCCTCTTCGTTAGTTGGATAAGTCGAAATAAGATCACCCATTGAATTTGAGCTGATCGACGATATCCCGCCGTTTAACGCGCAGATGCTGCCCACGAGTTTTGAAACCTTTGACTT
>MVQL01000179.1 GCA_002067205.1 Pelotomaculum sp. PtaB.Bin104
TTGCCCAATCCGGCTTTCAGGCCATAGTCAAGGCCGCGGGTCGGTTCGTCCAGCACCAGGAGCGGCGGGCCGGCCACCAGTACCGAGGCCAGCGCCACCCGCTGCCTTTCTCCGCTGCTCAAATCACGCGGGTTGGCCTGCCGGTGGCGGGCCAGACCCAGCTTTTCCAGCAGCCGGTCCACTTGTCCCTCGTCGGGTAAGCCCAGGTTTGCCAGGGGGAATTGTAATTCCCCCGCCACACTGTCCTGAAAAAGGTAGTCGTTGGGGTTTTGGGAGAGGTAGCCGATGACGCGGGCCATCTGCTGCGGCGTAGCCTCTCTGGTGTCATGGCCCATAATTGCCACCTTGCCGCGATTGGGCTTCAGAAGACCCGCCAGGTTTTTCAGTAAAGTTGTTTTGCCGGCGGCGTTTTCCCCCAGCACGGCCAGGAATTCGCCCGTGTTGACGCAAAGACTTACGCCGCGCAGCGCTTCCCGCCCGTTCGGATAGGTAAACCACAGGCCTTTTACCGCGACAGCCGGGTTTCTCCCGTTTGATGACACGGCTTGATCCCGCTGCGTGGCAGCGGCCGTCCCGCTGACTTTCCTTAACGTTTTTTTAAGCTCGGCGCGTCCTTCTTTTACTGTCAGGGGAACGTTTGCTGAGCCGGCGCGCGCAAAAAGGGCGGCAACCGGCGGCACAAAAGGCAGGCCCTTTTTTACCTGCCAGGCGGCTATTGCGCCCGGCGACCCTTCTCGCGCGATTTCCCCGTTTTCCATCACCACCACCCGGTCCGCCAGGTGAAAGCACCGGTCCAGCCTCTGCTCCACCAGGATGACGGTCAGGTTCATTTCCTCGTTCAGCCGCTTGATTAAGTTAAAAAATTCCTCTGCGGCGGCCGGGTCCAGTTGGGAGGTCGGTTCGTCAAGGATGAGGGCGCGCGGCTGCATGGCCAGTACCGAGCCCAGGGCCAGTTTTTGCTTCTGGCCGCCGGACAGGGTGGCGGTAAACTCCCCCTTAAGCGGGGTCAGGCCGAGAAAGCCCATCACCTCGGCCACCCGGCGGAACATTTCCGTCTGAGGCAGACCCATGTTTTCCAGCCCGAAAGCCACTTCCGCCTCAACGCCGGTCATGACCAGCTGCTTCTCCGGATCCTGAAAGACCATACCGACCGCTCCGGCCAGCTCGCGTCTGCTGATTGACCGGATGTCCCTTTTTTTATAGAAAACCGTTCCACCCATCCTGCCGCCGTAGAAATCAGGGATCAACCCGGCCAGCGCCCTGGCCAGGGAGGACTTGCCGGAGCCGGAGCCTCCCGCTACCAGCAGGAACTCTCCTTCCTCAACGGCCATGCTGACATCATGCAGCGCCGGCCGTTCCGTTTCAGGGTAATAATAAGTCAGATTTTCAACTTCAAATAATGACAATGATTGCACCCCCAACTAAGCAGCGCCGGCAGGGACAGCCCGCCCAAAACAGCCGCCAGGGCAGGCAAGGAAAAGCTGCCGCCGCATAGACGGCTTAATTCCGGGAAATACGTGTAATTCCCCAAGCCGCGCGCCAGGATGTAAATTGAGGCGGCCAGGGAAAGGATGTTGCCGGCCAGACATATGCCGTCCCGCGGGCGCAATATATCCCGCCGGTAGCGGGAGCGCGGCCCGCTGCCGAAGGCCCGCGCGTGCATCGCCTCGGCCAGCTGCAGGGAGTCTTCCAGGGCGGAGACGAGCAGAATGTTGAACAGGGATGCGCCTTTCACGGCCCGCTCGCGCAGCGTCCCCCCGCTGAAATCGACTCCCCGCAGCTGCTGCGCGTCCCTGATATTCTCCAGGGCGGCGAACATTACCGGGAACAGTCTGGTAGCCAGCGCAACAACCAGGGCAGATTTGCGGGCAAATATGGAAAACAGGCCGAAGAAGCGGTCTGGATGTACGATCAGGTTAAACAGGCAGAACACGCTCACCATGTCTAAAAGCCGCACGCTCATGGCGGCGCCGTAAGCAATGGCCTCCATGGTTATTACCGGCCGCCCGTAAAGGGGCAGGCACGGTCCCTGCCAAAGTACCGTATTTCCGTTATGATTTATCAGGGGGTTGATTGCCATGACCAGCACGACCATCCAAAAGGCAGCTTTCATGTAGCCCTGCCAGGCGGCCAGCCCGTCTGCCGCCCAAAGGGCCAGGAGAGACACAAGCAATATGCCGGCCAGGTATAGGGGGTGCTCGCAGATGACTGCCAGCACAAGCAGCACCGCCACGAAAGTTATTGACGCGGCGGGGTGCAGGCTTTGCAGGAAAAGGCCCTTCTCCTGGTAAAAGATTTTCTGCAGCATGTTGTTGCTCCTATCTCATAGCGGTTTCGCCCGGTTTAAACTTAATCACCGGTTTAGACGCGTTTTCCCGTCGGTGCCGGCGGCAGGCGGGTTTTTCCTGCCCAGCCGCTCAATTACGGTATTCCCGCAGTAATAGTCTGACAGGCCCAGCAGCGCCTGTTCCGTGGACATCGCGTTGCTGCCGGTGCCTTTGGCGTGTTCGAAAGAACCGTCCGGCAGCTGGTAGCTCATTAACGCGCTGACGGGGTTGCCCCCGTCTTTGGTCCAGTCCGCCCCGGCGGGGTCCATGCCCGCGGCGGTAAGTCCTTCAATGACGTAGCGGCACGACTCGGGGTTCGCCGCGCCCCAGGAGGCGAAGCCACCGTCGTTTTCCTGGACGCTTTTTAAGTAGGCCGCCGCTTTCCGCACGGCGGGGCTGTCCTTGTTTTCACCTAAAATGCCGAGAGCCGTCAGGGCCATCCCGGTGGAGTCAACGTCAGACTTTTCTTCCCCCGTGTACCAATAAAAGCTGCCGTCGGCGTGCTGGCGGTCAAGCAGCCACTGCTTCGCCTTGCCCGCGCCGGGAGTTTCCGCCCTGGCCGCGTGCAGGGCCAGCACCGCCCACACGTGGGTGTTGAGCAAAACCTGTTCACCGTTGTCGCCCGCACCGCTGCGGTCGATATTATCGGCAAATTTACCGTCCGGCAGCTGAGCCGCGCTGATCTCCCGGATCAGATTTTGCCCCTTGTAGTCATACGGGTCGCCGCCGGCGGCCAGCAAGGTAAGCACCAGGAGACTGTAGCCATTTAACTCGCCCGACTGCAGGCTGTCAGACTGCTGCGCGCAGGACTGCAGGACCATGGAACCCGCCAGTTTCTGGCCGGCTCCCGCCAGCGCCACATAGCTCCAAGGCGACAGCGGCTGCCCCTGCGTTTTTTCCTGCGCGAGCAGGTAGCTGACCGTTTTCTCCACAGCCGGTTTGACTTTGAGTGCGTTATCAGTTCCGGTGGCCGCGGGAGTAATCAGTAAAGCAATAACAATGGCGGCAAGCACAGGTACGCGCCATTTTTTTCTCTTGCCCGTCATAACCAAGCACCTCCTCAACTATTTGGCCAGTTTATCCCAAGACGGGGGCGGATCATTGATACTGTCGCTATACCACCAGATCACCCGGTCGTTTGCCTGCACCGGCTTTTTACCGGCGGCGATCAGCGGCACATCATCGTTGATTTTGTAAAGCCAGCCGGCCTGTCCCTTGTTGCGCAAGCCCGCGATTGCCTCGACCAGATCCGGATAACGCCTGGAAAAATCGAACGGCAGACCGGTGGCCTCCAGCGATCCCAGGGCGGTAGCTCCCGGTGAGTTGCTTTTGGAGAGTTTTACCGCACCCGGGCCGTAAAGCAGTTCTCCGCTTTTTCCCACCACCGCGACATTGACCGGCACTGTCTCGCTGGCGGCGGACTCGGCCGGAGCGGGGGAGGGTGCTTTGGCGGGTACCGGCGCAGCAGGTTCCGGCGCAGCGGGTGTTTGGATTGTATCGGGAATATCCCCTTTTGTATTCCCTGTTGATTCTGAAAGGGGAGCGGCAGGAGTCGCATTGCTGCCGGCCGCTTCCGTCGGGACAGGTTCAA
>MVQL01000180.1 GCA_002067205.1 Pelotomaculum sp. PtaB.Bin104
CGGATCAGCACATTACCATTGTATTGATGGGCGTCTCGTTTTTCAAAGGTCATTTTCAATAATTACAGGAATGCTCTATAAGTATTCCGATCTTGCGCAGCAGGTTTTGCAAACCTTGTTGGAACGCTATATGAACGATGGGATTCGTGATATTGCCGATACAAAAATATTGGAGCAAAAGGAGTTTCAGCACTTCGGAAGCCCGATGAAGATTGCCAAACTTTTCGGCAGCAGGGCAGCTTACCTTCAAGCGGTTAAGGAATTGCAGGATGAATTGTACTCAGCATAAGGCAGGCAGGAGATAAACAACCATGAGCTTAAATAATATTGTCAAGCGGCTACAGGATATCATGAGGAACGACGCCGGAGTGAACGGCGATGCTCAACGCATTGAACAAATGGTGTGGATATTGTTCTTAAAAGTATATGATGCCAAAGAAGAAATATGGGAATTTCACGATGCAAATTTAAAGTCTATCATTCCGGAGCCACTCCGCTGGCGCAATTGGGCGGTTGACAATAGGGACGGCCAGGCCATGACCGGCCAGGCGCTCCTATCCTTCGTTAACGAGCAGCTTTTTCCACAGCTTAAGGAAATTGTCATTGACGAGCATACCCCGATGAGCAAGGCCATCGTCAAGGCTGCCATGGAGGACAGCTTTAACTATATGAAAGACGGCGTTCTGCTCCGGCAGGTTATTAATGTTATTGATGAAATAGACTTCACGGAATACGAAGACCGGCATGCCTTCGGGGAGATCTACGAAACCATCTTGAAAAATCTGCAAAGTGCCGGTAACGCAGGCGAGTTTTACACGCCCCGCGCCGTCACGGACTTCATGGTGCAGATGCTGAAACCCCAGCTTGGTAAGAGGATCGCTGATTTTGCCTGCGGCACGGGCGGCTTCCTGACCTCCTCGTTGAAATACCTTGAGCCGCAGATTAAGAGCGTCGAGGACAAGGAGATATACAACCGGAGCATTTACGGCATTGAGAAAAAGGCCTTACCCTACCTCCTTTGCGTGACCAATATGCTGCTCCATGACATCGACGAGCCCAATATCATCCACGACAACTCCCTGGAGAAGAACGTGCGGGAATACAGGGATCCGGACCGCTTCGATGTGGTCTTGATGAATCCACCTTACGGCGGCAGTGAAAAGGATGCTGTTAAAATTAACTTTCCGGTGGAGCTGCGCAGCAGTGAAACGGCAGACCTGTTTATCAGCTTAATAATGTATCGGCTGAAGCGAAAAGGCCGGGCTGCTATCATTCTGCCGGACGGCTTTTTGTTTGGGGACTGATAATGCCAAGGTGGCCATCAAGACCAAGCTGCTGAACGAGTTTAACTTGCATACGGTGGTCCGGTTGCCCCACAGCGTCTTTGCTCCCTACACCTCCATCACGACTAATATTTTATTTTTCGATCACACCGGAGCCACAACGGAAACCTGGTTTTACCGGCTGGACATGCCCGACGGCTACAAGAATTTTTCCAAGACCAAGCCGATGAAGCTGGAGCATTTTGCGCCGGTCATGGAATGGTGGGACAACCGGCAGGAAATCAATATTGATGGCTTTGACAAGGCCAGGAAATACACGATCCAGGAATTAAGGGATAGAGGCTATAACATAGACCTGTGCGGCATCTCCCACGAGGAAGAGGTAATTTTGGAGCCGAAAGAGCTAATCGAGAATTATCAGGCCAAGCGGGCTAGCCTGAATGCTAAGATTGACCGCATTTTAGCGGAAATCGAAGCCATGTTGGGGGTACGGGAATGAAGGCGCAGGACTTAAAGAATTCCATCCTCCAGCTTGCCGTGCAGGGGAAACTGGTGGAGCAGGATCCGAATGATGAACCGGCTTCTGTTCTGCTTGAAAGGATTAAGGCCGAAAAAGAGCAACTGATCAAGGAAAAGAAGATCAAAAAGGAAAAGGTTTCCTCGTTTATATTCAGAGGCGAGGATGGCTCGTATTATGAAAATGTTAGTGGTCAGATAAAGTGCATTGACGATGAAATCCCCTTTGGGATACCGGATTGTTGGGAATGGACTAGATTAGGCCGTATTGTCTACAATTTTGGTCAAAAAACACCTGGTGCTGATTTTTGTTATATTGATGTTGGTTCTATAGATAATGTGAATGGTAAATTGAGTGAGGGTGAGACAATTCTTTCAAAAGAAAAGGCTCCTTCCCGAGCTAGGAAAATTGTTAAAATGGGCTCTGTTATTTATTCGACGGTGAGGCCATATTTGTTGAATATCTGTGTTATCGATAAAGAATTCTCTCACGAGCCAATCGCTAGCACCGCTTTTGCGGTACTAAACCCGCATGTTGGCATTCTAAATAAATACATATTCTATTATCTGAGAAGCAAGGCATTTGTAGAATATGTGAACAGCACTATGCTTGGTGTTGCTTATCCTGCCATAAATGATGAGGCCTTGTATAAGGGATTTATATCTATACCGCCTACAAAAGAACAAGAAAGAATTGTTAGTAAGATTGAAAAACTATGGCCGGTTGTAGAGGAATACGGCAAAGTTGAGCAGGAGTTGACCACCCTCTATGAACGTTTCCCCGGGGATATGAAAAAATCAATTCTGCAGGCTGCCGTGCAAGGTAAAATAGTTGAGCAAGACCTAAACGATGAACCGGCTGCTAATCTGATTGAAAGGATTAAAGCGGAAAAAGAACAACTAATTAAGGAAAAAAAGGTTAAAGCGGACAAGGTTCCGTCTTTCATTTTCAAGAGCGAGGATGGATCATATTATGAAAATGTTAACGGTGAAACCAAGTGTATAGACGATGAAATTCCTTTTGAGATTCCAAATAGCTGGGTGTGGTGTAGATTAAAAAATTGCTGTTTAGATATCGCAGACATTGACCATAAAATGCCTCCAGTTGTGGAAGAAGGGTACCCTTACATTTCACCTGTCAATTTTACAAATGGAAACGGTATTGATTTCGAAAATGCAAAAAAAGTAAGTAAAAAGGACTATTTACGTCTTTCCAAAAAAATCAAGCCAGAGCGCAATGATATAATTTTCCCAAGGTACGGTACTATTGGTGTTGTTCGTCTAATAAATACTGACATTGATTTCTTGGTATCATACTCTTGTGCGACGATAAAAACAAGCAAAGGAAATACAATTCCAAAGTATTTATATTATTCTTTGCAATCACAATTAAAGAAAGATCAAATTGCAAAGTATATAAATAAAACAACACAGCCCAACGTGGGGCTGCAATCAATAAAACAGTTTTTATTTCCTTTACCCCCGTTTGCAGAGCAGCAGCGCATTGTGGAAAAGGTTGATGAACTTCTTACGATGTGCGATAGGTTGACCATTTAACCTCTTATATACTAATAGACGTAAAAGCGAGAATTTTACTTACAGACGTTAAGTGCAATAGCTAGTATACATTACGGGGTGTAAAGAAAATGGTAATCAAATGGGATAATATTGATTTGATTTTTGAGGAAGTGAATCTGCACTTTTCAGAAGGTGAATTTACTAATGTGTTTGCCAAAAAAATAATAAAACTTTGGCTGAAACAATATGTCATATGAAATACATAAAATTGGCGGATACAGTAAAAACACAGTACCCCCAATACCTTCAATGGGGGTTGGGAGAATTTCTATTGCATTTAAAAGAAAAAGGAGACTTATACTACCTTCATTTCCTTAATAAATACGGTGATAAAAGGTTTAGTTGTTTTTATATAAATAACAAAAGATATACTGAAAAAAAGGACTTTATGCCTACTTAATTGGTGATGAGATAAAATACGTAGGTCGTTGCAAGGACACGTTTTATAAAAGAATCAACATGGGGTATGGAAAGATCCATCCAAAAAACTGTTATATTGATGGCCAAGCAACTAATTGTCATTTAAACAGTTTGATAACGCAGAATAAGGATTTAATTAGGTTTTACGTGTGTACTATGGAAAACCGTAGAAAAAGCCATGAATACCAAGGCTTCGAAGCTATTTTTAAGGCTCTGAGTTCAACAACTCAAGAGTCTTTTTTTATATAGAATCACTTTGCCCCAGGCGATTTTGGAGGTTTTGAAAAAATGAGTATTCATACCAAATTCCTTGTCGGTACCCCTCGATGTGCCCATGGGTATGCCCTAGCCGTGGGGTGCAGTTCATAGCCGAAGAGATGCTAAAAGGCAGCCGGCGAGTGTAAACAGGCGGCTAAAGATGTCCTGAAAATAATCTAATTTTAGTACCCCTATCAGTATAAATTGTCATTTTGAAACTCATTTCCTATAACGCTACCAGATGTAATTGCACTGATGTTACACCTCGAGGAACCTCTTAGTTCTACAAGTTCGAAAGTCGCTAGAGTTTCATTCCAAACGATTTTGTAAATATCAGATGAGATTTGGACTAAATCAGCTTCATACACATCTATTCCGTTTTTATCAGAAAAACCAGTCCATTGAAGCAATTCGAATTTCCCGACTGGTTCCCACGATCTGCCATGCACACTGACTGCAAATGGAACTGAACTCTTAATATCAAAACTTATGGCTTGTGGTTTAAACATTTTCATCATAACCTTGTCCCAAACCCGAAATTTTAGTTCTCTCAATTCGTTACCTCCTTATATAGACTGCGAAAAGCTTATATATAATTACGTAGAGGAAGCCAAATTTAAGGAGGTAAAAAGAGCTTGTATTTTTTACCATGGAGAAACAGAAGAGGCATGAATAAAGGCTGGACGGGATCACTATATATTTTTAAGACAAATCCAGGCTGTCCAACCAGTCTGGCTGAACAGCCTGGATTTTAGTGGTTTTCTATATTTTAGAAAATAGTCTTGGTTAGCAAGTGGTTAGCAAATAAATTTTAAAATGTAATATATTAGAAGTAATTCTAAAATACATATTCGAAGAGTTGGATAACTATTCTTTTGCAGCTACACTTAAAAGATCAAGGTTTGAAGTGGGACTTTTCAGACAAGAAAAAAAAGTACTTTTTGGGAGTAGACAGGAGAACCGTAAAAGAATAGGAGGATGGTAGTAAGCCAAGAAAATGGTCAACTCCCGGGATGAAGGCGGGCAGGTATTTAGCGATCTAGGCCTAATTGTCGCGTAGATTCGCATTCAAGAGGTCATTTTTAATACCCTATTTATTTCCTCTTTATTCCAAAATGTAAAGAGGATTTTTTGATCCCTTCGACGAAACATAAATCAGACGCGCACATCCTATCCGCACACATGCCCTCTTAAAAATTCACGTGAAATTTTTGAGCAAGATGTACGTATAAACCACAACAAAAGCGCGGTATCAAAATCGCCGCAAGTCTTGGGGCGCAAGGCATACAAGTTTTTGGCGTGACGGTTTTTTACCCCGCACACTTGAGGGGCGTACGCGGTATAACCTATGGAAGTCTTTCTAAGCTGAGCGTTTTTGGCTAAAAACGTTCGGCTTTCTTATTTGGGGTAGTACCAGTTGTCATCACATAAATGTAGTTAGCTCAATGCTCATTCATTTTCTTTATCCTCCTTCCTGCTCTATATTACCATTATGGATGGAGGACCCTACCACAGAGCAGGCAAGACTGACAACGACACTTGACGAATTATCCGCCGGTCTGGCTACATTGGAAGCCGGAAGGGTGCTTTTAGATGAAATTCGGAGCAGGCCGGAATTAGAAAAGGCCATGAAGCAGGCGGAAAGAGCAGAGCAAGAGCAGGAGAAAGGCAATGGTCCGGTGGCTGAAGGCTTTTCGGATCTAGCAAAGCAAGCCCTCCAGCAAAACGCGAGGGAGCTACGGCGGGCCATTCGGCAAGCTACCCAGGCCGGTAAAGAGAAGTCGGAGCAGTTAACCGAAGGGCTGGCCGGCTGGGGCCTTGAGCCTGGGGACCTAACGCAGGTACCCATCGAGGAACGCCTGAAGCTAGCCGAGCGACTGATGAATCACAGGATGAAAATGCTATAGGACCTGGTAGGTAGGTTCCGCAACCTGGCCCGGGCAAGACAGAAGCACAAAGTCAACCGCGGACGGGATGAAATACACGGGATCACATTAGGCAACGACATTGGCCGGCTGCTACCGGCAGAGTTGGCTACGATGAATGACCCGGTGAGAGGAGTTGACTTCTTTCGCAGGTATTCAGAGCGCCAGCTTTTGCAGTATGAGCTAAGGAGCAAAGAGAAGCAGGGCAGGGGGCCGATGGTGGTCCTGGTGGATGTCTCAGGCAGCATGAGCGGCAGCCCGTTAAATTGGGCAATTGCGATGGCGCTGGCCATGGTTGATACGGCCAGCAGACAGAAGCGGCAAGCCCTGATCGCCTTCTTTGATACGCAGATTAAGAAGGTGGTCGAGTTTTTACCTGGGGAGAAGAACATTGAAAAACTAATTGAAGTCGGCACGGTGGGCGCAGCCGGTGGGACAGATTACAGACCGGCGTTCAAGTTGGCAGTTGATAAAATACGGTCGCTGCAATATTCCCGGGCTGATATAGTCATGGTAACAGACGGGTTGTGTTACCTGGATGACGGATTTGTTAAAGAATTGATGGACGCCAAGAAGGAAATGGACTTCCGGGTTTGGTCGGTACTAATCGGCACGGATCCGGCTGGTGAGCTGAAGCGGTACAGTGACGAGGTTTGGGCGGTGGCTCAATTAACTGAAGATGTTGCCGGTGAATTATTTGAGAAAGCTTATTAAATTAGGAAGAGAGGGGTAGACAAAAATGACAGATACTGAAAAGTTTGTAGCCATTGAGAAGGCTAACGGTGTTGACCTGGAGTTTCTCGGTAACCTGACTTGGTTCACGATCACAGACTGCCGGATTAAGCGGGCAGACCTGGAGGCAATGTTCACTGAGGCCGGTATTGATAATGCGTATATGCCAAAGGAAATCAACAAGCGCGACGCTTTTAGACGAGCGGCCAAAGTCGGGGAGGTCAAAAAAGCTCCACTGAATGACGATCAGTTTCTGAACGTCATGGTCCGGGATGTCCGTCAGGACAAAGATAACATCATCAAACAGCTGGTCCGGGAAGTGGTGGATGCCAAGAACGAAAGGCTAGAGTACAAGCCGGTGGCTAACCTGTCGCTGTTCGACGAGTTGCACGTCATTCCGATTGTGGATATGAATTATTCGGAAAGACTGGCGGCCAGTAAAATTGAATCGGCGTTTGAGATCGAGAAGGAGAATTACGACGGTCGTACCATTCGCAATATTGTAATGAATGTCCTGAAAGACTGCAAACCTGTTGCGGTTAGACCTTCCGGCGGGGTGTATTTCGTTCCGCAAGAGTACCAGCCGATAATTGACAGCCTGCGGGTATTTGTTGAGAGAGCTTCTGACCATAGCATCACAGGATTTAAGAGCCGGCTTTACAAGGTGCCAGTAGTAAATGCAGAAGAGCAGCTGCAAATGCTTGAGGAAAGCCTGGAGGACCAGGTCAAGGCTGAAGCAGGTTCGATGGTAGAGGAAATGACCAAGCTGATTAAGAGTGGCAAGGACATTTCCCAGAGTGCAGCAGCGAAGTACATCCAGAGGGTAAAGGACCTGAGCAATATGGTTAAGCGGTACGAGGAAATGCTTAACACGCAGATCGTTGAGGCGCAGGCGGATCTTGAGCTGGTAACCAAGCAGGCCATGAAGGTTCTAGATAAGGTGGAGGCTGCAGCTTAGGCTGCAGTTTCTTTTTCATTGGTGGGGGGGTGGGATTGTTAATAGTATTTAATAGAAGGAATTAGACTAACGAAAATAAATTGTTGGATAAAATGTTGGATAAATCATAAAATTAAAAGGCCCCCGAACCCCGGAGGCCTTGATTTTACTGGTGCGGGCGGGGGGAGTTGAACCCCCACGAGGTTGCCCCCACTGGATCCTAAGTCCAGCGCGTCTGCCATTCCGCCACGCCCGCAAGTATAAGTAATTGTGTACACAAAATCCAACTTACCGTTATAGTTTACTACACCGGAATTTTTCTTGTCAAGAGATGCTCTATTGACATAGATGCTCTATTGTATCAGGTGTTGTTTATACATGAATAAGAAGTTTACAATCGTGGTGCAGATGTGCTGGTTTGATTTTTCACTAGGTGATAAATCTAATACTTTTGCATTGCAGGATTAATTATGGAGATGCAGAATTAATTAATATCGATGAATAGGGGTGATAATTATTGATTCCTGCTGATGTGGAGCTTCAAAAACTATCCAAGGATGAGTTGATTGCCCTGGTCAAGGCGCTAGCTAAAAACTGGCTTACGGTAGACGGCCATTGGTTTATCGGGGTGGAGGAAAAGTATGGCTTGGACGCTGCCCTTGAACTGGATTATCGTGTGTGGGAACTATACCCGCCAACAGAGTTCCGTCGTCTTCGGGAAGCCCTAAACCTTAATAAAAAAGGTATACCGGGCATAGTCGAGATGCTCAAATATATGTCCACCCAACTGGTGTTTGACTACGAATTGGAGGAGGTCAACGACCGCAAGGCAATCTTAAAGGTGGTGCACTGCAGGCCTCAGGAGTCTAGGCTTCGGGGAGACCGCGTGGTGTTTGATTGCAAGCCCACCTTTGTGTCAGCTTTTGAAAAGCTCATCGAGATTGTGGATCCCCGGGTTAAGCTCCGGTGTCTGTTCTGCCCGCCGGAGGAACGGCCCGAGGGTTACTGGTGCGGCTGGGAATTTACATTAGATGACCAGCCTTCCGATTGAGTCCTGGGCAACAAAAAACAACCCCTCTCACTATAAACTGAAGGGGTTGTTAATATTCTGGGCTGATTTAGTTTATATTCAGGCCTGCTGATTAGTAGTTTTAAAGCTCTTTTGGCGGTCGTGCTTGCTTAAGATACGCTTGCGCATCCGTAAATTCTTCGGGGTAACCTCCAAAAGTTCATCGCTGCTGATATATTCCAGGGCCTCTTCCAGGCTGAATTGCTTGGGCTCTTCCAGGCGCAGCGCAGTCTCGGAGGTGCTGGAGCGCATGTTGGTGAGGTGTTTTTTCTTGCAGACATTGACATTCAGGTCCTGCTCGCGGGAGTGCTCCCCAACAATCATTCCCTCATAAATTCTTGTGCCGGGGCTGACAAAGAGCACGCCTCGATCTTGTACGGAATGAAGTCCATACAGGTTGGCCTCACCGGATTCAAAGGCGATTAGCACCCCTTGATAACGCCCTTTGATATCCCCTTTGTATGTTTCATACCCGAGGAAGAGATGGCTCATTACCCCATGGCCCCTGGTCTCAGACAGCAACTGGGAGCGCAGGCCCAATAAGCCCCTGGCCGGTATTTTAAATTCCATCCTTAGCTGGTCCGGGCCAAGTGACGTCATATTCACCATTTCCCCTTTTCGGGCGCCAATGATCTCCATCACTACCCCCATTTTGTCTTTGGGTATATCCACCATCAATAGCTCCATTGGTTCCATTAGGTTACCGACTTCCCAGCGGAAGATTACCTCCGGCTTGGAAACCTGCAGCTCATAGCCCTCCCGGCGCATCGTCTCGATTAAGATAGACAGGTGCAGCTCGCCCCGCCCGGACACCTGAAAAGCATCCGGGCTATCCGTCTCCTCCACCCGCAGGCTGACGTTTTTCTCCATCTCTTTAAAAAGGCGGCTTCTTAGATGCCGGGAGGTCAGGTGTTTGCCCTCCTCTCCGGCAAAGGGGCTGTCGTTGACCATGAAGGTCATTTTTAAGGTCGGCTCGTCAACGGTAATGGACTCTAACTGTTCCGGCTGGTCTTTGTCAGCGACGGTTTCACCGATTCGGATATCTTCCAGGCCGGAGAAGGACACAATTTCACCACAGGGCGCTTTATCAACCTCCACCCGGTCCAGTCCTTCATAAATATAAAGAGAGCCGATGCGGCCCTGGCGCAGGGAGCCGTCATGGCCGATGATATTAACCTGCTGGCCGGAAGAAATACTGCCGCGCTTAACGCAGCCAATGCCTATTCGTCCGACAAAGCTATCGTAATCAGTGTTATTGATTAACAGCTGCAGGGCCCCGCCGGCATCTCCATCCGGTGGTGAGATATACTTGACAATGGCGTCAAACAATGGACGCATATTTTCTCCCGGTATGGCCATGTCCATTGTGGCGGTGCCATCTTTGGCTGACGCGTAGACGATGGGGAAGTCGATCAATTCTTCTCCTGCTTCCAGATCAATAAAAAGCTCCAGCACTTCATCAACTACTTCAGTGATGCGGGACTCGGCCCGGTCGATCTTATTAATGACCACAATCGGCTTCAGGTTCAGTTCTAAAGCTTTGCGCAGGACAAACCTGGTCTGGGGCATCGTGCCTTCAAAGGCGTCTACCAGTAAAAGAACACCATTAACCATTTTTAATACCCGCTCTACCTCGCCGCCAAAATCGGAATGCCCTGGAGTGTCGACGATATTAATTTTTATGTCGCCGTAACGTACCGAGGTGTTTTTGGCCAGGATGGTAATGCCGCGCTCCCTCTCCAGGGCATTGGAGTCCATGATTCTTTCAGCTACCTGCTGGTTTGCCCGGAAGATGCCGCTTTGTTTGAGCAGGGCGTCCACAAGTGTAGTTTTGCCGTGATCTACATGGGCGATTAGTGCAATATTTCTAAAAGTCGTAATGGGCAAAAGCTTGCTACCTCCTTCTAAAATATACAATATATCATTTTTTCTTATGAGAAACAACTAGTAGTTTTTAAAAAGCAGTTATAAGGAAGGGCAGGCAACAGCAGGTAATCTTGAAAAGAACCTTGTTCCGTAATATACTCTCGTTTTTGACGGCTTGCGTTGCTGTGGACTGTAAATACGCCCTGGGGTATTATATTGAAGAGGAAAATAGATGTATCATCAACTGGGATTGTATGAATACCTCTGTTTTCCATTGATTGTGCAGTGAAAAAATGCGCTTTAAGCGCTTCAGCTATGTGTCGGAAGCAGAAAACTCAATGGAAGGTCGGGTTGTTGAATATTCGGTGGCAAGGGTATTTTGATAACACAAGACCTCCTGTATCCAAGATCCAGGAGGTCTTTATTTTCTTAGTTGTATGGCTGGGGCGGCTGGATTCGAACCAACGAAATGCCGGTTCCAAAGACCGGTGCCTTACCGCTTGGCGACGCCCCAAAATAAAATGCTGGGGTGGGTAATGGGACTCGAACCCACGACCCCCAGAGCCACAATCTGGTGCTCTAACCAACTGAGCTATACCCACCATATTAGCCAACTAAAAGCTTATTCACTTGTCCCTTAACTCTGCAAGTGATATGTTAACAAATAATCAAAGCATTGTCAAGAAAAAAGCGGCTAGCTGTCATAATAGTTTACTTTGCGCAGCTTAAAATTATTTGTATTCGATAAAGAAATTCTTTTTTCCTGTTGATAAATTTTTATGGTACGGATATAATTGAAAAGTAATATATAACCGGCAAGTGCTGGTAATTATTAAAGTGGGCAGCAGCGCGACGGGCTTCAGCCCCACCGGCAACAAGGATTATAGTTGGCGCCAGGGCTGTTGCAAGCCTTGGTTTTTTAATCTGCTTTTAACTGCTTGGAAGGAAAAAAAAGCTTTTTTGAAGAATACCTTTGTAAAATGGTTAAAATATACTATGGTTTTGCAGTCAATTGTATCTTGAGGAGAGGGTGTGACTTTTCTAAGACAGCAACTATCTAATCTAATCAAACTATTTAAGGAGGAGCATATATGAAAGCCATCGCGGAAAGGATAGAAAAAAACACCGTTCTCCTGGAAGTAGAGGTAGACTCGGAACTTTTTTCACAGGCAGTTGATAAAGCCTACCGCAAAATTGTTAAGAAAGTAAATATACCGGGTTTTCGCAAGGGCAAAACCCCGCGTGTGATCCTTGAGCGTTATGTAGGCAAGGAAGCGATCTATGAAGAAGCGATGGAAGATCTGGTGCCTGATGCCTATTTGGAAGCGGTAAAAGACACGGGCATTGAGCCGATCGACAAGCCGCAGGTAGAAATTGTCCAGGTTGAAGAAGGCAAGCCGGTGGTTTTCAAGGCCACCGTTCAAGTGAAGCCTGAAATAGAACTAGGGCAATATAAGGAACTGGAAGTGGCAAAACCCGTAATTGAGGTTACAGAAGAAGACGTTCAAAAAGAAATGGAGCGCCTGCAAAATAGCCATGCCAAGCTGCTCACTTTGGATGAAGGCGTGGTAGAAAAGGGCGATGTTGCAGTGATAGATTTCTTGGGCAAAATTGATGGGGTGCCTTTTAATGGTGGAGAAGGCAAAGATTATTCTCTGGAAATCGGCTCCGGTTCTTTTATCGGGGGCTTTGAAGATCAGGTTGCCGGTATGTCTATCGGAGAAACCAGGGATATCCAGGTGACTTTCCCGGAGGACTACAAGGCGGCTGAGCTAGCCGGTAAGGATGCTGTCTTTACAGTTACAGTAAGCGGGATCAAAAGGAAGGAAATCAGCCCGCTGGATGATGAGTTTGCCAAAGATGTCAGTGAGTTTGAAACCCTCGAGGAATTAAAGGCGGATCTAACGAATAAATTAAAACTGAACGCTGAAAACCGTGCTAATTTTGTGGTCAGACGTGAGCTTCTTAATAAAGTTGTAGACCAATCAGTAGTTGAAATTCCTGAGGCTATGATCGATCGCCAAATTGATGAGATGATCGCCAATATGGGGAACAGTTTTGCCAGTCAAGGTCTCACCATGGAGGATTACCTCAAGTACTCCAAAACTTCCCTGGAATCAATGAAGGAAAACCTCCGGCCGGAGGCCGAGCGGAACATAAAGACCACCCTGGCCATGGAAGCAATCGCCAAAGCGGAAGATATAAAACCGTCCGAGGAGGAACTCCAGGCGGAAATTAAGCGAGTCGCTGCACTATACCATATTCAAGACCCCGAAGAATTCCTACAGATGATTGAAAGTGGAGGAAGCCTAGATTATTTTGCAGAGAATTTAATCAAGGAAAAAACCTTTCAATTCCTGGTCGATAACGCTAAAATAATTGAGGGCACCAACACTGAAGAGGTAGAATAATTATACAATATCCCTATTGGTATATGGGTAGGGGAGAAATATTTTAGGAGGTGGAGCGATTATGAATTTAGTACCGATTGTAGTAGAACAAACCAACCGCGGCGAGCGTTCCTACGACATCTATTCCCGGCTTTTGAAGGACAGGATAATTTTTTTAGGGGGACCGATAGACGACTATGTGGCCAACCTTGTGATCGCTCAGTTGCTTTTTCTCGAGGCTGAGGACCCCGAAAAAGATATTCACCTTTATATCAATTCCCCTGGTGGAGTTGTTACTGCCGGTATGGCGATTTATGACACAATGCAGTATGTCAGGCCCCCTGTATCCACGATCTGCCTAGGGCAGGCTGCCAGCATGGGTTCGCTGCTCCTGGCTGCCGGGGCACAGGGCAAGCGGTTTGCGTTGCCTTATGCCAGGATTCTTATTCACCAACCCCTGGGCGGGGTGCAGGGCCAGGCGACAGATATCGATATTCACGCTAAGGAAATTTTGCGGATGAGAGAGTACCTTAATGAAATCCTCTCCAAGCATACCGGTCAGCCTCTAGATAAAATTGCCCGGGATACCGAGCGGGACTTCTTTATGTCGGCACAGCAAGCTAAAGAATACGGTATTATTGACGAGGTGTTCGATGTCAGGAAGTAAAGGTAAAAGAGGTGGTAATGTGTTTAATGATAAAGGACAATTGAAATGTTCTTTTTGTGGTAAACTTCAGGATCAGGTGAAAAAATTAGTTGCCGGGCCTGGTGTTTATATTTGCGATGAGTGTATAGAACTGTGCAACGAGATCATTGAGGAGGAGCTCAGTGAGGACCTGGGTTTAGAACTTGGTGAAATTCCGAAGCCAAAAGAGATCAAGGAAATCTTAGACCAGTATGTGATTGGCCAGGAAGACGCCAAAAAGTCCCTTTCGGTTGCTGTTTATAACCACTATAAGCGGATCAACCTGGGCGGCAAGATCGATGACGTGGAATTGCAAAAGAGCAATATTGTTATGCTGGGGCCAACCGGCAGCGGGAAAACACTCCTGGCGCAGACTTTGGCCCGGCTTTTAAACGTGCCGTTTGCTATTGCCGATGCCACCTCGCTGACTGAGGCCGGCTATGTTGGTGAAGATGTGGAAAATATTCTGCTTAAGCTGATCCAGGCTGCAGATTACGATGTGGAAAAGGCAGAAAAGGGTATAGTTTATATCGACGAAATTGATAAGATTGCACGAAAGTCGGAAAATCCTTCGATTACTCGGGATGTTTCCGGGGAAGGCGTCCAGCAGGCGCTGTTGAAGATCCTTGAGGGCACTGTGGCCAGTGTGCCGCCGCAGGGCGGGCGCAAGCACCCCCACCAGGAGTTCATTCAGCTTGATACCACCAATGTGCTGTTTATCTGCGGCGGGGCCTTTGACGGTATTGAAAAGATTATTGAGAGCCGTACCGGCAAGAAATCAATGGGCTTCGGAGCTGAGATTAAGCCGAAGAAAGAAATAAAAATTGGCGAAATCCTGAAAAATATTCTGCCGGAAGACCTCCTGAAATACGGCCTGATTCCTGAATTTGTGGGTAGGCTGCCGGTTATTGTAACCCTGGAGGCACTGGACGAGGATGCGCTGATTCGCATTCTGACCGAGCCCAGAAACGCCCTGGTGAAACAGTATGAAAAAATGCTGCACCTGGATGGGGTGACCCTGGAATTTACTCCGGATGCGCTCAGAGCAGTGTCCGAAGAAGCCCTCAGGCGCAAAACCGGCGCCAGAGGCCTGCGCTCTATTTTAGAAGAGATCATGCTTGAGGTCATGTATGACATTCCATCAAGGGATGACATCGCCAAGTGCATTATAACCAAAGAAACCATTCAGAAGAAGGAACCGCCCCGGATTATTGCTGTGGAACATAAAAAGAAGAAGGAAGTAACAGCATAACAGAGTCTTTTGGTAATCTCATCAATAATAGGGTTGCCGGCCAGCTATATGGCCCGGCAGCCCTTTTTTAATCCGAAAACAATATTAAATATTCAGCTCCGTTGCGATTACATAAGATAAAATTAGTAAATATGGCAATACTATGGTTATTATGATATCCTTCAAGGAGGTGCCCCATGGGTGGTTCTTCATCCGGATTTGGCAGTATCTTGACTTTTATCCAAGTATTTTTTGCGGTGATCATCGGCTTGTACTTTTGGAATTTGCTAAAAACACAGCAAGGACATAAAACTTGTCTGGAGAAGGAATCCAGAAAAGAGCTGGACAAGCTCAGGAAACTGCGGTCCATTACCTTGACCGAGCCGCTGTCTGAGAAAACCCGCCCGGCAAGTTTTAAAGATATCGTCGGGCAGCAAGAGGGACTCAAATCCTTGCGCGCAGCCCTCTGCGGCCCGAACCCCCAGCACGTGATTATTTACGGCCCCCCCGGGGTAGGCAAAACAGCCGCAGCCAGGCT
This sequence comes from Pelotomaculum sp. PtaB.Bin104, assembly GCA_002067205.1. Lineage (GTDB taxonomy): Bacteria > Bacillota > Desulfotomaculia > Desulfotomaculales > Pelotomaculaceae > MVQL01. Next base: position 15,429 of record MVQL01000180.1, read on the forward strand.
GATCCTGGAGGAGGCTAAAAATAATCCACACTCTCCCTTCAAGAGTGACGCTAAATTCATTGAGATAGATGCGACCACGGCGCGTTTCGACGAGCGTGGCATTGCCGACCCACTGATCGGGTCTGTACACGATCCGATCTATCAGGGGGCCGGTCAGATGGGCATGGCCGGCATTCCCCAGCCGAAGCCCGGTGCGGTAACCAAGGCCCACGGCGGGGTGTTGTTTATCGATGAGATCGGTGAGCTGCACCCAAAACAGATCAATAAGCTGTTGAAAGTGATGGAAGACCGCAAGGTGCAACTTGAGAGCGTCTATTATAGCTCGGAGGACACAAACATACCTTTTCATATTCACGATATTTTTCAGAACGGGCTGCCGGCGGACTTCCGCATGGTAGGCGCGACAACACGAGAGGCGGAGCACATCGCGCCAGCAATCCGGTCACGCTGCCTGGAAATATTTTTCCGTCAGCTTTTGCCTGACGAGATTGAAAGCATCGCTGCCAATGCCGCAGTGAAAATTGGCCTGCCCCTGCAGGCGGGAGCGCTGGACATCGTAAAAAAATATGCCACTAATGGCCGCGAGGCGGTGAATATTATCCAACTCGCCGCTGGGCTGGCGATCACTGAGGATCGGAGCGAAATCAGTGTTGTAGATCTGGAGTGGGTGGTGCAAAGCGGTCAGTATTCGCCACGGCCTGAGCGTACTATCCCTGAGCTTCCCCAGGTCGGGCTGGTCAATGGCCTTGCTGTTTATGGGCCAAATACCGGCGCCATTCTGGAGGTGGAAGCAAACGCCTTGCAAGTTGGCCGGGGCCTGGGCAAGGTGACTGTGACCGGGTTGGTGGAAGAAGAGGAACTGGGCGGTTCCGGCAAAACTGTACGCCGCAAGAGCATGGCCCTGAGTTCCGTGGAAAACGTCCTGACCGTGCTGCGCCGGACAATGGAGCTTGACCCGCGTGATTTCGATATCCATATCAATTTCCCTGGGGCGTCGCCCACTGACGGCCCTTCGGCCGGGGTCACCATTGCTACCGCGGTATATTCGGCAATGCTCGGGTTGCCTGTAGATAATACTGTGGCTATGACCGGCGAGGTTTCTATCCGCGGCCTGGTTAAGCCTGTCGGCGGTATTGTGGCCAAAGTCGAGGCGGCCGGCCGGGCAGGGGTCAAAAAGGTATTGATCCCTGCAGAAAACTACCAGGAGATTTTCAAAAGCCTGAGCGGGGTTCAGGTGATCCCGGTGCAATACCTGGAAGAGGTGATCCGCCTGGCCCTAATTAGTGTGCCGGTATTGGGGAAAAAACATGAGCTGCCGGCTGCCGCACCGGAGATGCTGAGCGCCTCCGGCTACGTTTCCGGATAGCCCCTTGAGGCAAACCAAACAAGTTTTTAGCTGACGCATGCTGTAAAAAAATGCTGGTAAAGAATTTCTTAGTTAAGCTCATTAGCTGGACGCTAATGAGCTTAATTGCAATTATTGCTATAGGGCTTTTTCGATTTTCATGTTAAAATAAACGCGTGTATTTGTACGTTCTAATATAATGACAGCAGAAGCAATATAATATTTAACAAGGAGGCGCAGCTATGAACTCAGAAACCAAGGTTTTGCCTTTACTGCCTTTGCGTGGCATCCTGGTCTTTCCTTATATGGTCATTCATCTGGATGTAGGCCGTGAAAAATCTGTAATAGCCATCGAAGAAGCAATGGCCAAAGACCAGGTTATTTTTTTGGCGACCCAAAAGGATGCACAAACCGACGAGCCGGGCCAGGAGGATGTTTATCAGATTGGCACCGTGGCCGAAATAAAGCAGCTGTTGAAGTTGCCCGGCGGGACAATCCGGATTCTGGTTGAGGGAATCGCCCGGGCCAGGACCAGACATTTTATAACTAACGAGCCATATTTTCAGGTAGAAGTTGAGCAATATATAGATCCTGCGTCCAAGGACAGCGAGATCGAAGCTTGGATGCGCAACCTTAACCACCAGTTCGAACAATATGCCAAATTATCCAAGCGGGTTCCGCCTGATACAGTTGTCACCGTGGTCAATATAGATGAGCCGGGGCGGCTGGCGGATACGATCGCTTCTCACTTGACGCTGCGGATAGAAGAAAAACAGGAAATTCTTGAAGCTGTAGACATAGTAGAGCGGCTCGATAAGCTGGGCGCAATTGTAGCCAAAGAGCTGGAGATAGTTGAATTGGAGCGCAAGATTAATATCAGAGTGCGCAAGCAAATGGAAAAAACCCAGAAAGAGTACTATTTGCGCGAGCAGTTAAAGGCGATCCATCGCGAGCTGGGTGAAAAGGACGAGCGGGCCGAGGGCGAGGATTTAAGGGGAAAAATTGCTGAGGCCAAGCTGCCCAAAGAAGTGGAAGAAAAGGCGATCAAGGAAGTGGAACGCCTGGAAAAAATGCCGCCTATGGCTGCCGAGGCCGCGGTAGTGCGAAATTACCTGGACTGGCTGTTGTCTTTGCCCTGGAATAAATCTACCCGGGACCGGCTGGACCTTAATGCCGCCGAAGCTATATTAGAGGCGGACCATTACGGCTTGAAGAACGTTAAAGAGCGGATCCTGGAATACCTGGCCATCCGCAAGCTGGCCAAGAAAATGAAAGGCCCCATCATTTGTTTCGTCGGGCCGCCAGGGGTTGGTAAAACTTCGCTGGGCCGTTCCATTGCCCGGGCCCTGGAGCGCAAGTTCGTGCGCATGTCTCTGGGCGGGGTGCGCGATGAGGCGGAAATTCGCGGACACCGACGCACTTATGTCGGCTCGATGCCGGGGCGGATCATTCAGGGGATTAAGCAGGCCGGTTCCAAAAATCCCCTGTTCCTGCTGGATGAGATTGATAAGATGAGCATGGACTTCCGCGGCGACCCGTCGGCAGCCCTCCTGGAAGTTCTGGACATGGAGCAAAACAACACCTTCAGCGACCACTATATCGAGGTTCCGTTTGATTTGTCCAACGTGATGTTTATAACCACTGCAAATGTGCAGCATAATATCCCCCGCCCGCTGCTGGACCGAATGGAGGTCATCTACCTGTCCGGCTACACGGAGGAGGAAAAAGTGCAGATTGCGGTGCGCCACCTGTTGCCCAAGCAGATCAAAGAGCACGGGCTGACTCAAGAAAAGCTGAAGATGTCTGAAAATACCATTCGCAAGATCGTCCGGGAGTATACCCGTGAGTCCGGAGTGCGGAACCTGGAGCGTGAGATCGCCTCCATATGCCGCAAGACGGCAAGACAAATTGTTACCGACAAGACCAAGAAGGTCCAGGTGACCACACAAAACCTCAGCCAGTTTTTAGGCACACCCCGCTTCCGGTATGGCGTTGCCGAGCTGGATGACCAGGTTGGAGTGGCGACCGGACTGGCCTGGACTGAAGTCGGCGGCGATACGCTGGCCATCGAGATTTCTATTTACAAAGGCTCCGGCCGGCTTACTTTGACAGGCAAATTAGGCGACGTCATGAAGGAGTCTGCCCAGGCCGGCTATAGCTATGTGCGCGGCCGGGCTGCTGAGCTGGGCATCGCAGAGGGCTTTTTCGATAAACAGGATATCCACATCCACGTGCCGGAAGGGGCTATCCCCAAAGACGGTCCTTCAGCGGGTATTACCATGGCTTGCGCGCTGGCGTCAGCCATTACCGGCCTTAAAGTGCGCCACGATGTGGCCATGACCGGTGAAATCACCCTGCGGGGCCGGGTGCTGCCGGTGGGAGGAATTAAAGAAAAAGTGCTGGCTGCCCACCGCGCTGGTATAAAAACTTTGATTTTGCCCAAAGATAACAATAAGGACCTGGATGAAATTCCAAAGAAAGTAAAGGATAAGATTAACTTTATTCTGGTTGACCATATGGATCAGGTCTTGGAAGCGGCTCTGGTCGGTCAAGTATATAATGTTGACATTGCTGCTGTTGATCCCGTAGTAGTGCCGCCGGAAGTTTATCATCCGGCCGTGATCAACGATGGAGGTAGCCCGGTTCCCTCATGAAAATCACCAGCTCTGAATTTGTAAAAAGTGCAGTAAATCTTGCCAGCTACCCGGCCGGGGAACTTGCTGAAGTTGCCCTGGCCGGGCGTTCTAATGTAGGGAAGTCTTCCCTCCTGAATAAACTTGTAAACCGGCGGGGTCTGGCCCGGACCAGCAACACTCCCGGGAGAACCCGCTTGATCAATTTTTTCCTGGTCAACGGACTTTTTTATCTGGTGGACCTGCCTGGCTATGGCTACGCCAAAGTTCCTGTCAGCGAGCGGGAGAGCTGGAGAAGAATGATTGAGACCTATTTAAAAAAAAGAGCTAACCTGAGAGGAATTTTGCTGCTTATCGACAGCCGCCACCCGCCTTCCGCCCAGGACCTGCAGATGTATGGCTGGTTTAAGGACAATAGTCTGCCGGTGCTGGTGGTGGCCACTAAAGTCGATAAACTTTCCCGCTCGCAGCTGCTGCGCTCCATGAAGGTGATCCGGGATAGCCTGTCACTGTCACCGGAAGACGCGCTGGTTCCGTTTTCCGCGCTAACCGGCCAGGGGCGGGAAGACCTTCTTGATTGCATCGGCCGGTGGGCGGGTATTACCAGCAAGGACCATAATTCAATTTAGTTATCCCTGGCCCCTATCCAGCACCATCAACATTTAATCTTTGATAGCCGGTAAATCAGAAAGTATTCCTGTTAGCAGTGACTTTTTCTGCGGCTTTTCCGTACTCCGGTCATAAACCACCGTCTCCATTGACTGCCGGGCAAAATCGTTGATCACTGCGGTTTCGTAGGGAACAGTGCCGGCAATTTCCCCCGCTGCTTTGGCGGCAGCGATGAACCGCTCGTAGGCTTCCAGGGGCACCTGTGGATTGCCGGTCCAAATGTTCAGTGACTGGTATCTTTGGATGGACTTTAACAAGATTTGCTGGTCGAGATTGTTAAAGGACTGGGATACCGCCTGCAGCACCTCTTCAGCGCTGTGCTGGCTGAGCCAGAGTTGGGCTTTGCAGATGGCATTGGTAAACTTTTGAATATCTCCCGGTTGTTCTTCAATATAGGCAGGGAGGGCAGCAAAGGCGGTCACAGCCATAGGGCCGGAAGTTTCGCCAACTGCGGCGACCACCCGGCCATACCCTTGTGCTTCTGCCAGGGAGGCCTCAGGTTCCAGCAACTGGATGTAGTTGCCGGTGCCCGAGCGGAATGCGCCAAGGCGCAGGGCCTCCGGGATATTATAGTAAATGATCATCTTCCGGTAGGGAGGCAGGTTATTTTGCCGGAGCACACTCTCCAGGGCAATTCCGGAGCTGTCGTCTTGCGAGTTGCCGATGATGGTTTTATCCTTAAGGTCGGACCACTGGAATCCGGTGCTGTCCTGCCTTCCCAGTAGCAAGGAGCCGTCCTGCAAGGACATGGTGCCGAAGATTTTTGGCAAAGCTTCCCCTTTATCAGATAAAGCCGGGTTAAAGATGATTTTTTGCAGGCCGCACAGAGCTATGTCCGTCCGGCGGTCCTGTAAAGCCGCGCGAATAGCCCCGGGGCTGGAAGTGGTAATTTTGACCTCAAGGTTTTGCTCTTTAAAAAAATTCAGGTTCTGGGCCAGGTATAAGGGCAAAAAGTAAGGAGATCGCACTGATTCCATCACCCGGACGGTGTGCACCTCCGTCGCCTCTTGGGTATTTTCCCGCCTGTGTGTAATCAAGATAGTTAGCAGGATAAAAACAAGGAGCGTTATTGCAATCAATATCTTTGATTTAAGCTGCAATATTTAAACCCCCTGTGATATTTATTATTTTAAAATTCTATTTAGGAAAATGATTTTTCATACCAGGGCTCTAAAGAATATTTTATTGAAGGATTTTTGCCTTTATTGGAGAAAATATGCCAAGGAGGTTGAAAGCGCCTTATTGTTTGATGCGGATGCTGTCTCCTCCGTTTGTTAAAAGCGGAGGGGTTTTTGGTTTTACAATAGATATGAGGAGAGGATCCACTTGGCTAAAGATGATATTCCCTCTGTTTACGATCCCCGTGCGGTGGAGGATCGGTGGTATCGTTACTGGGAAGATAGCGGTTTTTTTCACGCGGAGGTTAACCCGGAGCAGGAACCTTTCTGCATCGTGATGCCGCCGCCCAACGTTACCGGGCAGTTGCACATGGGGCATGCCCTGGATAATACCCTGCAGGATATTCTTACCAGGTGGCGCCGCATGCAGGGCTACAATACCCTCTGGATGCCAGGCACTGATCACGCGGGCATCGCCACCCAGGCCAAGGTCGACGAACAGTTGGCCCAGGAAGGGACCTCACGTTATGATATCGGCCGCGAGGCCTTCTTAAAACGGGTCTGGGCCTGGAAAGAGCGGTACGGCAACCGGATTACCACCCAGCTCAGAAGGTTGGGTGCCTCCTGCGACTGGCAGCGGGAGCGGTTCACTATGGATGAAGGCTGCTCCGAGGCCGTTCTGGAGGTGTTTGTTAACCTGTACCAGCGGGGCTTGATTTACCGGGACTACTATATTACCAACTGGTGCCCCCGGTGTCAGACTACGATCTCTGACATTGAAGTCGAGCACCAGGAAGAGCCCGGCCACTTTTATCACTTAAGATACCCGTATAAAGACGGCAGCGGCTCTATTGAAGTGGCTACTACCCGCCCGGAAACAGTGCTTGGGGATACTGCGGTGGCGGTCCATCCGGACGACGAGCGCTATGCCGGGGTGATCGGCAAAACCCTGATCCTGCCCCTGGTCGGGCGAGAGATGCCGGTAATCGCCGATGAGTATGTGGACCCCTCCTTCGGTACCGGGGCGGTGAAGATCACCCCGGCCCATGACCCCAACGACTTTGAGGTGGGTCACCGGCATAATCTGGAGCAGATAATTGTGATCGACAAGGAAGGCAAGATGAGCCCGGAGGCAGGCCCGCGCTACCAGGGGCTGGACCGCTATGAGTGCCGCAAGAAAATTGTCCGGGACCTGGAGGCGGGCGGCTACCTGATCAAGACGGAGGACCTCTCCCACGCGGTGGGCCACTGCTACCGCTGCCATACTGTCATCGAGCCGGCGCTCTCCCGCCAGTGGTTTGTTAAAATGAAGCCCCTGGCTGAAGCAGCGATCCTGGCCGCTAAAAATGGCGACGTCCGCTTTATTCCGGAGAGGTTTACCAAGATATACCTGGGCTGGATGGAAAATATCCGCGACTGGTGCATTTCCCGCCAGCTCTGGTGGGGGCACCGCATCCCGGTGTGGTACTGCCAGGACTGTGAAGAGATGGTGGCAGCCAAAGAGCCGGTGAAAGAGTGTCCCAAATGCGGCGGCACCCATATGGAGCAGGACCCCGATGTGCTGGATACCTGGTTTTCCTCTGCGCTGTGGCCGTTTTCCACGCTGGGCTGGCCCAAGCAGACCATTGAGCTGGCTTACTACTATCCTACCTCCGTGCTGGTTACCGGCCGCGATATAATTTTCTTCTGGGTAGCCCGGATGATCTTTTCCGGCCTGGCTTTTATGAACGAGGTGCCGTTTAGGGAAGTGTTTATCCATGGCCTGGTGCTGGATGCCCTGGGGCGGAAAATGAGCAAGTCTCTGGGCAACGGGGTGGACCCGATCGATGTGATTGAGTCCCACGGCGCCGACAGCCTGCGCTTCATGCTGGTTACCGGCAATACCCCGGGCAATGACCTGCGCTTTAATTTTGAAAAATTGGAGGGCGCCCGCAACTTTGCCAATAAGCTCTGGAATGCCTCCCGGTTTGTGATGATGAACCTGGAGGACTATGATCCCAGCGGCCGGCCGGGTGAGTACACGCTGCCCGACCGCTGGATTATCAGCCGCTTCCAGGCTGTGGCGGGAGAGGTGACCAGGCTGCTGGAGGCCTACGAGCTGGGCGAGGCGGCCCGGGTTTTATATGAGTTCATCTGGAATGAATTTTGCGACTGGTACATCGAGTTGGCCAAGCCCAGGCTATACGGCAAAACCACTCCCCTGGACCGTTATACGGCTCAGCACGTGCTCACTGCCGTGCTCAAGGGCACGCTGGAGCTGCTCCACCCGTTTATGCCTTTTATTACCGAAGAGATCTGGCAGCACCTGCCGGGCCGGGGTGTGACGATTATGCGCGCCGCCTGGCCTGCAGCCCGCACAGACCTCCTGGATCCGGAAGCGGAAAATGAGATGGGGATGCTGATGGAGGTAACGAAGGCGATCCGGCACATCCGCAGCGAGATGAACGTGCCGCCTGGCCGTCAGATCGAGGCCCTGCTGGAGGTTGGCGCTGAGGCTAACCGGTCCCTGCTCGAACGGGGCGCCGGTATAATCAAAGGCCTGGCCAACGCCGGCATCAGTATTCATGAGACACTGCAGGAAAAACCGGAACAGGCCGCCCATGCGGTTACCCGTGGAGTGGAGATATTTATCCAGCTCAAGGGTCTGATCGACATTGATAAGGAAACAGCCAGGCTGAAGAAAGAGCTGGCAGCCCTGGAAAAAGACCTGTCCCGGGTGCAGGGCAAGTTAAACAACCAGGGCTTTTTGGGCAAGGCCCCGGCAGATGTGATTGAAAAAGAGCGGAAAAAAGAAGAAGAGCTTTCCGCCAAGCAGTATGCAGTTAAGGAAAGGCTTGCTATGCTGGCAGGATAAAATAAGTGTTTAGTGACAGGTCCTCCGGTTAAATGCTTATGGTGCGTGTAGGGCTGTGCGGCCTGTTGTGGAAGAACGAGGTATGTTTATATTTAATGTCAAGTCCTGGAGGCACACTGTTGGACTATCAAGCGGCAATGAATTATTTGGCTGAATTAACTAAGTTCGGGTTTAATTTTGGACTGGAGCGAATCGAGGAGCTCTTGAGACGGCTGGATACCCCGCACCGTCAATTGAAGATCGTGCATGTCGGCGGGACGAACGGCAAAGGTTCCACTACGGCCATGCTGGCAAACATTTTGCGTTTTGCCGGGTACCGGGTGGGGACCTTCACTTCGCCCCACCTGCATGTTTATACTGAGCGATTCCGGATCAACGGGGCAGAAATTGACCGGCGAAAGCTCGCCGGTTTAATTGCAGGCCTCCGGCCTCACCTGGAAGAGATGGTGGCCGGGGGTTTTGAACACCCGACTGAATTCGAAGTGAGCACGGCCATCGCCTTTCAATACTTTAACCAGGAAAAAGTGGACTTCCTGGTGCTGGAGGTCGGTCTGGGCGGTGCTGTCGACTCCACCAACGTGGTGACGCCGCTAATCTCGGTGATTACCAATGTGGCCGTGGATCACACAAACTATTTGGGTGAAACGATCGGTGAGATAGCCCGGGTCAAGTCGGGCATAATTAAGCCGGGTATTCCTGCAGTCACCGCGGCGGCGGGAGAGGCGCTGGAAATCATTGAAGCAGCCTGTCTGGACAAGGGCTCCCCATTAACAGTAGTGGGTCGGGATATCACCTGGGAACAAATTTCCGCTTCCCCTGCCGGACAGCAATTCCGGGTCAGGGGGCGCCGGGTTGCTTATAATGACCTGAGGCTATCTATGATCGGCAGGCATCAGCAGGTTAATGCCGCCACGGCCATCGCCGCGATCGAGTTGCTGGCTGACCAGGGCATTAATATTGACCCAGCGGCGGTGCGGGAAGGGCTGGTCGCCACACGCTGGCCGGCTAGGCTGGAGCTTTTCGGCGGGGAGCCGCTGGTGTTAATCGACGGGGCCCATAATTATGAAAGCGCGCGCAGCCTGCGCCAGGCTTTGACGGAATACTTTCCGGGCCGGGGGCTGGTGCTATTGATCGGGATGCTTGACGATAAGGAGCGCGGTCTTGTGGCGGCTGAACTGGCGCCGGCGGCCAGGGCGGCGGTAGTCACCAGGCCGGACAGCCCGCGGGCCGGGCACTGGCAGGGCCTGGCCCGTGAAGTGGGGCGCTATGTCCAGGAGGTTTATCTTGTAGAGGATATCAAAGAGGCTTTTGAGCAGGCGCTGTCCCTGGCCCAGCCGGGAGAGCTGTTATGCGTTACCGGCTCGCTGTATATGGTGGGCAGGGTGCGGGAATTAATTATCAAAGCCAGGGGGAATTAGCATTGTCTTTTGAAGAAAAGCTAATGAAATTGGGGATCCACATTCCGGACGCGCCCAGGCCGGTTGCCGCTTATATCCCGGCCGTGCTTGCGGGATCTTTTGTCTATGCATCGGGGCAGCTGCCTGTTGCCGACGGTCAGCTGAAATTTGCCGGCAAGCTTGACCGGGACCTGACTACCACAGAGGGTTACCAGGCGGCGCGCCTGTGCGCAATCAATTGCCTGGCGGCGATCAAGGGGGTTATTGGCAGCCTGGACAATATCGTCAGGGTGGTTAAAGTGACAGGCTTCGTTAACAGTACTGCCGGGTTTACCCAGCAGCCACAGGTTATAAACGGCGCGTCCGAACTTATTGGCGATATTTTCGGAGAGATGGGCAAACACGCCCGGTCAGCCGTTGGCGTCAGTGACCTGCCCCTTAATGCTGCAGAAGAAGTAGAGATAATTGTTGAAGCCAGGCCGTGTTAAACCGCAATGAATACTTAAGTCTGCATCAGCAAAGACCTTGTTATTAAATAGCTTAAATGGTAAACTATGAGATGGTGAAATAGTTGCGTTTACACCAATTAAGGAATTTTGATTCGGGAGAGACTAATGTCTAAGAGCTTTGGAAAAGGTAGCAGCGGTCTGGGTGTGTTGCTCCTGCTCCTGCTGGCTGGCGGGTTGGCCGGCAGTGCCGTTGGCAATGCGCTGGCTCCGGCGTTGCCATGGTTAAAGGCGTCCTCAACAATTGGGTTAAAGCCATTTACCCTGGACCTGCAGTTTTTTAGTATGACTTTTGGCTTTACTTTTAACCTGAGTTTGTTAACGGCCCTGGGATTTTTTCTCGGCTATATCATATACAAGCGGGTGTGAGACGATGAAAGAGCTGATCCTGGCCTCGGCCTCACCGCGCCGCTCACAATTGTTAAAACAACTGGGCTTGGATTACCGGGTAATGATTTGCAATCAGGAGGAAAATACTCCCCCCGGTTTGAAGCCTGCCGAGGTGGTTGAGCTGCTGGCCGAAAGGAAGGCCATGGCTGTGGCTGAAGTCCTGAATGATGGCATTGTGATCGGGGCGGATACTGTTGTCGTCTGGCAAGGACAGGTGCTGGGCAAACCGTCCGGTGACCAGGAGGCCGAGGAAATGTTGAATGGCCTGCAAGGAGGTGCGCACGACGTATATACCGGGGTGGCCGTGGTGGATGCCGGGAGCCGCAAGATCGAGGTTGGCCATGAGATCACCAGGGTGATCTTTCGGCCGGTGGGGATGGACGAGATCCGTCGCTATGTAGCCAGCGGTGAGCCGCTGGACAAGGCCGGTCCTTGCGTCAGCCCGGTCGGCCAAGACAGCGCTTATCCAGCAGATGGACTGTCAAACGAAGATAATGCTTCCCCTAAAGGCACCGGCTGCGCGGGTGCTTATGCCATACAGGGAATAGGGGCAATATTTGTTGAAAGAATTGAAGGGGATTACACCAATGTGGTCGGATTACCGCTGCCCTTGTTATATCAGATGCTGAACAAAATGGATTACAATATCTTTGATAAACAAAGCGAGCAGGCAAATTAACCTGCTCGTTCTTCCTTAAGGCGCGATTTTGACCCCATTAGATTTTGTTGCTGTCAGGGCGTAAATCCACAATTAATACAACTAAATGATGTTTTAATGATGAGAAAGTTCCCACTTGGTTGAAACCAATTGTTGGAGACAATGTGTTATTTATTCAGGGCTAATATTTTAAACTGATCAATCAATGTCTTGCGAAAACATAAGGGCTATTATAAAATATTATTCTAGGTGTGTTTAATCAATTTGCCAATAAACTTGTTAGGTGTAACAAAATAAACTTTTTTTCGAAAAAGTTTAAGACAAGCCCTCGCTAAGATACAATAATTACCATCACGGTTGCATAACACCACCGAGTTTAATTTCTCATCACCAGCTTGTTTGACTTGAATGAAAATGAGTAATAAGGTGTGGCTTTTGACAAAGTCATGATATTTATAACCAAGATTGGGTATGGCAGTTGTACCGGGAATTGCAGCCCGGCTGTAATTGGTTAAACGACAAGAAATAGCAATTATGCTAGAAAGGGGCCGGGAAATGCGCATCGGTCTGTTTTCAAAGGATATGGGTATGGATTTGGGTACTGCCAATTCCCTGGTTTATGTCAAGGGCAAGGGAATTGTTATTCGTGAGCCTTCGGTGGTAGCGGTGCAAAAGGATTCCGGCAAGGTACTGGCGGTAGGAGAAGACGCAAAAAGGATGATCGGACGTACGCCGGGCAATATTATTGCGATCCGGCCGCTTAAAGACGGGGTTATTGCCGATTTCGACGTTACCCAAAGCATGATCAAATACTTCATTAATAAGTCGCTGCGCAGCCACACTTTTTTAATCCGTCCCCGGGTTGTTGTGGGTGTTCCATCTGGAGTCACCACCGTGGAGGAAAGGGCGGTGCGCGAAGCGGCACTGCAGGCGGGGGCGCGGGAAGCCTACCTGATTGAAGAGCCGATGGCTGCGGCGATCGGGGCAGGGCTGCCTGTTCATGAGCCTACCGGCAATATGATCGTGGACATCGGCGGGGGAACAACAGAAGTCGCGGTAATATCCCTGGGCGGCATTGTGACCAGCCGCTCGAGTAGGATTGCCAGCAATGAATTGGACGAAGCGATTATAAACCACGTCAAGCGCACTTACAATTTATTGATTGGCGAGCGCACTGCCGAGGCCATTAAAATCCAGATTGGCTCAGCTTACCCGCTTGATGATATTGAAATTGAAGAGGTGCGGGGACGTGACCTAATCACCGGACTGCCCAAAACAATTCAAATTACCTCTGAAGAAATTTACAAGGCCCTCTCAGAGCCTGTGGCGAGCATTATTGAGGCGATTAAGTCCACCCTTGAGCAGACACCACCGGAATTAGCCTCTGACATTATGGACCGGGGTATTGTTATGGCTGGCGGCGGTTCACTATTGCGCGGTCTGGACCGCCTGGTGGTTGAGGTGACGGGAATGCCGGTGCACATGGCGGAAGAACCGCTGCTGTCAGTGGCCTACGGCGCCGGGCGCGTGCTGGAGAACATCAATGTGCTGCGCAAGGTACTGATCCAGAACAAACGGCCGGTTTAGCAACACCGATCTAAGACAGGGGGAAATCAGGGTGCGTTGGGAAACTGCCAGGAAGCTATTTTTCTTTGCTGTATTGTTGGCGGCTACCCTGGCGGCCATGCATTTTACCCTGCCGGAGCAGGCCCGGCTGAACTCGTTGGAATCCAAGTCCAGGGATGTTTTGGCGCCGTTGCAGGGTGGTTTGACGTGGCTGGGCAGGCAGGCATATCAATTGATGTCCTTTCCAGTGTCTATGGTCAGGGCCGGAACACGCAACCAGTTTTTGGAGCAGGAGGTGGGCCGTCTGGAGAGCCAGGTGGTCCAGATGAACGAATATAAGCTTGAGAGTGAACGTTTAGCCGGTTTGTTAAATTATAAGCAGGTCATGGCTAAAGATTACAATTTACTTGCCGCTTCTGTAGTAGGCAGAGACCCGGGCAACTGGTTTGGTACAATAGTCCTGAACCGGGGTACAGCGGATGGTGTTAAGGAGAATATGACTGTGATTACTCCTGAAGGACTGGTCGGGCGCGTGTTCTCTGTCTCCGCCTCCACCTGCGAGGTCTTATTGATCACCGATCCACGCAGCGGTGTTGGCGCGCTGATTCAGGATACCCGTATTTCCGGGGTTGTTGAGGGGGTGGCCGGCAGCGTTGGAATAGCCCGGATGATCCATGTTCCGAACAATGCGCCCTTAGAAGTCGGGCGGGCGGTGGTTACCTCCGGCCTAAGCAGTATTTTCCCCAAAAGTATTCCAGTCGGTCAGATAACCGAGATCCGCAGTGATCCGTCCGGACTATTTAACAATGCTGACTTGCGAACTTACGCTGACTTGTTCCGGCTGGAGGAAGTGCTGATCATAACCGGCGTATATTCTTAACCTGGACACTGGCCGGGAGGAGGTTGAATATGTTGCCGTTTCCCGCATTGCTGCTCTTGTTTGGAGCGGTGTTGATTTTGCAGTCTACAGTGCTCGGGTACATCGCTGTTTACGGCATCAAACCAGATCTGATCCTGCTCCTGGCTGTTTTTAACGGCTTCCTCCTGGGTCCCAGGCAGGGGGCTTTTTTGGGTTTTGCCGCCGGTGCAGTCACAGATTTGTTTACCGGCAGCTACATTGGCCTGAACGCCATCTCTAAAATGGTTGCCGGCTATTTGGCCGGAATCTGCGGCGAGCGTTTTTACCAGGATAACGCTCTGGTTTTATCCGGGATAACTTTTGTTTGCTCCATAGCGGGATTATTGGTGGACTACCTGATGTTGCTGTCTTTAGGGATCCAGGTGAACATTTTCTATGGATTATTCAGGGTAATCCTGCCGGCCGCACTTTACACTGCTGTGTTAGTACCGATTCTTTATGGACGTGTTTTCCGTTACTTTAAAATCAAGGGGAGAGAACTATAGCGCTATTTCAACCCCGGGGCTATTATGTTTGGTTCTGATTATTTTAGGTGGGGGAAAACATGGCAAGAAATTTTATTGAAAAAAGGATGCGTATTTATTTATATATCGTTGTAGTTATATTTCTTATTCTTTTATCCAGGCTGGCCTACATGCAATTGCTGCAAAACGATAGGTTTTCCACCCTGGCCAGGGAGAACCGAATGAGATTGATTACAATTACAGCCCCCCGCGGTGAAGTTTTCGATCGCAACGGGATCAAGCTGGTCGGCAACCAGCCGGTATATACAGTTTCTCTGGTGAACCTGGGACGCAAGGACATGGGCGGGGTGGTAGAGAAACTAGCGGCGATACTTGGAATGGATACCCAGGAGATCCAGCAGAAAATTGACCATCAGGAGCGTTTATATGAACCGGTAAAGCTGGCGACCGGGGTGCCGGAGGACATTGTTGTCAAAATCGAAGAGCAGCGTATGGAGTTGCCGGGGGTGGCTATAGATATCGAGTCCCTGCGGGAATATCCAAACGGGAACCTGTTGGCCCATGTGATGGGTTATGTGCGGCAGATCAATCCACAGCAACTTGCGGAAAATAAAGATAAAGGCTATAAGGCCGGTGACCCGTTTGGTCAGACCGGCTTGGAATATACCTATGAGAAGTACCTGCGGGGGCAGGACGGCGGCAGGCAGGTGGAGGTAGACTCCATGGCCAGGCCTGTGCGGGCTCTGGGGGTGGTGGACACGGTGCCCGGCAACAACCTGGTACTCACCATCGACCAGAAGGTGCAAAAGGCGGCAGAAGAGGCAATGGCCAGGTCCTCACAGGAGGCTCTAAGGCAGGGGTACGGGGAGGCGAGGGCAGGCGCCGCAGTGGCGATAGACGTACGGACTGGAGCGGTGCTCGCAATGGCCAGCTATCCAACGTACGATCCGGTTAAACTTTCCGGCGTATTATCCCAAAAGGATTATGACGAGGTATTTAATTCGCCCTGGAAGCCTGTGTTGAACCGGGCCCTGCTATCCTACGCGCCGGGTTCAACTTTTAAAATGATTGTAGCTATGGCCGGGTTGGAA
The DNA here is from genome assembly GCA_002067205.1 of Pelotomaculum sp. PtaB.Bin104. Lineage (GTDB taxonomy): Bacteria > Bacillota > Desulfotomaculia > Desulfotomaculales > Pelotomaculaceae > MVQL01. The sequence continues at coordinate 31,039 of MVQL01000180.1, forward strand.
AATGCTGCTGCTACAGCGCAGGATGCCATTGCCGATCCGGGCTACTTGACATGGGACAACCACCGTTTCAACGACTGGAAGCCTGGTGGCCACGGGATTGTAAATATGGTCAGGGCAATAAAAGTATCCTGCGATACATACTTTTACCAGCTAGGACTGCGGACCGGTATTGATGACATTGCCCGGATGGCCCGGGTGTTTGGCCTTGGAGAAAAAACCGGCATTGAATTGCCCGGGGAAGACAGTGGTGTTGTCCCTGGCCCTGACGCCAAGCTTGAGCTAAGAAAGCCGTACTTGAATTCTGAATCGGCTGCGAAAGTAAAAGAGATCGAGCATAATTACGATGACCTAGTGAACAAGGCTACAAGTGATGAACAAAGAAAACAACTGCTGGACAAGAAGGCCAACGAGTTGATGGCAATAAACTGGGAGTTGGCCTGGCATGATTATGATACGATAATCAGTTCTATTGGGCAGGGTGATAACCGTTACACCATGCTAGAGATGGCAAATTATATTGCAGCGATTGCCAACGGGGGGACACTATATAAGCCTTATTTGGTGCAAAAAATTGTGGACCCTGCCGGAAAGGTGATTGAAGAAAAATCACCTGTGGTAGTGCGGCATACCGGTGTCTCACCGGAGACGCTTGCCGTGGTCAGAGCGGGTATGCGGGAAGTAGCATTGCCTCCAGATGGCACTGCCTTCGGATTTTTTGCTGGATTGCCTCCGGTAGCGGCTAAAACCGGAACCGCAGAGGTATATGGCCACGATAATCATGCCCTGTTTGTTGCCTTTGCCCCCTATGAGCAGCCGGAAATTGCCGTAGCGGTAGTGATGGAGTTTGCCGGCCATGGCGGCACAATGGCTGGTCCGGTAGCGGAAAGTATGCTTGCCGCCTATTTTAGGCTGGAAGAACGAACCACACATATAAGTACTCCAGAATGATGAAATTTGTCTAAAAAGTAAATATAAGTAAGAATCATAAACCTTTTTTTATTTGGTATTTTAGCAGGATTTGGTTGCCCTTTGTAGAATTTACTGGTAGTTGCAGTAGAGGAGGTGATCGCCGTTTTGGCTCGCTCTTACAATCTATCGGGATTTGGTCATCATGTCTCGGCTGATTTGGAAGATTTGGTTGACGAGAATACAATTCTGGTACAGCGAACACTGCGGTCTGGCCAGAGTATACATTATAACGGTAATGTAGTAGTCTTGGGGGATGTTAATCCCGGGGCTGAGATAGCTGCCACCGGCAATATTATTGTGATGGGCTCTTTGCGGGGTGTTGTACATGCCGGGGCCTGCGGTGATGAGAAAGCAATCATCTTGGCGTTTCACCTGCAGCCGACCCAGCTAAGGATTGCCAATCATATTACCAGGCCTCCGGATAATGAGGCAGTTGATCCCGAATATCCGGAGATGGCACACATCAAAGGCGGGGTTGTTACCATTGAATCCTTTCAGTATGCAGGGGAACGTCAGGGGAAGCTCACCTAGGCAGATTTCTGCTTTTGGTGTGATCGCAGTCACGCTATGCTCCCTGAGGTGCAGTACCATGCGTCCAACGACTTTATAAGAGGGGGAACTCTAAGGATGGGCCAAGTACTAGTAGTTACTTCCGGTAAAGGAGGAGTTGGTAAAACAACAACTACCGCCAATATTGGAACCGGTCTGGCATCTGTCGGCCATAAAGTAGCTTTGATCGACACTGATATCGGTTTGAGAAACCTGGATGTGGTTTTAGGTCTGGAGAACAGGATTGTTTTTGATATTGTTGATGTTGTGAATGGAAGTTGCCGGTTGCGGCAGGCATTAATTAAGGACAAGCGGTTTGAAGGTTTGCACTTGCTGCCGGCAGCTCAGACCAAAGACAAAACAGCGGTTACCCCGGACCAGATGGTTAAGCTGTGCGATGAGTTGAAAAAGGAATTTGATTATATCATTATTGACTGCCCGGCGGGAATAGAGCAAGGTTTCCGGAACGCGATCGCCGGCGCGGAGAAGGCGATCGTGGTTACCACGCCGGAGGTATCGGCAGTGCGGGATGCCGACCGGATTATTGGCCTCTTGGAGGCTGCGGAATTAAGGGAGCCCCAATTAATTATTAACCGGATCCGCCCGAAGATGGTCAAGCAGGGTGATATGATGAGTATTGAAGATATCATCGATATCCTTGCGGTTGACTTGCTGGGGATCATTCCTGATGATGATATGATCGTGGTCACAACCAACCGGGGGGAAGCAGTGGTGCTGGATCAAAATTCCCGCTCCGGTCAAGCATACCGAAATATCGTCCGCCGAATTCTGGGAGAAGAAGTACCGCTCCTTAACTTGGAAGAAGATGAGGGCTTTTTTAAGAGGTTTAAGAAATTTATTGGGCTAAAATAAACTGGGGAGGGGGAACGGCATGCTGGAATTTATTGCTAAACTTTTTGGTAAAGAATCTGGAAGCAAAAACATTGCCACGGAGAGACTGCGACTGGTTCTGGTGCACGACCGGGCCAGCATTTCGCCCCAGATGCTTGAATCATTAAAGTTAGATTTGATTAAGGTTATATCCAACTATATGGTTATTGATGAGAAAAACCTGGAGGTCAATTTGGACTCGAGCGGTAACACAGTGGCGCTGGTGGCAAATATCCCGGTTAAGGGAATGAAAAGAAACGCCGGATGATTTGAAGTCTGGGGGAGCCTGTATATGAATAATACGGGCTTTTTTTATTTAGTTGATTATAATATAATAAATACTCGGGCACGTTTATCACACAGATAGTAAAAAAGACTTATTTCATGCGGAAAGGAGGTGGTGCCGGAGTGTTGGAACAAAGTGTTTTTTTTAAAAAACTAGATCGCACTTTACTGATTTCAGTGGCCCTGATTATCGCTTTAGGGCTTTTGATCATTTATAGCGCTACCAAGCCGCCGGAGCTTTCGCCGGCAGCGGGGTCGGTAAGCGCCGGCGCGGACCCCTTTGCCTATGTAAAAAAGCAGCTGATGATGGTCCTGATTGGAACCGGCATGATGATCATGATGCTCTATATTCGGTATGAAGACTTGTTAAAGCATGTGAAATTTCTTTACGTCCTGAATTTGATCATGCTGGGCGCGGTTCTTTTTGTGGGAGATTCCGCGATGGGCGCCCAGCGCTGGATTGATTTAAAATTTATCCGTTTCCAGCCTTCTGAATTTTCAAAGCTTCTGATCATCATTTGCTTTGCGGCTTTCTTGAATTCACGCAGCAATAAGCTGTATCGCCTGCGGGACCTGCTTCCCGCCTTTGCTTTTATTGGGGTGCCGGCGCTGTTTATCCTGAAGCAGCCGGACCTGGGCACAGCCCTGGTGTTGATGGCGATTATGTTCGGAATGCTTTTTGTGGCGGGCGCGCGTCCCTGGCTGTTAACCGGTATCATCACCGGCGGGCTTGGCGCAGTATCCCTATGGATCTGGGCACATTTCTGGCTGGCGGCAAACCGGGGAGTCATGCTCTGGATTCCATTAAAAGATTACCAACTCAAGAGGCTGATTGTATTTATTAATCCATGGAAGGAATGGCAGGGCGCCGGCTATAACGTCATTCAGTCACAGATCGCTATTGGTCAGGGTGGCTTCTGGGGGCGCGGTTTGTTTAACGGCAGCCAGACTCACGGTGATTTCCTGCCGATCCAGGAGACTGACTTTATTTTTTCTGTAGTCGGCGAGGAGCTTGGATTTATCGGTACGTCCTTGCTGCTATTGCTTTTCTTTATTGTGATTTACCGGTGCATACTGATTGCGATTAACGCCAGGGATCGGTTCGGCTCCCTTCTGGCTGCAGGAACCGTGTCCATGCTGACAGTGCATGTTTTAATTAATGCGGGCATGAACATCGGAATTATGCCTGTCACTGGCATCCCCTTGCCGATGTTTAGCTACGGCGGCAGCAGTATGATAACTAATCTTACTGCCCTGGGTTTGCTCTTAAACATCAATATGAGGCAGCAAAAGATTTTGTTCTGACCGGGTGATCATCAACCCGGTTATTTTTTTAACCTCCCGATAGCAATTTATTGTCATACTACCTTTTTAAGGAAAATATACTATACAGACAAGCTAATAATTGTACGGGGGGAAAATTATGAGAGGAATTGATTATAAACCGGGCGGGTCCTTTAAGCAAGATGACTGGATTTCCCGCTATCAGCCGCCCCACTGGAAAAAGCCCCGCAGCCAGGGCGGCCGGCGGCGGAACCTGCCCCGTTTGGTCATTGCTTTTTTAATTTTTATGGCTCTTGTTACCTTAAAGGAGACTCAAAATCCATGGGGTGTAGAGGCCAGGGAAACCTTAAAATCTGTTTTGACCTCGGAGTGGAATTATCAGCCGGCCGTGGATAAGTTGGTTCAGTTTGGTTCACAGATTGCGCACACGGACTGGCCGCTTACGGGTCCCGTCCGCCCTGTGGTTAATCCTCAGGTGAACGGCGCCGCCGGAGCATTGCCGGTGCCGGTTTCAGGCAAGGTGATCCAGGGACACGGCATGGTCATCGATCCTGTTGACGGTATGGAGCGTTTTCATAACGGTATTGATATAGCAGCGCCGGTAGGCAGCCCGGTCAAGGCGGTGCTGGACGGAAAGGTAAAGAAACTGGGTGACAGCCAGACGTTGGGCAAGTATGTGTTATTGGAGCATGGACAGGGCAGCTTCACACTTTATGGTGGGCTCGCCAGGTACACTGTGACCGATGCACAGTCGATAAAAGCAGGTTCTACCATTGGCGAGGTTGGGATTACAGGTGATATTCCCGGCGGGGTTTTGTATTTTGAATTGCGTGAGAACAACAAGCTGGTTGATCCGGTGGCGAGATTGCAGCCACTTAATGCCAATTAGTGTCCTAGACGATGGCGCCGATGGCCGCCGAGCGCTGTCAGGATGTGGACTATGCTGGCTGCAAGCAGCAGATGAGGTGAGACCATGAAAATTGGCCGCTATGCGGGAATGGAAATTTATTTGAATAACTTTTTTCTGGCCCTGCTCGGGCTGTTTTTTGTAGCCGGTGTGCTGGGCAAAGGGCTAATTGCTTTTGGAGTGGTGTTTTTGCATGAACTGGGGCATGTGGCTGTTGCCCGCCGCCTGGGTGTGCAGGTTTCAGAAGTCGAACTCTTGCCTTTTGGCGGGGTCAGCCGCATGGGCGGGGAGGTGGTTTCCGATCCCGCCAAAGAGGTGTATGTGGCTTTGGCCGGACCGACTACAAACCTGTTTCTTGTTGGAACAATCACAGTATTACGGAATCACGGCCTGTGGGTTAATGACCTGGGGCTGTTTTTTCTTAACTGCAACCTGCTTATGGCTGTTTTTAATTTGCTCCCGGCCTTGCCTTTGGATGGCGGCAGGATTTTTCGGGCTTATCTGGCCAGGCGTACAGGCTTAAGCAAGGCTACCCATCAGGCCGCCTGGTGGGGTCAATTTTGGGGTGTGGCCATTATCCTGGGGGGGACGGCCGGCCTGGCGATGCGCCTGAACGGCCTGGACGTGATCATCACCGGCGTGTTTCTTTTCTATGTTGCAACACGTGAAAAAAACCAGGCCCCTTACCATTTTATTCGTCACCTGCTGCAGAAAAAAGAGGAGCTGGCGGCAGCTGGAGTCCTGCCCGGGGAGCCGTTGGTGGCCTTTGAATCAGTGCGCTTAGGCAAGATCATCCGTACCTTTTTGCCCCAGCGTTTTCACCTGGTCCTGCTTCTTGACCATAACTGGCATTATCGGGGTGTGGTCAGCGAAGCCCAGATTGTCGATGCCCTGCTGTCGAAAGGGGTAGATGTCCCGATCGGCGATTTAATAAATAACCCCCATAGCTAAAATAAGGAGGTTTTCCAGGAAGGGTGTAGAATAGTCTACACAAGAAATTTTTCCCTTGACTTTTGGTTATACTGACTAAAAAGGAATTTGTGCCGAGAATGCTTTAAGCTGGGGGACATATTACCATATGGATCTGCTTGATCAAATTTTACCACAGGTTCAAAAACCAGCCCGTTATACGGGAGGAGAGTGGAATGCGGTCCGGAAAGACTGGAGCAAGGTCGAACTGAAGGTGGCTTTTGCATTCCCCGACGTCTACGAGGTGGGCATGTCCCACCTGGGGCTGCAGATACTTTACTCAATCGTGAACACCCGCAAAGATACCCTGATGGAAAGAGTCTTTGCGCCCTGGCCGGATATGGAAGAAAAGCTGCGTGAATACAATCTCTCCCTTTTTACCCTTGAATCCTGCCGGCCGATCCGGGATTTCGATGTAATTGCCTTTACCCTGCAGTATGAGCTGAGTTATACTAATATACTGAACATGCTCGAACTGGCAGGTTTGCCCTTGCACTCGAGCTTGCGCGGTGAGGAATACCCCCTGGTTATTGCCGGGGGGCCTTGTGCCTTTAACCCGGAGCCGCTGGCCAGTTTTATCGACTTGTTTGTCATTGGTGAAGGGGAGGAGGCCATCGGTGATTTTCTGGAGGTTTGCCGCAGCGCCAGGGCCCGTAATTTATCCAAACCAGATCTGCTGCTTGAACTGGCGCAGGTGCCGGGCATTTATGTGCCTGCCTTATACCGGGTGGAGTACCTGGACGATGGCGCAATTGCCAAAATAGAGACGGCCGTTGCTGGTATTCCCAATAGGGTGCATAAAAGGGTGGTGCGGGACCTGGATCTGGCCCCTTACCCAACCAAGCCCATCGTTCCCTCTACTGAAATAGTGCATGACCGGATGATGATTGAAGTGCTGCGGGGCTGTACCAGAGGGTGCCGCTTTTGTCAGGCCGGGGTAATTTACCGGCCGGTGCGTGAGAAAAAGCCGGAAACGGTGCGGGGCCTGGCTAAGGAACTGGTCAAAAGCACCGGCTATGATGAGATTTCTTTGACGTCGTTGAGCAGCAGCGACTATACTCCCGTGCGCAGTGTGATCAAGTCGCTCATGGAGGACCATGCCGGCCGGGGGGTGGGAGTTTCCCTGCCCTCGCTGCGGGTGGATAACTTTTCGGTGCAGCTGGCCAAAGAGGTGCAAAAGGTGCGGCGATCCGGCCTTACTTTTGCACCGGAGGCCGGTACCCAGCGTCTGCGTGATGTGATCAATAAGGGTGTTACCGAAGAAGATTTGATGTCCACAGCCACGGTCGCCTTTCAGGAAGGCTGGCAGGCGATCAAGCTTTACTTTATGATTGGGTTACCTACAGAAACCACGGAAGACCTGGACGGGATCGTTTACCTGGCCCGGGGAGTATTGGCCCGGGGCAAAAGGGCGGGGGTGCCCCGGGGGCGCCTGCGGGTAACCGTCAGCGTTTCCTCCTTTGTGCCCAAAGCGCACACGCCCTTTCAATGGGAGCCCCAGGCGCCTATGGCTGAGCTCAAAGAAAAACAGGCCTATCTGGCGGCCAGGCTACGTGAGCGGGGGATCGTGTTAAACTACCATGATCCGGGCACAAGCTTTATCGAGGCCGTTTTTGCCAGGGGCGACCGGCGGCTGGACGCGGTATTAGAAAAGGCCCGGTCCTTAGGCTGTAAATTTGACGGCTGGTCGGAGCATTTTAGCCTGGACCGGTGGCTGGAGGCTTTCCGGCAGGCAGGGCTCGACCCGGCCTGGTATGCCAACAGGCGCTATGACTATGAAAGCAGATTGCCGTGGGACCATATTAGCGCCGGGGTATCAAAGCGGTTTCTTGCGCAGGAGCACCGCCGGGCGCTGGACGGGGTTGTTACAGACGACTGCCGTACCGGCTTGTGTACCGGCTGCGGGCTCTGCCCGGGCCTCGAAGTAGCACCGTTCTTTGCAGGGGGTGAGGGCGATGCCCAGCTACCGCATCCAGTACAGTAAGGAAGGCCCAGCCCGTTATATATCGCATCTGGATTTATTGAGAGCTTTCGAGCGGGCGGGCCGGCGGGCCGGGCTGCCTCTAGCCTTTACTCAGGGCTTCAACCCGCATCCAATCATAGCTTTTGCCGCCCCGCTTGGCGTGGGTACAGCAGGTGATGCCGAATATGCCGACCTGGGATTGTCAGAGGAATTGGCAGTGGGGGAAGTCCTGCAGGCGCTTGCCGGCGCTTTGCCGGAGGGGGTGCGGCTTCTCGAAGTCCGTTTGGTTTTGGAAAAGTCCCCAGCTTTGATGGCCGGTGTTGAGCGTGCTACTTACCGGGCCAGGGCCAAACTCAAAAACCCCGTTGACCAGCAAAAATTAGATAACATGATTGCGGCTTTTATGTCCCGCACAGAGATTTGGGTGGACAGAAAAAATAAGGCCGGGAGGAAAAAGAAATTCGATATCCGCCCGGGAATTTTTGCCCTGTCAGGCAGGACTGCAGATGATATAATAATTATTGAGGCTGAACTAAAAGCAGGCAGCAGCGGTAATATCAGGTTCGAAGAAGTGCTTAATGCTTTACTTACCGAAAGTCACTTACTATTAGAGGGACACTTTATATTGAATAGAACCGGCGTATATACATTAGAAGGGCAAGTAAAAAAGACACTTTGGTAAATGTGAACGCGCCAAGATTAGGAAGGAAAGGTTTTTATGCTGAGGGAAATTGTGGTTAATGTAACTGAGGAAGAAAGCAGGGTAGCAGTTTTAGAAGACAAAGTACCTGTAGAAATATATATCGAGCGGTCGGTCAACCAGCGCCTGGTCGGCAATATTTTCAAAGGCCGGGTGGAAAACGTGCTGCCCGGGATGCAGGCTGCCTTTGTCAATATCGGCCTGGAGAAGAACGCATTTTTGTATGTGGAAGACGCGCTGCCGGCCAGGTCAATGGAGGGAAACGGGCAGACAGGCTCAGCGTTGGGGATTAATATTTGTGATATTCTTAAACAAGGCCAGGAAGTGGTCGTCCAGATTGTCAAAGAACCTATCGGCACCAAGGGTCCAAGGGTGACCACCCACATCACTTTGCCCGGACGGTTTTTGGTTCTTATGCCTACTGTTGATTATATCGGGATTTCCCGGCGGATTGACTCGGAAAAAGAGCGTGAGCGCTTAAAAGAACTGGCTGCAAAGGTTAAGCCGGAAGGTGTCGGGGTGATTGTCAGGACGGTGGCCGAGGGAATTGAAGAGGAGGATTTTCAGCAGGATGTCCTTATTTTAACCAAATTGTGGCGGAAGATCCTGAGCAGAACGGCCCACGGTCCGGTACCGAACCTGTTGCACCGTGATCTTGTGCTGGTCCAGCGCATCTTGAGGGATGTGTTTACTGAAGACGTGGACCGCCTGATCCTGGATTCCCGCTATGAGTATGAGAAGGTACTTGACCTTTTAGATATTACCGGACCGCACTTAAAAGTAAAAGTTCTTTACGACGACCGGGAGAATATTTTTGAAGAATACGGTATCGAACAGGAAATTGAAAAGTCTCTTAAGCGAAAGGTCTGGCTGAAGTGCGGCGGGTACCTGGTGATTGACCAGGCCGAAGCGCTGACAGCGGTAGATGTGAATACAGGCAAGTATGTGGGGACCACCAATCTGGAAGACACCGTGCTCAAGACCAACCTGGAGGCCGCCAGGGAAATTGCCAGGCAGCTTCGCCTGCGTGATATCGGCGGCATCATCATTGTTGATTTTATTGATATGACCAAGGAAGAGCACCGCCAGGAGGTGCTGCAGGCCTTGGAAGAAGAAATAAAAAAAGATAAAACGAAGACCAATATCCTGGGTATTACCCAGCTCGGGTTGGTGGAGATGACCCGCAAGAAGGTGCGGCCCAGCCTGTCAGAGGTACTGCAGAAGCCTTGCCCCTATTGTGAGGGCAGGGGAAAGGTACTCTCCGAAGAGACGCTCGGCATCCACTTTAAAAACCAAATCTATAACGTAGCCCGCCAAACCTCGGCGGATACTATCCTGGTGGAAGCTAACCCGCTGGTGGCAGCCAGGCTGATCGGCAGCGGCGGGGTCAATCTGCGGGATCTGGAAAATAAAACAAACAAAAGCCTGTATATCCGCGGCTCGGCGGCTCACCACATCGAGTCGATTACAATCAAGCCCATTCAAGATAATGAGGAGCTTCAGGCCCATACTTTGCCGGTAAAACCGGGTGAGGTGCTGGAAGTTAAAATAGAGGAGCCTCATGTATCTAATTTAAATGACGGCATTGCCCGGATCAATGGGTTTATTTTAAACATCGAAGGCGGCGGGGGGCTGGTGGGCGAGACCATCCCTGTAGAAGTGGGCAAGGTGTTCCGGACTTATGCCAAGGCCCGCCCGGTGCGGTCATTATAGTCTGCTGCTAAAGATTACAGTATCCTTATTTCTTAATAGAGAAGTTTAATCGAAGAGAGGTTCAGGCCATGAAGTCATGTACCGAATATCTTACCTTCAATACAAAAAAACACCGTGATTATATTAATATCACTGCCACAGTGGAAGATATAGTCCATAAAAGTGGAGTTCAAGAAGGCCTGGCCTTAATATCGGCTATGCACATTACTGCCGGCGTTTGGGTAAACGACGACGAGCCAGGCATAATATCAGATATAGACGAATGGCTGGAAAAGCTGGCCCCTTTCCGTGAGGGCTACCGGCATCACCGTACCGGTGAGACAAACGGCGACAGCCACCTGAAGAATCTGCTGGTGGGGCACCAGGTTGTTATGCCTGTAACAGGCGGCAAATTAGACCTTGGCCCGTGGCAGCAAATTTTTTACGCGGAATTTGACGGCCAGCGACCAAAAAAACTGGTGATTAAAGTAATTGGTGAATAGAAGCCTTGACAAATTAGCGTGATATGTTAAAATTTTATATCGTAGGTGTTTATGCCTAAACCATTACCGCTCGGAACAGGTTAGCTTGATTAAACGGGGCTTTCGCCCCTGCCTGAATTCCGGCGAGTCCTGAAATTGTGGGGGTGTATCAGATGTATGCGATTATTGAAACAGGAGGCAAGCAGTACCGGGTCCAGGAGGGTGACACGTTATATATTGAAAAGTTGCCTGCCGGACCTGATGAGACGGTGGAAGTGAATAAAGTTCTCGCTGTGGTTAAGGATGACGGGATCAAGGCCGGCAATCCTCTGGTCGAGGGGGCTAAAGTGCTGTTAAAAGTTGTCCGTCATGGCCGGGGCAAAAAAATCATCGTTTTCAAGTATAAGTCCAAAAAGAACTACCGCCGCAAGCAGGGTCACCGTCAGGCGTTTACCCAGGTTACCGTGGAAAAAATTGAAGCCTAATATTTTCTAAATCTTATATCGATCTTTATAATTGGAGGTGATTAATTTGGCACACAAGAAAGGTGTAGGCAGCTCGCGAAACGGCCGTGATTCACAGCCTAAGATGCTTGGCGTGAAGAGAGCAGACGGTCAGTTTGTATTAGCCGGCAGCATTCTTGTCCGCCAGCGCGGCACCAGAATTCACCCGGGCCATAACGTTGGCAAAGGTAAGGATGATACCTTGTTTGCCACGGCTGACGGAATTGTTAGTTTTGAGCGAAAAGGCCGGGATAAAAAAACTGTCAGTGTGAATCCGCCGGAGGCAGCAGTTGTATAGGTTCTAAAAGAAGCGGTCCCAGACAGGGGCCGCTTTTTAGTTGGACAGGCAAATCCATTGTTTTCCAGGCATGCTCAAATACACAGAAATGGGGCGTGGACTTGAATTTAGATAATTTATTGGAAATTGTTCAGGTGCAAAGACATGATTTCTTAAACCACCTGCAGGTTATTTCCGGGTTGCTGCAGCTAAATAAAGTGGAGCGGGTACGGGAGTATATCAGTCAGGTGAGCATGGAAATCGCACGGTCGAGTAAAACAAGCCAGGTAAAAATCCCCGCAGTGACCCTGGCCCTGCTGACATGTTTAAATGAAGCGGCAAAATGCCAGATAGATATTGAGTTAACGGTAAATTCAAGTTTTACCGAGTGCAGGGTACCGGGCATCGTTGCCGGTGAAGCGATCGAACATTCCGTTGGCTGCGCGCTTGAGGTAATGGCTCCGCCTGAAATCACCGGGAGAAACCTGGACATAGTTTTAGGCGAAAAAGATAAAAAATATATCTGCCGCTTGCTTTTTCCCGAGCCGCCGCAAATTAATTTAAACCAGCTCGAAGCAAGGCTGGCGCTGATCGGGGAATTGTTGAGCCCGCATGGCGGCCGGGTTAACCTGGCGATCACAACCAGTGGAATCGAAATATTTTTAAGTTTTCCCCGTCAAGATGCTAAAAATGGTTAAACTATCAACAGGTGATTTTGATGTTTTATGATAAGGCAAAAGTATTCGTTAAGGGCGGTGACGGCGGCAACGGCTGTGTAGCCATGCGCCGGGAAAAGTATGTCCCGCGGGGCGGGCCCTGGGGAGGTGACGGGGGAGGCGGCGGCGATGTGATCCTGCGTGCTGATGAGGGACTGCGAACGCTGGTAGACTTTCGCTATAAAAGACACTATAAGGCTGATCGTGGCCGGCACGGTGAGGGTAAAAACAAGCATGGCGTATCAGGAGATGACCTGATCATCCGGGTGCCGGCCGGCACTTTAGTCCGGGATGCTGAGACCGGCGAAATGCTGGCGGACCTGGTTTCGGACGGACAGGAGGTCGTGGTCGCCCGTGGCGGCCGTGGCGGCCGTGGTAATGCACACTTTGCCACCCAAAATAATAAAGCACCCAGGCTGGCTGAGAAGGGTGAGCCGGGCGAGGAGCGCTGGCTGAGCCTGGAGCTGAAGCTGTTGGCGGACGTCGGCTTGATCGGGTTTCCCAACGCAGGCAAGTCCACATTGATTTCCAAGGTATCCGCGGCCAGGCCGAAGATAGCCAGCTACCCCTTTACAACCATTCAGCCCAACCTAGGTGTGGTGCGGCTGAAGGATGATCGCAGCTTTGTCGTTGCCGATATACCGGGCCTGATCGAGGGCGCCCATGCCGGCACAGGGCTGGGCCACGAGTTTTTAAGGCATATCGAGCGCACCCGCCTATTGATCCATGTTCTTGATACAGCAGGAAGCGAGGGGCGGGATCCGGTAGACGATTTTCAGATTACCAACCGGGAGCTAACGCTGTATAATCCTGTAATCGGGAAGAAGCCCCAGGTGATTGCCGCAAATAAGATCGATTTAGACTTTGCGGCACAAAATTTGCAAAGGTTGAGAGAAAATTATGGGGACAAGTATGAAATATTCCCCGTGTCGGCTGTATCCGGCAGTGGTCTTGATGCCCTCATCTATAGAGTGGCACACTTGCTGGAGGAAATTCCTCCCGAGCCGGTAGCGATTGTTGAAACGCAGGGACCAGTGGTGCACACTTTACAGCAAAGATTTACTATCACCCATGAGGAAGGTTGTTTTGTTGTTGAAGGCAAGGAAATTGAGCGGCATGTGGCCATGACCGATCTAAACCTGGAGGAGTCGGTTGAGCGCCTGCAAAGGATTATGCACCGCATGGGCATTGATAGCGCTCTCAAGGATGCCGGAGCCAAAGAAGGGGATACCGTTAAAATAGGCAAGTTTGAGTTTGAGTATGTCAATTGAACAGGTGCCTTGTTTACTTCTGGTATTTCAAGCTTTCAACAGACACTGAAGGTATGGTATACTATCTAAGGCCTGACAATAACAGTATAATTTTGGCGAGGCAATATGGGAGAGCAAACTCAGGTTTTTCAAACATTTAAACGAGTAGTGGTTAAAGTGGGCACCAGTTCAGTTAATTATCCCAACGGCAAGCCTAACCTGTTTCAAATCGAATGTCTGGTGCGCCAGCTTGTAGATCTTTATAATCAGGGCAAAGAGGTGCTCCTGGTCACTTCAGGCGCGGTCGGCGCCGGCGCCGGTAAGCTGGGTCTAAAAGGCCGGCCTAAGACCATACCGGAAAAACAGGCGGCCGCAGCCGTTGGCCAGGGTGTTTTGATGCATATTTATGAGAAGATATTTGCTGAATATGGTGTGGCTGTAGGACAGGTGCTGCTGACCAGGGAAGATTTTTCCGACCGGCGTCGTTTCTTAAATGCCAGGAATGCCCTGTGTACCTTGTTCCGTTTTGGTGTCATTCCGGTGATTAATGAGAATGACACAGTGGCTGTGGATGAAATTAAACTTGGTGACAACGACAACCTTTCGGCACTGGTGGCCGGACTGGTTGATGCGGAAATATTGTTTTTGCTTTCCGATGTGGAAGGCCTGTACACTGCAGACCCCCGCAAAGATCCCGCTGCCCGGCTGATTGAGGATGTATATGAAATAACCCCGGAGATCGAAGAGCTGGCCGGTGAGGCCGGCAGCACGATGGGTACCGGCGGGATGACCACCAAACTGCAAGCAGCGAGGGTGGCGATGCACTCCGGTGTAGTGACGGTAATTGCCGCCGCCGAAAAGAAGGACGTGCTGCGCCGGGTAATTGCCGGCGAAAGGGACCGGACAGTCTTCTGGCCGCTGGAGAACAAGTTGGAAAACAAGAAGCAGTGGATTGCCTACAGTTCTACCGTACACGGAAAAATATTTGTAGATAAAGGGGCGGCCCGGGCGCTGTCCGGCCAGGGCAAAAGCCTGTTGCCCTCGGGCGTGACCGGTGTAGAGGGCGTTTTTGAGCTGGGCAACACTGTAAGTATTATCGGCCCGGACGGGCAGGAGCTGGCCCGTGGACTGGCTAGTTATTCATCCAGTGAGATAGAGAAGATAAAGGGGGCCCAGTCAAAGGACATCGCCCGCCTGCTGGGGCACAAGTACTATGATGAAGTGGTGCACCGCAATAACATGGTAATGAACCTCTGATAACAGCAATTAGCTTTAGATTATTCTGATATCATTCAAGTGAAAATTATAACCATCAGATAAATTTAAAATAAATAGAAAATTTTGTTTCTATTTTCTAGGAACAGAAAAAAGAATGTCCGCTAAAGACCGACATTTTACTTGCTTTTCGGAAACTAAAATTGTAAAATTTCAGATATGAGTAATTCTACTAATCTTACTCCAAAAATTGGAATAATGGGTGGAACGTTTGACCCGATTCATTACGGCCACCTGGTTGGTGCTGAAGGGGTGAGAGACGAGGTAGGATTGGACCAGGTTATCTTTGTCCCGACAGGCCGGCCGCCGCATAAGCCCGGCTTAAATATAACAAATCCTTGGGACCGCTATTTAATGACTGTTCTGGCCACCGCCTCCAACGATTATTTTCAGGTTTCTTCGATCGAAGTAGAACGCCCGGGTTATTCCTATACAGTCGATACGGTGCAGTCTGTGATCAAGATGTATCCCGGTACGGAGATTTATTTCATTACCGGGGCAGATGCCGTATTGGATATATTGACATGGAAGAACGTAGAGCTTTTGCTAAGCATATGCCACATTGTTGCCGTAACCCGGCCAAACTATGAGTTAGACAAGTTATGGGAAAAGCTTAAGAATGTCCTTAGCTTTCCTCAGGACCGGATTTTAAGCATGGAAGTACCGGCGCTGGCGATATCTTCTACAGATATCCGCAAACGCGTGCACGAGGGAAGAACGATAAAATATTTGCTGCCGGAACCTGTTGAACATTACATAGCCAAGCATAAATTGTATAAAAATTAATAGCTGGAAAATCTTTGACCGCCTAATATTGCATCAGGATATGTCCTTTTGCAGATAATAGCTTAAATTAAAAAGTTTCGTAAGGGAAAGAGGTGATTATTTTAATGTCGCGTACGCTGTATGTAGGAAATCTGCCGTGGGCTACTAAAGCTGAAGATCTCGCCGATGCTTTTTCAGTACATGGTGAGGTTATAAGTAGCCGCGTTATTACTGACCGTGAAACCGGTCGTTCCCGTGGCTTTGGTTTTGTTGAAGTCCGGGATGAGGATGCGGAAGCTATGATCGCTGCAATGAACGGGACTGATCTTAATGGTAGGGTTATAACCGTCAACGAAGCAAAGGCACGAGAAGATCGATAAGCGAGAAAACCTCCGTCAGGGAGGTTTTCTCTTGAGTTCTACATTAATGTTTTATATCTTGTAATAAGGAGGAGTGACATTGTCTTTAAGTCCACAGGCAATGGTAAATATAGCAGTGCAGGCGGCAGAAGACAAAAAGGCACAAGACCTTATTGTTTTAGATATTTCCGGGATATCTGTTATTGCGGACTATTTTGTTATTTGCAGTGGCCGGTCCGCTACCCAGGTACAGGCAATAGCGGAAAATATTCAGGAAATGCTTGAAAAAGCGGGTGTAAACGCCTTGCGCCGGGAAGGCTTCAGGGAAGGCAACTGGGTGCTATTGGATTATGGCGATGTCATCATCCACGTCTTCCAGGAAGCTGATCGTCAATTTTATAAGCTTGAACGCCTGTGGGGTGATGCCCAGGTAGTCAAAGTACCTGTAAATATTTAATGTCCTTTCAATCATGGTGAATATTGATTGTCAGCAAGTTAATAAATAGATGCTAAAAAAGAAACCTCTTTTCTCGAACAGGGATTAGGAGGTTTTATCTTTGTTTTGTTGTGATTACTGTAACAGCATGCCAGCCTTGAGTAGTTTGCATTTTTATGATAAAATCTGCTGATGGGTAAAAAAGCCATGACTAAAAGTATGTGTGAGCAACTACCCGGCTCACTTGCAGGGAGGTTTCTGGATTGAAGGAAAAATACGACTTTCAGGAGATAGAAAAAAAGTGGCAGGCCAAGTGGGCTGAGAGTGATCTCTATACTGTGCCTGATTTTTCAGAGCGTCCCAAGTATTATTGTCTGGAGATGTTTCCCTACCCCTCAGGAAAGCTACATATGGGCCATGTGCGCAATTATTCCATCGGAGATGTGGTGGCCCGCTATAAGACGATGGAAGGCTTCAACGTCCTGCACCCGATGGGTTGGGACGCCTTCGGGCTGCCGGCGGAAAATGCCGCGATCAAGCATGGCAACATCCACCCTGCGGACTGGACTATCGACAACATCGACAATATGCGTGATCAGCTTAAGCAGCTGGGGATCAGCTATGACTGGAACAGGGAAGTTGCCACCTGTCATCCTGATTATTACCGCTGGACCCAGTGGCTGTTTCTCCTATTGTATCATCAAGGCCTGGCCTATAAAAAATATGCCACGGTGAACTGGTGCCCAGATTGTGCTACGGTGCTGGCCAACGAGCAGGTAAAAGACGGGGGCTGCGAGCGCTGTAAGGCGCCGGTGGAAAAAAGAGAGCTGGCCCAGTGGTTTTTCAGAATTACCCAGTATGCGGAACGCCTGCTGCAGGACCTGGACCTGCTGGAAGGCTGGCCCGATAAGGTTAAGATCATGCAGGAGCACTGGATCGGCCGCAGTGAAGGCACGGAGATCGATTTTAAAATTGACGGCCATGATGAGACCATCACCGTTTTTACCACCCGCCCGGACACTATCTTCGGGGTAACCTATATGGTCCTGGCGCCGGAGCACCCGCTGGTGGAAAAATTGGTGGCCGGCACCGGGCGGGAACAGGAAATTAAGGAATTCGTCCGCAAGGTGCAGAACCTGAGCGAAATTGACCGCACCTCCAACGAGGTAGAAAAGACTGGCCTTCCTACCGGAGCATATTGCATTAACCCCCTGACCGGGGAAAAAGTGCCTGTGCTGATCGGCAACTATGTTTTGTTGGAGTACGGCACCGGCTGTGTAATGGGTGTGGCGGCCCATGACCAGCGGGATTTCGAGTTTGCTAAAAAGTACAACTACCCGGTCCGGGTGGTGATCCAGCCGCCTGGCGTAGAGTTGAACCCTGACGCCATGGAGGCGGCTTATGAAGAGGACGGTGTGCTGGTTAACTCCGGCCAGTTCAACGGTATGCCCAACAGAGAGGCGATCAAGGCTATTACCGCCTACCTGGAGGAGAAGGGGCAGGGCCGGTTTCGCATTAACTTCCGGCTGAGGGACTGGCTGATTTCCCGTCAGCGTTACTGGGGCGCGCCGATCCCGATTATTTACTGCGATCAGTGCGGGACCGTGCCTGTCCCCGAGGCTGACCTGCCGGTGCTACTGCCCCGGGATGTCGAGTTCAGGCCCACCGGCCAGTCTCCCCTGGCGGATTGCCCGGAGTTTGTTAACACCGTTTGCCCCGTTTGCGGCCAGCCGGCCAAGCGGGAGACAGACACCATGGATACGTTTATGTGCTCCTCCTGGTACTATTACCGCTATACCAGCCCGCGTGAGGAAAGCGGTCCGTGGGATAAGGCCAAGGTGGATCACTGGCTGCCGGTGGATCAGTATATCGGCGGGGTAGAGCACGCCATCCTGCACCTTCTTTACTCCAGGTTTTTTACCAAAGTGTTGTATGATCAGAAACTCGTCAGCGTGCAGGAGCCTTTTGCCAATTTGCTGACCCAGGGGATGGTATTAAAAGAGGGATCCAAGATGTCCAAGTCCAAGGGCAACGTGATCAGCCCGGAGGAAATCATCGCCCGCTATGGAGCCGATACCGCCAGGCTTTTTATCCTATTTGCGGCTCCCCCGGAGCGAGACCTGGAATGGAGCGATCAGGGAGTCGAAGGCTCCTTCCGGTTTTTGAACCGGGTCTGGCGCCTGGTGGCACCCCTGGCGGAGGATTTGAAAAAAGCACCGGCCGGCGGCCCCGGCGGCAGGCTGGTAGGCGCTAACCGGGAGATGCGGCGGATAACGCACAGCACCATCAAAAAGGTGACTGAGGACATTGGCGCCCGCTTTAACTTTAACACAGCTGTCAGCGCGATTATGGAGTTGGTGAACGCGTTGTACCAGTATAAAGAGCTCCCTTTGACCGACCGTGACCCGGCCGTATTGCGGGAGTCGATAGACACATTGCTAATTTTACTCGCCCCCTTTGCCCCGCATATTACGGAGGAAATATGGGAGGCCAGCGGGCATGGAGGCAGCATCCACAGTCAGGCGTGGCCATTTTATGATCCCCAGGCGGTCAAAGAGGATGAGGTCACCATTGTGGTACAGACGAACGGTAAAGTGCGGGAGCGCCTGCTGGTCCCAGCCGGGCTTTCCGCAGACGGGCTGCGGGACATGGTGCTGCAGGAGCCAAGGGTGCAACAGCTGATCGAAGGCAAACAGGTAGTCAAGGTTATCCCTGTGCCCGGGAAGCTAGTTAACATTGTTTTAAAAAATGCTTAAAACAATAGGCTTGATGCCTCAAGTTTTTGGGCTATTAAAGATAAGCTGGCCGATTGTGGCCAGCTTATCTTTAAGAAAGTAATTTCATTATTTTAAATCTCTTTCCCGTAAACTGTTTAGTACTCTGCTTTATATACTAATGTAATTATTACATTCTCGTATATGTAAGACAAATGTCCCTTATTTGCATTCTAATAATGAAAAGGAGATGTATTTTTGTTTAAATTAGTTGAATTAGAGTCGGTACTAATAGGGGGGTGTATACGAATATTATAAAGTATAGCCTCCCAAAGATTAGTGATTATAACTAACAATGGAGGTACAAATATGAATATAGTTATTAGACAGGAAAAACCAAATGACTTCAAGGCAATATATGATTTAGTTAAGGTTGCATTTCAAACTGCGAAAGTATCTAATGGTAAGGAACAAGATTTTGTCAACCAATTACGCAGCAGCGGTAACTATATTCCGGAGCTCGCTTTAGTAGCTGAAGTAAATCATAAACTAATTGGTCATATTATGTTGACTAAAAATTATATTAAGAACAGCGATTGTAAGACGGAAACGTTATTATTAGCACCTATTTCTGTTGTTTTGCAATATCGCAACAAGGGTGTCGGCTCTAAATTAATAAATAAAAGTTTTGCGCTGGCAAAAAATATGGGATATCAATGTGTCGTACTTGTGGGAGACCCTGCTTATTACAGCAGATTCGGATTTGTTAAGTCTGTTGATTTAGGTATCAGACACTTGCTTGATATCCCGGAAGAATATGTTCTGGCCTGCGAATTAGTTCCTGGTGCATTAGATGAAATAAGCGGAACAATTGATTGTTAAACTTCATGTGTGAGATTGCAGCATAATCAGTCACTGTCATGGTAACAACAATCTAAAGAGCAATCAAAAATGGTTGCTCACTTCTTTTGCTTAATTCTAATAGAGTTAAAATTCCTGTCCATGGTATTTACCAAACAATTATGTCAAGACTTGCCCGTTTCCACCTCTGTTCCGAATCCGTCTGTTTTAATAATTACCGCCCCGTCCTGGTCAGTGCGAAAAACCTTTGTCCCGTTACTGTGGAGCAAATCCAGAGTGGCCTGGGCCGGGTGGCCGAAGTTATTATGAGCGCCAACCGTGATTACAGCAACCTCAGGCCTCACCTGCGCCACCAACTCCGACAGCAAAAACCGGCTGCCGTGATGGGGTACTTTAAGGATGTTCGCCTTTAGCTCTGTCTCTCTTCGGAGCAAGTCGCCCTGGGCCTCTATTTCCATATCTCCGGCAAAAATAAAGGACTTATGCCTGTAGGTCATCTTAAGGACCAGCGAGCGGTTGTTTAAAAATGAATTTGATCCTTCGGTCATTTCCGAGGGTGAAAGGACCTCAAGGTATACTTCGCGATCAAGTTTCAGGGTCTCGCCGGCCCCAGCCGTCCTTACAGACGTACCATTCCTGATCATTTGATTGAGTATTGAGATGTAGGCTACAGGTATTTCATCTTCATTAGAGCGTGTCATACCCGGTTTAACTTCATCTGTTTCTATTGCTGAACTGCCATAATAAATTTTATCATCCACCTGTGGCACCAGGGCTAGCCCCACAGTAAAGTTTTTAACTACCGCCGTGGCCCCGCCACAGTGGTCTTCATGAGGGTGGGTCAAGGCTAAAACGTCCAGCCGCCTGACGCCAATTCTGCGCAGGTAGGGCGTTACCACTTGCTCGCCGGCACCTTCACCACTTTGGAATTCTCCCCGCCAGCCACCCGTGTCGATGAGCATATTTCTTCCGCCCGGGGTTTGGATCAGGATGCAGTCACCCTGACCGGTGTCCAAAAAATGGACTGACAGCTTACTCCCACCCCAGGGCATCCAGATTAAGAGGAGTGCGACGCTAAACACTGCTCCGACGGCAGTCCAACCGTAAAGCCGCTCTCTTGAAGCCGTGCTATAGTCTCCCGCCAGGAATCGGCCGGCAAACAGCAAGCCCCCATACCACAGCGCTCCCAAAATCAAAGATGGCGTGGGTACATAGACCACTGCACCAGGCAGCCCCTGAAAAAATGTAACAATTTGCATAAATAAGTCCATCGTTATACCGTTGCTGATATTGACAAAACCAGCTAGAGGCAGCCAGAGCAAGCCCGCAGCTGCGGCTGAGATGCCAAGAAACATAATCAGCCCAACCAGAGGTACTGCCACCAGGTTGGCCAGTACGGATACAGGCGAAACCATGTTGTAGTACCATGCTACCAAAGGGATCGTCGCCAGTTGGGCGGCCAGCGGCACCGCCAGGGCCAGGGAAATGGGCCGGGATAAGTTTCCTGGCAAGTTGTGTAATAGCTTAGTGCAGGCGCTGCTTAATAGAGGACCCAGATATAAAATCCCCAAGGTTGCGGCAAAAGACAGCTGGAACCCCGGGTGAAACAGCTGCAGCGGGTGCCACAGCAAAATGAAAAGTGCAGCTGCCGCCATTGTAGTCGGCCAGTCCCTGGCCCGGCCTAAATGGTGAGCCCAGAGTAATAACAAAGCCATTATTCCGGCGCGCAGGACAGCCGGGTTAAAGCCGGTCATCATGACATAAAATACTAACACTGGTGTGGCCAGTGGAGCCGTCAGGCCCGGTGCAATTCTGAATAATCGCAGCAGGCCCACCACGCCGCCCAGCACCAGGCCGATATGCAGGCCGGAGACACTCAAGATGTGGACAATGCCGGTTTCGGTAAAAGCCAACCTGGTTTCCCGGTCAATCTGCCCCTGGGTTCCGAAAACGATGCCATTTAATACAGCTGCCTGCGCAGGAGTGAGCGACCTGGTGGCAGTGAACGACAGCTTTTGCTTCAGCTGGAGGGCTGTTTTAAGGACTGGGTTGGAATGGCTATCAAAGACTTTTTCAATTGCTTTTTCACCACGGGCATAGAGTATTACCCTGATTCCCTGCCGCTCCAGGTAAGTCCGGTAATTGAAGGCGCCTGGATTGCCGGGCAGCTCCGGACGGGCGAGGAGCCCGGACACCTGCAGTACATCTCCAAAGCCATAGACTTCAGCTGAGTCAGTAACCTGTAGTCTCACATCACCTTTTATTGAAAGGTTCTCTCCGCCCCGGGCTATCTCTTGAGCCTCAAATAGATAGTATACTTTATCCTCCCGCACATCCGGCTCGGCAATGATCTGACCAAGAAGCGTAACCTGTTGATTGGAGTAATTAACCAGGGGGGTTTCGCTTGCTACAATAGCGAGACGGGACATGGACAGGCCAAGCAGGAGAAAGAGAAGCAAAATGACCTGGCGTACTCCCCGCCAGGCCAAAAAATAGCCGGTTAATGCAATTAAAAAACAAATACAAGCCACGGCAATAATGAAAGACATTTGAAAATCTGTCAATTCACAAATGAGAATACCGGCAATATAGCAAGCTACAAGAACAACTAATGGTCTGTCCATCCAAAATCCTTCTCTTGAAACATAAGGTTTCCCTTGCCTGGTGCCGTTGGCCACGTGGTCAGCCGGGCTGCTTAATTAAACCGGGTCGACAAGATTGGTTAAATTTCTATTGTGTTTATAGTCTTCAATAACCTTAGATCATTAAGTGAAATAATTAATTTACAGATATTTTATCTTTAAGATCCTCAAACTTTTTATCCCCGATGCCGGACACGTTTTTTATATCTGTAATAGCGTTGAAGGGGCCGTTGGTCTCCCGGTATTGAATAATCCGCTCAGCAATTGCCGGTCCTATCCCGGGCAGGGTATCCAGTGCGCTGATATCTGCCGTATTGATATTCACCAGCCCGCCGGCATTAGCTGAGACACTCGTCCGGGCGCCCTGCTGCTGGACAACCGCGTTGCGCCCGCCGCCAATGGATGTTTCACGCGGCGCCCCGGCCGTGGCTCCACCCGCTGACACAGACGCTTCAGTTGATGAGGCCTTGTATGGAACAAGTATGTCCTGGCCGTCGGTGACTGGTGCGGCTAGCTTCAATGCATCCAGATCAGCCTCAGCGGTGGGAATGGCCATGTTGACTGCGTCAATGATCCGATCGCCCGCCGCTACCTGGTATACGCCAGGCTTAGCCACCGCCCCAATCACGTGTACCTTCAGCTCTTTTGCCTTATTCCCGGCGGCTGTCTCCAGCACTGGAACATCATTATTAATACCCCGCTCTTTAATTTGAGCAAACCTGTACCCTCCGCTGAATAGAATCAGAGCGGCCAGAAAAATTATAATCAGCTGCTGCTTGCGATCTAGCTTGATTATAGGACACCACCATCCCCGTGGGGTAAAATCAGTCAATTTATAAACGACATATTTTTCATATATGTTCTAGCAGCAGCAGCTTTTTCCTTTTTTTATTTCTCATTAATGAAAAATTTGGTAGCCTTATTCTTTTCGGTCTTTACCAGGGATAAATGCTAGGGACGCCGTATTTTTGCTTATGATGATGCAAACCAGCTTTGACATCAAAGAATTATAGCATTGGAGCAGGCTTTTGCTACTCCCACCGCAAGGGCTTGTTCTATTTAATTAATGTACCCATTAGAGGAGGTTAATGTAGGGCCATCAAAATGGCTTTGACAAATAAGAAAAGAGAAAAGAGCCCGAAGGCTCTTGAAGTACCGATCTTAAAAAAATCTTCCTCTCCTGAACAATAATTCCCTAATTAATAATATAGTAATTAAATCCCTTAGAAATCTTCTTCTAGGAAAAGGCCCAATAAATCCAGGACCTACAAACCCAGGTCCCACAAACCCTGGCCCGACAAATTGGCGTTGCATGGGTTGAATATCATCATCTCTAATCCCATAGTTAATTACTACGGTATTATATATTTGGTCAGCCATTTGTTCAATGACTACTTTACTAGGGGATGGGTACATACAAGGATTTGATGGAATGTCGTACATCTCGCACATACTTCTTACTATAGGATGCACACAATAATAAATATCAGGATACATCGAATTTAAGTCCTCTATACTCTCAGCAGACACATTAATTTCACCCGGAGACACATAATCTGGCATAATGGACCACCCTTTTAAAGAATCTTTATCCATCTTATGCCAATCCTTAATATATGTTCCAAGAATAAATAATTATTCTTATTCAATCCCTCATCAGATGATATTTCCTACAATATTTAAAAGCAGGCTCTCACATACCCGAGTTCACACTCAGAGCGCAACGGCCTGCTTTATTTATGTGGGGCGCGGTGTGCGGCCGCGCCCGGAGATTAGATTAGTGCCAGCAAAATGGCAGATTAAATCAATATTTAATCAATGTATATAGTATATATTTTACAATTATATTCTACTCACTTTTTCAACTGTATTCCAGGAGTAACTTTTTCCAGTTATACTTAGCGCTACCTAACCTTGTTACTTTCCATCTATATAATAATACGTAAAATTTATACTTTTTTGGCGGATAATAAGGAATTATCGTAAGGCAAGATAAAAACTCTTTCCGAAAAGGAAATGTTTCACTATTTTCCTTATATTTTCATATAATACTTTATTAATGTGATTAAATAGGAAAATGGTGTTTCGAATATGAATTTTGATTACATTGTAGTTGGAACGGGACCGGCTGGCGCTGTTTTAGCTAAAACTCTTTCTGACAACCGAAAAAATTCAGTTCTGTTGCTCGAAGCAGGAGAAAATAATGACAGGGATATTCCAATTAGAGATTCAACTACAGATTTAGGTAATTTCTTTCCACAATACTTCTGGCAAGGTGTAGGAGTACCTCAGAAATGTGTAAATGGGAAGAGTTTCGATTGGACAACAGGCAGGATTGCCGGTGGTGGTTCTTCTATCAATGGAATGCAATATGTAAGGCCTACTCCTCATGTCCTTCGTCATTGGGAAGGCCTTTTAGGCCCTCTGTGGTCACCGGTTAAAGCTACAAGAAGCTTTATGGAGCTGGAAAATTATAATGGTAAAACAAATAACCCTAATATTCATGGATACAATGGGCGTATAGATATTAGACAGGCTCCAGAAGTTGCACCAGCAATGTCTAAAAAACTAGTTTCGGCTATTGAGCAAGCAACAGGTTTTAAAACTATTCTAGACTACAATGATCCCCAAACCCCTCTTGGCCCTTTTAATCAATGGCAGTTATTTCAGAAACCGGATGGTCAGCGAGAAAGCGCCTCCACCGCATTTCTTTCACCAGATATAATAACCCCCGAGGGTCTGGGCGTAGGTGGACGACTGTTGAGAGTTTTGTTTGAATCGACGGCCCTCCGGATTATTTTTAACGCTAATCGTGATGCTGCTGGTATTGAGTTTCTTAAAGAAGGAAAATTCGTTAGTGCTTATGCCCGTAAAAAAGTGATCATCTCAGCCGGTATCAACAGCGCTCACCTGCTAATGCTTTCTGGTATCGGACCGTCCGGAGATCTCAGACAGGCAGGTATTCCGGTTGTTTTTGATAATCCCAATGTGGGGAAATGTTTAACCAATCATCCGCTAAATAACGCAACTTTTACCGTTAAAGAAAGAGACATTCCAGAGCTTTTTAGAGATCCATGCGCTCTTTATATAGGTGGCGCATTTTTGCCCAATCCTCTTCCGAATACCAGCAAAGAATATCGCAGCGTACAGCTAATTGGTTTTTTGGAGGATGGGTTATTGTCGATTCTGATCATATACCTGCATCCTGAAAGCCGTGGGTCTGTTAAAATACAAAACGATGACCCTTTAAAGATAGTGCTTGCTGATGAAGGATTTCTTGTAAATCCTTCAGACCTGGAAGTGATTAAAGGTATCTATAGAAATTATATTAAAAATATTGCTATTAGGCTTTCTTCGATTGACCAGGCTTATCAGCTTACCTCACCAACTATGGATATAATCGACGATAATGCCAAACTTGAAGACTTCAGAGCATATCTTTCACCTCCTAAGCGCCAGTCTGCACCGAATAGTATAATTTGCCCGCGCCATCCATTGTGGCCACGTAAACATCTTTCACGTTCAACACACCGTATTTTTGCAGCTCGCCTTCCAGCCATTTCATGTTATATCCCAATTTGCGCAGGTTTTCTTTAATCACCCGGCCTTCATTAATTAACAACACCGGCAGCCCGGCCTCTACAGGGCTTATATTCAAGTCCTGTGGAGTTACCGGCTGAAAGTTGGGTTTCTTTAATACGCTGACATGACCGTTGGTTTCCAGCACAGCCGCTTCCACTTCAGCCAGGTTAGGCGCGTCGACCTGACGTATCTCCGACAGGAGCAATTCCAGCGGGAAAAGCGCTTTTTTCATATTTTGCCGCATTACTTTTCCACCCATCACCAGGGGAATAGCCATACCGCCAATAATCCGGGACATGGTACGGCTCTTAACCATGACGTAAGAAATTAAATAATGCAGGATATAGATGGTGACTACTGCCGTCAGTACGCTGGCAAAGCTTATTTTGGAATCAAAAAGGGGGGACGCCACTAAGCCGCCCATCATCCAGAAGAAGGCGAAGTCATAACCGGCGTACTGACCACCTGAACGCCTGGGTAAAAACCGGCTGGCAAAGTAGAGGATTACTCCCACAGCCAGAGTGCGCACCAGAAAACCGGTTGAGCTCAATTTTTCTACCGATCCAAAAATAGAGGCTAGATCTTCTATCTGATCACCTTCTTTTAAGCGCTGACGTAAATGGCGCCGTCCGCCTGCAAAGCGGCTACAAACACTTCCTCGGGCCGCCGGAATCCTTTTTCGGCCAGCTTACTTTTCAGCCAGTTCAGGTCAAGTCCTAACATATTCAGGTTTTCTTCATCCACTTGTCCGTCGTGAACCAATAAAGCAGGCAGGGCAACGTATTTTGCCGGGAGATTCATCTGTTGCCTGGTGACGGGCAGGGTAGCCGATTTTTTAATGACGCTAATCTTCCCGGTAGGCTCAAGAACGGCATAGGTTACTTCAGACAGGTTATGCGCCCCCTTCAGCCTTAGCTGACCCAATAAGTTATCAATGGTAACGTGCGTTTCCAGTAAATTCTTTTTGTTAATCTGCCCGTTTTCAATAAGGATTACCGACCCCCGGTCAATGACTTTGGGCCACTTGAGATCCAGGTAGGAGTAAAGAACATTCACTCCGGAGTACGCAAATACAATCAGCAGGGCGGCCGTAAGGGAAGCTTCAGCGTTTACCATCCGCACCGCCGCCAGGCTCATTATTCCCGCCGCCACCAGATAGTTATGGCCAGAAAGAATACTCACTTCACGATGACCCATCCACCGGATGCCGATGATAAGCGCAATGTACAGCAGGGTAGCCCGCAAAGCGAACCCCCAGAGAGG
Source organism: Pelotomaculum sp. PtaB.Bin104 (assembly GCA_002067205.1). Classification (GTDB taxonomy): domain Bacteria; phylum Bacillota; class Desulfotomaculia; order Desulfotomaculales; family Pelotomaculaceae; genus MVQL01. The sequence goes on from MVQL01000180.1 coordinate 58,373, forward strand.
TAATTCTTTAGCTCCGTTGAAAACTGCCTGCAATTCACTCATAATAAACCTCCACCGGGTTAGTCTAAAAGTCCGGACAAGATAACCGCCAGGACGATGACTACGATCCCGATAATCAGGTGCGCTGTGGAAAGCCTTTTAGCTTCATTGGACGCTCTGGCCATAGCCAATTCGTTTTCCTGGTTTTGGGAGTGGCGGGATTGATCAGTTTTTTCATTTTTGGCCCGTAATCATAAATCTGCAGTAATAGGATCACGATTAGCGCCGCCACCAATAACAATTTTATGAATAGTACAGTACCTGCCGGTTGCTGAAAAATGGGTGTGAGTTTTTCTGCTTTGTCGAGGGTAGCATAGGTACCGGTTATAATTAGCACCACTAGACTGCCCCAGGTCAAAGGGGAAAAACGCCCTGTGGCAATCATGTTGATGGCGCTGGCTTTTGGCGCGCCAAGGTGCTTTAAGGCGGGAGCCACTGCAAATTGGCTATAAATCATACTTCCGATCCAGGTTACCGCTGCCAGAATGTGCAAAGAACCGGAGATAGTATGTAAAAATTTTTCCATGAATTTTACTCCTTAAATCCAAAATTTAAATATGCTTTCAAAAATCATTATCTCATTTTATCGGCAAATATATTCCTGATTCCTGTGCAGAAAAACGACCCATATGATTAAAAGAAGCGTTCTCCTTTGGAATTTTTCAGTAATAGTGACTCTGTTTGACAGAATAAACTTAACGCTTATAAAGACATATTAATATTGCATAATAAATCTTCTGAAGGAAGGAGGTTAATTGGTATGTCTAGAGTAATGAGGTGTATGTGCGAGGAGTGTCACTATAACAACAAGCATGAGTGTCACGCTGACAGCATCGAGGTCCGGTCCAGTGGTGACAATAAGGTAGAAACATCGTAAGCGTAAAATAATCCCCACCTTGTTGAAACGGTGGGGATTGTTATATGTTATCAATCCGGCAAGTCGGAGGTAGCTTAATTGACCAAGGGAGTAGCTCATCTAATACGTTTTTATCATGGATATCCACATTAGGAAGCCTTTCAAAAAGATATTGCAGGTAACGGAAAGGATTTAAGCCATTTTCTTTGGCCGTTTCAACAATGCTATAGATTGTGGCGCTTGCATTTGCACCACGTGGGGTGTTGGCAAACAACCAGTTCTTGCGTCCTATGACAAACGGCTTAATTGAGCGCTCACTGCGATTGTTGTCCAGTTCAAGCCGCCCGTCCTTCAAAAAAGCCACAAGCTTTTCCCATTGATTGCGACAATAGCTGATCGCTTGACCAAAGGCGCTTTTAGGCAGAACCCGTGAACTTTGGTATTTTAGCCATGCCGAAAAAGCCTCCGTTACTGGACGGCTGCGCTCCATGCGAATTGCATAACGTTCTTCCGGAGTGGCCTCACGAAGATCGCGTTCTATAGCAAAAAGCTGGTTGCAGAACTCCAACCCCTCTTTTGCGGCCACTGCTGCTCCGCGCTGTTTTGCCGGCAAGGCTTTTAGCGCTTCATCAAACTTGCGCCGTGCATGCGCCCAACATCCGACCAGGGTCACCTCCGGCAGTCCGTTATACCCGGCATAGCCGTCCACGTTCAGATAACCCTTGAACCCCTCCAGAAATTTGCGGGGATGTTTGCTTGCCCGGGTTGTCTGGTAATCAAAAAGAACTATCGCCGGACCTGCACGCCCGGTACGGTAAAGCCACAGGTAAGAGGTGCTTTCTGCCGGCCGTCCCGGTTCATGCAACACCTGCAGTGTGGTTTCGTCAGCATGCAGGATATCTTGCTCCAGTAAATGTTCGTGCATTCGTTCATAAAGTGGTTTAAGCCAGCGTTGTGCACCCTGCAGCATCCAATTGGCCATAGTTTGACGTGAGAAGTCCACTCCGAGACGGACCAGTTGCTGCTCTTGACGATAAAGCGGCATGCCATCCACATACTTCTGGGTCATGATGTGGGACATGGCGGAAGGTGAAACTAAGCTTCCCGGCAGCACAGGCGCAGGCATAGGTGCAGCGATAATAGGAGTTTTAACATCTTCCCGCTCACAGCGGCGGCAAGCGTAGATGTAACGCACATGTTTGACGACATTTATCTGGGCCGGTATGTATTTAATCTCTTGTCTGACCTCAGTGCTCATTTCGTTCAGTGCCCCGCCGCAGCATGGACACACCTGCTCTTCTGGGGGAAGACGGTATTCAATGGTCTCCACCGGCAAATCTTTCAATAATTGCTCGCGTTGCCCCTGTTTTTTCCGGCGGTGGTAGGTAACCTCCTCAAAAGTCGGTTCTTCTACAGAAGGTTTAGCTTCTACCTCAGCCTCGTTAAAGAGCTGCATTTGGTCTGCAGGGGTCTTTTCGCTGGAACTGCCGAAGCGCTGGTGTCGGCTAAGACGAAACTGCTCCTCAAACCAGGTGAGTTTTGCCTGCAATTGGGCGTTTTGCTGCTCCAGTAAAGCACATCTATTTTGTAATTCCTCGATGGTTTGCACTGTGTTATCCATATGGTATTAATTCGACACAGGACCAAAAAATCCTTTAAAATCAAGCTTTTAGGCCGTTTTTTTATTCATAAAATTGTCCTCGCGGTAACCTCCGGGTGTGCCTGCCGCTGCTGTAGTGATAGCCCGTCGAGCAGCCAGCGCAACTCTCGCCGGCTGACCACTGTGACCGTTTGTGCACAACCTTTGTCCGGCCACAGGAATTTTCCTTTCTCCAACCGGCGATAATGAAGCCAAAAGCCATTATGTTCCCACTGGAGAATCTTTAGCTTATCCCGCTTTCTGTTGCAAAACACAAAAAGGCAGCGAGAGAAAGGGTCCAGTGAAAATCCTTCCTTCACTAGTACAGCTAATCCATCGATCGATTTGCGCAGGTCAGTGCTGCCGCAAGCCAGGTAAACCTGTTCCAGCCCAACCTCTTTTAGCATTTTGTGCCAAGCGCTCTCACTACTTTTAGGAGCAAATCCGGATCAAAGCCAGGTCTAACTTCAACGGCAACTTGTCCCACTTTTATGACTAAAGGGGAATACGACCCCGGTTTTCTAAGATCAAGCGACAACCACTGAACCGGTGTAGCGTCAGCAGTCCCTGCCGCAGCATGTTTTCTAAGCCAGTACCTTAGCTGATGAAGTTTCAAGTTGTGTTCTGCACACCAGGCGGATGCACTCTGTCCACTAGCTTGAAAATCAGCTACTCTGCTAGCCCATTCGTTTCTTAATTCAGCCTTATTCATGGATAAAATAAACCCTCCCTTATTGTAACTACTGCATGAGTATCTCATAGGAAGGGGTAAATTGGATAGGTGTGTACTATTTGACGCTTACGAAACATCAGCCGGGACTTGCTGCAGCACATTTAAACGCGGAAAGGGCGCCAGGTAACTGATATGATATATATTTAGGTGCGATACCATAGCTTAATCGCTCAATTGCACATGTTTTTAGCCAATTCTTTACTGGATCTAACGTTAAATAAGGCTTTAATGCTTTTCATAATAAGTTAAAAGAATAAGGGGTATCTCCTCAAACTTATAAAGAAGGTGGCAATTACCACCTTCTTTATAAGTGATATTATTTCAGAATTAAAAATTTGTTTCCTTTAAAAAAGACATAACTATAATTTCACACAAAAAATCAACCTACTTACAGTATTTCTGCATAGCCTCGTTAAATAAACGGATGTGGTGATATTCATCCTGGATGATCCTTTCTAAAAGTTCTTTAATGTATGGATCACCAATCCTTTGTTGATGATCGCGGTAGGCGGCAATACAGCCCATTCAGCCGCGACGTCGGCCGCCAACTTGTCGCACACGTTGTAACCGTAGTAGACAAAAGCGGCATTCCAGTATATTTCTTGATTATTTCGGATCACACGGTAACGCGGGTCCACACCTAAAAGTTTGATTGCTTCCGCCAACAGTTCCATATGGTGCATCTCTACCAAAGAAATGCACTCCTCTAGATCAGCCACTTCTTCGTTTATCCCTTCAAGCGTGAAGTAGTGATACAGGTATTGGTTTATGGCCGTGATTTCACTTACGACCCCGGCGTAATCTTCAAGCAACAGTTCAGCGTACTGACGATTAGGCCCAGTCACACGCACCGCAGGGTAAGGAGCAGGGTAGGCGCACCTCAGCATATGAGGAGGGTGATTTTGTCTTGGCAAATATATCCCCCCATTAACTTAATTCTTTTATTATTTTTATTAGGGTAATGCATGCAAAAGAAGTTACGTTTAGTTTAGAACTATTTTGCCTGTGTTGACATATTGTGTTGACATATACTGGTCATTGAGAGGAATAAATAATCATGTAACCCACGAGGTGGGCGGACAGGATACCGCGGAAAGGGTAATATTATAGTTCATGTACTAACAAATAGATTAGCTAATAGAGGTCGATAAAAGGCGGTTAAAAGTTTGAATCTCTGGAATTGTATAAGAGGAACGACTTACAGCAATGAAGTATTAGAAATTACTATTCCAAAAGATCAAAACGGTATGAGCAGTACAATCCGGGTTAGTTCTTATAAAAAATAAAAGATATCCAAAGTCCAAGGTTTCTATTGACTGGCAGCCTGAATAGCGATTACTTTGTTGACCCTTTGGCGTTTAAATAACTACCATCGCTTCAATGTTCCCTTTATAGTCTATGAGATGGGTTGCGCAGGAGATGCAGGGGTCAAAAGAACGGATAGTCCGGCCCAGAATTGTATAAAACATGTCCTGATTGGGTATTTCGGTACCCACCAGCGCACTTTCCAGCGGTCCGCGGCCGCCGTGCTCATCTTTAGGCGAAAAATTCCATACCGTGGGTGTGATTATGTTGTATTTCACAACTTTT
>MVQL01000181.1 GCA_002067205.1 Pelotomaculum sp. PtaB.Bin104
GATCGATGAGTTTATTTCCTGTCTACCGGCATTTTTAAAGGGAAGACTTCATCTTGCGTCCTGAGAAAGTTGAGTTTCTTACCAAAATCCATTGTATAATATTGATGGTAAGACTATTATTGGTTGTTCAGTATTGACAATGAAAAAATTGGCACTGAAGAAATCGACAATGAATAACAAGTTAGTCCGATCAACCAAGTAATACAAGTTTGTATTCGTTACAAATTAACTATAATATTTGACTTTTATATATAACTGTTAATGTGACTATTATCCAGCTTTTTTGAATACTGGCTCTAGCTAGCCTAATTATTACAATATTAATTAAGAATAGTGTTACAAATTTAGGTTTTTTCATGATATTATCCAAACACCTTGTGCAGGAATAGAAAAGATAATAGGTTCAAAAATAAGTATTTTATCTCCATGGGAAAACCCAACTACAATATATTACGCAAACTCCATTCTATCCTTAGTTTTTTATTTAATCATTTTATTAACTCAACTTTCGCAGGACGAAAGTTGAAGTCGCCCCTTTAAAAATGCAGGCAGACAGGTAATAAAATTATTGATCAAATCATTAAAAGCATTGTCAGTTATTGTAAGGTGCTTCCTTAAAGTGTTTTTCAGTATCGTTAATATAAGTTGAAATGCTTCCGCAAAACTTATATCCTTAAGCTCGTCACAGCAAAGATAAAATAGATTGCCAAGGGTCCTAGGGTCTTTGTTTTCACGGTTTTCTAAAGCAAGCATGATATATCGGCAGAAAACGATAGAGGTGTGGGCCACCATGGAATCATAAGACCTACCCTGGAATTCCTTAGCCAGGTTCAAAAAGGATTTAGTAGTTTTAAAGAACACTTCGATGTCCCAGCGTTTTCCGTAAATCTGAATAATTTCTTCATCGGTCAGCTCTAAATCAGTTGAGAGCAATGCTAACCATTTTTTCGACCTGTTCCTGTCACTAACGAATAAGATCCGGGCCGGTACCGGGTTACCCTCGGAGTCTATGCCAATTTGGACAAGGGCATTTGCTAATATCTTAGCTCTGCCGGGTTTCTTGAGCAGTTCTTCATAAAGTTTGTTAAGAGTCATGGTTTCGCCTTTATAAGAATAATGAACGGTCTTCATTGATTTAAGCATGCATATCACATGGAGGCGGTGCTCACGAACCTTACAGATCACTGATGGGAAGGAAAACCAGCTATCAAAAAGAAGATACCTTGCCTGGATACCATAGTCTCGTGCCTGGCTTAAGAGATCAAACATTACCTCAGTAGACTTTTTGATGCTTTCCATCCTTCTTCTGTAGCCATTACTACGTTTATCAACTCGTGGGTCTATTCCACAAAGCCGATTACGTTGCTTTTCGGAACTGAGCAGTGAAAAGGCAACCGGGAGAAAGGTATTGCCGTCTGACCAACCCAGGGTAAGCATCCGGAATCCATTGACATACTTATGTTCAACATGGTCATGCACTTTAGCTAGTAATTCAACAGCCTTGCTTCTACTGCGGCTATATAAAGAGTCATCGAGAATAAGGACATTTTTCCAGTTGCTATGGTTTAATGGTTCAATTGTTTCCTTGATGACAGTAGAACTTAGGGTAAGTAAAAACTTTCGCCAATTGTAACGGAAAGAATTCAGGAAACGATAAATGCGTCTTTCTCTGGTATTCCCGGGTCAGTTTCAGTTTGTAGTGTGCGATAAAGATTCTTGCCGTTAAAAACAAGGAGAAAAATGAATTTAAAAAGATAGAGACAGGTAAATCCCTTTTCTTTATGAAAATTGGCCGAGCTTAATTTTTTTCCTAGTCCATACTTAGCTAAAAAGTTGTCAACGCGGGAGTTAAACTGTTTTTCAACTGCATATTGTTCTGGTAAAATAGACTTCATAAAGGACATCCTTTCGTCTTGTTGGAATTTTGTTTCGCAACTCTATTTTACCAAGACAAAGGTGTCTTTTATTGTTTTTCTGGTCAAAATTAATTTAAAAAAGTCAGCTATATCAAGGCTTAAGAACAATTATTTATGTGAGAAAGTTGAGTAATTCATCATCATAATCATTTATTGGCATGGATTATAACTATAGCTTGTCTATTAGTTTTTTGGAACTTATTCAGCTTTTCCTGGGCAGAAATGAAGTAGGAATATTTAAGAAAGGAGTATGTATTGCTTCATAACCTTCCTCTTGGTTATTAACCCGAGCAAGGCAACTGCCATAGAAATATATTGAATCCAATATTCAACGGGCATCTTTTTACCACCTACTGTGATTAACGCTAAAAAGTTCTAACCTTCCGTCAATATTCCTATTATCTCCAACGTCGGAATAAAAAAGCCGTCTTATCGGGCGGATTTTTCTTTTTTTGAAACGTCATCTAAACTGTTTCACCACGGCTCATTAGGACGCGTTTCACCACCATAGTTGAGCTGACAGCTAAGAGTTTAGGCTGGTCTACGGCAACCGCGCTGAGTAAAAATCCGGTTCTTTCAGCGGAGAAGGCGGTATAATGTGGAGAAAAGGCGGTCTTTTTGCTTTCCTTCCGACTAAAGATCATTTCTTACAAAGAAAAGCGTAACAACAGGTTCTTTTGCGGTACTATAAGATATAGCGCAATACGAAATTTATAAACCGTATTTGGATTGCCCGTCGGGCCACGTGGAGATCAAGGGCCTACGTTAGGTACAAAAACTTATATTATCGCTTTACGATTTCCTTCTTGCAACAAAAACCCGTTTTCGCAGCGTCATTAAAGGCATCAGGTGGGTTGTGCGTTGAAATCATTTACCCAACTATATCAAGAATACAGGCCCATGATCTTTCGCTACCTCTACCGTTGCACCGGCAGTTACGACCTGGCCGAAGAACTCACCCAGGAGACCTTTTACCAGGCAGCGCTTTCAATAGCCGGTTTTCGCGGCGAGTCCGGCGTAAGTACCTGGCTTTACCGGATAGCCCGTAACGTTCGCTCAAAGCACAGGCGCAAGGCCAGTCGCTTACTTCCGGCAGAACCGGCGTGGTTTGAGACTGCGGCGGCGACGAACGGCGATCCGGAAGAATCGCTGTGTGAGGCGGAACTTGCCGGACGGGTGGAGAGCGTTCTTGCGTCGCTTCCGGAAAATTACCGGTCGGTAATTCTCATGCGCGAAGTGGAAAATTTAAGCTACGAGGAGATCGGAGCAGCCTTGGGCAAGTCTCCCCAGGCTGCCCGGGTGATTTTGTTCAGGGCTAAAAAACGGTTCAGGGAAATATATTCAACGCTGGAAAAGGGGTGTTTATATGAGCGAAAGTAAGTGCGAGATAGTTCAGGATTTGCTGGCTCTTTACGCCGAGGGCGAGGTCAGCGAGGCCACCGCTGCGTTCGTGGAAGAACACCTGTCGTCGTGCGGTGAGTGCAGCCGCTGGCTGGAGGAATTTCAAAAACCGATTTTTCACGCGCCCGCGCAATTAAAAACTGAGATCGATGAAACGCGTGAAAAACCGGCCGCATTCTTTCTAGCCAGACTGCGCCGCACTTTTTTAGTGATAGCGGTCTTGCTGGCGCTTTCCGCCACGGGTTTGGCGTCGGCCTCGTACTACGCCGGGAAAAACGTTGCCGCAAGAGATCCCGCTTACGCCAGGGCGGAAAAGTTGGGTTTGATCACGCCGGTGCGGCAAACAAAACAACTGGGTCAGAGTCAGATCTTAGTCGAAGGGATCCTCTTCGATGTCGCCCGCACCACGGTATTCTACAGGATGTCCCCCGCTCGGGACCTGTCGGGAGAAGTTGAAGTCGCAATGCGGGACGAAAACGGGAACTATTATCAATATTTCGCGGGTAAAGGCTACCAGGGTGAACATTTCATGGCCGAGCTTGCCCCTGTGGAGCCGGACGCGCGCGCAGCGTCGCTTGTATTTACGGACTGTGTCAGCGGTGAAAAGGCGGTATTTGATATTCCGGTGAATACGGTAAAACTTGCCGGATTGACCAGGGAAATCTACCCTAACTTAAAACGCGAGGCGGGAGGGCTGAAAATAAGTTTGGATAAATTTGTTCTGGGGGTTAGCCAGAGCGTCGTGGAATTTACCGTGGCGGCGGGACCGGACGGCAACGTGACCGGTGTCGGCTTTGGTATCGGCCAACAGTACAGCTTGGGCCTGGGACCGGACGGACAGGCGCGCGCAGCGGCAGCCGGCTTCACCGGACCGCCGCGCGGGGGCACGGGCGTCCTGCCGGATCAACCGTCCGGGGGGCCGGGGCGCTCCGCCGCAAAGGATGCCCCGCCGGTGGG
>MVQL01000182.1 GCA_002067205.1 Pelotomaculum sp. PtaB.Bin104
TACCATAAGATATCCAAGTCATAATCTGCAAGCATATTCATGACCTGTTCTATAGAATAAGTTTGCTTGAAAGAAAAGGCTAGTTCTGCAACGGTACCAGCGGGCAAGGATTCCAATGCGCTCCAGTCGGGCGATGCCGCCACAGTGTGACCGGCGGATAGGCTTGCGACTTGGTCAGGGTGGTAAAAGCACAGGTAGTTATTGTATGAGCCGTTTTCCCAAGACCAATTTACCGTCGTTGAAAAAAGGAGATGATTCATATTTAAACTTCCGATGGGATAGCGTTCTTTACCGACTTGCTTTTCTAATGCGTAAGCGCCCGTTGCCGCAAAATAAGGTTTTACTTCAAAGCGGCTGCCAGAGGCGCTGCCGCGGGTGTGGAAACTCGGACTAGGGTATATAGCCGGCGATACGTTGGGAAATGTAAATTCCGTGATCAGGGCCGCAGTTTTCTCGGCTTTATAATTCCGGGAATTTTCTTGCCCCAAAGTAAAGAACATGGACGACAGATAAATGCCTGCAACATGCGCAAGGGTCAGCCTGTCAGCTTTCTGAAAACTCCTCTGCCTTCTTTTGGGCGTCGGCATGGCTAATCTTACCGGAAGGTGGAATGACGCCACCGACTTAACCACGTCTATTCCGTCAGTTGGAGCGGGTAGCTCGGAAAAAAGCTTGTACTGTCCGAGCGGCGTCTTTTCCTTCCGGGGTCAGGGCCTCGCCGCTGGCTGGATCGATTCTTAATTCGGTACAACTGGTAAACCAGGGACGATCCCGGTACCCCCGAGGGATCCTTACTGCCGGCTTCGGGCACCTGGTAGCAAAGCATGAGGCCCAATTCTTGCAAAGCGCGGGCTTCGAATCCTTCCGGCAGCGCTCCCGGCTGCGGGAAAACCGCGTCGTCGCACCAGTTGATTAAAAAATTAGCCAATTTTCCACTATAGACGTCGATTCCCACGTGAATGACGTCTCCTTTCACCGGAATACCGTTTTCCACCCTCTCAAAGACAAAATTATAAGAGTTCCGCATCATGCCGCTAAGGTTTAATATCTCCCTATGCTGCAAATGATGATGAAGCCATCTCCTTGATAATATTTTCAAGGGATGGCTTTTCTACTTTTACCACCAAGCTCCTGCTTTTTTATATTTTTAATCACTGCCTTCAGGGGTGATTCCTTCAACGCCAGCTACCGTGCGCCACCACAAACAACCCTTATTCGGTTGATGAACTAACTTTTAAATACCTTGCCTCTTTTGCCTTTAATTGTTGATTATCTATTTCTTCAGTGTCAATTTTTTCATTATCAATATTAAATACACCAATAATTGTCTTACCATCAACATCATACAATGGAATTTGGCTAACAACTATACCCGCCTCACGTTCACGATCACGCTTAAGCTGAATAGCCACAGCTTCTTCTGGATTTTTAGGTAACTCCTCAAACAAATCCGAACGGCGAACATACCCAAAAGTATTGTCTATGCCGCATGCCGAAATTAGATCCGGCATTGTATCTAAAGTAGCATCCATCCCAGAACCATATGTCTGTCCACTCGCGTTTTTGGGGAATATCGATCCGGAATAATCATTACCTTTAGCATAGCTACTGCTAAACACCCCTACTGTTATGCCAGCAATAAGAGCGATTCCGATAATTAATGATCGTATTTCAAATAAAGGAATAAACCGCATTTTTTTCACCACCTAATTAATAATTAAGGTTAGGAGTCTTCAGCGTATCTTCAGCAATATAACCGTCGCCATCAAAATAATAGGTAACACCTTTACTATAGTATGTGCCACTCCAAATTTGGTAACTTGTTGCTTGCGACACCCAATCTATAGAAGTAGTGGTATATTTAATACTGCTTGATTTTATTAATGAACCCGCTGAATTATATAGACATGCTTTGGCACCCAAATATCCCGCTGGCAAAGTGTTATTTGAGTCCATCCATGTATAACCGTACACACCATTGATATTTGCTATAGCTTTAGCCTGATTTGAGTACCAGTTACCATTAGAATCATTAAACATTAACCATTGACTTTCTACTTCAGCAGCAAACGCTATTGCATTTACTGAAATTAAGAGACCTATTATGAAAGCACAGGTTGCACTCTTAAAATTTTTTCTAACCATGTATTATCCTCCTTTCTGTTATAGATAGAGACAAAAATTCACTAATTCGTGGAAGCAACTGGCAGTCTTCCTTAGCCTTTTTGGCTGCAACCGTATATCTGATGATCTTGCGGTGGTAAGGGTGGACGAGAGCCACCAAGATTGAATTTGCCATGCTCTGCTCTCTTTTCTCCACATCCAATTGTCTCACAAACATTTAAATTATTGCCCATCGGACTCACCTCCTCGTTGTTATTAAAGTATTAGTACATAAAGGGATAAGGTATGCTAAAATAATAGTAGTGGTTTGTTAGGTTGCTTATGGGCACTTGCTTGCACGGGATATCCCTGAGCTACCTTTTAACTACTTTTAAATTAAGCCCATTGGATTCACCACCCAAAACATATTGCTTTGCGTATCTTAAAAATGCATTCACATTAAGACGAACGAAAACTGTTTTTGGTTCCCAAAACCACCAAAAAGTTTCAATAATTTTCCCAAATAAGTGGATCTAAATCACATTCCGTCGGTCATAATGGAGGCAGAATGCTCAACGGCCATCCGGAAAAGCAGCCCTTTGGCGTCAGGCCACCATCCTACCCCATTGATCATTCCGTCACCTTGGGCAGCATACAACTGAACTGGCTCCCCGCCTTCTATGGGAACGACATACAAGGCGTCACTGCGCATCCCGGGATATTGTTCGTGATCAGAATCCGGCAAGGTATCACCATAAGCTATGATTTTGCCGTCCGGGGACAAGCAGCCCGCCTGAGCATCTTTTTCTCATCTCTTGATTGGGCACTTCATGATTCCCGGAGCCCCCCTTCCACACTTAATCAAATAGCTTAATACTCAAATAGCATTCAGTCTTCTCTAATTCATCTCCAAAGTCACGTTTTTCCGGTTAAGGCGTCAATGTATTTTCCACCATAACTATATTCCGGCATGTAAACCAGGAGGGGCTTGGGTGCTTTCTGGCCGAAATATTCAGGCCAGAGGTAAACCAGGCGCAACGGCAACTGTTGGTTTTTCAAAAACTCAGCCTTCGCAGCTTCAGCCGTCACAATATTTTCGCTGTCCGGCAGAACGACTGGCGAACTGATGCTCCCATCATGAAAAGCCGTAACTTTGCCTGTAAGCCCGTCTACAGCGATAACGTACAAACGGTCCGAAACCGGGATGCCCTGGTGTGTATATGTGAAGGTAAAATGAAATGACGGCCACGGCCGCTCTAAGCAGTCTTCCAACTTGCTTCTATCCACCCAGTCAGGAATGCTTTCTTCCTGCGTTGAGTAGACGCAAATTTCCAGTTCAACCGTGCCCTGCTCCATATACTTTTGCATGAATTGAATCGCTGTTTCCTGCGCGTCTTCTCTGGATATTGTCGCTTTTTTGCCGCGATCGGATTCATCGTGGAAACTAAAGCCGATAACCTGACCAGTGTCTGCCAGCGTGCTGATAGTTCAAAAACGACTTTGGAAGGATCGCCTGTTGGAACACCAGTTATACTCTTTCACCTTAACCCCCGGCTCAAGATGCTCTTCCCGCTCTTCTTCCCCGTTAAACTTAATGCCGGAAATATCTATGCCGGTTTCAGCGACAAGCAGAGCGACTGCTTCTTCGGGAGTCCCGGTGAAAAATTTTTTACCCTCTCCAGCCAGGCTGATCAGGCTGGTCGACTGCTGCTCCTGGGATTCATCCAGCGGCTTCCCTGTTACAGCGTCTATAAACGCATACGTAATAGTAGGAGTATATTTCAAAACCGGCCGGGTATCGACCTCCTCGTTGCCAAAACCAGGGTACTGCATGGGCTGCCGCTCAACGTAGTTCAGCTTCATTTCCAGTAAATCGGCATAAATCTTTTCCGCCGCTTCCCTCGTCACGGCCAGTGAAGGGTCGGGGAACAAAGCTAGATCCAGATCGTTGTCTTTTTTGCTGTCACTTCTCTCGTAATATCCTTCTATATAATATTCGGTAACATGCCCGGCGGCGTCGACACTTACCCGAATGCCGGGGCCCAGAAAGGGTATACCGTTGACCAGGCGCTCAAACTGCACATTCGCCGAGGCCCACGGTATCTCGTTCCCCTTTTCGTCCCACGAGCATCCAACGCCGTAGCTTATCTGATTGCTCATCTGATAATCCTTTATTTTATCTTCCAAAACCTGCCGGGCGAATTCAGCCGCCTTTTCTTTGGCCAGCCCGGAAGTCGGAAGCTCAACAGAAACCCAATCCGGGTTTTGGATATCAAACTCGATCAGATTTCCAGTATTTGTTTCAAAAGCAAGTCTGGCGTGCATAACGCCAGGTGCCGCATCCCCGGTATTGTCGCTCAAAGTTACCGCCCAAATGGTCTCCCCCTCGTCATACACGTATTCCACGGAGAGTTCCTTTAGTTCGGGCATGATTTGACAGATCTTTTCCAGAGCCTGCCGCTGTGACTTATTTAATTCCACCTTTGCAACCGGCTGTTCGGCATCCTCGTCCGTCAACTGTTCAATTTCTATACCGCCTATCACTTCCTGCACACTTGACGCCTCTTTTTCCGCCGCCCAGGCGGTCGTCGTGGACAACAACATACCCACAGCCAGCATTACGGCGGTTGCATCCTTAACCCTTTTCAAAAAAAACTCCTCCTTTTCATATTGTTTGTTAAAGAAATGTCTGGTTCATGTAAAATCGATATGGAATATTAATTAAATTTCTATGGTTATAGCCTTATCACCAGCATTTATAAAACAACATTCCCGGTGCGGGGTGGCTGGTTAATTTATGGTTAGTGCCGCTTTAAAATATAGTACCGGATATAAGATGTATGTTACAGGCTTTAAGGGGACAGGGTGAGAGGACAAAAGCTACAGGGGGAATGGTGTAAGTACAAATTTTTTTAGACAGAGAGTATCAAAGAAGACCTCTTTTTTCTCTATACGGTAGTAGGGGCAGTTAATTCCCCAGACAGTTAAATTGATGTGCAACCAAAAAGAAACGACCTGCACATCTGAAGGGACAGGCCTTTTCTGTCACCTAAAAAATATACTGGATCTTTGCTCATGCACAGCAAACATACAGTATATCACGACAGTCTTTATGTTCACCCTTTTCTCTGGTTCGCCGGCGTTGGGATTAAGGCATAATGATCACCGGCTTGATGACGGCGCCGCTATGAGCGTCGGCAACGGCTCGATTGATTTCTTGCAGGGGATAAAATTTGATCAGCTTGTCAAACGGGAATTTGCCTGTTTTATACAAATTTATCAACCGGGGAATAAAAACTTGCGGCACACTGTCTCCTTCTACAATGCCGGAGATGGTTAAACTCCCCATGTGGGAAGTTTCCATGCCCGTCATAAGCGGAGGAGCACTGACATAAGCGAGTTTCCCCCCCAACACAAGCGAGTTAACCGCCTGCCGCCCGACCGCCGCATGGCCGGACGCCTCCAGGGCGTATTCGACTCCGCCCCCGGTAATACGCTTGATTTCTGCCACAACGTCAACCTTGCGGGGATTCATCACATGTGTCGCTCCCAAATCTTGGGCCAACTCCAACCGGTTATCATGTATATCGGTAGCAATGATCATTCGGCAATTGGCGACTTTTGACGCCATGACCGCGCTAAGCCCGACTGCGCCGGCTCCGAAAACGGCAATACTGGAGCCTGCTTCGGGCTGAAAATGGTTGAGGACGGTCCCGCTTCCGGTTTGAACGCCGCAGCCCAAAGGGCCAAGCAACCTCAAATCCAGTTCTCTGTCCACCTTGACAACGTTGTTCACGTTCACCACGGCGTAAGTTCCAAAAGACGACTGGCCGAAAAACACGGACAGTTCACGCCCGTGCTGATGAAGCCGGGTTGAACCGTCGGCCATTCTGCCGCCGAAATTCAACTCATCATATATTTCACACGCAAACGGCGCGCCGGTAAGACAAGGTTGGCATTTTCCGCAGTAGGCATATCCTAATACAAAGTGATCGCCTGGTTTCACTGCGGACACCCCTTCCCCCGCTTTTTCCACAATGCCGGCGCCCTCGTGCCCCAAAACAGCAGGAAGAGGAAACCAATACTCCTGGTTTTGCACATGAATATCAGTAAGACAGATCCCGGAAGCGACAATCTTGACCAATACCTCTCCTGCTTTCGGCTCGTCAAGGGTCACCGGTGCAATTTTGAATTTTTCTCTTTTACGGTATAAAACCGCCGCCTGGATTTCCACCCTGACACCTCCAGTCCTTTGAAGCGAACATCTTTTTCACAACCATAATTCTCCTTTTTACCGAAAACTAACCGTGCACCGGACAGTTCTATCGTAACCGATTCCCCCAATGTATGAAATCCCGGCGTTATACTGGGGACTTCCTTCCAACGAAATCCTTACTCGCACCACAGGCGGCTGAGACGGAGTTTGCTCGTCTCCCGGCCGCCCCGGTAGTTGCTCAAAATTGAACTCTTTCACAAATTTCAGGCCGTGGCTTTCAAAATGCGTATTATTCTGGAAAGTATCAGCAAATTCCACGTTAAAAAAGTTGAAGTCAATGTTATTGGGAGAAAACTTAATACCACCCAGATAAGCGGTGGAAGTTCCCGCATCCGGCAGAAATCCCGGCTCTACGGCAAGGAGGTTTTTGGATTCGCCTCCACCGGCAGGTATGACCCTAATAGTGAGATTTTCTTTTGTATTTGGATACTCTCCTGCTATTGTATAAACAAGCTTTTCACCGGTGGGCTGCCAGCAAAAGCTCATTATTTTTTCAGACGCGTCCTTTAGCGACAGAGGAACCCCGGGGCCTTTGTCAGTGACTGCGGTCAGCTTAAATTCCTCGCTCCCGGCACTTTCGCCCTGTTTTGCCGTAAGGTAGGCTATGCTGTTCGCCGCCGGGGACCACCGGGCATCCAACACCTGTTTTCCCTCTTCGATGCTGTAAACTCCCCCGCCGTCAGCGCGGGCAACCCATAAAGAGTAATGCCTATTCCATATTTTAGGATCATATTTGTAAAAGAGCAGCCATTGCCCGTCCGGGGACCAGGCCGGACTATTGTTACAGCCGTCGTCGGTTAGGCGCAGAGGTTCCTTGCCGCTTTCCAGCACCCAAAGGTCTCCCTGGCGAATTACTGCCAGGCGCCCGGGGAACACAGGTGATTTTTCCGATGATTTCAGCGTAACGCGCACACCGCCGGCAAGATCTTTTTCACCAGGCCCGCTGCCCTCACAGCCGCTTAAAAAAACGCTTATGGAAGCAAGTATTAAAAGTGCGATGACCAATCGAGCAGCTTTCATTGCGGGTCTCCTTCCACAAATTACACCGCCACTTTAAATTTCCGCATCCCGCAGCTTAATCTGAGTGCCTTTCCCAGTAAATACTCAGCCATTCGGGATAGTAATTGCCGTAAAAACCATGGTCACCGGTCAGGCCGCTGATAAATCTATCTCCTGGCCGCCGGTTAGGGGCTTTAAGCACAGGGAACCGCTGTCAAAACGGTTCAGCGCTAGGTTTTCCCCTTTAACTCCCAATCGATAGTCGTGCTTGATGGGGCAATTTGTATTTTTCTCACCGTAACAGTTGTTTGACCAACCGTTACCGTTTTCATTGGCAAAACCACCTTGGTCGCCGCATCGGTATACACAGAGAGTATCATCAAAGAGGACCTCTTTTTTTCTCTATGCGGTTGCAGGGGCAAATCAATTCCCAGAACGTTAAATTGGTGTGCCGACAAATAGAAACGACCTGCTCACCTGCATTGGACAGGCTGTTTCTATCGCCGAAAGAATATACTGGATCGCCGCCTGGATTTCCACCCTGACACCTCCAGTCCTTTGAAGCGCTGCATTCTTCCCGGCTAGTGTCACAACAAGAAGGTATTAGCTTATTTGAATTCCAGAATCGCTTTAGTAATGAAGAAACCTGCCAGAAACACCTCTTTGATATAAGCTGGAAAGATGGTTTTTCTTGCCCACGCCCTCGTTTGCGGGTGGATATCCCCCGGCGTAATAAGCGTCATTATATAGGGGCTTCGCCTCCAGATCTTTGCGCGCCCCCTGTACAATGTCGTCCAGATCGTAAACGCCGTCACCGTCATTGTCGCTGTCCAGCACAACCTTTTCGACAACGCAAGGTGGTTAAGCTAACCCGCGCAAATCCAAACGGGGGCGACTCAAACCGTGGTATCGCCACTCAACAAAACCAAATAGCAATAACGCGGCAATAATGAATAATAGGGTAAAATTACGGCGAAGCTTCCGGTTGTGATTAATCATAATCACCTCTCGCTAGCGAAAGTTTTTCGGAATTTTCCTATGACTCAACCTCCGCTTAACATCTGGATATCTTATTCAGGAGCATCGAATATATATCGCCGGGAGTTGATTATAGGCGCTTCCTGTTCAGGGGTTACCACGGATGGTAACCCCTGAAAATTCTTCTTGACTCAACTTTCAAAAACGGTAAGCTATTTTATAGGAGGCGATTACGTTGGATGAAAAGGTAATGGACCTTCTCGAAAAGATTCTAGAAAATCAAACCGAAACCAATTCCCGGATTAAAGAATTAACCTCTCAAGTCAAACAACTGGAAACAAAAGTTGAAAACGATATGGGCTATAGAATTAAAGCGTTATTTGATGCTCGTGAAGTGCTAAGTGAAAAAATGATACTATTATTAATGCATTGAAAAGAATCGAAACTAAAATAGAAACCTTGCAAATGCAAACAGCCCACATACGTAAAGTTAAATAGAAGGGATTCCCGATGCGCGCCCTATTTAATTCATCTCCAAAGTTAGAGTCTCTTCGGTTAAGGCGTCGACGTATTTGCCGCCATAACTGTACTCCGGCACGTAAACCAAGAGAGGCTCGGGCGCTTTCTGGTCGAAATATTCATGCTAAAGGTAAACCAAACGCAGCAGTTGATTTTTCAAAAACTCGGTCCTTGCCGCTTCAGCCGTCACAATATTTAGTTACTGCTGATGCTATCCAAACCCAGGTGAAAAATGCCGGTTTATCGTTGAAGATAAAGGCGCTGATTATATTTTCCCGGTAAAACAAAATCTGGCAAACCCCTTCGTAACTATACGCAATATTGATGAGGAGGATTTTTCCCCCTCCGGAAATAACAAAATAAGGGTAGTGTTAACAGCTATCCTTCAACAATTTTTTAATTTAAAATGAAATTTAATTCCTATCGGAATAGATATTAATGCAAAGATTAAAAGATATATCGTAATATTCTCAGATTTAATAAATATAGCTATAATTATTACTAAAATATATGAGATTATTCGGAAAATAATTGAATAGGTATATGTTTTTACGAAGTTATCCATACTTTTTATTTTTCTGGTATTCCAATAATACATTGGTTCATGATAAACCTTAACTCGATATAAACGATATATTGATAAAACAATATCAAATAAGAACAATAATACTACAGGAATACAAGATACATCTGTGGAAAATTTTATCACCTCCTTTCTTAACAATCTAAAAAATCCACTTATTTCCTCATCGAGAAAAGGATCCTAGTTAAATAAACATACTCCCGGCTAAAAGTCGCAAACGGCTGAAGCCGGCTAAAAGTAACCTGTGGCTTAAGCCACCTTAAGGTCCTGATTGAAACTCAGTCATCAATCTTAAATGCTTCCTCTGAACCATCTGTTTGCTGATTTTCAACGTATTCTTTAACCAATTCTTCTGTAATTGCACCAACTATTGCACAAAAATATTTCTTGCCCAAAGGTGTTGACCACAATACTTTTTGCGCAAGTGCTCCTTTAAGATGTTGAATGATTTTCGCAGGCGCCAAACTAGGTGGACATGAGATCAATAGGTGCACATGGTCTTTGCTTACACTACCACCAATTATCATGATACCACGGCTTAAGCAACTTTGTCTTTAACTCTCGCGTACGTAATAATGCAACCTTCACCACGTAACAGTTGATATCTGTATTTAGTAACCCAAACTATATGGTACTCAATGTTATAGACTGTGTGGCTACTTTTTCTATATTCTGCCATCCCCTCCCCTCCAGACATATTATGGCGTAGAGGGGAAAATCTAGTCTAAAGCTCTTCGCCTAAAGGCGAAGGTTTTAGACTAGGCGGTTGGAAAATGGTAGGTACATGAAATTTATCATCTATATTCCATTATAAAATATTGTTTAGTGCTGAATCCTTAAAGAGTTTAAAACCAGGAAAAAAAATTTCATCCTGGCTTTTGTTTAAACTGTTACATTGCATAAACATTCATTAAAGCAGATACACCATCAGGTTTTCCAAGGCAACAAAGACATGCTCCCCTACCTGTGTATTGGCCTTCTTCACATGCAGCAATCCATGAATTGTAGATTATTACATCTATTCCAGTTGCTAAAACCCATGTTCCATATCCAAAAAAAGCGGCTATTGCTCCACCTGCAATTAGAATATCTCTTTTCATCCTAAATTCAATTGCAGCTAGCCCTGCATTATATGCATCTATCACGTAATCATATCCATACCATTTCCAAACAAAATACCCTTCTACTGTTGATTGAGCAGTATAATCTGTAGAAGTAATAACGTTAGTAGATTTATCTCGTACTAATACCCCTGAAAGTATCTCTTTGTTTATATCATTCATTCCTTTTGTAATATCATCTAGAACTTTGGAGTCAATATACTTAGCTGCGTCTGCTTTTATATATGAAGTTCCATCTTCATTGACACCTAAAAACCTTTGTTCTATTAAAATAATGGCTTGTTGTATATCAGTTATTTGATGATTAACTAATTTTGTTGCATTATATATTTGTGAATTGGCAAAAGACGGTAAAGCAGATGTTGATATAATCAAAACACAAATTAAAAACATTAATAATACTTTTTTCCTTTTCATTTTATGACCATTCCTTTCGCTACGCTCAAGGCACAAAACCTATGAAAATTGTAGCCTTTGCGCTATTCTTTAATTGGTTGTACAATTGTTTGAGCCATATGGATGATATTAAAAGCTACATCGCTCAGATAGAAGCAACTGCCATGCGGTTGGCTGCCTCTTACTCCGGTGCCATAGAGATTATCAAGTCAGTTCCTGGTAGTAGCCAGTTTTCGGCACTTGTCATTCTCTCTGAAATCAGTGCCGATATGTCCACTTTTCACTCAGCCAAGCATCTTTGTTCCTGGGCGGGACTTGCTCCCTCCAACGATCAGAGTGCCGGCAAGAAGAAATCGGTGCGCATCAGTCGTGCAGGCGCTTATATTAAGCCATTACTCGTTCAGTGTGCAAATAGCAGCTATCAAGGATAAAAAACTTCCCGTACTATCATGAAGCGATTAAGCGCCGTCGCGGCCACAAGAGAGCCATTATCGCCATTGCTCGAATGATGTTGACAGCAATTTATCACATGCTTTCAACGGGTGAACTGTTCAATCCGGCACTCTACGAGAAGTCGCAGTGCAAACCCGGCTTCGTAGCTTCGTCGAAAGAACACGCAGTCAAACTATTACAGCGTTTAGGTTATTCGGTTGTCAAAAATATCTGAGTCCGCTTAGACTCTGATTGTCATTGATTCTCTTCTTTTGATTTGCCTTACAGGTCTATTTAAGTGCGCCTTCGTTGGGAATTGCGTTGTTTTTAATTCTCTTGTCCCTTTTCAGATTTACTCCTCTCAATTTTACAAAAAAGATCCGAAATGGTAACATGTTTCTAGTGGTTTGTAGCAGGCTAAATTTGGTGTAGTTATATGCGGACTTCCCAGGTTTGCCTCACGAACCACTTTATTTTGCATGACCCATCGGAACCAC
This sequence comes from Pelotomaculum sp. PtaB.Bin104, assembly GCA_002067205.1. Classification (GTDB taxonomy): domain Bacteria; phylum Bacillota; class Desulfotomaculia; order Desulfotomaculales; family Pelotomaculaceae; genus MVQL01. The sequence goes on from MVQL01000182.1 coordinate 11,905, forward strand.
CTCCCCGAAGTAAAATGATACTTTTTATTAACTCACCACCCCCATTTGGACGTACGGAACACTTTTTGGTCGGCCATCGGGTTTACTTTGCATACTTAAAATGCATTCACATTAAGACGAACGAAAACTGTTTTTGGTTCCCAAAATCATGAAAAAATTTTAATAATTTTCCCAAATAAGTGGATCCAAATCTCATTCTCAATCGTCTTATTGTAGTACTTTATTTTTGGAAAGGGGAATGTGGTATGAAGGGGTTTCGGAAAAGTGTGTTGTCATTGATGTTGGTGGTTGTTTTTCTTGGAGTGGCTTGTGCTGCCGCTTATGCGGCGCCGTCAGATCTGAAAGCTCCGCCGGAACAAAGTCAGGCGTATAAGGAAGCAGGTATTGAATCTTTACAATATCTGCAGGACTGGGGGTGTGATTTAACTTCTGGCGGGGGCGGGTACATCAATATCAGCGCTTTTACCCGAGCTTATCAGGATGTGGACTACATTATGGCGAGGCTGTACTTGCAGCGCTGGAACGGCAGCAGTTGGGTGGATTTGGCAAGCTGGCCTTATGAAAACTATAATACTTCTTACGTAAGCGGGGTAAAAGGTTTACAGGTATTGGGAGGTTATTACTACAGGACAAGGGCGGAACACAGTTTGACCAATGACGGAATTACTGAACCCGCCACACCTGCAAGATCTTATTCCACTTCAATTTACATTAACTGAAATAACGGGGCATATTGCCCCGTTATTAGTTCATGGATTCAATTATTTTCACAGCGTCTTCTTGTGATATCTTTCCTTCCAGTCCATAGACAACACCCTG